>NZ_CP080409.1:2852423-3565529 GCF_019448235.1 Nocardioides panacisoli
CCGGCGGATGTTGGCCAGGCCGCTCTCGCGGCGGTCCTCCGGCAGGCCGACACCGTCGTCGACGACCTGCAGGGTCAGCGAGGGGTCCGGTGCGGTCTGCACGTGGACCTCGACCGCGGTGCGGGTCGCGCGGGCGTGGCGGGAGACGTTGGAGAGGAGCTCGCGCGCCACCGCGAGGACGTCCTCGGCGAGGGGCTCGGCCGCGGCGTCCAGCGGCCCGTGGACCCGCAGCTCCGGGGTGAACCCCAGGGCGGTGCGGTACTCGGCGACCAGCGTGTCCAGGGCCGACCGGAGACCCTCGGGAGCGTTCCTGCTGAGCCGGAAGATCGTCGTACGGATGTCGCTGATGGTGGTGTCCAGGTCCGCCACCGCCTGGGTGATGCGTTGCTGGACCCGGGGCGCCGTGGCCTGGGCCTGGGTGGCCTGCAGGCTGAGCCCGACAGCGAAGAGACGCTGGATCACCACGTCGTGCAGGTCGCGGGCGATGCGCTCGCGGTCGCTGACCACGGCGAGCTGCTCCCGGTCCGCGACCGCGCGGAGGCGGTCCAGGGTGAGTGAGGCGTGCGGGGCGAAGCCCTGCATCGGCCGCTCGTGGGCGCGCGCCGCCGGGGCGTCGTCGAGGACCGCCACCACCACGGCCCGCCCGAAGAGGTCCCCGTGCAGGGGCACCACGAGCGCGGCGGTGCCGTCCGGCAACGGGATGGCCGGCGGGGGACCCTCGTCCAGGGCGGAGGCGAGCTGGCTGCGGAGCCGTTCGCACAGGGCGGGCACCTCGCTCGCATGCCGCCCCTCCCGTGCGACCAGCTCCAACCGGCCGTCGGTCTCGTGCAGCACGCCCACCGCGCGGGCGTCGCCGGCGACGCGGACGGCGACGGCGAGGTGGCCGAACGCCTCGTCGAGGCCGGCGGGGGGCCGCACCACGTCGTGGAGCAGGGCGGCGGCCTCCAGCCACGCGCGCTGGCGCTCGGAGCGCCCGTAGGTGCGGGCGTTCTCGACGACGTAGCCCGCCGCGGCGGCGAGGGCCTCCACGAGCACCTGGTCCTGGGCGGTGAAGTCCGCGCCCCCGGCCTTGTCGGTCAGGTAGAGGTTGCCGAAGACGGTCTCGCCGATCCGGACCGGGACGCCGAGGAAGCTCCGCATCGGCGGATGGTTCGGGGGGAACCCGTAGGAGGACGGGTGGTCCTGGAGCCGGTGCAGGCGGATCGAGGCGGGCTCGTCGATCAGCAGGCCCAGCACCCCGCGGCCGCGGGGGAGGTCGCCGATGCGGCCGCGGGTGTCGGGGTCGATGCCGTGGTAGACGAACTCGGCCAGTTCGCCGTCCTCACCGATCACGCCCAGCGCGCCGTACTGCGCATCGGTCAGGGAGCAGGCCGCGAGGACCAGCCGGTCCAGGGTGCGCGGCAGGTCCAGGTCCGACCCGATCGCCATCACCGCGTCGAGCAGCGCCCGGGCGGAGGTCGGCAGGACGGGTTCCTCGCGTGCCATGGGTCGATTGTGGCCCACCTTGACCGCGCGGGTCCGGGCTCGCCGTCGTACGCCGGTCACTCCCGCGGTGGGGGCGCGCCCACCGCTCGCCCGGTCAGCCGCGTCCATCGGATCCGGACGTGGAGCGGCCGGGCGCCGCCGGCCCACGGCTCCAGCAGCCCGTGCATCCGCAACCGTGCGGTCTCGAAGGTGTCGGCGACGAACTCTCCGGGGCCGCTGGCGACCACGCTCCACCCCGCACGCGTCGCGTGGTCGAGGTGGTCGACCTCGAACGCGAGCCGGGCGCCGTCGGCACGCGTGCCGAGCAGGCTGTAGGGCGCGATGCGGAAGATGATCGACTCCTCGTCGAGGACGTAGTTGACCGGGACGATCTGCGGACCGTCCGGTGCACAGATCGCGACCCGACCGACGTCCGCGGTCGACAGGCGGCGGCGACACTCGTCGTAGGGCAACTCGATCGATCGCTGCATGCTGCCATTGCAGCGCCGTCTGGCCGCGGTGCGGAGGTGCCGAAGGACCCGGGACCACTGGCCCTTGGACCCGCGGTGCCGGCGCGGAGGGCGCTCTCACAGCAACCACACAGGTCGCCGGTCCAGACTGGGGTCGTGAACGCTTCCTCCCCGACTGCCCCGGTGCGCGCCGACGGGACGCCGCTGACGGCCCTGATCGTCGACGACGAGGTCAACATCGCCGAGCTCGTGGCGATGGCGCTGCGCTACGAGGGATGGGACGTCACCACGGCCCACACCGGACGCGCGGCCGTCGACGCCGCGCGACAGCAGCGGCCCGACGTGGTGGTGCTGGACCTGATGCTGCCCGACTTCGACGGGATGACCGCGCTGCAGCGCATCCGGGCCTTCGACCCCACGGTGCCGGTGCTGTTCCTGACCGCGCGGGATGCCGTGGAGGACCGGGTGGCGGGCCTGACCGCGGGCGGTGACGACTACGTCACCAAGCCGTTCTCGCTGGAGGAGCTGGTGGCGCGCCTGCGGGCGCTCGTACGCCGCGCGGGCGTGGCCGCGGCGGCGCAGGAGGACGACGCCCTGCGGGTCGGCGACCTCGTCATGGACGAGGACAGCCGCGAGGTGCACCGCGACGGCGACGAGGTCGCGCTCACCGCGACCGAGTTCGAGCTGCTGCGCTACCTGATGCGCAACCCGCGCCGGGTGCTCAGCAAGGCACAGATCCTGGACCGGGTGTGGAACTACGACTTCGGCGGCGACGCCAACGTCGTGGAGCTCTACATCTCCTACCTGCGCAAGAAGATCGACGCGGGCCGGGAGCCGATGATCCACACCGTCCGCGGTGCGGGCTACGTGCTCAAGCCGACGACGTAGGTCGACAGATGCGTCTCCCACGCTCCCTGACCTCCCGCCTGGTCATCACCGCGGTCGCACTGGTCGCCGTGGTGTCCGCCTCGGTCGGTCTCGCCACGGCGCTCGCGATGAGCGACCACCTCCACGACGAGCTGGACCGGGAGGTGCTGTCGTCGGTCGACCGGGCCGGGGGCCCGCGCGCCGGCCTGCCGCTGCCGAGCCGGGACCGGCTGCTGGACCGGTTCGAGGGGGACGTGCCCGAGATCGGCAACCAGCGGCCAGGGACCCTGGTGGCCTTCCCCGGGCGCGACGTCGGGTTCGTGCTCAGCGAGCAGCGCGGCGAGGCCGAGCTGCTCGACGCCGAGGACCTGGCATCGCTCGCCGCGGTGCCCAGTGACGGCGAGGCCCACACCGTGGAGGTGGCCGGGGAGAGCTACCGCGTCGCGGCCGATCTCGAGGGGCGGCTGGTGACGGGGCTCCCGACCGGTGAGGTCGACCGCGCGGTGGCCTCGCTGGTGCAGTGGGAGGTCGTGCTGGGCCTGCTCGGCGTCCTCACCGCCGCCGGGCTCGGCACCCTGCTCGTACGCCGTCAGCTGCGTCCGCTCAACGAGGTCGCCGAGACCGCCCACGCGGTGGCGGAGCTCCCGCTGAGCGAGGGCGAGATCGCGATCACCGAGCGGGTGCCGGACCACCTCACCGACCCCCGCACCGAGACCGGGAAGGTCGGTGGTGCGCTCAACACGCTGCTCGCCCACGTGGAGACCTCGCTGGAGGCACGCCACCGCAGCGAGCAGCAGGTGCGGCAGTTCGTCGCCGACGCCTCCCACGAGCTGCGCACTCCCCTCACCACGATCGCCGGCTACACCGAGCTCGCCCGGCGTCGGCGGGACGAGGCCACCATCGACGCCGCACTGACCAAGGTCGGGGAGGAGTCCCAGCGGATGACCGCGCTGGTCGAGGACCTGCTGCTGCTCGCGCGTCTCGACGCCGGTCGGCCACTGGAGCGTCAGCCGGTCGACCTGTCGCGACTGGTGCTGGAGACCGTGGACGACGCGCACGTCGTCGCCCCGGGTCACCACTGGCGGGTGCGGCTGCCCGAGGGCGACGAGCCCGTCGTGGTCACCGGCGACGAGCTGCGGCTGCGCCAGGTGGTGACCAACCTGCTGACCAACGCCCGCAAGTACACGCCCGCGGGCAGCACCGTCACGGTGGCGCTGCACGAGGGTGGTTTCGAGGTGCGCGACGACGGACCGGGCTTCCCGGCCGAGCTGGTCTCCTCGGCGTTCGAGCGGTTCTCCCGTGGTGACGCCTCGCGCCACCGGGAGGGCGGCGTGGGTCTCGGCCTGGCGCTGGTCCAGGCCATCGTGACGGCCCACGGCGGGGCCGTCTCCCTGCTCAGCGTCCCGGGCGACACCCGGATCCGGGTCGACCTGCCGGTCAGCGACTGACCGGGTCGGGCTCCACCAGTCCGTTGGCCGCGGCGGGGATGCGACGCTCGAGCACCAGGGCCAGGGCGGCGACCGCCACGCAGCCGGCCACCATGACCGCGACGTAGCCGTTGCCCCAACCGCGGTCCAGCAGCAGGCCGGCCGCGATCGGCCCGGCGATCGCGCCGCCCTGGAAGGCGGCCGAGCTGAGCGCGTTGTAGCGGCCGCGGGTGCGGTCGGTGGCGAGGTCGTTCGTCACCGCCGGGATGGTCGGCTGCAGCATCGTCTCGCCGAGGGCGAAGACGCCCATGAAGGCGAGGACGCCGGCCGCGGCGGCCATGCTCGCCGGGGCCAGGCCGGTGGTGCCCAGCAGCACCCAGGCGGCGACCCAGGTGCCGGACATCACCAGCATCACGCGCGTGCGCCGCTTGCCGCGGATGCGCCCGAGCACGAAGAACTGGAATGCCACGATCACGCCGGTGTTGACCGCGAAGGCGATGCCCAGCGTGCGTGTCGAGACCTCCGAGACCTGGCGGGTGAAGGCCGGCAGGCCGGCCTCGAGCTGGCCGTAGCCCACGAAGACCGAGAAGAAGGTCAACAGGACCAGCACCGCCATCGCCGGCTGCCGCAGGATCGCCAGGTAGCTGCCACCGGCGTCGTCGGTGTCCTCGGTCGTCGCCTCGGGGCGGCCGGCGACGTGACGCAGCGGACCGAGCATCAGGCCGATCGGGATCAGCGTGCTCGCGGCCTCGACGAGGAAGATCGTGGTGAAGGTGCGCGGCTCGGACACGTCGACGTAGAGGCCGCCGATGATGCCGCCGACACCGATGCCGAGGTTGACCAGGGCGAAGTTGATGCCGAAGTACTGCAGCCGGAGGTCGCCGGTGGTGATCTCGGCGATCACCGCGTTGAACGCCGGCCAGGTGACGCCGAAGTTGACCCCGATCAGCGCCAGTCCCAGGGCGGCGGCCCACGGCGTGGTGGCGAAGGCCAGCACGATGCTGCCGACCATCATCGAGCCGAAGCCGACCAGCAGCACGCGGCGGGCGCCCACGCGGTCGGTGAAGATGCCGCCCGGGCCGGTGGCGAGCAGCGCCACGACGGCGATGAGCGCCATCAGGGTGCCGGACAGGTCGAGGTCGAAGCCGCGGACCTCGTTGAGGTAGACGATCGTGAACGGCAGCGTCAGGCCGCGCCCCAGGGTCTGGAACGCCACCGTCGAGAGCAGCCACCGCCCCTCGGTCGGGAGCTGCTGCCAGAACGAACCCATGCCCACCACGGGCTGCATTCTCCCGGTCGCCGCCGACGGCACGCGAGCGGGTTTCGGTCAGCTCCGTCGTCCCCGGGTGCCGAGTCGGCGCCAACTCGGCTCAGGATCGGGTCGAGTCGGCGCGAACTCGGCTCTCAAGCCCGCCGAGTCGGCGCCAACTCGGCTGGCCGTGCCCCGTGGTCAGTCGAGGTACGGCGCGTCGTCGTCGCCCCACGGCACGACCGAGCCGATCACCGTGCCGTCGGCACGGCGTACGGCGTCCGGTGGCGCGGGTGCCCCGGCCAGCTGCGGTCCCTGGTGGGTGAGCGCGACCTTGACCGGCTGGTCGGAGGTGACGGTGACCGACTCGCCGCGCACCAGGAACGGGACCGGCCCGGGGCCGTCCTCGATCTCCAGCTGCAGCTCCTCGGCGCGCACCGTGACGCGTACCCGCGTGCCGCGCAGGGTGAGCCGGTAGGAGAGCGAGTCCCACTCCTCGGGCAGCCGCGGGTCGAGCCGCCACTGCTGCTCACCCGCGGAGGCACCGACGTCGCGGAACCCGCCGAACCCGGCGACGAGGGCACTCCACACGCCACCGGTGGAGGCGACGTGGACGCCGTCGGTCGTGTTGCCGTGCCGGTCGGCCAGGTCGACGTAGAGCGCGCCGTGGAAGTAGCGCAGCGCGAGCTCGTGGTAGCCCACCTCGGCCGCCATGATCGACTGCACGACCGCCGACAGCGTGGAGTCGCCGGTGGTCAGCGGGTCGTAGTAGTCGAAGTCGGCCTTCTTCTGCTCCGGGGTGAACTCCTCGCCCTGCAGGAAGAGCGCCAGCACCACGTCGGCCTGCTTGAGCACCTGGAACCGGTAGATCACCAGCGGGTGGTAGTGCAGCAGCAGCGGCCGGTTGTCCATCGGCGTGTGCTCGAGGTCCCACATCTCCCGCTCGAGGAAGTGCCGGTCCTGGGGGTGGATGCCGAGGTGCTCGTCGTAGGGGATGAACATCCCCTTCGCGCAGTCGGCCCACTCGTTGACCTCGCTCGGGTCGAGGTTGGTACGCCGGACGAGCCGCTCGTACGCCTCCGGGTCGTCGCGGTGCAGCTCCCACACGGCGTCGGCCGCCCGTCGGAGATTGAAGCGCGCGAGGACGTTCGTGTACAGGTTGTCGTTGACCACGGTCGTGTACTCGTCCGGGCCGGTGACGCCGTGGATGTGGAACCGGCGCTTGCCCTCGTCGCGCCAGAAGCCGAGGTCGGCCCACAGGCGCGCGGTCTCGACGTAGATGTCGATCGCCTCGCGGGCGACGAAGTCGGTGTCGCCGGTGGCGCCGACGTACTGGCTCAGTGCATAGGCGATGTCGGCGTCGATGTGGTACTGCGCGGTGCCGGCGGCGTAGTACGCCGACGCCTCGTGGCCGTTGATGGTGCGCCACGGGAAGAGCGCACCCCGCTGGGCCAGCTCGCTGGCGCGCACGCGTGCGTAGTCCAGCAGCGAGTAGCGGAACCGCAGGGCGTTCCGCGCGGCGTAGGGCATGGTGTAGGTGAGGAACGGCATCACGTACACCTCGGTGTCCCAGAAGTAGTGACCGCCGTAGCCGGAGCCGGTCACGCCCTTGGCCGAGATGCCCTGTCCCTCCGCGCGGGCGGCCGCCTGGGCGATCGCGAAGAGGTTCCACCGCACGGCCTGCTGCAGGTCGGGCCGTCCGCCGATCTGGACGTCGCTGCGCTCCCAGAACTCCTCGAGCCAGGCGCGCTGCTCGCCGAACTGGTGGGCCAGGCCCTCCTCGTGGGTGCGGTCCAGGGTGCGCTCGCACCGGTCGATCAGCTCGCGGGGCGGGATCGAGTCGGCGGTGTGGACCGAGACCAGCTTGGTGAGGGTGATCGGTACGCCGGGCTCGGCCGCGACGCGGTAGATCACCTTGGCCATGTCCTCCTCGGAGTGCACCTGCATCGCGCTGTCCGAGGCGGTCCGCAGGTCGTGGTCGGCGACCACGCCGAGCGTCATCCCGCTGTCGGCGCACTGGTAGCCCAGCAGGATGCGCCCGGTGTCGTGGGCGCCGTCGAGCTGCGGCAGCAGGACCCGTCGGTCGAACCGGTCGGCCTTGCGCGGGTCGTAGGCCCCGCCGTCACCGGCACCCTGCTGTCGGGGCACGTCCTGCCGGTTGAGCAGCTGGGAGGAGATCGCCACCGACGCCTTGTGGTCCAGCAGCGTCACCTCGAAGGTCATCACCGCGAGGTGGCGCTGGTTGAGCGGCACCATGCGCTTGCTGCGCACCTGGACCCGCTTGCCGCCGGGGGTGCGCCAGATCAGGTCGCGGGTCAGGACGCCGTCGCGGAAGTCGAGCGCGCGCTCGTACTCGAGGAGGTCGGCAGCCGAGAGCTGGAGCGGCTCGTCGTCGACGTAGAGCCGGATGACCTTCGGGTCGGGCACGTTGACGATGGTCTGCCCCACACGGGCGAAGCCGTAGGCCTCCTCCGCGTGCAGGATCGGCCAGGTCTCGTGGAAGCCGTTGACGAAGGTGCCGTCGACCGCGGCGTCGCGGCTCTCCTCGTAGTTGCCGCGCATCCCGAGGTAGCCGTTGCCGACGCTGAAGAGGGACTCGGTGGTGCCGAGGTCGTCGTCGCCGAAGCGGGTCTCGACCAGGCGCCACTCGTCGATCGGGAACCGGGAGCGGTCCAGGGGGTCCGAGGACGGCGGGGCGACGTGGGACGGTCCGTCGGGGCTCACGCGGTCTCCTCTCCGGGGGCGGGCAGCAGCTCCATGAGGTCGCTGACGACGACGTCGGCACCGGCGTCGGTGAGCGCCTCGGCTCCTGCGCCGCGGTCCACGCCGACCACCAGGCCGACTTCGCCGGCAGCGCCGGCGGCGACGCCGCTCACGGCGTCCTCGAGCACGACGCACCCGGACGGCCCGACGCCGAGGTCCGCGGCGGCGGCGAGGAAGGTGTCGGGTGCCGGCTTGCCGGACAGTCCGCGTTCGGCGGCCACGCCGCCGTGCATGACGGTCTCGAAGTGGGCGGTGAGGCCGGCGGCCTCGAGCACGGCCGGCGCGTTGCGGGAGGAGGAGACGATCGCCATCGGGATCCCACGCTCGGCGAGGTGCTCGATGAGCATCACCGAGCCGGCGTACGCCGTCACGCCGTCGGTGCGCAGCACCTCGTTGAACGCCTCGTTCTTGCGGTTGCCGAGGCCGGCGACCGACTCGGTGGCCGGGTCGTCGCTCGGGTCGCCCTCGGGCAGCGTGATGCCGCGGGAGGCGAGGAAGGACCGCACCCCGTCATAGCGCGGCATCCCGTCGACGTGGGCGTAGTAGTCCGCGTCGGTGTAGGCCTCGCTCACCCCGCGGCTGCGCAGGAACTCCTCGAACATCGTCGCCCAGGCGCGCATGTGGACCTCGGCGGTGGGCGTCACCACCCCGTCGAGGTCGAACAGCGCGGCGTCGTACCGGCCCCAATCCATGGGCTTCACCGTAGGGCGTGCCCGGGAGAAGGTGCTACTTGCTGGTCGTACGCCGGTACTGCCGCACCGAGAGCGGCAGGAAGATCGCCACGATCAGCACCACCCAGAGCAGGGAGTAGAGCGCCGGGTGCTGCATCGCCCAGGCGTCGGATCCCGGAGGGGCGCCCCCGGTGTTGCCGAAGAGCTCGCGACTGGCCTGGGTGACCGCCGACACCGGGTTCCACTCCACGAACTTCTGCAGCGGACCGCTGAAGTCATCCAGCGGCACGAAGGCGTTGGAGACGAAGGTCAACGGCATGATGACGATGAAGGAGGCGTTGTTGATGACCTCCACGCTGGGCACGAGCAGGCCGACCCAGGCCATCACCCAGCTCATCGCGTAGGCGAAGAGCAGCAACAGGCCGAAGCCGAGGATCGCGTCGATCACGCCCTCACGGATGCGCCACCCGACCAGCAGGCCGGTGAGCGCCATGATGGCCAGCGAGAGCACGTTGTAGACCACGTCGGAGGTCGTGCGGCCGATCAGCACCGCGGCACGCGACATCGGCAGTGACCGGAACCGGTCGATGATGCCCTTCTGCATGTCCTCGGCCAGGCCCGCGCCGGTGAAGGTCGCACCGAACACGACGGTCTGGGCGAAGATGCCGCAGATGAGGTACTCCTTGTAGTCCACGGCACCGGGGGGCGCGATGGCGCCGCCGAAGACGTAGGCGAAGAGCAGCACGAACATGATCGGGCTGATCAGCACGAAGACCAGCACCTCGGGCACGCGCTTGATCTTGATCAGGTTGCGCTGGGCGACCACCCAGCCGTCACTCAGTGCCGCGGCGACTCCGCCGCCGGCGGGCACCGTGGCCCGGTCGCTGTCCTGCACCGCGCTCATCGGGCGGCCTCCTTGTCGTCGTCCGCCTCGGCCACGTGGCCGGTGAGGGTGAGGAACACGTCGTCCATGGTCGGGCGCCGCAGGCCCACGTCGAGCACCGTGACGGTCGCGGCCTCGAAGCCGGTCAGCACCCGCGCGAGGTCGGAGGCCCCGCCGGCCGCGTGGGTCGTGAGGTCGCGGCCGTTGTTGGAGGCCTGCACCTCGTTGCCGGTGACCTCCTGCAGCACGCGGGTGGCGGCGTCGCGGTCCTCGACGTCGGCGAGCACCACCTCGATGCGCTCCCCGCCGGTGCGCGCCTTGAGCTCGTCTGCGGTGCCGTGGGCGATCGGGCGCCCGTGGTCGATGACGAGGATGTCGTCGGCCAGCTTGTCGGCCTCCTCGAGGTACTGCGTGGTGAGCAGCAGCGTGGTGCCGGAGGCGATGAGGTCGCGGATGACCTCCCACATCTGTTGCCGGCTGCGCACGTCCAGGCCCGTGGTCGGCTCGTCGAGCACGATCACCGGCGGCTCGGCGACGAGGGCGCCGGCCAGGTCGAGGCGGCGGCGCTGGCCACCGGAGTAGGTCTTGGTGGGCCGGTCGGCGAACTCGGTGAGGTCGAAGCGTTCGAGCAGTTGGCGGGCCCGCTGCTGCGCCGCCTCCTTGCCGAGGTGGTAGAGCCGTCCGATCATGACGAGGTTCTCGTACGCCGTGAGGTGCTCGTCGACCGCGGCGTACTGCCCGGAGAGGCCGATCTTGGACCGCACGCCGACCGGGTCGGCGAGCACGTCGACGCCGGCGATGGTCGCGGTGCCCTCGTCGGGACGGAGCAGTGTCGTCAGGCACCGCACCGCCGTGGTCTTGCCGGCGCCGTTGGGGCCCAGGAGCGCGAGCACCTGGCCCTCGGCCACCGACAGGTCGAGTCCCGCGAGGGCCTCGACCTCCTTGTACCGCTTCACCAGTCCGCTCGCGCGGATCATCTCGCCCATGCCCGTCCTCTCACCGAACTCCCTCGACTGCAGTGTGCAGCCTAGGGACTGCCACCGACATCCGATTTTCGGCCGGTCGGCGGGAAGCGCGGTGCCCTTAGGCAAGGCTCACTTTTCTGGAATCGTTCAAGAAAATGTGCCAGTATCGATTCCAGTGAAGGGGCCCGGATCGGGCCCGCAGCAACCTGCGAAGGAGCACCGATCGTGACCACCGTGCAGTCCGAGACCACCCACCGCGAGAAGCACGTCGCCCACCCGGCCTTCAAGGCCGACGAGCAGTTCGCTGCGCACCTGCAGCAGCTCCTGGTCGACCTGACCGACCTCGCACTGCAGGGCAAGCAGGCGCACTGGAACGTCGTCGGCCCCAACTTCCGCGACATGCACCTGCAGCTGGACGAGATCGTCGATGCCGCCCGCGAGTTCGGTGACGACATCGCCGAGCGCATGCGCGCGACGTACGTCGTCCCGGACGGCTCCGCGGCCCGCGTGGCCAAGGACACGACCCTGCCGCCGTTCCCGACCGGTGAGGTCGCGGTGAGCGAGGTCGTCGACCGGATCAGCGCTTCGCTCTACGCCGTGGTCGGCACCGCGCGTCGCATCCACGACGAGGTCGACGCCGCCGACCCGACGACGGCGGACATGCTCCACGAGATCACCGAGCGCCTGGAGCAGCTCGCCTGGTTCGTCGACGCCGAGAACCGGACGGCGGGCCACAGCGTGCCCGCTTCGATCATCGCCTGATCGATCCCACGCAGCGCGGCCCGGGCGGGAGCACCCGCTCGGGCCGTCGTGCGTCCGGAGGTCATAGGATCCGCCCGTGCCTGCCGACGGAGTCGACCCCGAGGTCGTGACCATCCACACCGACGGCGCCTGCTCGGGCAACCCCGGGCCGGGCGGCTGGGGCGCGATCCTGCGCTACGGCGACCACGAGCGGGAGCTGCACGGCGGTGAGGCCGCGACGACCAACAACCGCATGGAGCTGATGGCCGCCATCCGCGGGTTGGAGTCCCTGACGCGCCCCTCACGGGTGGCGCTCTACACCGACAGCACCTACGTGCGCAGCGGCATCCTGTCGTGGTTGGCCAACTGGAAGGCCAACGGCTGGCGTACCGCGGCGAAGAAGCCGGTCAAGAACGTCGACCTGTGGCAGCGCCTGGACGAGGCGCGGCGTACCCACGAGGTCGAGTGGCACTGGGTCAAGGGCCACGCCGGCGATCCGGGCAACGAGCGGGCCGACGAGCTCGCCCGGCTCGGCGCCGAGGAGGCCCGCGGCTGAGGCCGTGGAAAAAGGTCCTCGGGTGCTGTCGAATGGCGGCGGACCCGTTCGTGGTCAGGGTGAGAGGCGGTCATCGGGACCGCCGGAGTACCTGAGGAGAAGGACATGACCGAGTACCTGTTGGCCGTGCACGGCCCGGAGGAGAGCTTCCACGGCATCGGTGGCTACGCCTCGGAGCAGGAGATGGAGCAGGCGTTCGCCGACACCGACGCCTTCAACAACGAGCTGAAGGCCGAGGGCAGCTGGGTCTTCGCCGGCGGACTCCAGGCGCCCTCGACCGCGAGCGTCATGGACGGCACCGGCGAGGAGCCCGTGGTCACCGACGGCCCCTACCTGGAGACCAAGGAGTTCATCGGGGGCTTCTGGGTCGTCGACGTCCCGGACCTCGACGCCGCCCTCGCCCTCGCGGCACGGGGCTCGAAGGCATGCCGGGGCAAGGTCGAGGTCCGGCCCTTCCAGGGCGGGTGAGCGAGGAGCGCCCGGGGGTCTCGACAGGCTCGACCACCGGGGACGGCCCGACCACCGGGGACGGCTCGACCGCCGGGGGCGGCACGAGGACCGGACCGGTGGTTGAGCCTGTCGAAACCACCGACGCGATCGAGCGGGTCTTCCGGGAGGAGCACGGCCGCATCATCGCTGCGCTGGTCCGCCGCTTCGGCGACATCGACATCGCCGAGGAGGCGGCCGGCGAGGCGCTGGTCGCGGCCCTGGAGAGGTGGCCGGTCGAGGGCGTCCCGCCCAACCCCGGCGGCTGGCTCACCACGACCGCGGGCCGTCGAGCGATCGACCGGCTCCGGCGTGAGCAACGGCGCGACGACAAGCACCGGGCGGCACGGATGATCACCGACGACGAGCCCCACGAGCGCATCGGCGCCGTCGAGGACGACCGGCTGCGGCTGCTGTTCACCTGCTGCCACCCCGCGCTCGCCCCGGAGGCACGCATCGCGCTCACGCTGCGGCTGCTCGGCGGCCTCACCGTGCCCGAGATCGCCGCGGCGTTCCTGGTCCAGGAGACCACCATGGCCGCGCGCATCACGCGGGCGAAGAAGAAGATCGCCGCCGCCCGGATCCCCTACCGCGTGCCGGAGGCCGCCGACCTCCCCGGTCGCCTGGACGGCGTGCTCACCGTGCTCTTCCTGGTCTTCAACGAGGGCTATCTCGCCTCCGGCGACGGCGCCCCGCTGCGCGAGGAGCTCACCGGGGAGGCCATCCGGCTGACCCGCGTCCTGCGCTCCCTGCTGCCCGGCGAACCCGAGGTGGCCGGGCTGCTGGCCCTGATGCTGCTCACCGATGCCCGTCGGGCCGCGCGGGTGCGGGGCGGGGAGCTCGTGCCGCTCCCCGAGCAGGACCGCGGCGGCTGGGACCGCACCCTGATCAAGGAGGGTCACGCCCTGGTGCGGGAGTGCCTCGCGATCGACCGGCCGGGCCGCTACCAGCTGCTGGCCGCGATCAACGCCGTGCACACCGATGCGCCGACCGCGCGCGACACCGACTGGAGCCAGGTCGTCGCGCTCTACGACCAGCTCGCGGCGATCGACCCCTCGCCCGTGGTGGCCCTCAACCGCGCTGTCGCGATCGCCGAGCTCGACGGTCCGGAGGTCGCGCTCGCCGTCGTCGACCGTCTCGACCTGGCCACCTACCACGCCTGGCACGTCACGCGGGCCGACCTGCTGCGACGGCTGGGCCGCAGCGCCGACGCGCGGGCGGCGTACGACGCGGCGCTGGCGACGTGCGACAACACCGCCGAGCGCGCGTACCTCTCCCGCAAGCGGGGCGAGCTGGTCTGAACCCTCCGCCCCGTTCGTTGGGTGAACACGAGGTGAACGTGGCACCATCGCCGGGTGAACCAGTCGACCGCGGTGACGCTGTGGCGGCTGCTGGTCGCCGCCTGCGCCTTCACCGGGGTCGCCCTCGCGGCGCAGCAGTACGCCGTGTGGTGGACCGCGCTCAGCCAGCTGGCGAGCCTCGCGGTGGGCATCGCCTACCTCGGCCTCGCCGTCGCCGAGCCGCGCTCGCCGTGGCTGCGGGGAGCCCTGGCGAGCACCATGCTGCTGGTCGCGCTCGCGTTCATCCCGATGAACAACGACAACCTGTGGGACCCGTTCTCGGTCTTCGAGCACATGCTCACGCCGGCACTCGTCGTGCTCGACTTCGTGCTGGTCGGCGCCAACCAGGCACGGGTGCGGTGGTGGCACCCGGTGACGTGGCTGGTGCCCTCCGCGGCCTACCTCGCCTGGTACGTCCTGGGCGGGCTGGACACCTACCACCTGCTCGACGTCGACCGGCCCGCCGCGCTCGCCGCGAACGCGACGGTGCTCGCCGCGCTGCTGCTGGCCGTCGGCCTGGTGCTCTACGACGTGGGGCGCCGTCGGCGCCCCGTCCCGGTCCCGGCCGACCTCGAGCCAGCACGGGAGCCGGTGCTCACGGGCTGACCGTGCTGACCTGGTAGGTCACCAGGCTGCCGCCCGAGCTGCTGTCGGGAAGGGCGCCGAGCACGACCTGCAGCCCGTTGCCCTCCAGCAGTGCGGTGTTGTACGTGCCCGACTGGGTCGTCTGCGCCGCCTCGTAGCCGGCGGACTCCAGGGCCGCCAACGCGCCTGCGAAGGCGTCGCCGGCCTCGGTCGGCACCTGGAAGTTCGCCGACCAGTTGGTGGTCTCGCCCTCCGTGACCCGGGCGCTGGCGATCAGCTCCCCGTCGACGAGCGGCACCAGGTCGGACGGGAAGTCGTCGGGCAGGTCGGTCGCGCCGACCTCGAACGACCCGTCCTCGCCCTCGATCCTGAAGCCGTCCTCGCCGTCGATGTCGATGTCGACGTCGCCGCTGGCGCCCTGTTCGACGGCCTCCTCGACGGCGCGTTCGGCGCCCTCCTGGGCCAACTGGTCCAGGCCGCAGCCACTGACCGCGAGGCCGAGCACGGCGGCGACGAGGGCGAGACGGGCGGGACGAAGCATGCTGCGATCCATGGGATCTCCCTGCGCTGGCGACGGGTCCCCTCCCGTCGATGTGTCCCTAGGTTAGGCCCGCCGGCGGCCGGGCGCACCCGGTCTCGTCGGGCGGCCGTCGCGGCGGCGTACGCTCGGCCGATGACGCTCGCCCCGCTCACCCTGCCCGCCCGTGAGGACTGGACCGACTGGCTGCGCGCCCGTGTGGAGGAGGAGGTCGGCCTCGCCGAGGCGCTCGTCGCGGTGATCAAGGACGAGACGCCGACCGAGGCGCGCGAGGTGCTGGCCCTGTGGGACCGCGCAGGCGGTCACCTGAGCAACGTCGGTGCGGCCGGGTCCCTGTTCGGCAACGTGCACCCCGACGACGCGGTCCGGCGGCTCGGGGACGAGGCGGAGGCGCGCGCCGAGCGCATCGAGACCGCCTGGTCGCTCGACCGTGAGCTGTACGACGTCTTCGCCGGGCTCAGCGCCGACGGCCTCGACCCGCAGGCGGCCCGGTTGCTCGCGCAGGTGCTGCGCGACTTCCGTCGCGCCGGCGTGGACCGCGACGAGGCGACGCGGGCACGGATCGCGGAGATCCGCGAGCGCCTCACCGAGCTGGACCAGGAGTTCAGCCGCGTCATCCGCTCCGACGTGCGCACCATCCGCGTGGCGCCCGAGCGACTCGCCGGCATGCCCGCGGACTGGCTGGCCGCCCACCCGGCCGACGAGGACGGGCTGGTGACGGTCACGACCGACTACCCCGACGCGGTGCCGACGCGGATGTTCGCCCACGACCGGGACGTGCGCCACGACATGACGGTCGCGTTCCTCCAGCGCGGCTGGCCCGACAGCGAGCCACTGCTGACCGAGATGTTCGCGCTGCGCCACGAGCTCGCGGTCGCGGTCGGCCACGACGACTGGCCGAGCCTGGACGCCGAGGTCAAGATGATCGGCACCGGCGCCGCGATCCCCGAGTTCATCGACCGCATCGCCGACGCGGCCGAGGAGCCGATGCGTCGCGACCTGGGCGTGCTGCTCGAGCGCTACCGCCGCGACCACCCGGACGCGACCGAGGTGGCGCCGTACGACGCGGCGTACTACACCGAGCTGGTGCGCCAGGAGCGCTATGCGGTCGACTCCCAGCGGGTGCGCACCTACTTCGACTTCGCCAAGGTCCGGGCGGGACTGCTGGAGGTGACGGGCCGCCTCTTCGGGCTGCGCTACGTCGCGGTCGACGCGCCGAGCTGGCACGAGGAGGTCGCGACGTACGACGTCCACCGGGTCGCGGAGTCGAGCGACGGGGGCGAGCCCGCCGACACCCTGCTCGGTCGGATCCACCTCGACCTGCACCCGCGGGAGGGGAAGTACAAGCACGCGGCGCAGTTCACGCTGACCGAGGGCGTCCGGGGCCGGTCGCTGCCCGAGGGAGTGCTGGTGTGCAACTTCGCCCGCGGGCTGATGGAGCACGACCACGTGGTGACGCTCTTCCACGAGTTCGGCCACCTGCTGCACCACGTGCTCGCGGGCCACGGCGACTGGGCCGAGTTCGCCGGCGTGGCCACCGAGTGGGACTTCGTCGAGGCGCCGAGCCAGATGCTGGAGGAGTGGGCGTGGCGGGCCGAGGTGCTGCAGACCTTCGCCACCGACGCCGCCGGGGAGCCGATCCCGGCTGACCTCGTCGCCGCGATGCGGGAGGCCGACGACTTCGGCAAGGGCATCGACGCGCGCACCCAGATGTTCTACGCCGCGATGTCCTACTGGTTCCACCGCGACCGGGCCGAGGCGAACCCACCGGCGCTCACCGATCGCATGGTCGAGCTGCAGGGACGGTACGCCGCGCTGCCCTACCTGGAGGGCACGCACATGTTCGCCAGCTTCGGCCACCTCGGCGGCTACAGCTCGGGCTACTACACCTACATGTGGTCGCTGGTCATCGCGAAGGACATGTTCAGCGCCTTCGACGCCGAGGACCTGTTCGCCCCCGGGGTCGCCGCCCGCTACCGCGACAGCGTGCTCGTGCCCGGCGGGGCGAAGGACGCGGCCGACCTGGTCGCGGACTTCCTCGGACGGCCCTACTCCTTCGACGCCTACGCCGCCTGGCTGGCGGACTGACGCCGTCGTCCCCCTTGCCGATGCCGATCCGTCGGCGTACTCTCGCGATATATCGCGAAAGGGTCGCGACATGACGAGGGGAGTGGCGATGCGCTGGGACGACGACGGATGTGAGGGGCGGCGCCGACAGCACCGCGGCGGCCCGCCCTGGGCGATGTGGGGGGAGTGGGACCGCGGGGGTCACCGGCACGCCGGCCCCGGTGGGCCACCGCCGTGGGTGGCCGAGCTGCTGGGCCTGGGGCGACCGGGCGGCAACCGCGGCGCGGGTCGCCGGCGACGAGGCGACGTACGCATGGCGATCCTCGACGTGCTGCGCAGTGCGGACGCGCCCCCCAACGGCTACCAGGTGATCCAGGCGATCACCGCCCGCAGCCAGGGTGCCTGGAAGCCGAGCCCCGGGTCGGTCTACCCGACCATCCAGCAGCTCGAGGACGAGGGGCTGGTGGAGACCGAGGAGGCCAACGGCCGACGCGCGCACCACCTCAGCCGCGCCGGGCGGGACTACTGCGAGGACCACGGGGAGGAGCTCGGCAACGTGTGGGCACCGTTCGAGGACGCCGCCAACCCGTGGACCGGCGAGGAGCGCCAGTCCGACATCAAGGCCGAGATCCCGCAGGTGATGAGTGCGATCTGGCAGATCGCGAGCGGGGGGTCGCCCGCACAGCGCGACGCCGCGCTCGACGTGTTGGTCGATGCGCGGCGTCGGCTCTACGGGATCCTCGCCGACGGGCGGGAGCAGGTCCCCGAGGAGGAGTAGTCCCTGTCCGTCGGCGGCGGGATCAGGCGTTGCGGATCGCGGAGATGTCGAACTCGAGCTTGATCTTCTCCGAGACCAGGACGCCGCCGGTCTCCAGCGCGGCGTTCCAGGTGAGGTCCCAGTCCTTGCGGTTGACGGTGACCTCGCCCTCGAAGCCCACGCGCACGTTGCCGAACGGGTCCTGGGCCGAGCCGGTCTCCTCGAAGGTGATCGTCAGTGGCTTGGTGACGTCCTTGATGGTGAAGTTGCCGGTGACGGTCCAGTCGTTGCCGTCGCGCGCGACGTCGGTGGAGACGAACGTCAGCTCCGGGTAGGTCTCGGCGTCGAAGAAGTCGCCGGAGGCCAGGTGGCCGTCACGGTCGGCGGAGCCGGTGTCGATGCTGGCGGCCTTGATGGTCAGCGCCACCGAGGAGGCCGCGGGGTTCTCGGTGTCGATGGTGGCCGTGCCCTCCCAGTCGGCGAACTGGCCACGGACCTTGGTCACCATGGCGTGCCGCGCCTGGAAGCCCAGGCGGCTGTGGGACGGGTCGAGCGTGTAGGTGCCGGCAATGTCGGTCAGGGCGGTGCTGGTCTCGGTCATGGGGTGTCACCTTCCAGTGCTGGTTGACTTGGCAACTATTGAAAGTGTGACAACCCCGTTCAATGTTCCCGCCCGCCGACGTGATCCGGGTCACAAGTGGCGTGTCGGTGCCAATGACGACGGACCGCGCCCCGAGGGGACGCGGTCCGTGGTGAGTGGCGCGCCTGGTCAGGCTGCGTTGTGCGTGATGGCCACCTGCTCGGCGGTCGTCCACCGAGCCTCCATGTGTGTGCGGCCACGGTGATCGGTCACCGGCACCCAGCGCAGCTGCAAGCGGCCCGGACGCCGCTCGGTCATCGTTGCGTTCTCCATGAGACACCTTCCGTTCACCTTCTGTTCACCAAAGGTATCACAGGCGTACACCGGGCCGCAGACGTCGCGCTCGGGGGAGGCTGCGTGGTCGTCGTGGACGCGTCAGCGCGCGGAGGGCCCGGCCAGGGCGGCGAGCAGTGCCGCGGCGTCCCGCGGGTGGCCGAGCCGCACCACCGGCGGAGCCGCCGGGTCGGCGAGCAGTGACCGGACCTGGTCCCGCTTCTGCGACCAGGTCCGGAAGTGCCAGGCGATGATGGAGTCCCGGGAGAGCGTCTGCCGCAGGGTCTCGACGTTGCCGTTGCACACCGGTTCGCGGGTGAGGACGCGTCGCGCCGTACGCCGCAGCAGCCGGCCGAGCGACACCCGCCGGGGATAGTCCAGCGCCACGACGACATCGGCCCGCGCGATCGCGTCCGGGCGGTGGGCGCCGTACGCCGTGTCGAGCACCCATGCGGGCTCGGCCAGTCGGTCCGCCACCACCCGTGCGGCGACCTCCGGGTTGGTCGGCCGCCAGTCCGGCTGCCACATCAGGTCGTCCATCAGTGTCACCGGCAGGTCGAGCAGCTCTCCGAGGTGCAGCGCGAGGGTGGACTTGCCGCTGCCGGTGCAGCCGATGCCGAGGATCCGGCGCGCGCGACGCAGGTCATCGACGGTTCCCGAGGTCACCTCGCGACCCTAGGGGGTGGCCGGCGTCATGCGGGCGACGATGGCGCCGTTGCCTGCCGCGGATCGTAGGCTTGCCCGGTGAGTGAGCCCGCAATGGACGAGACCGTCACGTTTGCCGACCTCGGTCTCGGCGAGCGGATCCTGCAGTCCCTGGCCGAGGTGGGGTACGAGACCCCGTCGCCGATCCAGGCCGAGACCATCCCGCACCTGCTCGCCGGGCGCGACGTGCTGGGCCTGGCGCAGACCGGCACCGGCAAGACCGCCGCGTTCGCGCTGCCGATCCTGGACCGGCTCGACGTCAGCCGCGCCGACGCCCCGCAGGCGCTCGTGCTCGCCCCGACCCGCGAGCTCGCGCTGCAGGTGAGTGAGGCGTTCGAGCGGTACGCCGCGCACCTGCCCGGCGTACGCCTCCTGCCGGTCTACGGCGGCCAGGGGTACGGCGTCCAGCTGTCTGCGCTGCGCCGCGGCGTGCACGTCGTGGTGGGCACCCCGGGGCGGGTCATGGACCACCTCGACAAGGGGACGCTCGACCTCACCCAGCTGGAGTACCTCGTGCTCGACGAGGCCGACGAGATGCTCAACATGGGCTTCGCCGAGGACGTCGAGACGATCCTGGCCGACACCCCGGCCACCAAGCAGGTGGCGCTGTTCTCGGCGACGATGCCCAAGCAGATCCGCAAGCTCTCGGCGACCTACCTCAACGACCCGGTCGAGGTCGCCATCGAGCGCAAGACCCGCACGGCCGACAACATCGCCCAGCGCTACCTGATCGTGCGCTACCAGCAGAAGGTCGACGCGCTGACCCGGATCCTCGAGGTCGAGAACTTCGACGGGATGATCGTCTTCGTCCGCACCAAGCACGAGACCGAGACGCTCGCCGAGAAGCTGCGGGCCCGCGGCTACTCGGCGTCGGCCATCAACGGCGACGTGCCGCAGAACGTCCGCGAGCGCACCGTCGGGCAGCTGAAGGACTCCCAGCTCGACATCCTCGTCGCGACCGACGTCGCCGCCCGCGGCCTGGACGTGGAGCGCATCAGTCACGTCGTGAACTACGACATCCCCACCGACACCGAGTCCTACGTCCACCGCATCGGCCGCACCGGCCGCGCCGGGCGCAGCGGCGACGCGATCTCCTTCGTCACTCCGCGCGAGCGTTACCTGCTCAAGCACATCGAGCGCGCCACCAAGCAGCCGCTGACCGAGATGAAGCAGCCCAGTGCCGACGAGGTCAACGAGACCCGGCTCGCCCGCTTCGACGACAAGATCACCGAGGCCCTGGAGTCGCCGCAGGTCGGCTTCTTCCGCGACGTGGTCAACCACTACATCCGCGAGCACGACGTGCCCGAGGTCGACGTCGCGGCCGCGCTCGCGATCGTGCTGCACGGCGACTCGCCGCTGCTGCTCGAGGACGAGCCGGAGCCGCCGCCGCGTGCGCGCGACGACCGTGGCCCCGGCGGCCAGGGTGGTCGCGGCAAGGGCGGTCCGCGCGGCAAGCGCGGCAACGGCCAGCCGATGGCGACCTACAAGATCGCGGTCGGCAAGAACCAGCGCGTCGAGCCCCGCCAGATCGTCGGCGCCATCGCCAACGAGGGTGGCCTGGGCCGCGACGACTTCGGCGCCATCACGATCCGCCCCGACCACTCCCTGGTCGAGCTCCCCACCCACATCCCCAAGGAGGGCTGGGAGAAGCTGAAGCAGACCAAGATCGGCGGCAAGCGGATCAACCTCAAGCGCGACCACGGCCCGCCGAAGGGCCGCAAGCCGCGCGACTGAACCCCGCGGGCGGCGTACGTCCGCGGTGTCAGGCGGCTTCCCGGTGCTCGGCCCGTGCGGCAGCCTGCGCGAGCGACGACAACGGCAGCAGGAACCAGTGACGCTGCACGCACGTGATCTTGGCGTGCTCGACGGGGCCGGCGGTGCTGGGCGCGACGGCGCGCCATTCGACGTCGGCCGGCAGGGCGCACTCCGGGCAGTCGGTGGTCTCCATGCCGGTCTCCTCGTCTCGGTTCGACAGTGCAAATTAGGTTAGCCTCACCTAGTCGAGGTGGCTACGTGAGTCGCCTCACCCCCGTGGGTGGGCGGGGCCGATAGGGCAGGGTGGGGCGCATGCACTTCGTCGGACTCGACCTCGCGTGGGGCGAGCGCAAGCCCACCGGCATCGCCGTCCTCGACGACGAGGGCCACCTGGTCCACCTGTCTGCGGCGCAGGACGACGACGAGATCGTCGCCGCGGTGGCGCCGTACGTCGAGGACGAGTGTGTCGTGGCGATCGACGCCCCGCTGGTGGTCACCAACGCCACCGGCAACCGGCCGGCCGAGGCGGCGCTCAACCGCGACTTCGCACGCTTCGACGCCGGCGCCCACCCGGTCAACACCGGCAAGCCGGAGTTCCGCGACCAGCCGCGCGGGGCGCGGGTGGCCGCACGTCTCGGCCTGGACATGAACCCGCGATCGGGTCGTGCCCGACGCGCGATCGAGGTCTACCCGCACGCGGCGACCATCGCGCTGTTCCGGTTGGGCAGGACGCTGAAGTACAAGCACAAGCCGGGCCGGGACCTGGAGTACCTCCGCGGCGAGCTGCTGGTGCTGCTCGGTCGCCTGGAGGGCCTCGCCACCGCCGACCCGCCGCTGCACCTCGAGGCCGACGACACCGCTGGTTGGCGGGCACTGCGCACCGCGGTCGAGGAGGCGACGACCAAGAGCGAGCTGCGCCGGGTCGAGGACCAGGTCGACGCGGTGGTGTGCGCCCACGTCGCCCGCTACGCGACGCGGCGCCCCGAGCAGACGACGACGTACGGCGACCTCGAGACCGGCTACATCGTCACCCCGACGCTGCCCGACGACCTCGAGCCGACCCCGCGCGGGAGGCGCGAGCCGGCGACGCACGACGCGGCCGCCGCCGTGCGGGAGTACGCCGAGCAGCAGCCGGCGCTGCGCGAGGTCGCCGACGGGTTCGTCGACCTGGTGACCGCGATCCTGGATGACGCCGGCATCAACTACCTCAGCGTCGGCGGCCGCGCGAAGGGCGTCGCGTCCTTCGCCGCGAAGGCCGCCCGCACCGACGGTGGCCGCCCGGTCTACCTCGACCCCTTGCGCGAGATCACCGACCAGATCGGCATCCGCGTCATCACCTACGTCCACAGCGACGTTCAGGCCGTCGTGGAGCTCCTCGACGACCAGGTCGTGGTCCTCGACGACCGGGACATGGGCCGCGAGACAGCCAACGAGGGCCGGTTCGGCTACGCCAGTCGCCACCTGCTCATCAGTCTCGACCCCGCGCGGGAGGGGCAGCCGGCGTACGAGGCGCTGCGGGGGCGGCAGGCGCAGGTGCAGATCCGCACGGTGCTGCAGCACGCGTGGGCGGAGTTCGAGCACGACATCCGCTACAAGGGCACGATTCCCGACGAGCACGTCCCCGACTTCGACCGCCGCTTCACCCTCGCGGCGGGCCTGCTGGAGCTGGCCGACCGTGAGTTCTCCACCATTCGCGACCGGCTGCGGGAGCCGATGGCCGAGCCGGAGGAGTCCGGTGACGGGGACCCGCGGATCAGCCCCCGCGAGCTCGCCGCCTATCTCGCTGGGCAGTACGCCGCCGCCGGCTGGTCGCGCACCGACCACTACGCGTGGATCGCCGACCTCGTCCTCGAGCTCGGCATCACCTCACTGACCGAGCTCGGTGACGCGTTGGCGTCGGTGGATGAGGACCTGCTCGCCCAGCGCATGGACTACCGCTACCCGCCGGGCGCCGTACGCCGTCTGGACGACGCGTTGCTGTGGGAGTACGGCGACACCTACGTCGACCTGCGCGGCAACGCCCACCGCTCCGGGGCGCTCCGCGCCCGACTGGCCCGGATGCGCGGCGACTGACTCAGGTTTTCGCTCGCCCCCATCTGCGCAAGCCTCGCCGTCGACCGGGACGACGATCCGTTGGCCCCGATTGCAGCAAAGCGCCCCCTTGTGTCGGGGCGGACGCTTACGCTTCGCAACGTTCGGCAACGTTGCCTCTGGGGGAGATCATGATCCGTCGCACCACCGCAATGCTCTTGGCCATCGGTCTGATGGTCCCGATCCTGACGCTGATCGGGAATGGCAATGCGGCCGCTGCGTCGAACGTCGCCGCCTCCGCGCCGGCGGGACAGGACTTCGACGTGTGGTTGCGCGCGGGCGGCAAGGTGCATGTGAAGTCGGGGTCGTGCCGTGACCTGACGTTCCAGGTGCGCCACAACGGAGGAGTGCTGGATTCCTTCGATGCCGAGGTCGAGGTGTGGCGAGGATCCAAGTACCTCGGCCAGACGTTCGACTACCAGTACGACTCGAGTGGGCCGCTTCGCGCCTCCTACTACTGGTGCCCGTACGAGGGGCTGGGCAAGCTGCGTCTGGGGCCGACCGATGTTGAGTGGACCGATGACGACTGGGCCTCGCAAGGCCAGTTCTGGGACAGCTCGCGGGCGGTGATCACCGTCAAGCAGCACCAGACGTGTCGCGTCGACTGGTCACGCAAGGCGCGTGGCCGGGTCAAGGTGAACGCCAAGCTGCGTTTCTATGCCGTGAATGCCTATCGCTGGGCGAACGCCCCCAAGGGGACTGTGGTGAAACTGCAGCGAAAGGCTCCTCGCGGGTGGAAGCTGATCGATCGGGCCCGCGTCGGCAAGAAGGGGAAGGTCCATCTCGACGGCCGCGCGATCCGGAAGAAGACTCGATACCGAGTCGTTCAGTCCGGGACCAACCGCACGTGGTCGTGTGAGAGGGAGTTCCGCAAGTAGCCGGCCACCCGCGCCCACTGCGGCTCAGTCGCCCCGCATGACCGGCGGCATTCCGGTGCCCATCAGGTCGTCCACCGGCCGCCGGGCGGTGCGCTCGAGTGCGCCGTCGCGCGTGGCGTTGACCCGCAGCCCCTCCTGGCAGCTCGGGCAGGGGACCCCGCCGCCCGGCGCCATGCTGGGCCGCCCGTTGCGCAGCCACATCCGGACCTGGTCGCCGCCGGGGGCCTCGTTGTGGTGCACCTCGTAGGCCACGGACCACTGGTGGCCGCAGTGGCCACAGCCGAAGTTCCACGTCTCGTCGGTGACGTCGATCTCGTGCACACCCACCTCCTCGTATTCGTTGCAGCCACCAAAGACTGCATCATGCAAAGACTGTGCTGTGGAAGAATCTACGCCATGCCCACAAGGACGTCGACCGCCAACGCCGCGGCCCGCGACGACCTCGTCGAGGCCGTCGTCGGCGCGAGCCGGGTCCTGGTGGCGATCGCCGCGCGGTCGCTGGCCGACCGTTCCGACGACGTCACGCTCCCGCAGTACCGCCTGCTCGTGGTGCTCACCGCCGAGGGGCCGCACCGCGTCGGCGACCTCGCCGCCGCGCTGGACGTCAACCCCTCCACCGCCACCCGGCTGTGCGACCGCCTCGAGGGCAAGGGCTTGGTCGAGCGACAGCGCATCCCCACCGACCGCCGCGCCGTGCAGCTGGTCGCCACCGACGCCGGTCACCGCCTCGTGGACCAGGTGATGGCCGATCGTCGCGTCGAGATCGGCCGGATCCTGGCCACGATGTCGCCGGAGCAGCACCGTCAGGTCGCCGACGGGCTGCGACTGTTCTCCGAGTCCGCCGGTGAGGTGCCGGACCGCCACTGGACGGTGGGCTGGCGGCGCTGAGCCGCGTCGCTCAGGCGGTGACGACCTCGGACTCCGCGGGCATCGTGGGTCCGTCGGGGCCACGGAAGGCGATCGGGAGGCCACGTGCCCGCTCCCAGGCCGTGGTGTCCGTCGCCTGGACGTGGACGTGTGGCTGGGTGCTGTTGCCCGAGTTGCCACAGGTGCCGAGGAGGTCCCCCTCCCGCACCTCGTCACCGACCCCGACCCTCACCGACCCGCGACGTAGGTGGGCGAGGAGGACGTAGGGACCGTGCGGGCCGCCGGAGACGACCACATGATTGCCCGCAACGGCGGGCGCGCCGCCGCGAGCGCGCCGCGCCTGGCCGAGCATGTAGGGCAGCAGCGTCAGCTGGGATCGGCGTGCCTCGTGGTCGACCTCACCATCGTGGGCCACGACCACCCGGCCCGCGCACGGGGCCAGGATGTCGGCGCCGAAACCGACGAAGCCCTCGGGCTCCTCGGTGGCCAGTGCCGCGCGCCAACTCCACGGTGCCGAGCGGCCGCGGCCGTCGACGGGGATGAAGTCGACGGCGTACGTCGTGCCCATCAGGTGCGAACCGTGGCTCGGCACGCGGCGGGCGGGACTGTTGCGGGCGCGCCAGTGGCCGGAGAACGGGTACGCGAGCACCACCGGGTCCACCGGCGCATGGGTGTCGGGGGCCATCGCGGCCAGTCTCGCACCGTCCACCGACGGCGCCGTCCGTCTCACCGGTCCGACCGAACGGGCCCGAAGACCGCCCGGACCCGCCACACTGTGCTGGTGGACCAGGCCCCCTCCCGCGCTGCGACCGTCGCCACCGTGCTGGCGGTCGTCGTCGTCGCGACCGGAGCCGCCGCACTCCTGGCGTGGGGACCCGACCCCGAGCGGGTGCAGCCCTCGGCTTCGACGACCACCGCCCGGTCGGCCACGACGACGCCCTCCGCCGCGCCGAGCGCCAGCGCGACACCCACCGCGAGCGCGGAGCCCAGCGTCGGCACCGAGCAGGAGCGCTCGGCCACGGTGATCAAGAAGATCAAGGCCGCGCGGGCCTCGATCCCCGACCGGGTCATCCTGCGCCAGCTGCGCAACACCGCCGAGCGCATCGCCCAGCAGGAGCCGATGGCGAGCGCGGCCCCGGCGCCCGCCGACATCGAGCCCGACTCCAACCGGGCGCTGGGCTACCAGCTCATGCTCGACTTCGGCTTCGCCGCCGACCAGTGGCCCGCCCTGGACGCGCTGTGGACCCGCGAGTCCGGCTGGAACCACCTCGCCGAGAACCCCAGCTCCGGCGCCTACGGCATCCCGCAGTCCCTGCCCGCCAACAAGATGGCCGTCGTCGGCAAGGACTACCGCACCAACCCGCAGACGCAGATCCAGTGGGGCCTGGCCTACATCGCTGCCCGGTACGGCGTCCCCGACCGCGCCTGGGCGCACTCCGAGCGGGTCGGCTGGTACTGACCGCGCTCGGTCACCCCATCAGCGAGTCCTGGTGGGCGCCCGCGGCGGCGAGCTGGCCGCTGGCCGCGGCCGCCAGCACCGAGAACATCGGCTGCGGCAGGCCGGGCGGCTGCGCCATGTCCCCCGCGGCGTACACCCCCGGCACCGAGGTGCGGCCCATCGGGTCGACGGTGACGGCCCCGACCTCGGAGCGCTCGAGTCCCAGCTGCTCCGCGTGCGGGGCCGCCAGCCGCCAGTCCGGCTTGACCAGCATCCCGCCCAGCGCGACCTCGCTGCCGTCCTCGAGGGTGACGGTCAGGCCGTGCGCGGCGCGCGCCACCGACGCCACCGGTGCCGTCACCACCTCGCGCCCGTCCCGCTCGAGCGCCGCCCCGGTGTCCGCGTCCGGCTGCGCGCCGTCGGTCAGCACGACCACGCGCGAGGCGATCGGGTCGAAGAGTCGCGCCATGACCGGCACGTGCGGTGCGGCGCCGAGGATCCCGACCGGGGTGTCGGCGTACTCGAAGCCGTGGCAGTAGGGACAGTGCGCCACCTCCGCGCCGAAGAGGTCGGCGAGCCCGGCGATGTCGGGTAGCTCGTCCCTCACGCCGGTCGCGAGGACCACCCGCCGGGCCGTCACCTGTCCGTCCTCGGTCGCGAGCGCGAAGTCACCGACGCTGCCGGCCAGCTTCGTCACCGCTGCCTCGCGCAAATCCACGGTGGCGTAGCGCGCCAGGTCCGCCCGGGCGGCGTCACGCCACGCGGACGGGTGCTCGCCGTCGTGCCCGAGCACGTTGTGCATCTCCTCGGTGGGGTCGTTGCGGTAGCGCCCCGTGCCGAACACGACCACCCGTTGCCGCATCCGTCCAAGCGTCAGCGCTGCCTGGAGGCCCGCGGACCCCGCCCCGACCACCGCGACGTCGTACGCCGGGTGCCCCGAGTGCTCCGTCTGCTCACCCATCACTGCTCTCCTCGTTCCCGTGCTTGCGTGGAGCAGCAGCATCTGACTTCATGTTGACATGAAGTCAACCCAGGAGACCCGGTGGCGCATCGGCGAGCTCGCCGAGCGCTTCGACCTGCCGACCCACGTGCTGCGTCACTGGGAGGAGGAGGGCCTCCTGCGTCCCGAACGGGACGCCGCCGACCGGCGGCTCTACCGCGAGTCCGACGCCTACCGCGTCGCGGTCATCCTGGCCAACAAGTCCGCCGGCATGAGCCTGGAGCAGGTGCGCGCCTTGCTCGACGCCACCGCGACCGACCGGCGCGCGATCCTCGAGCAGCACCTGGCCGACCTCGAGGACCGCATCGTCGCCATCCGGCGTTCCCAGCACATGACCGAGCATGCGCTGGAGTGCCGTGCGCACGACATCGCCGCGTGCCCGAACTTCGCCAGCAACGTCGCCGACATCGTCGCCGGCACCCGCACCTGGCGCGAGCACGCCCGCGCCCACGAGGACCACGACCCTCGCGCCGAGCGGTGATCCGTGGTTGAGTGACCCGCGTCACATCGCCATTCTCGGAGGTCTCGGATGTCCCTGCTCCCACGCGTCCGGACGGTCGCCATCGCCCCCATGGCCTTGGCACTGCTCGGTCTCGTCGCCGTCCTGCTCCCGCTCGGCTTCGCCGCCCCCGCCCATGCGGCGGCACCGTCCTACGTCGCGCTGGGTGACTCCTACGCATCCGGACTCGGCACCCGCAGCTACACCAACAGCAACTGCCGGCGCTCCGACCTCGCCTACCCCCGGCTGGTCGCGGACCAGCGCGGCTACTCCCTCGACTTCCGTGCCTGCTCCGGCGCCACGGTCCCGAATGTCCGCAACAACCAGCTGGGCGGACTCGGTGCCGGGACCGACTTCGTGAGTGTCCAGGTCGGCGGCAACGACGCCGGCTTCGCCGACGTGATCACCGAGTGCGCGACCCCGTGGTGGGCCGGCAACTGCAACGCCGCGATCGACGGCGCCCAGGCCTTCATCCGCAACCAGCTGCCCGGTCGGCTGAGCAACCTGTACGGCGACATCCGCTCCCGCGCCGCGAGCGCCGAGGTCGTCGTCGTGGGCTACCCGCGGCTGTTCATGGGCGAGGACTGCAACGCCGGCACCTGGTTCTCCCCGGCCGAGCAGGACCGCCTCAACGCCACCGCCGACCTGCTCAACGACCGCATCCGCGCGCAGGCGGCTGCCGCCGGCTTCGGATTCGTCGACCCCACCGGCCGCTTCGTCGGCCACGCGGTGTGCGACAACACCGAGTGGGTCAACGGGCTGGCCTACCCGATCGACGAGAGCTACCACCCCAACCGCGCCGGCCACCGTGACGGCTACCGCCCCCTGGTCGCCGCGCAGCTCTGAGCCCGCGTGCTCAGGGCCGAGGTCGGCGCCCCCTGATAGAACCGGGTCATGCGACGACTCTCGGTCCCGGCCGTCCTCCTCTCCCTGCTGCTCGCGGCCTGCTCCTCCGGCAGCGGTGAGGAGGACGACAGCGCGGCCGAGGAAGGCGTCCGCGCGTCCGCCGAGCAGGTCGCGGCAGCCCTCGTCGAGGGCGAGCCGGGCGAGCTGACCTGGGCGAAGGAGCAGTCCGAGGCCGTCGCGACGGCGTACGCCGACACCGTGGCGGGGCTGGGAGGCCTTGAGGCCGACGTCGTGGTCGACGGTGTCGACGTCACCGAGACCGACGCGACGGCCACGCTGGGGTGGTCGTGGCCGATCGGCCGTGACGGCGAGACGTGGGAGTACGAGTCGCGGGTGTTCTTCGCCGCCGCCGAGGACGGGGACGAGGCCGCGGCGTCCGGCTGGCGTCCGGTGTGGTCCCGCGCGATCGTCGAGCCCGGCCTCGGTGAGCAGGGTGAGCTGCTGGTCCGCAGCGACGACGTCGCCCGGGGTGACATCACCGGCGCGCGCGGCGAGGTGCTGGTGACCCAGCGGCCGGTGCTGCGTTTCGGCATCGACAAGTCCCGCGTGAAGCCGAAGGCGGCCGTGCGCGACGCCCGGGCGCTCGCGCGACTCGTCGACGTCGCCGCTCCGCCGTTCGTGCAGCGCGTGCGCAAGGCCGGTGACCGCGCCTTCGTCGAGGCGATCACCTACCGCAAGCCCGAGGCGCCGGACGCCGCCGTCTCCGGGGTGGAGGACATCAAGAGCGCCCGCGCCATCGAGAGCACGATGGCGCTCGCCCCCACCAAGGAGTTCGCCGCCCCGCTGCTCGGTCGCGTCGGCCCGGTGACGGCCGAGATGGTCGAGGAGGCCCCCGAGACCTACCAGGCCGGTGACATCGCCGGCGTCTCCGGACTGCAGGCGCGCTACGACGACCGGCTGCGCGGCAACCCCGGCACCCGGGTGATCGCCTTCGACCCCGGCGGGGACGAGCGGGAGCTGTACGCCGTCGAGGCCAGCGGCGGGGAGGACCTCGCGCTGACGCTGGACCGTCGCCTGCAGCGCACCGCCGAGGACCTGCTCGGCTCACTCGGTCCCGCCGCCTCGCTGGTCGCCGTCCGCCCCAGCGACGGCGCGATCCTCGCCGCCGCCAACGGCCCCGGCACCGGCGGCCAGAACCACGCGACCTTCGGCCAGTTCGCGCCCGGCTCCACCTTCAAGGTCGTCAGCGCCCTGGCCCTGCTGCGCAACGGCCTCCGCCCCGACGGGCGGGTCGACTGCCCGGCCACCACCACTGTGGACGGCAAGCAGTTCGAGAACTACGACGACTTCCCGGCCGGCAGCGAGGGGACGTTGAGCTTCGCCGAGGCGTTCTCGCTGTCGTGCAACACCGCCTTCATCGACGAGCGCGACCGTCTCGGCGATGCCGCGCTGGGAGAGGCCGCCGCGAGCCTCGGCGTCGGGGAGGACATGGACGCCGGCTTCCCGGCGTACTTCGGGCAGGTGCCGCCGCCGGCCTCGGAGACCGAACGTGCCGCCGACCTCATCGGGCAGGGCAAGGTGCTGGCCTCCCCGATGGCCATGGCGACCGCCGTCGCGTCGGTGCAGCAGGGGTCAACGGTCGTGCCGCGGCTGGTGGAGGGCGTCGACATCGACGCCCCCGATGTCCCAGGGTTGACCGGCCAGGAGGCCGGAGTGTTGCAGGACCTGATGCGCCGCACCGCCAGCGACGGCACCGCCAGCATCCTCGCCGACCTCCCCGGCCCCGCCGCGCTCGGCAAGACCGGCACCGCCGAGTTCGACGGCGAGGACGGCCTGCAGACCCACGCGTGGATGGTCGGCGCCCAGGGCGACCTCGCTGTCGCCGTCTTCGTCGAGGTCGGCGCCTCCGGCTCCGGCACCGCCGGCCCGGTCCTGGAGCAGTTCCTCCGCCGCGCTGGTTGAGCCGTCACCGGTGGTCGAGCCGACCCCGGTGGTCGAGCCTGTCGAGACCGAGGCGCCCCCCGGTGGTCGAGCCCGTCGAGACCGAGCCGATCCCGGTGGTCGAGCCTGTCGAGACCTGGCCCCCGGTGGTCGAGCCTGTCGAGACCCCGGACGCGCGGGCATCATCGGCTGCGGTGGTCTCGACACGCCGGTTCCGGCCTCGCGAGCTCGGCCGGCCGGCTGCTCGACCTCCTCGGCCAGCCGTGCCCCACTCGCAGGCTCGTGGGGCACGGGCCTCGGAAAAAGGAGCGAGCCCCTGGACGCCGCATGGGGTCGGCATCGACAGGGGCTCTCGCCGTTTTCCGGGTGCTCCCTCCCGTCGAACGACTGCAACCAGTGTAGGACGCGGCATCAAGGCTGCGGAAGGGAATGGGTGAATCTCCCCGATTCCGGGGTCGAGCGCCTTCCGGGGCGGTTGGGCGGGCTGACAGTCTGGGCACCGTGAGCGATTTCGACCTGATCCCCGAAGACCGCCGCCAGCTCCTGATCGGGGGCGAGTGGCGCCCCGCAGCGAGTGGTGACCGGTTCGACGTACTCGACCCCGTGGACGACTCGGTGCTGGCCGACGTCGCCGACGCCGCGGTCCCGGACGCGATCGCGGCGCTCGACGCCGCGAGCGCCGCGCAGGCCGACTGGGCGGCGACCCCACCGCGCGAACGCGGCGAGATCCTGCGCCGTGCCTTCGAGATCCTCACCGACCGCGCCGACGACATCGCCCGGGTGCTGAGCCTGGAGATGGGCAAGGCACTGTCCGAGGCACGCGGCGAGATCGCCTACGGCTCGGAGTTCTTCCGCTGGTTCGCCGAGGAGGCGGTGCGGATCCACGGCCGGTGGATGACCGCCCCGGCCGGCGGCACCCGACTGCTCACCGTCCGCAAGCCCGTCGGGCCCTGCCTGTTCGTCACGCCGTGGAACTTCCCGCTCGCCATGGGCACCCGCAAGATCGGCCCGGCGATCGCGGCCGGCTGCACGATGATCGTCAAGCCCGCCGGCCAGACGCCGCTGACGATGCTGCTGCTCGCCGACGTCCTCGCCGAGGCCGGCCTGCCCGACGGTGTCCTCAACGTCATCACCAGCACCGACTCCAGCGGCGTGACCGCTGCCCTGCAGGCCGACGAGCGGCTGCGCAAGATCAGCTTCACCGGCTCCACCGGCGTCGGTCGGATCCTGGTCAAGCAGTCGGCGGACAACCTGCAGCGGGTGAGCATGGAGCTCGGCGGCAACGCCCCGTTCCTGGTCTTCGACGACGCCGACGTCGACGCGGCCGTCGAGGGCGCGATGCTGGCCAAGATGCGCAACATCGGCGAGGCCTGTACGGCGGCCAACCGGTTCCTGGTCCACGAGTCGGTGGCGGAGGAGTTCGGCGCCAAGCTCACCGAGCGCATGGCTGCGCTGCGGCTCGGCCGCGGCCAGGACGACGGGGTCGACGTCGGTCCGCTCATCGACGCCGATGCCGTCGAGACGGTGACCGAGCTGGTCGACGACGCCGTGGCCGCGGGCGCACGGGTGCTGACCGGTGGCTCGGCCGTGGACGGGCCCGGGCACTTCTTCACCCCGACCGTGCTGGCCGACGTCCCGCCGACGGCCAAGCTGGCCACGACCGAGGTCTTCGGGCCGGTCGCGCCCATCACGACTTTCGCGTCCGAGGACGAGGCGATCGCGATGGCCAACGACACCGAGTACGGCCTCTCGGCCTACGCCTACACCCGCGACCTGGCCCGCACGATCCGGTTGGCGGAGCGGATCGAGGCCGGCATGCTCGGCCTCAACACGGGGCTGGTCTCCAACCCGGCCGCGCCGTTCGGCGGCATCAAGGCCAGCGGGTTCGGTCGCGAGGGCGGCTTCGAGGGCATCGAGGAGTACCTCGACACCACCTACGTCGCGATGCCCGCCGACTGAGCCCGGATCGGGCCGAACCGGTCCGGCGCCCGTCCCCCCAGGTCGGGCGCCGGCTCAGTCCTCCGGGAACTCGACGACGTCCAGGCCGAGCGGCACCTGCTCGGTGTGCTCCTCCCCGGCGCCGTCGGTCTCGACGGTCCACGGACCCTCGAGTCCGTCGGTGAGATTCCACGCCCGGTCCGAGATGCGACCGGTGTGGGTGAAGCCGTCGAAGGTGTAGGGGATCGAGTCCGCCGCCAGCGCCGAGTCGGCCGTCATGACGTGCAGGTGGAGGTGCGGCGCGCTGGTGTTGCCGGAGTTGCCGAGTCGGCCGATCTCGTCGCCGGCGGAGACCGAGTCGCCCTCCTCGAGGGTGATCGAGCCCTCCTTGAGGTGGGCGTAGAACGCGTAGACCCCCTCGGCCAGCTCGAGGATGACGTGGTTGCCGTCGACGGTCTCCAGGGTGATGTCGGAGGGGTCGGGCAGCGTGCCCGGCGCTTGGTCGGGCAGCTCGTCGAGCACCTGCACGACCTCGGCGTCGGCGACCGCGAGCACGGGCTCGTCGTAGGAGTTCCAGCTCTCCACCTGGCCGGAGTCGCCGGTGGCGAGCATCCCGTCCTCGTCCAGCCGCATCCAGTCGATGGCGAAGCGCTGGGCGTCGTACAGCCGTCCGCCGATCGACTGGACCGCGCCACGGTGCACCCCGGCGGTGGTGTCGAGGCCGTTGACCGCCAGCCATCCGTCGCCGCGCAGCGGCGGGCCCATCACGACCTGGGAGCGTTCGCGCAGTGGGAACCCCGCGGTCACGTAGTCGACGGCACTCGGGTCCGTCGCCGCCGGGTTCGCCGCACCCTCGCCGACGATCCGGTGGGCGACGGCGTCCGGCGCGTCGTCGAGGTCGTCGAAGGTGAGCTCGACGAACACCATCGCGGTCTCGTCCGGGGCCAGCGAGGTGGTGGCACGTGGTCCGCCGCTGAGCCGGTGGAAGAGCCCGACGAGGTCCTCGCCCTCGAAGCTGGCGACGACGGCGTCGGTGTCGTCGGCGTCGACCACGTCGAGCCGGTCGATCCGGGCGGGGGCGGGCTTGGCGTTGGTGAGCACGAGCTCGTACAGCACCCGCCAGGAGCCGTCGCGTCCCTGCACGGGCGCGGTCTCCACGCCGACGGTGGTGACGAGCACCGGGGTGAAGACCTCGGGTACGTCGACGTCCTCGACACCGCTGGACACGGCGGCGACCGGCGACTCGACCGCACTGCAGCCGGAGGCGACGAGGGACAGCAGGAGGGCCGGCGCGGCGAGGCCGGCGAGGGTGGTGCGCTTCATCGTGGACTCCTCGTCACTTGGGGTAGATCTTGCGGCCCTGGGGGAACCGGTGGACCTGGCAGGGTTGGGGGATCTCGTAGAACCGGAATTCGAGCCGGAACCCGACGACCGTCTGGCAGCTGACGTGCGACCAGCCCTGCTTGCCCCCGGCGACCTCGTCGCGGGTGAAGCCGAGTCCGCAGTCCTTGGTCCACAGCGTCCAGCAGGTGTCCTTCGGCGTGGTCGTGAAGTGGGCGAGGAGGTCGTCGTTGGACTTCAACGGGATCCCGAACGTCGGGAAGGCGAAGGCCTTGTTCGACTGCAGGGCCAGGTAGAGCACCTGGTCGTAGCGCTTGGTGACGCGGTTGCCCGGCACCGAGGTCTTCCAGCCGGTGGGCTTCTTGGCGAGCTGGTCGTTCTGGCACCGGTCGTAGGCCTTGAAGTCCGGGTCGGTGTGGAAGTCCAGCTTGGTCGTGCAGGCCCAGAAGGTGGCGATGCCGGGCAGCAGGGTCTGGTAGGCGTTGACCCAGTCCTGGCGCCGCTGCTCGGCCCGGAGCCTGTCGATGAGGGCGCCGTCCTTCTCGAACAGGCCCTGCTCGCGCAGACCACCGAGGCTCATCATGGCCGAGTAGTCGGAGACCACCATCCCGCGCGCGGCGTTGTTCCTCGACAGGGCGGCCTCGCGCTCCTCGGCGAGCTTCAGCAGGATCTCACTGGTCTTGGCGCGGATCGGCTGGTCGTCGAACTCGGCCTCGAGCAGGGTGGCGACGCTGGCGGCCCCGGAGAACGCGCCGTCGATGCCGACGTCGGTCGCGATGGCGATCGGCTTGACCAGCACGGCGAGCCCCTCCATCACGGCCTTGAAGATCTCCGCTCCCTGGTTGGCTGCGGTCACGGACTTCTCGCCCTCCAGCTGCAGGGTGGCGCCCAGGTACTGGTGGATCTCCTGCGCACGTTCGGTGCTGAGCCCGAGGTAGGTGTAGATCTCGGTGAAGTAGCGCGAGGCCTCGAAGGCGGCCCGCAGTTCCTGGTCCACCTGTTGCCACACCCGGCGCCACGCCTCCTCCGAGACGCCGTCGGGCCGGTGCGTGGGGTCCTGGTACTTCGCGAGGTTGTTGTCCACGTGGGTGATGTCGGCCGGGGACTCGCGGTAGATGCTGCGGATCCCCTTGCCGACGCGGTTCACCAGCCGGTTCATCTCCGTGTACGCCGCCGCGTCCTCGCCGCTGAACTCGGGCTGCTCGGACGACGCCACCGAGCGCCACCCGCGGCCGGGGTACCAGGCGCCGGTCACGAGGCCGGCGGCCTCCTTGCGCACTGCCCGGATGCGCTTCCCGGTGACCCAGGCGTGCTCGAGCGCTGCCGCGATCGCCGGGTCACCCCGGCGCGGGGCGGCCACCTCGAAGCTGGGCAGGTCGGCGCGGATGCAGCGGTTGCAGTTCGCCTGCAGTCGGACCACGTGGCCGAGCAGGTAGATCGCGTCCTTGCCGGTGTCGGGGTGCGGGTAGGTCACCAGTGTCGCGGCCTGGCCGTGGCCCCGGACCGAACCCATCGCCGCGTCCAGGTCGGCGGAGGCGAGTGCGAACGTGTCGTTCCGTGAGCTGGTGTTGCGCGCCTCGGAGGTCCCGCGGGCCGGGTTCCACACGGTGAGGGTGCCGGTGGTCCGGCGCAGCAGCTGGTCGACGCCGTCGCCGGAGATGTCGAGCGAGGCGTGCACCGCGTCACCGGAGGAGCCCGGACCGAAGCCGGAGTCGGCCCGGTCGGGTACGCCGTCGCGCGTGGACTCGACGTACCGGTAGTAGCGAGGGGTCACCACGACGGTCTCGGTCCAGCCCCGTTGGCGGTAGTCGCCGCGGTAGATCGCGGTGACCTGCTCCTTGATGCCCTCGACCGACACCGTCTGCCACAAACCGCTGGCGGCGTCGCCCTCCCAGTAGGCCATCGTGAGCTGGTCACCGGAGGTGGGCGCCCAGAGTGCGTCGCGTCCCTTGCCGAGGGTGTCGGGCAGGGGGTGGACAGCGGCCGTGCCGCGGTTGTCGCCGAGCTTCGGCGACTCCGGCATGGCGTGCCAGGTGACGCTGAGGCTGCGCCCAATCGTGGCCCGGTAGGGGCGGAGCCGGTAGTCGCCGCCCTCGTCGACGGCGACCAGCAGCTCGTCGCGTCCGTCGCCGTCCAGGTCGGCGAACTGCAACGCGGCGGCCGCCTGCGCGTCCCACGGCAGGCCCGTGGTCGGCGGCCCGTTGACCAGCGGGACGAAGGTGTTGCAACCGACGCCGTTGATCTGGCACCACTGGCCCTCGACGGTCGGCGAGAAGCTCCAGACCTCGAACTTGTCGGAGCGGCGGGCGATGACCTCCGGGTGCCCGTCGCCGTCGATGTCGCCCCAGCGCACCGAGGCCAGGGCGGTGTCGCTCCACCGGTTCAGGTCGTGCCACCGCGGAGCTTGGTAGAACTGGCAGCCCGCCGTGGCGAGGTCGCACCCGGGCTTGCCCGGGCTCACGTTGGTGGTGTCGTCGACCGGCGGGTTGTCCTCCTTGCCCAGGCTCGCAGCCGGGCCATGACCCTGGCCCGGCTGCGGCCGGTCGCCGCTCGTGCTGTCCGGCTCGGTGTCGCCCTCGACCGATCCCCCCTGTCGGTCGGGCGACCCCGTCTCGGTGGGCAGCGGCGTCTCCCCCCCGCCAGTGGCGGTCTCGGTGGGGGTGCTCGGCGACGGCTGCTCCGTCGCGTCCTCCGACGTGGTTGGCGTCGCCGGTGTCGCCGGTGTCGCCGTCGACTCATCAGTCGGTTCGGCGCTGGCCAGTGCGGGCGAGGCCAGCACGGCCAGGGCGAGCACGGCCACGATGCCGCGTCGCGCGGACGTGGCACGGCGCTGACGGCGCACGAGCGCGCGACGTTCTGTTGTCATCGAAGGTCCCCTGTTCGATGTCGAAGTGAACAGCAGTGTTCACTTCGATCGATGGGCTGTCAAGCGATTCGGTTCAATAGGCTCGCTCCTCGGACAGCAGTGACCACGCCAGGTCGACGAATCGGTTCGCCTCCATCGCCTCGACCAGGTGCAGGTGGGTGGCCACGCCGACGAGGACCTCGACCGCACGGTCGACGTCGCGATCTGCGGGCAGCTCACCGGTGGCGATGCCGCGCTCCACGATGGCGCGCACGTGCTCGCGCCAGCGCTGCTGCCGCGCGTGGAGTGACCGCCGGGCGTCCTCGTCGTACCCGGCCGCGGCCACGAGCTCGGCCAGCAGCTGGCGCAGCTGGCGTCGCCGTGCGGGTTCCTCCACGCGGGCGAAGACGGCGTCGAAGGCCTGACGGGCGGTCCAGTCGTCGGGGATCTCCGGGGCGATCGTGCTGAGCAGGTTGAAGCCGTCGATGATGAGCGCGTGGCGGTCGGGCCAGCGGCGGTAGAGCGTCACGCGGGACACTCCGGCGGCCTTCGCCACGTCGTCGATGGAGACGTTGATGAGGCCGTGCTCGCCGACCTGCTCGACGAACGCCGTGAGGACCCGGTCGCGGACCGTCGGGTCCGGCGTCGAGCCGCCGCGCTTGCGGGGTGGTGGCGTCATGGCGAGGGATTCAATCACCCCTCAGGTCACGGTGGCAGACTCCGAGGCATGGAAGTCCTCGGGTCGGTGGCGAACCTCTACCGGGACTTCGCCCAGTACGCCGTCGATTCCCCCTGCTTCGTCGACTGGGCCGAGGGCGTGCTGGAGGACCCCGAGGTCCAGGACTGGATCACCAGCCTGCCCGAGCCCAAGCGCCAGCCGAACCTGGTCTTCGCCGCCGCGCGCTGGCACGGCGTCCCCGCGCCGGGACCGTACGCCGGGCTCCGGTCGGCGCTGCTGGCCGACGACGGCACCATCCGGGCCACCATCGGGCTGCGGGCCACCCAGACCAACGAGGTGGGCCGGCTCGCGACGCTCATGCCGGCCTTCGGCCGGATCTCGGGTGGTCGCCCGCTGGCGTTGCTCGAGGTCGGCGCCAGCGCCGGCCTGTGCCTCTACCCCGACCTGTGGGGCTACCGCTGGCAGACCGGTCGTGGCGTCCGCACCTTCGGGCCCGACCGTCCCGTGCTCGAGTGCGACGTGACCGGTCCGGTGCCGTTGCGGTTCCCGCCGTTCGAGGTCCACTGGCGCGGCGGCATCGACCTGCATCCCCTCGACGTCCTCGACGACGACGACGTCGCATGGCTCACCACGCTGGTCTGGCCCGAGCACGAGGACCGGCGCCGCACGCTGGAGCAGGCGATCTGGATGGCGCGCACGGACCCGCCCCACGTGCGCGCCGGCAACCTGCTGACGCGACTCCCGCGCATGCTGGCCGAGATGCGTGAAGCGGCGCCCGAGGCGGTGCCGGTGGTCTTCCACTCCGCGGTGATCGCCTACCTCGACGACGACGACCGCGCCCGCTTCGCACGGATGATGACCGACCTGGTCGCCGAGGGCCGCTGCCACTGGATCAGCAACGAGGGCCGCCATGTGCTGCCGGACGTCACCGCCAGTGCTCCGGCGCCGCCCGGCGGCCAGTTCGTGCTCGGCATCGACGGCCAGTCCGTGGGCCACACCCACGGCCACGGCCGCTCGCTGCACTGGTGGTGAGGGTCCTCAGGACCGGACCGCGGCGTACCCCAGGGCGCGCTCGGCCGCGGGGACGGCCCGCTCGCGGTCGGCGGCCACCAGTCCCACGCGCGTACGCCGGTCGAGCAGGTCCGCGGTGTCCGCGGCCCCCTCGTGGGTGACACCGAAGACGAGCTCGGCGAGCGTCGCGGGCAGCCCGTCGGCGACCGGTGCGAGGAGGTCGGCGTCGGGGAGTCCGGTGGTCTCGCGTGCGACGGTGAGGACCAGGTCGGCGTCGGCGCCGAACCGGCGCAGCAGCCGGGCCTCGCCCGGTGAGCCCGCGAGCTCGATGCGGCGCGCGAGCTCCTCGCGTGGTGCCGCCCCGGTGAGGGGGAGGGTGGTCGCGCGGCAGGCGCCGGCGCGCAGCCCGGCGACCTCGACGGCCCGGTCGACCGCGTCCTCGGCCATCTGGCGGTAGGTGGTGAGCTTGCCGCCGACGACGGTGACGACCCCGCTGGCCGAGGTGAGCACGGCGTGCTTGCGGGAGAGGTCGGCGGTCGCGTCCCCGTCGCCCCCCTGGCCGTTGCCGTTGTCCAGCAGTGGTCGCAGCCCGGCGAAGGCGCCGACGACGTCCGCGCGGCGCAGCGGCCGCTCGAAGGAGGCGGAGACGACGTCGAGCAGGAAGCCGATCTCGACCTCGCTCGGCTCGGCGACGTCCGGCACCGGTCCGTCGACCGGCTCGTCGGTGAGGCCGACGTAGAGCTGGCCGTCCGGCTGCGGCAGCACCAGCACGAACCGGTTGCTCTCGCCGGGGATCGGCGCGAAGACCGCCACCCGGAGGCCGGGCAGGCTCTCGGGACTGAGCACGAGGTGGGTGCCGCGCGAGGGGCGGAGCCGTACGTCGTCGGTCAGGTCACCGGCCCAGACGCCGGCCGCGTTGACGACCGCTCGCGCGCGGACCGTCGTACGCCGCCCGTCGAGCTCGTCGCGCAGGGCGACCTCGTGGCCGGAGTCGTCGATCTCGAGCACCCGGGCGTGGGTGTGGATCGCGGCGCCCTGCTGCGCCGCGGTGCGGGCGATGGTGGTGACCAGGCGGGCGTCGTCCTCGAGCTGCCCGTCCCAGCCGAGCAGCGCCCCGCGCAGCCCGGCCGCGCGCAGCGACGGTGCGAGGCGACGGGTCTCGGCGGCCGAGAGCCGCCGCGGGCGCGGCAGGGTGTCGGCGCCGGTGCCGGCCGAGCGTCGCAGCAGGTCGCCGCCGAGCAGGCCGGCGCCGGCGAGCAGGCCCTGGGCGCGTCCGACGCCCACGGAGAGCGGGATCAGGCTCGGCATCGGGCGCACCAGGTGCGGGGCGGTGGTCTCCATCAGGATGCCGCGCTCGACGGCGCTCTCGTGGGCGACGCCGACCTGCCCGTTGGCGAGGTAGCGCAGGCCGCCGTGGACGAGCTTGGAGGAGAAGCGGGAGGTGCCGAACGCGAGGTCGTGGGCGTCGACGGCGAGGACGCGCAGCCCGCGGCTGGCGGCGTCCAGGGCCACGCCGGCGCCGGTGACGCCGAGGCCGATCACGAGCACGTCGACCTCGTCGGGGGCGCCGGCCAGGCCGGGGACGATGCGGTCCATCACCGGCCTCCGAGGGGGAGCAGGGCGCGGCGGACGAGCTCGCCGAGCTCGGCGTCCAGGGCGGCCTGGTCGACGTCGTCGTCGACCATGGTGTGGGCCGAGAGCACCGAGCCGTGCATGGCGAGCAGCAGGGACCTGGCCATCGCCGCCGGGTCGCCGTCGCGGACGGTGCCGGCGGCCTGGCCCCGGGTGATCGCGTCCTGCAGGATGCCGAGGATGAGCTGCTGGGAGCGCCCGCGGCGCGCGAACAGGTAGGGCAGCAGCAGCTCGGGGTCGAGCTCGACGATGCGGACGAACAGCTCGTTGTCGCGCAGTGCCCGCGCGGCCTCGGTCATGGTGGTCGCGATGCCGTCCGGGTCCGGGCCGTCGCCGTCGTGGGAGGAGACCGTGGCGACCACGTCGCCCCACTCGCGGGTCATCAGGTCGCCGAGCAGCTCGGACATGTCCTGCCACGCGCGGTAGATCGTCATCCGGGAGACGCCGGCACGGCGCGCCACCTCGGTGAGCGTCGTACGCCGCCAGCCCACGTCGAGGATGCAGGCGCGGGCGGCGTCGAGGTAGGCCTGCCGCGAGGCCGACCCGCCGGAGGTGTTGTGACGCTGTGACGACATGTGTAACACTGTAACACATGGCCCACCAGAACCCCGCGGTGCCGACGGTGCCGGACCGGACCCAGCCCGAGATGCCCCCGACCCGCTGGGGCGACCCCGCCGCGGCCGCGCCGCTGCCCGACGCCATCCGTGAGACCGTCGGCCTGCTGCTGCCCGTGCGCGACACCCCGGCAGCCACCGACGTCGCCACCCCGGCCACCCGTCTCGCCGACGACGACCTCGCCGCACTCGCGCGCATCGTCGGCGACGGGCACGTCACCGTCGCCGACGACGTACGCCGCCTGCGCACGCGGGGCAAGTCCACCCCCGACCTGCTCCGCCAGCGCAGCGGCGACCTGGCCGACGCCCCCGACGCCGTGGTGCGCCCCGGGTCGCACGAGGAGGTCGTCGCGCTGCTCGCCCACGCCGAGGAGGCCCGGATCGCGATCGTGCCCTTCGGTGGCGGCACCTCGGTCACCGGCGGCCTCGTCGCCGCCCGCGAGGGCACCCACGGCGTGGTCTCGCTCGACCTGGGTCGGCTGCGCCGACTGCTCGCCGTGGACCCGGTCTCCTCGACCGCCACGCTGGAGCCCGGCCTGCGCGGCCCCGAGGCCGAGGCGCTGCTGGCCGAGCACGGCCTGATGCTCGGCCACTACCCGCAGTCGTTCGAGTACGCCAGCATCGGCGGCTTCGCCGCCACCCGCTCCAGCGGCCAGTCCAGCGCCGGCTACGGCCGCTTCGACGAGATGGTCGTCGGGCTGCGCGTGGCCACGCCGCGGGGCGACGTACGCCTCGGCACGGCGCCGGCCGACGCCGCCGGTCCCGACCTCCGCGAGCTGTTCCTGGGGTCCGAGGGTGCCTTCGGCGTCATCACCGAGGTCACCGTGCGGGTCCGTCCGCTGCCGGAGCAGAAGTCCTACGAGGGGTGGCAGTGGCCGTCGTTCGCCGCCGGCGCGGAGGCGATGCGCACCCTCGCGCAGTCCGACCTGCTGCCCACGGTGCTGCGGCTCTCCGACGAGTCCGAGACCGCGATCAACCTCGCCCGCCCCGACGCGATCGGCGGCGACGGCGCGGGCGGCTGCCTGATGATCGTCGGCCACGAGGGCGCGCCGGAGGCCGTCGCGGCCAAGCAGGCCGCGGTCGCCCGCGTTCTCGAGGCCGCCGGCGGCACCCCGCTGGGCCACGAGCCGGGGGAGTCCTGGGCCGAGGGCCGCTTCGCCGCCCCCTACCTGCGCGACGCACTGCTCGACGTCAACGTGCTCGTCGAGACCCTGGAGACGGTGACCTTCTGGTCCGGCGTCGACACGTTGTACGCCGAGGTGAAGCAGGCGCTCACGGGCGCGCTCGGCGACGACGCCGTCGTGCTGTGCCACATCTCCCACGTCTACGCGACCGGCTGCTCGCTCTACTTCACCGTCGTGACCGGCGGCGGCGAGGACCCGCTGGCGCGCTGGCTGCCCGCGAAGTCCGCGGCGTGTGAGGCCATCGTGGCCTGCGGCGCCTCGATCACCCACCACCACGCCGTCGGCACCGACCACAAGCCGTGGCTCACCGCCGGCATCGGCGAGGTGGGCGGCACCGTCCTGCGGGCGGTCAAGGACGCCCTGGACCCCGCCGGCGTCCTCAACCCGGGGGTCCTGGTGCCGTGAGTGCGCCGTCGCGAGCGTTCGCGTTCCTGGTCAACCCGGCGGCCGGTGGCGGCACTGCGGGCGGTGTCGTCGTGCCGCTCGCCCGCCGGCTGCGCGAGGCCGGCGCCGACGTCGAGGTCACCTACACCACCTCGGCGGAGGGGACGCCGGCCCTGGTCGCGGCCGCGGTCCGCGACGGCCGCGTCGTGGTCTCGGTCGGCGGCGACGGCATGCTGTCCTCGGTCGCCGGCGCGGTCGCCGACATCGACGGCGTGCTGGCCGTCGTGCCGGCCGGGCGCGGCAACGACTTCGCCCGCATGCTCCGCGCGCCGGACGACCTCGAGGCGCAGGTCGCGCTGCTGCTGCACGGCGAACCGCGGCCGGTCGACCTGCTCGACGTACGGCTGCCCGGCCGGCCGGTGCAGGTCGTGGCCGGCTCGGTCTACGCCGGCGTCGACGCCCGCGCCGCCGCGATCGTCGACGCCTCCCACTGGCTGCCGGCGCGCCTGCAGTACCCCGTCGCCGCCGTCCGTGCGCTGGCGACCTACCGCCCCGCGGCCGTGAGCGTGGACGTCGACGGCACCCGCACCACCCACACCGCCGCCACCGTCGTGGTGGCCAACTCCGGCTACTACGGCAAGGGGATGCACATCGCGCCGAGCGCCGACGTGAGCGACGGCGAGCTCGACGTGGTCGTCATCGAGGCCGCCTCCCGCAGCGGGCTGATCCGCTCCCTGCCCACCGTGTACGACGGCAGCCACGTGCACCGTCCCGAGGTCACGGTCGCCCGCGGCCGGTCGGTCTCGGTGCGTGGCGTCGCGGCCGGCGGCGGCGACGTCCCGGTCGGCGCCGACGGCGAGGCGCTCGGATCGCTGCCCCGCGGTCGGCAGTCCCTCGAGGTCGAGGTCCGTCCCGGCGCGGTGCAGGTGCTCGGCTGAGCGGGTCGCTCAGCCGAGGGACCAGACCAGCAGCTCGCTGGGCACGCCCGCGGTCACGGTCAGGCCGGGTTCCTCGGTGAGGAAGAACCCGTCGCCGGCCTGCAGTGGCTCGGCCAGGGAGGAGCGCCGCAGCGCACCGGTCGCGACGAACGCGTGCACCCGCCCGGCCGCCGGGAGCGTGAGCTGCTCACCGGTGTCGAGCCGCGCGACGGCGTACGCCGCCCCGGCGACGCCGACCTCGAGTGGGCCACCGGCGCCGGCCACCGGGACGAGCCCGTGCCCCGGTGCGGCGTCGATCGTCGCCGTCGCGTGGTGCGGTGGGCGGTCGGCGTCGTCGGGGGTGAGCCAGACCTGCACGAACCGGGCGGGCCCGTCCGTGGTGGCGTGCTCGGCGTGACGGAGGCCGGAGCCGGCCGAGAGCACCCCGCACTCGCCGGCGGCGAGGGTGGCGTCGTTGCCCTCGGAGTCGACGTGGCGGACCGCGCCCGACACCACCCAGGTCACGATCTCCAGTCCGGAGTGGGCGTGCTCGTCGAAGCCGCGCCCCGCGCCGAGCAGGTGGTCGTCGTGGCAGACCATCGGGCCGAACGCGGTCCATTCGGGGTCGTAGGCGGCGCCGAAGGCGAACGTGTGGTGGCTGAGCCGTCCGGGCTCGCGGTCGGCGAAGCGGTGGCCAGCGCGGCGGATCGTCACACTCACCCGCCCGATTCTGCCGCAGGGCCACTGGCGGTGAGCGGCGTCGGGGCGTCCGCGGTTGCCGTGGTGACCCCGATCACGCATGATGCTACTGAGTGGTAACCACGAGAGGACCCCATGAGCTCACGACGTCGCCCGATCCGACTCGCGGCCGCGCTGGTCGGCGCCGCCCTCGCCCTCACCGCCGTCGACGCAGCACCGGCGAGCGCCAACGACGACCTCCCGCCGTTCTACGTCGCGCCCGCCGAGCTCCCGCCGGACAACGGCGACCTGATCCGCGAGGAGCCGATGTCCTACCTCCTCGACCCGGCCGGGGCGAGCGACGTCGCCATCACCTCGCGGCGCATGCTCTACCGCTCGACGCGTCGCGACGGCGAGTCCCACGCGGTGTCCGGCTCGGTGATCGTGCCGAAGGCGCCGTGGCGCGGGCCGGGGCGTCGTCCCGTGATCGGGTACGCCGTCGGCACCCAGGGCGTCGGCGACCGGTGTGCCCCGTCGCGCCAGTTCAGCGAGGGCTTCGAGTACGAGGGCCTCTTCATGGCCGGCCTGCTCGCCCGCGGCTACGCGCTCGCCGTCACCGACTACGAGGGGCTCGGCACCGCCGGTGCCCACACCTACATGGACCGGCTCTCCCAAGGACGGGCCGTGCTCGACGCGGTGCGCGCCGCGCAGCGCATGCCCGGGACCGGGCTGGACTCCTCGCACCCCGTCGGGTTCTACGGCTACTCCCAGGGCGGCGGTGGCGCGGCGTCCGCGGCCGAGCTCGCGGCGTCGTACGCTCCCGAGCTCGACGTCAAGGGCACCGTCGTCGGCGCCGTGCCGGCCGACCTGACGCCGCTGCCGGCGCACCTGGACCGCGGCCTGTGGGCGGAGTTCGCCTGGTTCGCCGTCACCGGACTCGCCGCGAGCTACGACCTCGACATCGACCCCTACCTCAACGACGCGGGCCGCGCGTTCGCGGAGAACGTCTCCGACGACTGCGTCTTCGATCTCGGCAACGCCGCGTTCCGCAGCTCGCGTGACTACACCGCCGACGGGCGCAGCCTCGCCGAGATCACCGAGGAGGAGCCGTTCGCGAGCATCCTGGACGACCAGCGGATCGGACGGACCAAGCCCTCCGCCCCGGTGCTGGTGACGCACAGCGTGCTGGACGACATCATCCCCTACCGCGTCGGCAAGCAGCTGGCGCGCGACTGGTGCGACGAGGGCGCCCGCGTCCGGTTCACCACCAATGCCTACCCGGGCCACCTCGGCGGCATCCTGGACAACGCCACCCGGGTCTACGGCTTCTTCGAGGCCCGCTTCGCGGGGCTGCGTGCGCCGTCGTCGTGCTGGCGGCTGTGAGGGTGGGGACCACCCGGCATCCGCTGACGGCTAGCCTCGCTGCATGCGCGCCGTACAAGTAGTCGACACCACTGGTCCCGCCCACGTCGTCGTCCGCGAGGTGGACGAGCCCACCGCTGGTCCCGACGACATCCTGGTCGACGTCCACCGGGTCGGGGTGTCGTTCCCGGACGTGCTGCTGAGCAAGGGCGAGTACCAGCTCAAGCCCGAGCCGCCGTTCACCCTCGGTGTCGACTACGCCGGCACCGTGGTGTCCGGACCCGGCTTCGAGCCGGGCCAGCGCGTGGTCGGCGTCGGCGCGTACGGCGGCGCCTGCGAGCGCGTGATCAGCCCGGCTGATGCGACCTTCTCGCTGCCCGACTCGGTCGGCTTCGACGAGGCCGTCGCGCTGCCGATGAACTACCTGACCGCCGAGTTCGCGCTCCACGAGCGGGCCGGCCTCCGCGCCGGCGAGACCGTGCTGGTCCACGGCGCGGCCGGCGGCGTCGGCACGGCCACCATCCAGGTCGCCAAGGGCATGGGCGCGCGCACGATCGCGATCGTCTCCAACGAGGCCAAGGCCGCCGTCGCCAAGGCCACCGGTGCCGACGAGGTCGTGCTCGCCGACGGGTTCAAGGACGCCGTCGCCGAGCTGACCGGCGGTGCCGGGGTCGACGTCGTCATGGACGTCGTCGGCGGGGACGCCTTCACCGACTCGCTGCGCCTGCTCGCCCCGCAGGGCCGCCTGCTCGTGGTCGGCTTCGCCAGCGGCGCGGGCATCCCGGAGGTCAAGGTCAACCGCCTGCTGCTCAACAACGTCGACGTGCGCGGCGTCGGCTGGGGCGCCTACGTCTTCGCACGCCCCGGCTACATGCACCAGCAGTGGGACCGCCTCGTCCCGATGATCGAGTCCGGCGTGGTCAAGCCTCCGGTCGGCGAGGTCTATGCCATGGAGAACTTCTCCGGTGCGCTCGTCGACATGGACGAGCGTCGCGCCGTCGGCAAGTCCGTGGTGCGCATCCGCGACTGAGCGGCGGGAGTGATCCCCGGTCGACCGGGGATCACGCCCATTGAATGCATTGGTGTGTCGATCGGTGCCATCTGGTGGCAGTGAACGACACGTCAAAGGCCTCGTCCACAGCCGTAGCGGAGCGACGTTGCGCGGGATCTTCGGTCTTGTCACCGTCGAGCGATGGTTGCCGGCTTCGACCTCACCGCGGGTGCAGGGCGATTGCTGCGCCGGCAGCGAGGCGTGGTGTCGCGCGGTCAGCTCTTCGACCTCGGTGCGGCGCCCACCGACGTACGCCGCCTGCTGCGCCGGGGGCAGATCCACCGGCGGTGGCCGGGCGTCTACGTCGACCACAACGGCCCACTTACCTCCGGACAACGTGAATGGGTCGCGGTCCTGGCAGCGTGGCCGGCGGCCCTGACCAATGTGTCCGCCCTGCCCGAGCCACCGCCCTCGAGCGTCCACGTCGCGATTGCCCACTCACGCAAGGTCGTGGTCCCCGACTGGGTGCGAGTCCACCGGACCGTCGACCTGGCGGCCCGCACCCTGCCCGGCAGCAATCCGCCGATGATCGCCCCGGAGCAGGCGCTACTCGATGTCATGGCGGAGCGGGTGTCGGGCGGTGACGTCCCGGGCGCCTTCGCCGCCCTCGCCCGGACGACGTACGCCGGCCGGACCGGTGGCGAACGCGTGCTCGTCGCGCTCGACGCACGACCGAGGCTGCCCGGCAGGGCGACCGTGCGCGGCCTGGTCATCGACCACCGCGACGGGGCGTGCTCGGTCCTCGAGCGCGGCTACCTGCTGCGGGTCGAGCGAGCGCACGGGCTGCCGCCTCCGCTGCGCCAGCACAGGAGTTTCGCCACGGGCAGGCGGACCGACACCGACGTGGAGCACCCGGGGTACGGCGTGATCATCGAGCTGGACGGCCGCGCCCACCACGACTCGCCTGCCGCGCGCGACAACGACGCCCGGCGCGACATCGCCGAGTTGGCGACGAGGGGCGCGGTGACCGCGCGTGTCACCTACGGGCTGGTCTTCGGGGACACCTGTCGTACGGCGGCCTGGGTCGCTGCGATCCTGCGCCGTCGCGGGTGGCGTGGCGCGTTCCGGCGGTGTCCCCAGTGCCCGCCCGGCCTCGACGTACCGCTTGGTGTGTCGTCAACTGTCACTGGGTGACACCTCACGACACATCAAGTGGGGTGGTGGGAGCGATCCCCGGTCGACCGGGGATCGCTCCCACCAGCAGAACCTGCCTCACCCCGGGTGCACCAACCGCAGCGTGCCGTCCTCGCGCTGCCACAACCCGGCGACGTGGAGCCGGCGGAGCTGGAGCACCTTGCCCGGGTCCCAGGCGTGGTAGAGCAGCCGCAGCGAGTTGTCGTCGTCGAAGGCCGAGGCACCGCCGGGGCCGAGGTTGCCGGTGCGGGCGGTGGAGAGGAACTGGTGGCCGTTCTTCGGCCGCACGCAGGGGCCCTCGGGGCCGTCGCAGATGGCGTACCCGGTCGCGTAGTTCGAGGTCTTCCACGAGTTCCCGGAGTAGAACAGGTAGGTCACGCCGCGGAACTGGATCATCGACGGGTTCTCGATGGTCCGCCCCTCCCAGGCGTGCTCCTTGCGCAGCAGCTCGCGCGTCTTCGCACCGGGCTCGAAGTCGGTGCCGGTGGCGTTGAGCTGCCGGATGAACAGCCCGGCGGGCCGCTTGGCCTTCACGCCGGAGAACTTCCACAGCAGGTACGGCGTCCCGTCGTCGGCGACGAAGATGTCGGGGTCGATGAGCCCCAGGTTGGCGTTCGGGGAGCAGATCGGGCGACCCACCACCTCGAACGGCCCGGTCGGCGAGGAGCCGCGGGAGAGTCCGATGCAGTTGTGCCGCTCGCCGCCCTTGAGCGTCGAGGCCTTCGCGGAGTACGCCGCCGTCCACCCGCCGCCGACCTCGGCCACCGCCGGTGCCCACAGGCCACGGCCCGGGCTGGGCTTGGTGACCCAGGAACCCACGCGGGGGAGGGCGTCGGCGCGCCCACCGCCGCGCGTGAGCGGCTGCCAGCGGGCGAGGTCGGTGGAGGTGAGTGCCGGCATGTGCATCCCGGCGGTGTTGGTGCCGTAGGCGTAGAACCTGCCCCGGTGCTCGACGATGTCGGGGTCGGCGAAGGTGCCGCGGTAGAGCGAGCCGACCTGCCAACGGGTGCTGCCGGCCGCGACCTGCACCGGCCGCGGCCGCTTCTGGCCGTAGGTGTCCTCGGCGAGCTGCTCGGCGGCGTCGGCGAGGTCGGCCCGTCCGGTGGAGGGGATGACGTCGCTGGGCTGCACGTCGCGGGGGAGTGCGGAGGGCAGCTCGGACTCCTGCGGCAGCAGCGGCGCCTCCTTCGACGAGGAGGGCGCGCCGGGGGTCGCGGTCGGGGAGCCGTCCGGACCGGCCGCACCACCGCCGGCACCCGCGCACGCGGCCAGCAGCAGGCAGCCCGCGAGCGCGCTGCCGACGTACCCGAGGCGGCGTCTGCCCGAGTCCCCCACGTGTCCTCCTCTGCGACCTGCTCCCACCAGCGTACGGCCGTGGAGCGGCGTACGGGTTCGAACGCGGGGATAGGCTCGCCGGCGTGAGTACGCTCGACGCAGCCCGTGAGGGCATGGACCCCGACATCCGTCCCCAGGACGACCTCTTCGGCCACGTCAACGGCCGCTGGTTGGCCGAGACCGAGATCCCCTCGGACCGGTCGCGGTGGGGCCCCTTCATCCAGCTCGCCGACGCCGCCGAGCAGCAGGTGCACGCGATCATCACCGAGCTGGCCGACGGAGGATCCACCAGCGACGGCTCCGAGGAGCAGCGCAAGATCGCCGGCCTCTACAACTCCTTCATGGACACCGAGGCGATCAACGCCCGCGGCATCGAGCCGGTGCGGCCGCTGCTGGACGAGGTCGCGGCCCTCACCGAGGTGTCGGAGCTCGGGGCGTTGATCGGCCGCCTGGAGCGCACCGGTGGCGGTGGCGTCTTCGGCGCCTACGTCGCCACCGACGCCCGCAACTCCGACCGCTACCTCTTCCACCTGGTCCAGGGCGGCATCGGTCTGCCCGACAAGGACTACTACGTCGACGAGAAGTTCGCCGAGATCCGGGAGGCCTACCGCGGCTACCTCGCGACGATGCTCGGGCTCGCCGGGTACGACGACGCCGAGGGTGCCGCGCAGCGCATCCTGGACCTGGAAACCCGCCTGGCCGAGGGCCACTGGGACCGCGCGGACACCCGCGACGTGCAGAAGACCTACAACCTCAAGACCGCGGCGGAGATGGCCGAGCTGACGCCGTCCTTCGACTGGGACGGCTACGTCACCGCGCTCGGCGGCCACCTCGACGGCCCGCACGCCACCCTCACCGAGGTCGTCGTCGGGCAGCCGTCCTACCTCGAGCACCTCGAGACGGTGCTGGCCGAGACGCCGATCGCGGTGTGGCGCGACAAGCTGACCGCCCACGTGCTGCGGGCCTCCGCGGCGTACCTGACCGATGAGTTCGTCGAGGCGAACTTCGACTTCTACGGCAAGACCCTCAGCGGCACGCCCGAGCTGCGCGAGCGCTGGAAGCGCGCCGTCGGGTTCGTCGAGGGCGCGATCGGCGAGGCCGTGGGCAAGGAGTACGTCGCCCGCCACTTCCCGCCCCGGTCGAAGCAGATGATGGACGAGCTGGTCGCCAACCTGCTTGCGGCCTACCGGGTCTCCATCACCGCGCTGGACTGGATGACCGAGGAGACCAAGCAGCGGGCCTTCGAGAAGCTGGCGACCTTCCGGCCCAAGATCGGCTACCCCGACGAGTTCCGCGACTACTCCGCGCTCGAGGTCACCCCGGACGACCTGGTGGCCAACGCGCGGGCCGCGGCCGCGTTCGAGACCGACCGCGAGCTGCTCAAGATCGGGTCGCCGGTCGACCGTGACGAGTGGTTCATGCTGCCGCAGACGGTCAACGCCTACTACAACCCCGGCACCAACGAGATCTGCTTCCCGGCCGGCATCCTGCAGCCGCCGTTCTTCAGCCCCGACGCCACCGACGCGGAGAACTACGGCGGCATCGGCGCGGTGATCGGCCACGAGATCGGCCACGGTTTTGACGACCAGGGCGCGCAGTACGACGGCGAGGGCAACCTCAACGACTGGTGGACCCCGGAGGACAAGTCGGCCTTCGAGGTGAAGTCCAAGACCCTGATCGACCAGTACGACGCCCTCTCGCCGCGGGACCTGCCCGGCGAGTACGTCAACGGGTCGCTGACGGTGGGCGAGAACATCGGTGACCTGGGCGGCCTGACGATCGGGCACACGGCGTACCTGATCGCGCAGGACGGCGAGGTCGGTGCCGAGGACCGGCAGCGGCTGTTCCTCAACTGGGCGCTGTGCTGGCGCACCAAGGTGCGCGAGGAGCTGGCCCGCCAGTTCCTGACCGTCGACCCGCACAGCCCGGCCGAGTTCCGCGCCAACATCGTGCGCAACCTCGACGAGTTCCACGAGGTCTTCGAGACCTCCCCCGGTGACGGGCTCTGGCTGGAGCCGGCCGACCGGGTGCGGATCTGGTGACTGCTGACGCCCCGCCGGGACCGGTGAGGATGCCTGACATCTGTCACTGGTCCCGGCGGTCGGCGCGCGGTTGACTGGGGGCATGGCGAGCCAGGACTACGAGGTCTACCGGCCCCCGGCCCACCCGGTGCCGGAGGCGCCGCGCACCCCTGCGCCGCGCCGGCACCACCCGGTCGGGTTCTGCGGTGGCGGACCGGCGACCCACCACTGGATGAAGGTCGTCACCATCTGCGTGGTGATCTGGGCTGCCACCGGCGGCGGCTACTTCTGGCCGATGTGGGTGATGATCGGCCTGGGCATCCCGATCCTCCTCGGCCGCCGCTGAGGCCCCGCGGCAGGGGCGCCGCCCGCACGCCGGGTCAGGAGTCGATGCTGGACATGTCCCCGTAGCGCTCACCCACGACGGCGTCGCGCGGGACCGCCCGCTCGAGCGCGTCGAGGTCCGCCCCCGTCAGGTCGACCGCGGCGGCGTCGACGTTCTCCTCGAGGTAGCGCACGCGCTTGGTGCCGGGGATCGGGGCGACGTCCTCACCCTGGGCCAGCACCCACGCCAGCGCCAGCTGCCCCGGGGTGCAGCCCTTCGTGGTCGCGATCTCGCGGACCTGCTCGACCAGACGGAGGTTGGCGTCGAGCGCCTCACCCTGGAACCGCGGGAAGTACGCCGACCGGCGGCGGTCGCGATCGCCCGTGGCGCCGGCGTCGGCACTGATCGCACCGGTCAGCAGGCCACGCCCCAGCGGGGAGTAGGGCACCAGGCCGATGCCGAGCTCGCGGACCGTGGGGAGGATCTCCTCCTCCAGGTCGCGGGTGAACAGGGAGTACTCGGTCTGCAGGGCGGTGATCGGGTGCACGGCGTGGGCGCGCCGGATCGTCTCGGGTGCGGCCTCGGAGAGGCCGAGGTGGCGCACCTTGCCGGCCTCGACCAGCTCGGCCATCGCGCCCACGGTCTCCTCGATCGGCACGGACTGGTCGACGCGGTGCTGGTAGTAGAGGTCGATGTGGTCGACGCCGAGGCGCTGCAACGACGCGTCGCAGGAGGCGCGGACGTACTCGGGACTGCCGTTGATGCCGACCATGGTGCCGTCGGGGAGTCGCTCGTTGCCGAACTTGGTGGCGAGCTGCACCTCGTCGCGGCGGCCGGCGATGGCCTTCCCGACGAGCTTCTCGTTGGTGAAGGGGCCGTACATGTCGGCGGTGTCGAGGAAGGTCACGCCCAGGTCGAGCGCGCGGTGGATGGTGTCGGTGCCGCCCTGCTCGTCGGGGGTGCCGTAGAACTCCGACATCCCCATGCAGCCCAGGCCGAGGGCGCTGACGGTCAGCGGGGAGGTGGTGCCGAGCGTGCGGGTCTTGATCTGTGTCATGGCCGCCACTCTTCGCCTTCGAGTGCGCTCGAAGTCAAGTCTCACTCGGCCGGGGCCGTGATTCCCTCGTAGAGCGCGATCTTGTAGTCGATGGCGCGCAGGTGGGAGGTCACCTCGGCGAGCTGCTGCTCGACCAGCTCGCGGTGGGTGAGCAGCAGTGCGAGGCGCTCGGCCTCGTTGCCCTCGCCCTCGCGCACCAGGGCGGCGTACCGACGCACGTCACGGATGGGCATGCCGGTCGCACGGAGCCGGACGACCATCTGGATCCAACGCAGGTCCTCGTCGGTGTAGCGGCGGTGGCCCGAGGGGGCTCGTTCCACGCCGTGGAGCAGCAGCCCGTCGCGCTCGTAGTAGCGCAGGGTGTGGGCGGTGAGGCCGGTGCGCTCGGCGGCCTCGGTGATGCTCACGCTGGTCATCGGCCCATCCCAGACTGAGAGTGCACTCCAAGTCAAGGCTCGGATCGCCGTGCCTCCGGGTCAGCCCGTGGTCCCACCGCGGCCACTCCGGTCCCGGTACTGGCCGGGCGTCGTGCCGCGCCAGCGGCGGAAGGCGCGGCTGAAGGCGGTCTCGTCGGAGTAGCCGAGCCGCGCGGCGACGTCGACCACCCGGTCGCCGCGGTCCAGCGCCCGCACCGCGATGTCGGCCAGCGCCCGCTCCCGCACCGCCTTGAAGGTCAGGCCCTCCTCGCCCAGCAGCCGGTTGAGGTGGCGGCTGCTCACCGCCAGCTCGGCGGCGACCCGGTCCCGGCCCCAGTCGGGGTGCTCCCGCACGACCTGCTGCACCCGCGGCCCCGGGCCGGCCGCGTCCAGGCCCGCGAGGGTGCGGTCGACCAGCTCGCGGAGGTGGTCGTGCAGCGCCGGGTTGGCCTGCACCAGCGGCAGGTCGAGCTGGTCGGCGTCGCACACCAGGGCGTCGTACGCCGCGGCGAAGCGGACCGGGGCCCCGAGCTCGGCTTCGTACTCCTCGGCCGGCGCGAGCGGCTCGTGGGTGAAGGCGACGGCCACGGCCCCGAACCGCCCGCCGGTCGCCCACCGGGCCAGGTGCAGCAGGCTCGCCAGCACCGCCTCGGTGCGCTCGCGGTGCCGCGTGGTCCGTGGATGGGTGTACTCCGCCCGCACCGGCGCGACGTCGCGCCGCAGCTCGAAGCTTCCCTCCCCGATGACCGGCACGTACGCCGCCAGCTCCTCCAGCGCCTCGCCCAGGGTGTCGCAGGTCGCGAGCAGCACGCCGGGGCTGTCCAGGTGCCCCACCTCGATCCGGCGGCCCAGGCGCAGCCCGGCGAGCGGGTCGCCGGAGCCGGCGCAGTAGGCCTCCCACAGCTCGTCCTGCCAGGCCAGCGGGACGCGCTCGGCGCCGCGGACCCGGGCGGCTAGGTCGGCGGGCAGGGCGACGCCGTCGTGCTCGGCGGCCTGGAGGAGGGCGCGGGCGTAGTGCGTCGTGACGCCCCGGCTGCCGCCGCTGCCCTCCACCGTGGTCATGTCCCCGATTGTCGCCGGTCCTGTCCCGTTCCGCCGAGTGACGTGGCGCGGTGCGCACTACGGTGACGTGCGTCACGGAGGAGAGGGACCGGATGAGTGCTCACACGACCGCGCCCTGCTACGCGATCATCGGTGCCGGACCGATGGGGCTGGCGGCCGCGCGCAACCTGCAGCGGGCGGGGCTGGACTTCGTCGGGCTCGAGCTGCACGACGACGTCGGCGGGTTGTGGGACATCGACAACCCGCACAGCACGATGTACGAGAGCGCGCACCTGATCTCCTCGCGCCGGATGACGGAGTTCGTCGAGTTCCCGATGGCCGACGGGGCGGCGGCGTACCCCCACCACCGGGAGGTCCGCTCCTACCTCGCGGCGTACGCCGACCACTTCGGCCTGCGCGACCACTTCGAGTTCGGCACCCGGGTGGTGGCGATGGTGCCCGACGGGGACGGGTGGCTGCTGACGACCGAGACCACCGAGGGACGCCGGGAGCGCTGGTTCGACGGCGTCCTCATCGCCAGCGGCACCCTGCACCGACCGCACCGGCCCGAGCTGCCCGGGAGCTTCGCGGGGGAGCTGCTGCACTCCTCGGACTACCGCACCCCGGAGGTGTTCGCGGGCAAGCGGGTGCTGATCGTCGGGTGCGGCAACTCCGGTGCCGACATCGCCGTCGACGCGGTGCACCGGGCCGCGTCGGTCGACCTGAGCGTGCGCCGCGGCTACCACTTCCTGCCCAAGTTCGTCGCCGGGCGACCGATCGACACCCTCGGCGGCGCCCTGCCGCTGCCGCGTGCGGTCAAGCAGCGCGTCGACGCCGCCCTGGTCCGCGCCGTCGCCGGGCGTCCCAGCGACTTCGGGCTGCCCGACCCCGACTACCGGCTCTACGAGTCGCACCCGGTCATCAACTCCTTGGTGCTGCACCACCTGGGGCACGGCGACATCACCGCCCGCCGTGACGTCGCCGACATCGACGGCCACACCGTGCACTTCGCCGACGGCGAGTGCGGCGACTACGACCTGGTGCTGCTCGCAACCGGCTACGAGCTGGACTACCCCTACGTGGACCGTGCCGAGCTCAACTGGCCCGAGGAGGCGGACGCGCCGCGGCTCTACCTCAACGTCTTCCACCCAGAGCGCGACAACCTCTTCATGATGGGCATGGTCGAGGCCGCGGGCCTGGGCTGGGAGGGACGCAACCAGCAGGCGCGCCTGGTCGCCGGCTACCTGCGCCACCGCCTCGCCGGCACCGCGGCCGCGGACGCGTTCGACCGCACCAAGCGGGTCCACGCGACCGAGCGCGTCGACGGCGGCTACGACTACCTCCAGCTGGCGCGGATGGCGTACTACGTCAACAAGGCCGCCTACCTCGACGCGGTCGCCGGGCACCTGACCGACCTCGACCCCGACCTCGCGCCCCGACCCGCGGCGTACGCCGCCGCCCCGCTGGACGGGGTCACCCGGTGACGGAGGTCGCCCCATGAACGAGATCGCGCTGCCCGACCTCACGGTGCTCAACGTCCTGCTGGCGTTCATGATGTTCGGTGTCGCCCTGACGCTGCGCGCCGAGGACTTCCGGCGGGTGCTGCGTGCGCCGCTCGCCCCCGCGGCGGGCCTGGTCGCGCAGTTCCTGCTGCTGCCCGCCGGCACCTGCCTGGCGACGTACTTGCTCGACATCGACCCCGAGCTCGCGCTGGGCATGATCCTGGTCGCGTCCTGCCCGGGCGGCACGTTCTCCAACGCGCTGACCTGGCTGGGCCGGGGCAACGTCGCGGTCTCGGTCTCGATGACGGCCGTCTCCAGCCTCGCCGCGACCGTGCTGACGCCGCTGAACTTCGCGCTCTACGGCAGCCTCAACCCGCGCACCCGCGAGCTGATGACCGACATCGACGTCGACCGGGTCAACCTGCTGCTGCTCGTGCTGCTGGTGCTGGGCCTGCCGATGCTGGCGGGCTCGATGATCGGCTCACGGTTCCCGCGGTTCGCCGGCCGCAGCGAGAAGCCGCTGCGGCTGACCTCGGTGCTGGTCTTCCTCGCGTTCGTGGCGATCGCGTTCGGCAACAACCTGGACCTCTTCCTGGACCAGTTCCACACCTTCTTCTGGCTCGTCGTGGCCCACAACGCCTTCGCCCTGGTGCTGGGGTGGGCGATCGCCCGCGGCCTCCGGCTCCCGGTCAGCGACCGGCGTGCCGTCACCCTCGAGGTCGGCATCCAGAACTCCGGCCTCGGCCTGGTCATCGGCTTCACCTTCTTCCCCGAGCTCGGCGGCGTGCTGCTGATCGCCGCGTTCTGGGGCGTGTGGCACCTGGTCGCCGGCCTGACCCTCGCCCAGGTGTGGTCGCGCCGGCCGCTGCCTGCCGACGACCCGTTCGTCCTCGCCGCCCCGGAGGTGCGCTCGTGAACGCCCCACGCGTCCTGGTCACCGGTGCCGCCGGCTACCTCGGCCGCCAGCTCGCCAACCGTCTCGCCACGGCGGGGTACGACGTCCGCGGCGTCGACGTCGTGCCGCGTGACCGGGTCGCGGGGCCGGTCGACTTCGACCTGCACCAGCTCGACGTGCGCGACCCGCGGCTGGCCGACCTGGTCGCCGAGCACCAGAGCACCCACGTCGTGCACCTCGCCTCGATCCTGCAGGCCTCGCGGGACCGGCAGCGCGACTTCGACATCGACGTCAACGGCACCCGCAACGTGCTCGACGCCTGTCTCGCGGCCGGCGTCGGCCACCTGACGGTGACCAGTTCGGGCGCGGCGTACGGCTATCACCCGGACAACCCGTCGTGGATCGACGAGGGCGACCCGCTGCGCGGCAACCCGGAGTTCGCCTACAGCGACCACAAGCGGCAGATGGAGGAGCTCCTGGCGCGCTACCGCCAGGAACATCCCGAGCTCCGCCAGCTGGTGCTGCGGCCGGGCACCGTGCTCGGTGCCACCACCGCCAACCAGATCACCGGCCTGCTCACGGGCCGTCGCGTGCTCGCGCTGCGGGGGAGCGCCTCGCCCTTCGTCCTGGTGTGGGACGAGGACGTGCTCGCGATCCTGCAGCAGGGCGTGGAGCGCTCCACCGTCGGCTGCTTCAACGTCGCCGGCGACGGCGCCCTGACGATGGCCGAGATCGCCGACCGGCTCGACAAGCCGCTGCTGCGCCTGCCGGTCGGCGTGGTCAGGGCCGGGCTCCGGGTGCAGCGGTGGCTGGGCAAGCCGGTCGGGCCGGAGCAGGTGGCGTTCCTGCAGTACCGCCCGGTCCTGTCCAACCGGCGCCTGAAGGAGGGCTTCGGCTACACCCCGCGCAAGACCACCGCCGAGGTCCTCGACCACTTCATGGCTGCGCAGGAGGGCCGATGACGGTCGTGCTCGTCACCGGCGCCGCGTCCGGACTGGGCTGGGCGATGGCGCGCCACTGGTACGCCGCGGGCCACCGCCTCGTGCTGGCCGACGTCGACGCCGACGCGCTCGCCGCGCGGGAGGCCGAGCTGGACGACGCCGACCGGGTGCTGACGGTCGTGGCCGACGTGACCGAGGCCGACGACGTGGACCGCCTCGTCGCCGCGACCCGGGAGCGGTTCGGCGGCCTCGACGTGCTCGTCAACAACGCCGGCATCACCCACCGCTCCGCGGCGCACCGCACCGATCCGGCCGTCTTCCGCCGCGTGATGGCGGTGGACTGGCAGGGCCCGGTCGAGCTCACGCTCGCCGCGCTGCCGCTGCTGCGCGAGAGCCGCGGCACCGTGGTCTGCATCGGCTCCATGGCCGGCTGGATGCCGGTGCCGGGCCGGGCGGCGTACGGCGCGGCGAAGTCGGCGCTGGGCCAGTTCTTCGAGGTGCTGCGCCTGGAGGTCGCCGAGGACGGGGTCGGCGTGCTGCTGGTCTACCCCAGCTTCCTGGACACCCCGATCGAGGCGCACGCCCTCGGCGAGGACGGCCGGCCGACGCAGCGGCCGCGGTCCACGCTCGGCCGGCTGCGCTCGGCGGAGGACACTGCGGCGCTGGTGGACGAGGCGCTGCGCTCTGGCAGGGAGCGGGTGTTCCCCGACCGGGCGACGTGGGTCGCGAGCCTGTTGTGGCGTTTGGCGCCGGCCGTCTACCAGCGGCAGGTGCGGCGCCGGTTCGCCGCCGACCTGCACTGACCTGCACTGACCTGCGCTGACCCGGGCGTCGGCGGCCGCTGGTAGACAGGCGGCCATGAGCACCACCACCGCCACCGTCCGCGACCGTGCCGAGGAGCACCTGCGCGCCCTGGTCGGGCGTGAGGACGTCGAGCTGTACGACGACCAGTGGGCCGCCATCGAGGCGCTCGCGGTCGACCACCGCCGGGCGCTGGTGGTGCAGCGCACCGGGTGGGGCAAGTCGGCGGTCTACTTCATCGCCACGCTGCTGCTGCGTGAGGCCGGCTCGGGACCGACGGTGATCATCTCGCCGCTGCTCGCCCTGATGCGCAACCAGATCGATGCCGCCCGGCGGGCCGGCATCCGCGCCGTGACCATCAACTCCACCAACGTCGAGGAGTGGGAGGAGACCCACGCCGCGATCGGCCGCGGCGAGGTCGACGTGCTGCTGGTGAGCCCGGAGCGGCTCAACAACCCCGGCTTCCGCGACGAGGTCATGCCGCGCCTGGCCGCCACCTGCGGGCTGTTGGTCATCGACGAGGCCCACTGCATCTCCGACTGGGGCCACGACTTCCGGCCCGACTACCGCCGCATCCGCACCCTGCTCGGTGAGCTGCCCGACGGGATCCCCGTGCTGGCCACCACGGCGACGGCCAACGAGCGGGTCACCGAGGACGTCGCCGAGCAGATGGGCGCCGAGACCCTCGTGCAGCGCGGCTCGCTGGACCGGTCCTCGCTGCGGCTGGGCGTCGTACGCCTGCCCACGCCGGAGCAGCGGCTCGCGTGGCTCGCCGACCACCTGACCGAGCAGCCCGGCAGCGGCATCATCTACTGCCTCACCGTCGCCGCGACCCAGGACGTCGCCGACTACCTCCGCTCCCGTGGGCACACCGTGGCGGCGTACTCCGGGCAGACCGAGCCGACCGAGCGCCACGCGTTGGAGCAGTCGCTGCTCGCCGGTGAGGTCAAGGCGCTGGTCGCCACCAGCGCGCTCGGCATGGGCTTCGACGCCACGCTGGGCTTCGTGGTCAACCTGGGCGCCCCGAGCTCGCCGGTGGCCTACTACCAGCAGGTCGGCCGTGCCGGCCGCGGCACGGCCGATGCCACGGTGGTGCTGCTGCCGGCGGTCGAGGACCGCGACATCTGGGCCTACTTCGCCTCCCTCGCCTTCCCGCGCGAGGAGCAGGTCCGCCACACCCTCGACGTGCTTGCCGAGGAGGGACGGCCGATGAGCACCGCGATGCTCGAGACCCACGTCGACCTGGGCCGCAGTCGCCTGGAGACGATGCTGAAGGTCCTCGACGTCGACGGCGCGGTCCGGCGGGTCAAGGGCGGTTGGGAGGCGACCGGCCAGCCCTGGGAGTACGACGCCGAGCGCTACCGCCGCGTCGCGGAGGCCCGCGAGCGCGAGCAGCGCGCGATGCTCGACTACACCGCCACCGACCAGTGCCGCATGTGGTTCCTGCGCGACCAGCTCGACGACCCCGAGGCCGCGGCCTGCGGGCGGTGCGACAACTGCGGCGGACTGGCCGTGCCCACCAGCATCGACGCCGCCGCGGTGGCCGCCGCCGAGGAGCGGCTGCAGCGCCCCGGCGTCCCGATCCAGCCGCGGCGCATGTGGCCGACGGCGCTGGCCAACCTCGGCCTGGACCTCAAGGGCAAGATCCGCGAGCCCGCTGCCGAGGGCCGCGCCATCGCCCGCCTCACCGACCTCGGACACGGCCAGGCGCTCCGCGAGCTCTTCCGGACCCCGGGCGCGGCCGCGGACGACACCGGGGGGACCCCGCAGGCGGTGCCGACCGGCCTGGTCCGCGCCATGGTGGCGGTGCTGGAGGACTGGCGGCCCGGAGTGGACGCCATCGTGTGCGTGGAGTCCGCGACCCGGCCGGCGCTGGTCCGCGACCTTGCCGACGGTCTCTCGCGCTACCTCGGCGTGCCCGTGGTGGGGGAGTTCGCCATCGTCGACCCCGACGTCGCGCCCGAGCAGGGAGCGACCAACTCCGCCCAGCGCATCGCCGCCGTACGCCGCCGCTTCGCGCTGCGTGGCGAGGTGCCGGACGGCGCGCGGGTGCTGCTGGTCGACGACCGCGTGGGCACCGGCTGGACCCTCACCGTCGCCACCCAGGACCTCCGGGGCGCGGGAGCCGCCGAGGTCCACCCGCTCGCGCTCGCGCTCACCAGCTAGGGGTCAGTGGGCGCCGTCGAGGTTGAGGATGACCACGCCCCCCACCACCAGTGCGATGCCGAGCAGCTTGGTCGCCGTCAGTGGCTCGCCCAGGAACGCCGCCGCGATCCCGACGATCGCGACGGTGCCCAGGCCGGCCCAGAGCGCGTAGACGACGCCGACCGGCAGGTCCCGCACCGCCTGGGAGAGGAAGAAGAACGACAGGGCGTACGCGCCGAGCGTGCCGACCGTGGGCCACGGGCGGGTGAAGCCCTCGCTGGGTTTGAGCAGGCTGGTCCCGGCCACCTCGAACCCGATCGCCAGCAGGAGGTACGCGTACGCCATGGCAGCAGTCTGGCAGCCCTGCTGCTGGGGGCGCGGTGTGCTCAGCGCTGGCGGTAGGGCGTCAGCAGCTGGTCCACCGGTGCGCGGTCGTCGGTGAGCACCGGGGCGTCGTCGACCCACTCCGCCAGGGACGGACCCGCCAGCACGGTCCACCCGTCGCCGGCTGCCGCGAGCTCCTCGGCCAGCGCCTCGGTGTCGATCGTGCGGTCGGACGCGACGGCGACCAGGTTGCCGCCGGAGCGTCCGTCGGGGCCGGCGTCGACGTCGACGGGCTCACCCAGCACCACGACCTCCTCCCAGACCTCCTCCAGCGTCGCGACCTCGGCCCGGGCGAAGGCGAGGTCGCCGTGGTCGATCAGGTTGGCGGCGTACACGCCCTCGGGCCGCAGGATCCGCCGCACCTCGGCCATCGCCTCCACGGTGGTGAGGTGCCACGGGATGCTGACGCCGCCGAAGGCGTCACCCACCACGAGGTCGCGGGAGTCGGTGGCCACCTCGGCCATCCCGAGGCGCGCGTCCTCGACCCGGACCTCGAGGTCGGGCCCGGTCTCCAGGCCGAGCCGCTCCCGGTCCAGCTCGACCACGCCGCCGTCGATCTCGGAGACCGTGCTGGCGCTGCCGGGCCGGGTCGCCTCCAGCCAGCGCGGCAGGGTCAGCCCGCCGCCGCCGAGGTGGTGGGCCTCGACAGGCCCGTCCGGGAGCTGGCTGTCGACGACGGCCGCCAGACCGGCGACGTAGGCGAACTCCAGGTGGGTCGGGTCCTCGAGGTCGACGTAGGAGTGGCGGAGCCCGTCGAGCACGAGCACCCGCCCCGACTCGCGCTCGTCGTCGGCCACGACCTCGGCGCAGTGGTAGGTCGTCTCGGCGTCACAGGAGTCGGGGAGCGCCCAGGCGCTGAGCGCCCCGCCGGCCACCACGGCGGCCGCAGCGGACCGGCCGAACCGGCCCCAGCCCCGCACCCGGATGTCGACCAGCAGTGCGGTGATCAGCAGCAGCGCGCCGAGCCCGACGAGGATGCCGGTCACGGGGAAGCGCGTCACCAGCACGAAGCCGGTGACGACGGTGCCCACGATCGAGCCGGCGGTGGCGGCTGCGGAGAGCCGGCCGACGACGCGGCCGGTCTCGTCGAGGGTGGCGAGCCGCAACTTGGTCAGCATCGGCACCACTGCCGACAGCAGCGCTCCCGGCACCACCAGGCACAGCGCGGTGACCGGCAGCAGCAGTCCGTTGGCCGGGTCGTTCGCCGCGGTCCGCACCAGCACCGGCGTGATCGCGACGACCGCGCCGGAGACGCCGATCGCGGGTCCGAGCAGGCGCCGGGGCGGCTTCGCGTCCGCGACGCGGCCGCCGAGCCATGAGCCCAGCGCGATGGCGCTGAGCACCATGCCGATGACGATGGTGTTGGTCTCCAGCGTGAGGCCGAGGTACGGCGCCAGCAGGCGCAGCGCCGTCAGCTCCACGACCAGCACCGCTGCGGCGGTCCACGCCGCCAGGGCGACCATCGTGCGGTCCCCGAGCTCGCCCGGTGCGGGTCGGTCGGGGGAGTCAGCCATGCGCCGAAACTACCGTGGCGCCGGTCGCCCCGAGGCCGCGGGAGCGGGACCCTCCGGGGGATCGGCCCTGGGCGGATCCGCCCTCGGCAGCACGCCCTTCTCCCGCGGCGACCCGGCGGCGAGGCTCGCCACATGAGCGATGAACAACCACCCCCAACCCTGCGCCGCCGCACCGCCGAGCACCTGCTCGACGAGCGCATCCTGCTGCTCGACACCGCCCTGGACGACGAGACCGGCGCCATGCTGTGCGCCCAGCTCGTCCTGCTCTCCGCGGAGGACCCGACCACCGACATCGGGCTGTGGATCAACTCCCCGGGCGGCTCGGTGTCGGCGATGCTGGCGATCGCCGACACCATGCGGCTCGTCCCCAACGACGTGTCCACCGTCGTGCTGGGCATGGCCTACAGCGCCGGCCAGTTCCTGCTGTGCTGCGGCACCGAGGGCAAGCGCTACGCGCTGCCGCACGCGAAGGTGCTGCTGCACCAGGGCTCGGCCGGCATCGGTGGCAATGCCGTGGACATCGAGCTGCAGGCCGACGACCTGCGCCACATGCGCGAGACCGTGCTCGGCATCATCGCCGAACGCACCGGGCAGAGCGTGGACCAGGTCTTCGAGGACTCGCTGCGCGACCACGTGTTCACCGCCGAGGGGGCCCGCGACTACGGCTTCGTTGACCACGTCGTGACCGACCTCGCGCAGGTCCGCCCGCGGCGACGGCGTACGGCGGGGCTCGGCCCGCGCGGCACGGAGGCGGGTGGCGAGCGATGAGCACCTATACGATCCCGAACGTCGTCAGCCGCTCCCCGCGCGGGGAGAAGGTGATGGACGTCTACAGCCGGCTGTTGGAGGAGCGGATCGTCTACCTCGGCACCGAGATCGACGACGGTGTCGCCAACGCGTTGATCGCGCAGATCCTGCACCTGGAGGCGGAGAGCCCGGACGTCCCGATCAACCTCTACCTGAACTCGCCGGGCGGCTCGGTCACCGCGACGTTCGCGCTCTACGACACGATGCAGTTCTGCCGAGTGCCGGTCGCCACGACCTGCGTCGGGCAGGCGTTCTCCAGCACGGCGCTGCTGCTCGCCGCCGGTGAGCCCGGCCAGCGCTCGGTCCTGCCGCACGCGCGGGTGCTGCTGCACCAGCCCTCGGGGCAGGGCCGTGGCGCGATCCCGGACCTGATCCTCGCGGCCGACGAGATCCTGCGGGTGCGCGAGGAGATGGAGCAGGCGTTGAGCACGCACACCGGGCAGGACGTCGCGACGCTGCGGCGCGACACCGACCGGGACCGGATCTTCCGGGCGGAGGAGGCGATCGCCTACGGCCTGGCCGACCGGGTCATCAGCAGCCGGTGAGCCCGGCCGCGGCCACCGGTCCGGCGGTCAGGCCGCCAGCGCCAACGGCCCGCGCAACGGGCCGACCTCGTGCCGCAGCGGGGCCACGGGCTCCGGGGCGGCGGGCAGTCGTCGGGCGACCTCGATCGCCAAGGCCCGCAGGGTGAGGTCGAGGGCGCCGGCGACCGCGGCGAGCACCTCGGAGGAGGGGTCCTTGCGGCCCCGCTCGACCTCGGAGAGGTACTGCGTGGAGATCCCGGCGCGGGCCGCGGTCTCGACGAGTCGCTCGCCGCGGGCGTGGCGGCGTTCGCGGAGCACCTCGCCGGTGAGCTCGCGCCACAACGGCTCGGTGCCCGCCGGGGCTGCGTTGCGGGGACCGGAGTGCATCGGCAACAGCTCACCCATGTCCCGGATGCTAGCCGCGGCCGCCCGCCCGGGGGAGGGATTCCGCCCTCGGCAGAACGACGGCCGGCCCCGGCCCGGGTGTCCCGCGATCAGGTGCGCGGAAGCGGGGCGCGCTGGCCGTAGGCTCGAGACGATGAGCAACCAGCACCCCGACGGGCCGGCGCCCGCTCCCGAGCCCCCGTCCCCCGAGTCGTCGACGCCCTCGTCGACGCCACCGTCGACCCCGTCCTCGGCGACACCTCCCTCGACGCCACCGCCGTCCACCCCGCCGCCGGAGACGCCGCCCACGGCCGAGGCGTCGGACCCCGACGAGCCGTCGCACCGCGAGCGTGGTCACCTGCCGACGGCGTTGCCGACCGCGTTGGTCGCGCTCGGCGTCGCCCTGCTCGCGGGGGGCCTGGCCGTCGCGGCGGCGTACTCCCGCCAGGAGGGGCAGCTGGACCGGACGGTCTACGCCGTCGGCGTGGCCGGCGTGGCGTTCCTGCTGCTGGCGAGCGTGGTCGGGGCGTTCCGGTCGGTGCGCGTGGGGCGGGGACACGGTGCCGACGCGAGCGGGCTGGCCGGTTGGACGGGTGCGATCGGCATCCTCGGTGGTGCGGTGCTGCTCGTCATCGGCGTCCAGGACGCTGCGGGTCTCGGCTACCTGGTGGGCGGGCTCATCGTCGGTGTCTCCGTCGTGGGGTACCTCCTCGCACGTCACGGCGCCTTCGTCGTCACCACGATCGTCGGCCTCGGTGTCCTCTATGCCGAGGGCTTCCGCGACCTCTACGGCGGCGTGGGCCTGGACGACGTGGTGGCGCGGATGGCGCTCGGTCTCGGGGTGTTCGTCCTCGGCGTGACGCTGCTGGGCTGGCTGCTGCCCACGCGGGTGCTGAGCGCCCAGGTCGTGGGCTGGGTCGGCGTCGTCGGCTCGGCTGCCCTGCTCGGGGCGATCGCCGTGCTGGAGGCGATCAGTGCGTTCGTCAGCGACGTCTTCGGTGATGCCGGCGACCTCTTCGACGGGTTCATCACCCCCGACACCCCGCTGCCGGGGCCCGACGGGTCCGAGGGCCTCTTCGGCGAGGACGGCGACTCCATCCCCGGGCTGTCGGGGGAGCTCCCCGACTTCACCGGCGACGTGTGGGCCGTCCTGGTCGTCGCCGGCGTGCTGATGCTGGCGTGGCTGCTCGCCGCAGCCCTGACCAAGCACGCCGGTTTCACGCTCCTCGCCGTCGCGATGCCGGTCGCCACGGTGCCGCTGGCCACGGTCGCGCTCGCCACCGAGCACCCGACCAGCTGGGCCGCCGCCCTGCTCGTGTCCGGTGCCCTGGTCGTGGTCGCCGGACTGCTCGTCGTACGCCGCCGCTGACGGAGCGACGGCCACCGGGAACTCACCGTCGGTGCCGCGCGTTAGCGTCGAGGCCCGGTCGATGAGTTGAGGTGGCTGCCCGGTGAGCTTCGTCCCGATGACGGGTCCTGCGACGCTGCGTCCTGCCGACCCGCCGCGGGACAGTGCGATCGTCTTCAGCGACGACCACCGCACCGTCGAGCTGCCGGTCGCGGCCGCCGTGCCCGTCCTCGGGCGGGCGCAACGCGCTGCGGAGGTCCACCCCAGCGTCGGCCTGCTCAGCGGTGCGCTGCTGCTCGCGACCCGTTTCGTCGCCGCCGGCAAGCTCGCCCCCGCCGACGGGGCCTGGCACCCCGACGACCTCGACGACCGTGACCGCGACGCCGTCGACCGGCTCGCCGCGGCCCGGGTCCACGACGCCACCGACCTCGCCGCGACCACCGAGGTCGTCGAGCAGGCGCTCGCCGCCTTCGTCGACGCCCTGCCCCGCACCGCTCCCGCCCGCGTACGCCGCGCCCCCGCGGCCGGCGGCGCGCCCCCGGACCACACCGACTTCGGCGAGCGGGTCCGCCAGCGGGTCGCCGAGCGTGCCCGGCGCTCGCGCCTGGAGCAGCTGCCCGAGCTGGTGCGGGTCTCGCTCCGGGTCGAGGCCGACGAGGAGGAGCTGGTCGCCGGGGCCGTGCGGCTGGTGCTGCAGGTGCACGACGAGGTCGACCCGCTGCACGTCGCCGACGCGGCGCTGCTGTGGACGGCCGAGGACGAGACCGCGCACGGCTTCGGGCCACGGGCCCGGATCCACGCCAGCATCGCGTTGCGGGCCGCCGCCGACGTGTGGCCCGTGCTCGACCGCTTCCTCGGGCTCACCGTGCCCGACCAGGTCGAGCTCGACGGCGAGGAGATCAGTGGCCTGCTCGAGCACGTCGGTCCGTTGCGCGACGCCGGCGTCGACGTGCACTGGCCCCGCGCCCTCGGTCGCGAGCTGACGACCCGCGCGGTGCTCGACCGCCACGACGCACCGGCACAGCGGGACCCCGAGCTCCCGCTGCAGGACAGCCCGTTCTCCACCGAGGGCCTGTTCAGCTTCCGCTGGCAGGTCGCGATCCACGGCGACCCGCTCACCGATGAGGAGATGGAGCAGCTCGCCGCCGCGGCCAGCCCCGTGATGCGGCTGCGCGGCGCCTGGACGGTCGTCGACCCGGCGACCGCACAGCGGGCCCGCAAGCGCCTGATCCGCCGCGCCTCGGGGGCCCAGGCGCTCGGCGCCGCCCTGAGCGGCGTCGTCGAGCTGCCCGGCGAGGACGGCGAGTCGACCGACGAGGTCGTCGTCGGCGCCAGCCTGCTCGACGTGCGCGAGCGCCTGCTGGCCGCTGCCACCCGTGAGCCCCTCGCCACGCCCGTCGCGCTCCGTGCCGACCTGCGGGAGTACCAGCGCCACGGCCTCACGTGGCTGGCCGACCTCACCGGCCTCGGGCTCGGCGCCTGCCTCGCCGACGACATGGGCCTGGGCAAGACCATCACCCTGCTCGCGCTCCACCTGCACCGCCACGAGCAGGGCCTGTCCGGCGGCCGGCCCACCCTCGTCGTCTGTCCCGCCAGCCTGATGGGCAACTGGGAGGCCGAGGTCGCGCGCTTCGCCCCCGGCGTACCCGTCCGTCGCTTCCACGGCAGCGAGCGGTCCCTCGCCGGGCTCGAGGGTGGTGAGGGCAGCGCCGGGTTCGTGCTCACCACCTACGGCACGATGCGCCGCGACGCCGCCGCACTCGGCGCCGTCGCCTGGGACCTGGTCGTCGCCGACGAGGCCCAGCACGTCAAGAACTCGCGGTCCTCCACCGCCCGCGCACTCCGCACCATCGACTCCCGGGCACGGGTCGCCCTGACCGGCACCCCGGTCGAGAACGACCTCACCGAGCTCTGGTCGATCCTGGACTGGGCGATCCCCGGCCTGCTGGGCAGCCGACAGGCCTTCCGCCGCGTCTGGGCCGCCCCCATCGAGTCCGGGGCGGAGCCGACCAAGGCGCGCCAGTTCGCCGACCTCATCGGCCCCTTCCTGCTGCGGCGCCGCAAGACCGACCCCGGCATCGCCCCCGAGCTGCCACCCAAGACCGAGACCGACCAGGTCGTGGGCCTCACCCGCGAGCAGGTCGTGCTCTACGAGGCGTTCGTGCGCGACTCCATGGAGCGCATCGAGCGGCTGCCTGCGGACGACCCGGCCCGCCGCGGCCTCGTCCTCGCGCTGCTCACCGGGCTGAAGCAGATCTGCAACCATCCCGCCCAGTTCCTCAAGCAGTCCGGTGCGGGCGGTCCCCGCCTGCGCGGCCGCTCGGAGAAGCTCGAGCTGCTCGAGGAGCTCGTCGCCACCGTCCTCGCCGAGGAGGGTGCGGTGCTCGTCTTCACCCAGTACGTCGCCATGGCCCGGCTGATCGAGCAGCACCTCACCGCGCTCGGCGTGCGCCACCAGTTCCTCCACGGCGGGACACCCGTGGCCGAGCGCGAGGCGATGGTGCGCCGCTTCCAGGGCACCGCCGACGAGGACGCCGAGCCCGTCCCGGTCTTCCTGCTCTCCCTCAAGGCCGGCGGCACCGGCCTCAACCTCACGGCGGCCGACCACGTCATCCACTTCGACCGCTGGTGGAACCCCGCCGTCGAGGAGCAGGCCACCGACCGTGCCCACCGCATCGGGCAGGACAAGCCGGTGCAGGTGCACCGCATGGTCACCCGCGGCACGATCGAGGAGCGGGTCGCCGACCTGCTCACCCGCAAGCGGGCGCTCGCCGACGCGGTGCTGGCCCGTGGTGAGGCGGCGCTGACCGAGCTCGACGACGAGGAGCTCCGCGACCTGGTGACGCTGCGCGCCGAGGCCCGCCGGGCCGCGATGACGGAGTCGGAGTGAGCACCGCGGGCCGGGTCACCCATCCGCGGTTGCGCCCCCGCAAGGGCGGCGCCCGGTCCTGGTGGGGCAAGGCGTGGGCACGCGCCGTCGAGGAGGCGGCGTACGCCGAGGGCGACCTGCGCGCGGGGCGGCGCGCGGCCCGTCGTGGTGACGTGGGCGGGATCTCCGTCGGACCCGGCACCCTGCTCGCCGCGGTGCGGGAGGGCGACGACGCGTGGACGGTGGACGTGACCGTGCCGCTGCTCGACGAGGTCGAGCGCCGCGGCCTCGTCGACGCGGTGGCCGCCGAGTCCGGCCGGGTCGCGGCGCTGCTCGCCGGCGACCTGCCGCACGCACTCGTCGAGCACGCCGAGGAGGCGGGTGCCGAGCTGTTGCCCTACGGCGGCGAGTTCGGCGCGACCTGCACCTGCACGGGTTTCCTCGACCCCTGCCCACACGCCCTGGCGGTGCTGGTCCAGGTCGGGTGGCTGATCGACGACGACCCGCTGGTGCTCTTCGCGGTGCGGGGCCTGGGCCGCGAGGCGCTGCTCGGCGAGCTGCACGCCCGCAGCGTCGGTGACGTCGAGGGCCCCGGCGGCGCGGGCCGGGACGTGGGGGAGCTGGCCGACGACGTCGAGGTCGCCGCCGACGCCGTCCTCCGTGCCCGGCGCCTGCTCGACCTGCTCGAGTCCGGTGCCGACGTGCCCGACCACTGGTGAGCTCGCCCGGGTCGTGGAGCCCGGCGAGGGCCGTGGGCCTCGCCGGGGTGCACGACTCCCGGTCAGCGACCGGCGAGCGCTGCCCGCGCCATGCTGGTCAGCAGCGCACGCAGTGGCTCCCCCGAGATCTGGTGCCCGGCGCGCGGGGTGGAGTTGATGAGTCCGAAGACGGCGTGGGCCGCCGCGTGCGCGGCCGGTTCGTCCAGGTCGGTGCGGAGGTCGCGGATCTGGTCGGCCCACAGGTCGACGTAGGAGCGTTGGAGGCGACGGACCTGGTCGCGGGCGGAGTCCGGCAGCGACTCCCAGTCGCGGTCCTGCACCACGATCAGCGGCCGGTGCTCGAGGGCGAACTCCACGTGCCAGTCCACGAGCCGGTCCAGCGCCTCACCACTGCTCTCGGCGGCCGCGACCCGTTCGCGGCCCACGTGCAGCAGTCGCTCGCTGATCGAGACCAGCATCTCGGCCAGCATCGACTGCTTGGAGGGGAAGTGCTTGTAGATCGCCGGCCCGGAGATGCCGCAGGCCGCGCCGAGGTCGGCGACCGAGACGCCGTGGAACCCGCGGGCGGCGAAGAGGTCGGCCGCGGTCGCGAGGATCTGCTCGCGACGGGTGGGCTCGCTGGTCACCGCGACAGGTTAATGCCTGTTCACCGGGACCCCGGCGGCGTCTCTGCGGGTGAGTCAGCGGCGCCCGAAGTCCTGGGTCCACCAGACGCGGCCGTTGCGCACCACCCGGCCGACGCCGATGTGGCGGTACTTGCAGTTGAGGATGTTGGCGCGGTGGCCCGAGCTGTTCATCCAGGCGTTGACGACCTGGCCGGGCCAGCGGTAGCCGACGGCGACGTTCTCGCCGACCATCGTCCAGTTCGTGTACCCGGCCTGGCGGACTCGCTTGCCGAGCGACGGCTCGCCGGGCAGCCGGTGCGAGAGCGTGTTGTGCTGGGCCATCTCCTTGCTGTGCCGGCGGGCCGCGCGGCGCAGCTGCCACTTCTCCTTCAGTGGTCGGCAGCCGTGCTGCTTGCGCTTGGCGTTGGTCTTCGCGATCACCTTGCGCTCCTGGCGCAGGCGGTAGCTCGACCCCGCCGTGAGCGCCAGGTCGGCCGTGGTGGTCGCGGGAGTCGTGCGGGGCGCCGCGTCGCGCACTGCGTCGCCGGGCGCGTGCTGGCCGGCGACCAGGAGGGCGAGGACGAGGAGGAGGCCCGAGAGCGTTCGCATGCCCCCCAGCGTCGGGCATCGGGGCGGTCGGTGTCCACGGAACGGCGCATCACGTGGACTCGGTGGTTAATGATCGCTAACCTAGCGCCGTGGCCACACCGGGACTGCAGGAACTCACCGACCAGCTGCGCGACCGTCTCGCCCGCGTCCGCCGGGGCGGCAGCGAGTCCGCGCGCACCAAGCACACCGACCGCGGCAAGATGCTGCCCCGCGAGCGCGTCGACCGACTGCTCGACCCCGGCAGCCCCTTCCTCGAGATCGCGCCGCTCGCGGCGTACGGCATGTACGGCAAGGGCACCGGGGAGGGCGAGGACGCGTACGCCGTCCCCAGCGCCGGCGTCATCGCCGGCATCGGCCTGGTGCAGGGCCGCGAGTGCGTCGTGGTCGCCAACGACGCCACCGTCAAGGGCGGCACCTACTACCCGATCACGGTCAAGAAGCACCTGCGCGCGCAGACGATCGCCGCGGAGAACCACCTGCCCTGCATCTACCTCGTCGACTCCGGCGGCGCCTTCCTGCCGATGCAGGACGAGGTCTTCCCCGACCGCGAGCACTTCGGGCGCATCTTCTTCAACCAGGCGAACATGTCGGCCCGGGGCATCCCGCAGCTCGCCGCGGTCATGGGGTCCTGCACCGCCGGCGGCGCCTACGTCCCCGCGATGTCGGACGAGACCGTCATCGTCCGCGAGCAGGGCACGATCTTCCTCGGCGGCCCGCCCCTGGTGAAGGCGGCCACGGGTGAGGTCGTGACCGCCGAGGAGCTCGGCGGCGGCGAGGTCCACGCCCGCCGCTCCGGCGTGGTCGACCACCTCGCCGAGGACGACGCCCACGCGCTGCAGATCCTGCGCGGCATCGTCGCCACGCTGCCCCCTGCCGAGTCGGCGCGAACTCGGCTCCCGCACGCATCGAGTCGGCGCGAACTCGGCTCCGGTGAGCCGAGTTCGCGCCGACTCGGCAGTGTCGACGAGCCGCTCGAGCCGCCGGAGAGCCTCTACGACGTCGTGCCGACCGACACCCGCACGCCGTACGACGTCCGCGAGGTGATCCGCCGCATCGTCGACGGGTCGCGGTTGCAGGAGTTCAAGCAGCTCTACGGCGAGACGCTGGTGTGTGGCTTCGCCGAGATCCACGGCCACCGGGTCGGGATCGTGGCCAACAACGGCATCCTGTTCAGCGAGAGCGCACTCAAGGGCGCCCACTTCGTGGAGCTGTGCAACCAGCGGGGGATCCCGCTGCTGTTCCTGCAGAACATCACCGGCTTCATGGTCGGCCGCGAGTATGAGAACAACGGCATCGCCCGCGACGGCGCCAAGCTCGTCACCGCGGTCGCCTGCTCGGTGGTGCCGAAGTTCACCGTGGTCATCGGCGGCTCCCACGGCGCCGGCAACTACGGCATGTGCGGCCGCGCCTACGACCCGCGGTTCCTGTGGATGTGGCCCAACGCCCGCATCTCGGTGATGGGGGGCGAGCAGGCCGCCAACGTGCTCGCCACCGTCGCGGGCCGTGAGGACGACGAGCAGTTCATGGACCCGATCCGCGAGCAGTACGAGGAGCAGGGGTCGCCGTACTACGCCAGCGCCCGGCTGTGGGACGACGGCATCATCGACCCCGCCGACACCCGCCGCGTGCTGGGCATGGCGCTCGCCGCCACCTCCCACGCGCCCGTGCCCGAGCCGTCCTACGGCGTCTTCCGGATGTGATGAGGCGAGCAGCGACATGCGAGGAACGAGCATGACGCGTCGAGACCACGTCGAGAACGATGAGGACTGAACCCATGACCCCGATCCACTCCGTCCTGGTCGCCAACCGCGGCGAGATCGCGCTGCGGGTCTTCCGGACCTGCCGCGACCTCGGCATGGCCACGGTTGCGATCCACACCGCCACCGATGCCGACGCGCCGCACGTGCGTGACGCCGACACCGCCGTCGAGGTGCCCAGCTATCTCGACGTCGACGCGATCGTGGCTGCGGCCCGTGAGGCGGGCGCCGACGCGGTGCACCCGGGTTTTGGCTTCCTCTCCGAGCGCGCCGAGTTCGCCGCGGCCGTGCTGGCCGCCGACCTGGTCTGGGTCGGCCCGAGCGCCGAGGTGATCGACCGCATGGGGCGCAAGGACGCCGCCCGCGAGGTCGCGATCGCCGCCGGCGTGCCCGTCGTGCCGTCGTACGCCGCGGAGGACGACCCGGCCTCGTTCGCCTACCCCGTGCTGGCCAAGGCCGCCTCCGGTGGTGGTGGCAAGGGGATGCGCGTGGTCCGCGCGGCGGAGGAGTACGACGACGCCGTGGCGGCCGCGAAGCGCGAGGCGCTCGGCGCGTTCGGCGACGACACCATGCTGGTGGAGAAGTACGTCGAGCGGGGGCGCCACATCGAGGTGCAGGTGATGGCCGACGCCCACGGCACGGTGCTGCACCTGGCCGAGCGCGACTGCTCGACACAGCGGCGCCACCAGAAGGTCATCGAGGAGGCGCCCGCGCCGACGCTGACCGAGGCGCAGCGCGAGCTGGTCACCTCCAGCGCGGTCGCGCTGGCAGCGCAGGTGGGATACGTGGGCGCGGGCACCGTGGAGTTCCTCCTCGACAGCGACCACGCCGGTGAGGGCGAGGGCATCTACTTCCTGGAGATGAACACCCGCCTCCAGGTCGAGCACCCCGTGACCGAGGAGGTCACCGGCCTGGACCTGGTCGCGCTGCAGTTGCGCATCGCCGCCGGACAGCCGGTCGGCGTCGACCAGGCCGACGTGACCGTGCGTGGCCACGCGATCGAGGTGCGGATCTACGCCGAGGACCCCTACGCCGGGTTCCTGCCCCAGGCCGGCACGGCCTCGCTGGTCCACTGGCCCGCGGGCGCGCGGGTCGACCACGCGCTCGAGTCGGGCCAGGTGGTGAGCACCTCTTATGACCCGATGCTGGGCAAGGTGATCGTGCACGGCCCGGACCGCGAGGCCGCACGCCTGGCGCTGGTGCGGGCGCTGGACGACACCGCGATCCTCGGGCTGACGACCAACACCGGCTTCCTGCGCGAGCTCGCGGCGGGACCCGAGTTCCGCGACGCCACCATCGACACCGCGTGGCTGGACCGCAACGAGCTGACCGCACCGGACCCGGCGCGGGCCCGCGAGCTGGCCGCGTGGGCGTGGCAGCGCCATCACGGCGGCGCCGAGGGTCCCTTCGCCGCCGACGGGTTCCGCATGGGTGCCGCGCCGGCGCCGATCGTGGTCGAGCTCGACGAGCCGGTCACCCTCGGTCGCCCGCCGCGCGAGCGGCCGGTCGCCCTTGTCGACGCCCACGGCGTCGAGCTCGCCCACCGCGGCCAGCGCTATGCGTTCGTCCGCCCCGACGTCGCCGCCGAGGACGCGGCGGCCGGTGACGGGAGCGTGGTCGCCCCGATGCCCGGCACCATCCTCGCGGTCGAGGTCGCCGAGGGGGACCACGTCACCGCCGGCCAACGGTTGGGCACCATGGAGGCGATGAAGATGGAACTCTCCCTCGACGCGCCGTACGACGGCACGGTGGCGGCCGTCGGTGCCGCGGTCGGCGACCAGGTCGCCCTCGGTGCCGCACTCTTCGAGGTGGCCGCGGAGTGAGCGAGATGCTGCCGATGGTGTGGCCCGAGCCGGGGCTGCCCGAGCAGGTCACGATCTACGAGGTCGGGGCCCGCGACGGGCTGCAGAACGAGCAGGCGCAGATCCCCACGCCCACCAAGGCCGAGTTCGTACGCCGCCTGCTCGCCGCGGGCGCCCCGGCCGTGGAGGCGACCAGCTTCGTGCACCCGAAGTGGGTGCCGCAGCTGGCCGACGCGGCTGAGCTGATGACCGGCCTCGTCGACGAGCTCGGCGACCGCGCCCGGGAGCTCCCGGTGCTGGTGCCCAACGACCGTGGCCTGGACCGCGCGCTGGACCTCGGCCTGCGCCACGTCGCGGTCTTCGCCTCGGCGACGGAGAGCTTCGCCCAGCGCAACCTCAACCGCGGGCTGGAGAGCCAGTTCGAGATGTTCGCGCCGATGCTGGACCGTGCGCTCGAGGCCGGGATGGACGTCCGCGGCTACGTCTCGATGTGCTTCGGCGACCCGTGGGAGGGCGCCGTGGACGTCGCGCAGGTCGTCGAGGTCGGCCAGCGGCTGCTCGACCTCGGCGCCACCCAGCTCAGCCTCGGCGACACGATCGGCGTCGGCACGGCGGGCCACGTGCGGGCGCTCGTCGGCGCCTTCGACGACGCCGGCATCGGCCCCGAGCGCCTCGCCCTGCACTTCCACGACACCTACGGCCAGGCATTGACCAACGTGCACGCGGGCCTGCAGGCCGGGGTGACGACGTACGACGCCAGTGCGGGCGGCCTGGGTGGCTGCCCGTACGCGAAGAGCGCGACCGGCAACCTCGCCACCGAGGACCTGGTCTGGTTCCTCGACGGCCTGGGCATCCGCCACGGGCTGGACCTGTCGGCGCTGGTGGAGACCAGCGGCTGGATGGCCGAGCAGCTCGGCCGTCCCAGCCCGTCGGCGGTCGTCCGCGCCCTCGCGCACGACGCCACCGAGTAGCCGCCGCGACACGGATCGTCGGGTGTGATCCCTTGCACACCGGCGGTCGAACCTGATCTGATGCTGAGCAATGCGCGCTCATCTCGGGGTCGTTGCAGTTGTTGCTCCCACCGTCCAGCCAGGTCGTGTGGGTACGTCGCGCGTCGCATCCGGTGTCATCCACCTCGCGGCTCCGTCCCACCCCCGCCGACCGGCGTGGGGTCCATCGGTCGACGCGTCGATCCGCGTCGACGGCTACGCAGGAGGATGAACCTTGACCACACGCACCCTTCTCGGGCGGCTCGCCGCCACCAGCTTCGTTGCTGCCGTGGCGGCCGCCGGTGCACTACCCGTCGCGACCGCCGCCGACGGCTCCGGTGGCGAGTCCGACGTGCCGACCTTCAAGGAGTTCGCGGCCTCGACCTTCCAGGACGAGGGCGGCCAGTACGTCGTCAACGGCGACGAGACGATCGCCAACCGCGGTGAGCTGCGGCGCTACTACGAGGAGATGACGGCCGACCCCAACGAGACCGGCCTCATCGTCAACCGCACCTACTCCGGCGACGACCTCTGGAGCGCCTCGCAGGCGCTGGACCTCACCTACTGCGTGAGCGACCAGTTCGGCGGCGACAAGTCGACCATCGTCAACGCGATGGCGCAGGGCGCGGCCCTGTGGGAGAACGCCACCTCCGGCATCGACTTCTCCTACGTGCCCTCGGCGGACTCCAACTGCCGCACCAGCAACAACTCGGTGCTGTTCTCGGTGGAGCCGACCTCGACCACGCAGTACATCGCGCGGGCGTTCTTCCCCAGCTCCCCGGACTCCCAGCGCAACGTGCTGGTCAACGCCGACTCCCTGGTCAGCTCGGGCTCGTGGACGCCGGGCAACATCATGGGCCACGAGCTGGGCCACACCCTCGGGTTCCGCCACGAGCACACCCGTCCCGAGGCCGGCACCTGCTTCGAGGACAACAACTGGCGTCCGCTGACGCCGTACGACTCGGCCTCGATCATGCACTACCCGCAGTGCAACGGGTCCTCCTCGGACCTGAGCTTCAGCTCCTACGACGGACAGGGCGTCAGCCAGGTCTACTGACGGCTGCCGCAGGCCCGCACCAGGGCTGAGGTCCACGACGCCGGCCCCGGACCACCACGGTCCGGGGCCGGCGTCGTGCGCGGGTCAGTCCTCGTGCTGGCGCTGCTGTTGTTGCCGGCGCTGCTGACGACGCTTGGTCAGGATCCGCTCGACGCTGATCACCGAGCGGCACAGCGTGGCGATGTCGGCCACGGCGGCGGCCACCGGGTCGGGGGTGTCGGGCCAGTTGCGCCGCAGGATGAGCTGGCGCTTGACGCGGCGGCGCTTCTTCTTCGCGCGCTGCGGGTTGAGGTGCTGCTGGGTCATCTCGACGTGGCGGCGCCGCATCCGGCGGAACCCGACACCCGCCGCGGTGAGCAGCTCCTCGTCGCTGGGCGGACGCTGGTCGGCCTCGACGCCGTAGTCGGCGGGGTCACCGTCGGTGGGCAGGTCGGCGAGGTCGCCGTGCAGCGTGACGTTGCTGGAGGAGATCGCATCGGCGATGCGGGCGTTCCACCGCATCGTCGCCCGGAAGGTGGCCGGGTCGAGGGTGGCGCGGCGCTCGTCGTGGCGCAGCCGGGAGAGGCTGTTGCGGCCGAGGTCGACCTTGACCACGCGCTGGTCGGAGGGGACGGAGAGCCGCAACTCCTCGTTGACCCGCCGCACCAACTCCGCCGAGGGGTAGCCGAGGGACTCGTTGACCTGCTCGGGAGGCTCGGTGGTGGTGGCGGTGTCGATGCCGACGACCTCGGAGAAGAGCTCCCACAGTCGGTCGGGCGGGGCGTCGGGGCCGGGGACGACGATGACGTGGACGCGCTCGGGCGGCAGCGCCTGGGTCCACACCTCGATCATCCGCGGGATGTCGATGACCTCGATGAAGCGACGGGCGGTGGGGAGTCCGGCGCGGGCGAGCGCGGCGCCGACCTTGCCGCGGCCGCGCGTGGAGGCGCGTATGACGGTGGTGAAGCGCTCCCAGGTGGTGATGCCGCCGCTGGTGATCGAGGTCTGCCACAGCGCGGGCACGACCCGGGCGATGTCGCGGACCGTGAGGACCAGGTGGACCTCGCGGCCGGCGGCCTCGAGCTCGGCCACGGCCCGGGCGGCGGCGTCGGCCTTGGCGAAGCTGAGGAACTCCATCGACAGCAGGACCGTGGGGTCCTCGCTCTCCCGCGCCTCGCGGACGAACCGGCTCCACGCCCCCTCGGAGCGGTGCGACATGACCGGGTCGTGCTGGGCGAGGCCGAGCAGGCTCTGCACCGCGTGCACCTGCTGTGCCCACACGCGCCCCGCGAAGTGGATCCCCTGGTCGGCCAGGTGGTCGCGGTTGGCGATCAGCTTGCTCTGCAGGAACGTCGTCCCCGTCTTCATCGCACCGGCATGGAGGATGGCGACCGGCTGCCTGTCCTTCACCTGCGGTCCGCACCTTCCCATCGGTCTCTCCGACGACGACGAGGTGAGACTAGCAGCGGCCCGAGGTGCGGCAGACTGGTCGTCGTGACGACGCTCGACACGGCTGGAGTACGCCGCGCCTGGGGCTGGGTGGCGGCGCTGCGGGGCGGCAGTGCCACGCCCTGGTCGCAGTGGGCCGGTGAGGCCGGGCCGAGCGCTGGCGAGCTGCCGGGCGCGCACCAGCTGGAGCTGCTGCGGCGGCTCAACGCGGCGCGTCCGGGCGGCGTACCCGCGGCCCTGGCGGAGCGGGTGCTGGCCGCCGACCTGCCGGGGCGGGGACGGCGCGACGTCCCGCTGGCCGGTGCGGGCGAGCCGCGGTTCGGGCCGGCGCCGGTCGACCCGGGCGACCTCGCTCCCGAGGAGCTGCTGCGGCTGGCGAGCGGTCTGCTGGCCGAGGACCTGGCGGGCTGCTCGGTGCCGCCCGACCCCTGGCCGCGGCGCCGGCCGTGGGCGCCGTCGTACGCGCTGGCGGGGGACCCGTGGCACGTCGCGCACCTGCGCTCGGAGCTGGGCCGCCGCGGTCGACCCGAGCGTCCCGCACCGCGCCGGGTGTACGTCGTCGCCGAGGACCTGGCGACGCAGCTCGCCCACGCGTGGACGGCGCGTGCCTTCGCCGAGAGCGGCACGGGCTGGCCGGCCTGGTTGGGTCGGTTCGTGGCGCACGACCTGCTGCCACGGCGGGCGGACCCGCTCGAACCCGCACGGGAGTGGGCCGCGCGCCTCGGCCCGGAGCGGGTCACCCTGGTCACCGAGCCCGCGCTGCTGCGGCAGCCGCTGCGCCTGCGTCGGCTGTCCGCGCCGCCGCCGGTGACCGCGGAGGGCGTCGACCTGGCCCGCCGCATCAGCACCACGCTGGGCATCCTCGTGCCGACCGAGCGTCGCACCGACCTGCTGCGCGGGGTGCTGCTGCCGCGCCTGCCGCAGGACCCGCGGAGTGTCGTCACCGTGCCGCCCGCGTGGCAGGAGTGGGTGCAGGACCGGGCGCGCCGGATACGGGACGAGGCGCTCGCGGAGGGCTACCCTGTGCTCGGCGACCCCGACCGGCTCGTGCCGCAGGCGACGAGCGAGGGCCGCCGGCCGGTCGAGGTCGACGTCCTGGCAGCGGCGTTGGACCTCTTGCTCGACCCGGTGACCGCACGGACGGAGGCAGCACGGTGAGTCGACGGGTCCTGCTGCACGTCGGCACCCCCAAGACCGGCACCTCCTACCTGCAGGACGTGCTGTTCCACAATCCCGAGGTCCTCGCCGAGGCCGGCATCCGCTACCCCGCCGAGCGGTTCGACGCCCACTTCCTCGCCGCACTGGACCTGATGCGGATGCCGTGGGGCGGGCTGGAGACCGAGGCCGTCGGCGCCTGGGATGCCCTCGCCCGCGCGGTGCGCGAGCACGACGGCACCGCCGTGGTCAGTCACGAGATCCTCGCCAACGCCGACCGGGCGCAGGTACGCCGCGCGCTCGCCTCCCTGGGCCACGGCGACGGCACCGAGGTGCACCTGGTGGTGTCGGTGCGCGACCTGGTGCGCCAGATCCCCGCCGAGTGGCAGGAGAACGTCAAGCACCGGGCGACGCTGAGCTATGCGGCGTTCCTCGAGCAGGTCCGCGACCCCGAGCGCACCGGGCGGATCGGGTCGTGGTTCTGGGGCGTGCAGGAGGTGCCGAGCATCTTGGACCGCTGGGCGGCCGACCTGCCGCCGGAGCAGGTGCACGTCGTGACGGTGCCGCCGCCCGGCGCCGACCCCGGGCTGCTGTGGCAGCGGTTCGTGACGGCGTTCGAGCTCGACGGGGTCGAGCTGGACCTCACCACCGATCGCAGCAACCCCTCGCTCGGCGTCCCGGAGACGGCGCTGGTCCGTCGCATCAACCGCGCGGCCAACCAGCACCTGCCGCCGGCGCACTACCGGCCGCTGGTGCGGGAGCTGGTCGCGCACCGCACGCTGTCCGCGCGCACGGACTCGCCCCGACTCGGCCTGCCGCCCGAGCTGGCCGACTGGGTCGCGGACCTGGAGCGGTCCTGGATCGCGGAGATCCGCGAACGTGGCTACCGGGTGGTCGGGGACCTCGACGACCTGGTCGGCGACGCGCCGGGGGAGTGGACCGACCCGGACTGCCCCGACGAGGCCGAAGTGGCCGAGGCCGCCGTCGACGCCCTGCGGGCAGTGCTGGTCGAGACCGCCGCCGTCGGTGAGGAGCGCGACCGGCTCCGCGGCGAGCTGGAGGAGACCCGCGCCGCGCTCGAGGCGGCGTACTCCCGGCCGGTGCAGCGGGGCAAGGAGAAGGTCGTGCGGACCCTGGAGGGGTCGCTGCCCGGGCAGCAGGTGCTGCGGGTCTACCGCTCCCTCAAGCCCGGCGACTCCGGGGCGTGAACTCGCGGTCCGCGTAGCGGCCGATCCGCCACGTGGAGTAGCCGTCGGTGCCGGCGCCGAGCACGCCTCCGACCAGCGGGGTGCGCTTGCCGACGGTGAGCGCCATCCGCTTGCCGACGACCCGGTTGACCATCTCGTTGGCCACCGCCTGGGCCACGTCGGGGTCGAGGTCGGCGAGCGGCTCGGCGGCGTCGGCCAGCGCGGCGGGCGGGGCCGACAGTCGGCCACGCTTGACCTGCTTGCGCACCGTGTCCTCTCCGAGCAGCGTCGCGAGGATCGCGGTGCGCACCCGCGCGTCGGCCAGGTCGTAGCCGCGCAGGTGGACGATGCCGGCGACCATGCGGCACTGGATCAGCGCCAGGCCGGCGATGTTGGTCGGTGCCAGCACGGTGGCGGTGACCAGGCCGCCGAGATTGGTGACGAACCCCTCGGCCAGCGCGTAGCGGACGTGGTTCTCGATCACCTCGTGGATGCCCTTGTCGACGTCGCCGTGCTGCTCGCGCAGCTGCTCGTCGGCGGCAGCGGCGGCCGGCGGCAGCGGGCCGACGCCGGCGATGGCGCGGTCCAGTGCCTGCCGGATCACCGCGGAGGTGACCTGCGGCGCGGCAGCGGTCACCTTCGGCACGACCTGGAGAGCGGCCTGGGTGACGAGGCCTCGCTTGAAGTTGGGCATGTTTCGATCGTAGGGGCGAGCCGAAGGCGGTGCCGCGACGTCTACCCTCGGTGGCGTGCCTGTCGAGCCGCCGCCGACGCGCTGGGCGCTGCCCTCCCGCGAGGACCTGGTCGCGTGGGCGGACGCCGACGACCTGATCGGCGTCGGGGGAGACCTGGCGCCGGGGACCGTGTTGGCGGCGTACCGGCGGGGGCTCTTCCCGATGCCCGGTGCGGTCGGCGACCACCGGGTCGGCTGGTGGAGCCCCGTCGAGCGGGGCGTGCTGGAGCTGGCCGACCTGCGGGTGTCCCGGTCGCTGCGGCGCTCGCTGCGCGGCTTCGAGATCCGCATCGACACCGCCTTCGAGGACGTCATCGACGGGTGCGCCGACCCGCGCCGTCCGGGCGCCTGGATCGACGCCGCCATGCGGGCGGCGTACGTCGAGCTGCACCGGCTCGGGTGGGTCCACTCGGTCGAGACCTGGCGCGACGGGAGGCTCGTCGGTGGGCTCTACGGCGTCGCAGTGGGGGGCGTGTTCGCGGGGGAGTCGATGTTCCACCGCGAGACCGACGCGTCGAAGGCGGCGCTGGTGGGGCTCGTCGAGGCGCTGCGCGACGAGTACGCCGACCGGCGCCTGATCGACGTGCAGTGGCAGACGCCGCACCTGGCGAGTCTCGGCGTCACCCGGGTCCCGCGGGCGGACTACCTGGCGCGGCTGCGCGAGCTGCTGGAGCTCCCGCAGCCGGCGGCGTTCGGGTGAGCGGGCCGGACCGGCTGGGGCGGCTCAGGCGACGTACGGCGCGTCGGGCGTCTCGCTGACCATCGGCCGCTCGGCGCCGGCCCAGTCGAGCATGCCGCCCTCGAGGTTGACCACGTCGTGGCCGAGTTGGCCCAGGTAGGCCACGGCCTGCGCGGACCGGCCGCCCACCTTGCACACCACGAGGCTCTGGCCCTCGGGGACCTCCTGGACGCGCTCGGTGAGCTGGCTCAGCGGGATGTGGATGGCGCCGTCGATGTGGCCGGCCACCCACTCCTCGGGCTCACGCACGTCGATCACGCTGAGCTGCTCGGGCAGCGGGTCGGGCACGTTCTCGATCGCGACGGTCGGGACGTTCATGCGGGCCAGTGTGTCACCCGGGCCGCCGCGGCCTACTTGAGCAGCTTGCTCATCCGCCGGTCGGCGAGCGGCTTGCCGCCGGTCTGGCAGGTGGCGCAGTACTGCAGGCTCGAGTCGGCGAAGGAGACCTCGCGCACGGTGTCGCCGCACTCGGGGCAGGCCTGGCCGGTGCGGCCGTGGACGCGCAGGTTGCTCTTCTTCTCCGCCTTCAGCTCGGTGGCGGCGAGGCCGGCGGAACGGGTGACCGCGTCGCCGAGCGTGTCGCGGATGGCGGCGTAGAGGGTGGCGCGCTCCTCGTCGGTGAGGGAGTTGGCGGCCTTGAAGGGGCTCATCCGCGCCACGTGCAGGATCTCGTCGGAGTAGGCGTTGCCGATGCCGGCGACGGTGCCCTGGTGGCGCAGCACGCCCTTGAGCTGCTTGCGCCCCTCGGTCTCGAGGATCTCGGCGAGGAGGTCGGGGGTGAAGTCGTCGGTGAGCGGGTCGGGGCCGAGACGCGCGACGCCCTCGACGTCCGCGGGGTCGCGCACCAGGTAGAGCGCGAGCGACTTCTTGGTGCCGGCCTCGGTGATGTCCAGTCCGGGGGTGACGCCGTCGTCCTCGTCGAGGGCGATCCGCACCGCCAGCGGCGACTTGCCGCCGGGGCGCGGCGGCAGGGCGGGCAGCTCGTCCTTCCAGCGGATCCACCCGGCACGGGCGAGGTGGAGGACGAGGTGTAGGCCACTGGCCTCGATGTCGAGGAACTTGCCGTGGCGGCGTACGCCGTCCACGAGCGTGCCCTCGATCGCCGAGATCGGCGGGTCGTAGGTCTTCAGGGCGCTGAACGCCGGCACGTGGACGGCCGTGATCGCACGACCGGCCAGTCGTCCGCGCAGGTCCTGGGCCAGCGCTTCGACCTCGGGCAGCTCGGGCACGAAACGCAGTCTAGGCGTCGCCACGGACCTCGGCACCGACCTCGTGGGAGCAGGATCGAGGGGTCCCGAGGCGGGACCGTGGTTCCCATCGTCGGCGGCACCGGTCATAGTTGACCTGACATGGGTGCCTCGCTCGCGCAGCACACGTGCTCCCTGCCACGACGAAAGGAACCCGCATGACCTCCCTCAAGCGCTCCCTCGCCCTCGCCGGCGCGGCGCCGATCCTCGCCCTCTCGCTGACCGCCTGTGGTGGCGGTGGCGCCCCGACCGATGCCGCGGTGGAGGACTTCTGCAACATCGGCGACGAGCTCGGCACGGTCTTCGAGGACGTCGCCGACGACGACTACGAGGGCTTCGTCGACGCGGCCGCGCAGGCCTCGGAGACCATGGAGGAGATCGGCACGCCCGAGGACATCCCCGACGACGCGCGGGCCGGGTTCGAGTCGCTCTCCGACGCGCTGTCGGACCTGGACTCCCAGGACGTGGAGGACTCGGTCAAGGAGTTGACCGACGCCACCGAGTCCGGCGAGGACGTCGACGAGCAGCAGATCGTCAGCGAGATGTTCGGCATCGACGACGACGACATCTCCGACTTCGAGGCCTTCACCGAGTACACCGAGGAGTCCTGCAGCAGCTGACCGACGGCTGTCGGTGGCCGGCGCTACGGTCAGGCCATGACCGACGTGCGGCAGGTGCAGGTGACCGTCGACTGCGCGGATCCGCGTGGGCTGGCGACGTTCTGGAGCGCCATGCTGGGTTATGAGTGCCCGGCACCGCCTCCGGGCTTCGACTCCTGGGACGCCTTCGCCGACACGCTGCCGGCCGAGGCGCGCAACGCACGGTGGGCGACCGAGGACCCCGGCGGCGTCGGCCCACGGCTGTTCTTCCAGCGCGTGCCGGAGGAGAAGACAGTGAAGAACCGACTGCACCTCGACGTCCGCGCCGCGCCGGGACTCGAGGGTGCGGACCGGATGGCGGCGCTGGAGGCGGAGTGTGAGCGGCTGATGGTGCTCGGCGCGAGCCGCGTCAGCCGCACCGATCCCGAGCTGCCGATGGAGCTCGGGTTCATCGTGATGACCGACCCGGAGGGCAACGAGTTCTGCCTGGACTGAGGCGGCCCCGACACGCGTGCCGCGTCAATCTACGACGCAGCCTAGACAGCCCGATACGGTCCCGGCGTGGACCCGATCCGGAATCCCTACGCCCCCGGCGCCGGCCAGCGCCCACCCGAGCTGGCGGGCCGGGACGAGCAGCTCGGCGCCTTCGACGTGGTGCTCGAACGCGTGGCGCGGGGCCGTCCCGAGCGCAGCCTGGTGCTGACCGGACTCCGAGGTGTCGGCAAGACCGTCCTGCTCAACCAGCTGCGATCGGCCGCGGTCCGCAAGGGCTGGGGCACCGGCAAGCTCGAGGCGCGACCGGACCAGTCGCTGCGACGTCCGCTCTCCAGTGCGCTGCACCAGGCGGTGCGGGAGCTCGGGCACTCCTCGGCCGAGGAGAGCGACCAGGTGCTCGGCGTACTCCGCGCCTTCGTCGAGCGCGACGCCGGCAGCGGCGCGAAGCTCAAGGACCGCTGGAGCCCCGGCATCCAGGTGCCGCCCGCCAAGGGACGCGCGGACTCCGGCGACGTCGAGATCGACCTCGTCGAACTGCTCACCGACGTCGGCGGGCTCGCCGCTGATGAGGGCAAGGGCGTCGGCATCTTCATCGACGAGATGCAGGACCTCGGCCCCGAGGACGTCTCCGCGCTCTGCGCGGCCTGCCACGAGCTGAGCCAGAACGGCCTGCCCGTGATCGTCGTCGGCGCCGGCCTGCCGCACCTGCCGGCCGTGCTGTCGGAGTCGAAGTCCTACTCCGAGCGGCTCTTCTCCTACCAGCGCATCGACCGACTCTCCCGCGATGCCGCGGACAAGGCGCTGGTGGCGCCCGCGGCCGAGGAGGACGCGGCGTACGACGCCGACGCGCTGGCGGCGCTGTACGAGGCCACCGGCGGCTACCCCTACTTCATCCAGGCCTACGGCAAGACCGTGTGGGACCACGCCCCGGACTCGCCGATCACCGCGGCCGATGTCGCCGTCGCCGCCCCCGAAGCCGAGGAGGAGCTCGCGGTCGGCTTCTTCGGCTCCCGCTACGACCGTGCGACGCCGGGGGAGCGGGAATACCTGCGCGCCATGGCTGACGTCGCCAGCGAGATGGCCGCCAGCGGCCAGGGCAAGATCGACGACATCGGCTCCGTCGCCACCGCCGACGTCGCCATCCAGCTTGCCAAGAAGCCGCAGTCGCTCTCCCCGGCGCGCGACGCCTTGCTGAAGAAGGGCCTGATCTACTCCGCCGAACGCGGCCTGATCGCCTTCACCGTGCCGCACTTCGGGCGCTACCTCCGCGCCCACGGGTAGGAGCCTCGTCCGCGCCGATCGGTGGGTGCATCGGACATGCTGTGGGCGTGACGTGCGACCGGCTCTGGGAGCGCCTCCTCGAGGCCCTCGACGCCTGGGGCTCTGCTGCGCAGGTGGGGCCCGGCCGGATCGAGGTGACGCTGCCGGACCGCGACAGCGATGGTCGCGACGTTGTCATCGTGATGACGCCCGACGAATGGGTCGACATGGCCAGCGTGGCCCTCGGCGGCTTCGACAGCGCGTTGGAGGAGGTCACGCAGACGCTCTTGGAACTCCGGCCCGACGAGCACTACGCCGTCCACCGGGAGTACCGGCTCTACGGGGCCACCACACCGTCGCTGCCTGACGAGGAGTATCAGGCCGAGCCCGGTGGCGAGTGGGTGGTCCGCGATGACCAGGGCAGGATCCGCAGCCGGCTCAGCGACTGGATCGAGCCAGAGTGAGCCATCCCCGCCCGGCGGAAGGCCCTGCCCGAGGCCCGTCGCCGGTCGCAACGTCCTCGACGTCATGGCCGGGTAGGGGTGGGGCCGTCGATCGGTGGTGGTGTCCGGTCGGGGTGCGGGTGGTGACGGTGTGTCGTGGGCCGGGTCCGGCGCGGGCGACCCAGCCGGGGGCTTGTTTGGCGTAGTTGCAGGCCTCGCAGAGACCTTGGGTGTTCTCGGTCGTCGTGGGGCCGCCGGTGGCGACGGCGTGGACGTGGTCGATGTGGCGGATGGGGGCGTCGCAGTAGGGGGTGCGGCAGGTCCGGTCGCGGGTGGCGATGAAGTCCGCGAGCCCGGCTGGTGCGGTCCGGCTGCGGGAGGTCTGGGCGACCAGGGCTCCGGTGCCGGGGTGGGTGTAGAGCTGCTGGAACCACAACCCCACGGCCTGGTTGGCGGCATGGGTGATCAGGTCCCGCGCCCACTGGGCCGGGACGGTGTCGTAGCCCTCCAGGTGGGCTGGCTCGGCGTCACCGGCGAACAGGGTGCGGTCGGTCAGCACCAGCTTGACCGCCACGTCCGGACCCACATGCGGGTGGCGGCCGGTGAGGCGTTCGACCATGGCGTCGGCCATCACTTGGCCACGGGACCGGTCATCACCCTGGGATCGCGCAGACTCAGCCGTCTGTTTGAGGGCGGCGTAGCAGGCCACCCCGTCCGCGACGGGCAGGAGTGCGGAGAACCGGACCATGGTGTCGGGTGCGGGTCGGACGGAGACATGGCGGTCGGCGGCCGCCCGGCGGGCGCGGTCGATCAGGCCGTGGGGGTCGATGCGGTAGACCAGTCGGCGGGCTTCGGCGACCAGTCGCCGGTCACCCCAGCCGACCGACTCGGGGCCGTTGAGGTGCCGGTCGACCTCGGCCCGGTCGCCACGGGTGAGGCAGGCGGTCTCGCGGGCGATGAGGGTGGCACGCCACTCGCTCAACGACCCCTCCCGCAGTGCCGCGAAGCTGGAGCCCAACTCGTCGACGAGTGCCTTCGCCAACCCGAGGTGACGCCCACCGCGGGTCGGCGACTCGCGGCGAGCGAGCGCGACCTCGGCCCCGACGCCCCGGCCCCGTTGACGGGCCGGAACGCGGGCGGCTTCCTCGGCCTCGCGACGGCGGTCGGCGAACTCGACACTGGCGCGGGCCTGCAGCGCCGCGGCGGTGGACTTCAGGTCCTCCAGCTCGCGGATGAGCTCGATCAGCTCACCCTCGCCGACTCGCGCGGGCAGCGGGCCGTCGGCTCGTGTGGCCAGCAGCTCCCGGTCCGCGCGGACCTTGGCGAGTAGATCGAACATGTGTACGAGTATAATGCGCGGCGCCGACAGGTGTGCCGGATCTCCACAGGTGCCCAGCACCTTCGTTCGGGTCCAGGGTGCGTCGACGCCGGGATAATCCGTGGCGTCGCGCTGCCTCCGATGACTACTCTCGACGCACCATGTGGAACGACGCCTGACCCGACTCGCGCCCGCGGCCCACGCCCGGCGAGTCACGACTCGTCCGAAGGCGCTCGCATGTCCGCTTCCACCCTCACCCCGCTCCGCCCCGTGTTGGTCCGCGACCTCGCCGTCGCCCACCCCGACCGTCCCGTGTTCGACGGGCTCGACCTCACTGCGGCCCCCGGCCGCCGGGTCGGGCTCGTCGGCGAGAACGGCGTCGGCAAGTCCACCCTGCTCCACGCCATCGCGGGCGACCTGCCCGAGAGTGCACGCGTCACCGGCCACGTCCAGCGACCCGACGATCTCGTGTTGCTGGGCCAGGAACCGCCGTTCCGCGACGCCGACACCGTGGCTGAGGTCCTCGCCGGGGCCCTGGCGCCGCTGCGCCGCGCGGTCGCCGACGTCGAGCGTCTCGCCGGGGAGGTGGCGAACCCCGAGGCCGCCGCGGCGTACGCCGCCACGCTGGAGTTCGCGACCCGGCACGAGGCCTGGGACGCCGACCGTCGCGCCACGATCGCCGCGCGGCGACTGGGCGTGGCCGACCTCGCGCCCGAGCGGCGCATCGGCACGCTCTCCGGCGGTCAGCGCACCCGGCTCTCGCTCACCGCGATCATCACGCGCCGACCCGAGGCGGTCCTGCTCGACGAGCCCACCAACCACCTCGACGACGACGCGGTCGCCCTGCTCACCGAGTTCCTGCGTGACCTGCCCGGCGTGGTCCTCCTCGCCAGCCACGACCGGATCCTCCTCGACGAGGTCTGCACCGAGCTCGTCGACCTCGACGCGGGCGCGGACGGGCGTCGGCAGGGCGAGCGCTTCGGCGGCGGCTGGACGGCCTACGAACACCTACGTCGCGCAGCCCGAGTCCGATGGCAGGAGACCTGGACCGCCCAGCAGGCAGAGATCGCCCGGCTGCGCGAGGCCACGCAGATCGGGACCGGCAGCATCGCCCACGGCCGCGGCCCGCGGGACAACGACCGCTTCATCCACCACAAGAAGGGACAGCGGGTCGAGCGGACCCTCGCACGCCGCAAGAAGGACGCCGCCCGCCGACTCGCCGAGGCCGAACGCGCCCAGGTCCCGAAGCCACCGGAGCCACTGCGCTTCTCCCCACCCGCCGTCCGCACAGCGGGCAACGGGCCAGCCGTGCGCATCGCCGGAGTCGTCGTGCCGGACAGGTTGCGCCTGGACCAGCTCGACGTCGAGGCCGGCGAGCACCTCCTGGTCAGCGGCGCCAACGGCGCCGGGAAGTCCACGCTGCTCGGCGTGCTCGCCGGCCGGATCACCGCGGCCTCCGGGACTGTCCAGGTCACCGCACGGCGTACGGCGGAGCTCACCCAGGACCCGGCGTTCGCCGAGCCGCGACGATCGGCCCACGACACCTACCGAGTGCTGATCGGCGCCGATGTCGCCGAACGCCAGCCGCTCACGGACCTCGGCCTGCTGCCCCCGCGCGACCTCGGTCGCCCGGTCGGCGTGCTGTCGGTCGGCCAACGCCGCCGTCTCGCGCTGGCCGTCGCGGTCGCGGCGGCCCCGGACCTGCTGCTCCTCGACGAACCCACCAACCACGTCTCCCTCGGCCTGGTCGCCGAGCTCGAGGACGCACTCGACGCGACACCGGCCACGGTCGTGGTGGCGTCCCACGACCGCTGGCTGCGCCGCCGTTGGCGCGGGAGCGAGATCCGCCTCGGCGGACCGCCTCCCGCGTGAGTCGGCGTACGTCGGGGGTCAGGTCGTGCCGCTGCTGCCGGGGGAGCCGACCCGGTCGACCGGATCGGACCCACCGCTGCTGGGCGCGCAGTGGGCGCAGCAGTAGATCGTGCCGTGGACCTCCACGCCGTGCCCGAGGACCTGGCAGCCGCAGTGGTCGCAGCGGGGCGCGATCCGGTGGGCGGCGCACTCGATGCTGTCGAAGGTGAACTGCTCACCGGCGGCGGTGGTCACCTCGAAGCTGCGGTCGTACTCGTTGCCGCACGTGGCGCACGTGTTCATGATCGGCTCCTCTCGATCGGGTGCCTCAGTGGTGCGGTACCCGATGTCGGCCCGATGATGCGCGGCCGCGTTCAGTCGGAGGCGACGTCGCAGCGGTGGGCGTCGTTGCCCTCCCAGCCCGGGGCGACCCCGGGCCGCAGGCGGTAGTCGTCGTCGTAGTCGCCACCGAAGAGGTGCCGGTAGCCGATCGGCTCCTCGTCGCGTGCGCCCTCGACCCGCGCCACGAGTCGCGCGACCTCCGCGTCGAACTGGCCGTCGTCCCAGTGGTGGACGCTGGTCAGCACGTGCGGCGCGAGCGGCGCCATGCCGGTGTAGTGGAACGTGCCGTGCAGCAGCGGGAACAGCACGTCCTCGGGCCGCCCGCTCACCCCGCGCGGACCGAACGCGGAGGCCCGGTCACCGGCCGAGGTCACCGCGAGCGCGCGTCGCCCGACCAGCCCGCCGTCGCCGTACTTGCGCACGCGGCCGGTCACCTCGTCCTTCACCCCGAAGGCGAAGCCGTTGACGAAGATCCGGTCGATCCAACCCTTGAGGATCGCCGGCATGCCGTACCACCACAGCGGGAACTGCAGCACCACCAGCTCCGACGCCGCGAGCTTGTCCTGTTCGGCGCGGATGTCGGGCGCCAGCCGCCCCTCGTGGTGCCCGGTGGCCTGCCAGGTCGACACCGGCGTCCCCGGCTCCGGCGCCGCGCCGGTCAGGTCGGCCGCGGTCAGCACCGGGTCGAACCCCATCCGGTAGAGGTCGCTCTCGACCACCGTGTGGCCCCGCTCCCGCAACTGCGGGAGTACGGCGTCACGCAGCTGGCCGTTGAGGGAATCCGCGTCCGGGTGCGCCAGCACCCACAGCACCTGCATCGCCGCTCCTTCGTCGAGGCCTTCCCTCAGCAGAGCGCCCGCGGGGCCGCGGCTATTCCGACCACCACCGTGGCGTCGTACTCCTCGCCGTGGTCGAGGGCCGCCGACAGGCCGGCATCGCGCAGCACTGCCAGCGCCGCCGGCCCCTGGCCGGCGCTCACCTCGCTGAGCAGCCGCCCGCCCGGGGTGAGCCAGTCGGCCGCCAGCGTCGCGACGCGGCGCAGCACGTCCAGCCCGTCCGGACCGCCGGCCACCGTCGTCCGCGGCTCGTGGTCGCGGGAGTCGGCCGGCATCTGCGCGACCGCGTCGTCGGGCACGTAGGGCACGTTCGCGGTCATCACGTCCACCCGCCCGCGCAGGTCCGCGGGCAGCGGCGCCACCAGGTCGCCGGCGTACGCCGTCCCGAGCCCGGCGAGGTTGTCGCGCGCGCAGGCGACCGCGGCCGGGTCGACGTCGACCGCGTGCAGGACCACCCCCGGCACCCGGGTCGCGACGGCGAGCCCGATCGCACCCGTGCCGCAGCACAGGTCGACCACGGTGCCACCCGGCGGCGTCACCCCGGCGGCCACGTCGACCAGGTGGGTCGTACGGCGGCGGGGGACGAACACGCCCGGCGCGACGGCCACGCGCAGCCCGGCGAACGCGACCCACCCCAGCACGTGCTCCAACGGCTCGCCGGCGACGCGGCGGCGTACGAGCTCCTCGAGGGCGGTGCCGTCGGCTGCGTCGACCAACAGTGCCGCCTCCTCCTCGGCGAACACGCACCCGGCCGCCCGCAGTCGATCCACCAGCGGGTCGGGGTTCACGCCGGCCTCCTGGGTCTCGACACGCCGGTCGCGGGCTCGCACGCTCGCCCGCGCGGCTGCTCGACCCCGTCGGGCGACGCTGCCCGCGCAGGCGCGGTCAGCGGCCCTCCGGCATCAGCAGCCAGCCGACCACGTAGAGGATGATGCCGGTGCCGAAGCCGAAGATCACGGCGACGACCAGCAGGATCCGCACCAGGTTGGCGTCCAGGCCCAGGTAGCGCGCGACGCCGCCGCACACACCGGCGATCATCTTGTCGTCCGGCGTGCGGACCAGCTTCTTGCCCTCCGGCCTCGGCGCCGGTGGCGGGGAGTAGTTCTCGTAGTTGCTCATGACTCCATGGTGCCGCGCTCGTCGCAGCGCGACATCGGGGAACGCCCCGGAACCGTCCCTGATCGCACCCGGACCCGCGAGCCGCCGGGCGCGCACCCTCCCCGGGCGGACACAATGGAGGCATGCGACCCCAGGTCGTGGCGCACCGTGGCGCCAGTGCCACCGAGGCCGAGCACACCCTCGGCGCCTACCTCGCAGCGCTCGACGAGGGGGCGGAGGGCCTGGAGTGCGACGTCCGGCTCACCGCCGACGGCCACCTGGTCTGCGTCCACGACCGCAGCCTGCGGCGTACCGGCTCCAGCGCGGGGCTGGTCTCCACCTCCGACCTCGCCGACCTGGCCGAGCTCGACTTCGCCACCTGGAAGCGGCCCTGGGCCGACCTCGACGACGAGGCCGAGGAACCCGACGAGGACATGGGCCGCGTCCTGACCCTGCGCAAGCTGCTCGAGACCGTCGCCGACTACGACCGTCGCGTCGAGGTGGCGATCGAGACCAAGCACCCCACCCGGTACGGCGGGCTGGTCGAGCGCCGCCTGGTCGACCTGCTGCGCAACTTCGGCTGGCACCGTGCCGGTGCGCCGGTGCGCGTCATGAGCTTCTCCTTCACCGCGCTGCAGCGCGTGGAGCGCCACGCCCCGGAGATGCAGCTGGTGCAGCTGGTCGAGCGCGCCAGCTACTGGCCGATGCTGCGCCGCGCCGTGGGACGGGAGTGGACCATGGGGCCCGGCATCAAGCTCGTCCGGGAGCACCCCGAGATCGTCGAGCGCATGGCGCGCCACCGCGACGTCCACGTGTGGACGGTCAACAACGAGGAGGACCTGCAGCGCTGCCTGGACCTGGGCGTCAAGGCCGTGATCACCGACCGGCCGGGCCACCTCGTCGACCTGCTGGACCGCCGGGAGCGCGACGACCAGTAGGTTGCCCCTCATGGGCAAGAAGAGCCGCACCAAGAAGGAAGCCACCCGCACCCCGGGCGAGGTCGGGCCGCGCCAGCCCTGCCCCTGCGGGTCGGGCAAGCGCTACAAGGCCTGCCACGGCGCCCCCGGCGGCGCCCAGATCTACGTCAAGCGGCCCTTCGAGGGCATGGCCTCCGAGTGCGACATCATCGCGCTGCGCGAGCTCGTGCCCGCGGCCACGGCGCCGCTCCCGCTCACCGGTGAGTACGCCGACCGCGACGTCCGGCTGTGCAGCCTGCTGCCCGGCGCGGTGCCGGCGATGGTCCGTGAGTCGGGCCAGGTGTGGCTCGGCCTGCAGGTGCAGCACGACTTCGGCGACGCCTCCCGCGACCTCGGCGCCGTGCTGCTCAAGGCGCTCGACTCCGAGGAGGGCGTGGTCGGGCTGACCGACGCCCCCGAGCCGGGGCCGCGGCTGCAGGACCTGGTCGCCGACGAGCCGCTCGAGATCACCGTGCACTCCGGCTTCGAGTACTGGGTCGACGACGTCGAGGACTCCCCGGAGGTGCAGGAGGCCCTGTCGCAGGCCGAGGGCGCGGCCACCCCGACCGATCGCCTCACCTCGGTCAGCGCGGCGTACTGGACGCAGATGGGGGACCGGGAGTACCTCCGCTGGGTGATGCCGGAGCCGGAGGACGAGCTGCTCGACGCCTTCGCGCGACTGCACGAGCGTGGCGCCACCCCGGTGGTCCCCGGCGCCCGGGTGATCGGCATGTTCCGCGCGCACGGCCTGCTCGCCCCGGTGTGGGACCTGCCGGTCGGCACCGGTGCGGAGGCGCTGGAGGAGCCGGCGGCGGCGTTCGTCGAGACGCTGCGCGAGGCGCTGGCCGACACCACGCCGCTGACCACCGAGCAGCGTGCGGCCCGCTCGGGGCTGGCCAATCGCCAGGTCACCATCCGCCAGTAGCGATCCCGTCGGTCGAGCCTGTCGAGACCTCGTCGGTCGGTTTCGGCAGGCTCAGCCACCGGGTGCGCCGAGCCCACCTCAGTTGCGGGGCAGCAGCCGCCACACGTGGAGCCGGGAGTAGCCCTTCACCCGCAGGCGGGGGATCCGGCGGAGGCGGTACGCCGCGCCCTCGCCGCCGTGGTCGTCCCCGGCCCCGCCGTGGTCGTGGTCGGGACGGCCGGTGACCGCCTCGTACATGCCGCGGTCGACCAGCACGCTGTTGGGACGGGCGGCCGAGGTGAGCCGGGAGGCGATGTTGACCACCGGCCCGTAGACGTCGCCCAGCCGGGTGACCACGTCGCCGTACGCGACGCCGGCGTGGACGTCGGGGAAGTCGTCGCCGTCGTCCGCGCCGCGCGCGACCATCTCCAGCGCGATCTCGGCGGCAGCGGTCGGTGAGTCACAGGTGATGAGCAGCTCGTCGCCGATGTTCTTGATGATCCGCCCGCCGTGGCGCACCACGACGTCGAGCACCGCGGACTCGAACCCCTCCAGCCACGCCACCAGCTCCTCCTCCGAGAGCGTGCGGGACTGGCGCGTGTAGTGGGCGATGTCGACGAAGCAGACCGCCTGCTTGCTGGGGTCCGCGCCGGCCTCGGTCACGGTGAGCATCCGGGAGGCGACGGCGTGGACGTGGCGCCGCCACGTGTAGGCCTGCAGCTCGTCGATCATCGGCACGACGTCCTCGGCGAGCTCGAAGAGCGTCGTCATCGGCTCCTCGCTCTCCAGGGCGATGTCGGCGAGGAGCTCGGCCTGCCACTCGGCGAGGCGGGCGAACGAGCGGCCCCAGGTGCGGACCAGCCCGTCCTGCCGCGTGGGGTTGAGGATGCCGGAGTCGATCAGCTGCCGCGTCAGCTGCAGCGAGCGGACGTCGGCCTCGGTGAAGGCCGGCACGTCGTCGCCCACCTCGGCAAAACCCATCAGCCGCCACAGCTGCTGCGCGAACGGCAGCGGTACGCCGGAACGCTCGCTGACCTCGCGGCGCGTCAGCTCCGGGCGTCCGCCGAGCAGGATCGGCTCGAGCTGCTCGAGCGCGTCGTCGGGCAGGAGTGCCTCGGCCGGCGGCCGTTCGGCGCCGGCCGGCGCGTCGGGACCCTCGTCGTCGGTCACCCCACGCGCGACTGCGCGACCTGCACGAGCGCGTCGTGGAAGCTCGGCATCTCCTTGTCGAGCTGGCGCAGCGTCGCGTCGGTGAGGTGGATGGTCTCCAGCGGCGTCAGCGCCACGACGGTCGCATTGCGCAGCTTGTTGCCCACGATCGCGGCCTCGCCGACGATGTCGCCCGGCCCGAGGCGCGCCAGCTCGTTGCCGTCCTGGCGGATCGAGGCGGTGCCCTCGAGGATGATGTAGGCCTTGTCGGCGGGCGTGTCCTCCCAGATGGGGGACCAGCCCTCGGGGAGCTTGACGCGGCGACCCTCACCGCTGATCCGCGCGACTTCCTGCGGCGTGAAGTGCTCGAAGAACGTTGCCATCGGTGTGGACCTTTCGCTGCGGTGACCCCATGTCGAGGCGCCGCGGCACCCGCAGGTGACCGTGACGCGTTGGCAGTGACCCTAGCCGCCCCGGGGGTCGTCGGGAAGGAGATCGCGAGCGATGGGACAACTCATGCACCGCGGCCCGCCCCGCCCCGAGCCCAGCTCGGAGCCGGCGATCGCGATCACCTCGATGCCGGCCTCGGCCAGCCGCGCGTTGGTCACCTCGTTGCGCTGGTAGGCGACGGCCAGCCGCGGCGCCAGCGCCAGGGTGTTGTTGCCGTCGTCCCACTGCTCGCGCTCGGCGGTGACCGGGTCCAGCCCGGTGTCGAGGTGGCGCAGCTCGTCGATCCCCATCGCCTCGGCGGCCGCCCGCAGGAACGGCCGCGGCGGTGCCACGTCCAGCCGCGGCCGGCCGGCGTCGTCGAGGGACTGCGTGACGGCGTACGCCGTGAGGCTGTCGGCGATGTTGGGGTACATCACCACCAGGTCGTGGTCGACCATCGTGCAGACGGTGTCCAGGTGCATCGTCGCCCGCTCCTGGGCGATGGGCACGACCAGCACGGTCTCGGCCAGCCCGTGGGCGAAGGCCTGCAGCGCGAGCCGTTCGGCGCCGGCGGGTGTGGTGCGCTCGCCCACCCCGATGGCGATGACACCGGGTGCGAGGAGGAGGACGTCGCCGCCCTCGACGTGCTCGAGCTGGTTGCCGTGGATGCGCTCCTCGGCGGAGAAGCGTCGGTGGAAGCGGTAGACGAGGTCGGTCAGCTGGGACTCCCGCCGCCGCGCGGGCATCGCCAGCGAGGTGACTGCGACCCGGTCCCGCAGCCACACCGAGGAGTCGCGGGTGAAGAGCAGGTTGGGCAGCGGGTCGACCAGGAACGTCTCGTGGGAGAGCAGCGAGGTCACCAGGCTGCCGGGGAAGTGCCGCACCTCGTCGTTGCGGATGCCGGCGGTGAGGTGGCCGGTGAGCTCGGCCGGGGTGGCGTCGTCGAGGAAGTCGCGCAGGTAGGTGCGCAACGCGTCGCCGAGGTCCATCGAGGCCAGGGCGGTGTCGATCGCGACCGCTCGGGCCTCGGGGTCCGCGAAGGTCTCGGTGAGGAGCTCGGTCAGGTAGAGCACCTCGACGTCGTGGTCGCGCAACGCTGCCGCGAACGCGTCGTGCTCCTCCTGCGCCCGCGCCACCCACGGGATCCCGTCGAAGAGCAGCCGGTCGTTGTTGCGCGGCGTCAGGCGCCGCAGCTCGTTGCCCGGCCGGTGCAGCAGCACCGTGCGCAGCCGCCCGATCTCGCTGTCGGCGCCGACCATGGCTGCATGAGACATGCCCATCAGCGTAGTGAGGTTGGTAAGCGTGTGTCACCGGACGGGCCCTTGCGTTCCACTTGAGAACAAACCGGCGGCGATTCCACCGACTTCCGGCGCGCTAGGCCTGCGTGGGTTTATTCTCTGTCCACTACATGGGTGGCCGATAGGCCAGGGGATCGCGTGAACACACTCGGGCCCAAAATTACAAGTATCAGGGGGGAACGCTATGTCTCAGCCACCACCTCCCCCGGGCGCGTCAATGCCCGAAGGGGAGAAGAAGAAGAAGCCGATCGTTTGGATCGTCGTGGCGATCGTCGTCGGCGTGATCGTGTTGTGTTGCGGGGGTGGCGGAATCATCGCAGCCGTCTCGGATGACCCAACGGTCGAGGTCGAAGAGACGACCGAGTCGGAAAGCGCTTCGGAGGAAGCCCCCCAGGAGAAGAAGAAGTCAGAAGAGCCTAAGGACGAGAAGCCTTCGGAACCGGCTGAGCCCCAAGAGGAGCCGTCGCCAGCGGGCACGGAGGAGAACCCAGCTCCGCGCGGTACCGCGGTCGAGAACAAGAGTGCTCGATACAAGGTCCTTGATGTTCAGGTGCGCAAGAACACCGGCGGCCCGTTCGGTGAGGACGCCGCCGGGCAGTTCGTGATCGTGAAGTTGGCGGTCACGAATGTCAAGGACGAGACGATCCAATTCTCGAGTAGCGACCTCACGCTAATCGTCGATGGCACAGAGATCGAGGCCGACGACGCGACCATCTTCTTGGACGATGGGTTCGCCTACGACGACATCAGCCCTGGGCTGACGAAGGAAGGAAGCGTGGCTTTCGATGTCGCCCCGCAGAATGCCGGCAAGGGTGTGTTGAAAGCTCAAGCGATCTTCAGCATGGACGAGGCCGTCTACCTCTCGGTTCAGTAGGCGTTGGACCGGTCCTCGGACGTCTACTCCGCTCGAACGCTCCTGAACGGGTCGGCGGGGTAGACACCGAGGACCTTCACCTCGTGGGTGAAGAACGCCAGCTCGTCCAGTGCCCGCTTCAGGCCCGGGTCGTCGGGGTGGGCCTCCACCTCGGCGAGGAACATCGTGGCGACGAACTCGCCGCCGACCATGTAGCTCTCCAGCTTGGTCATGTTGACGCCGTTGGTGGCGAAACCGCCGAGCGCCTTGTAGAGCGCGGCGGGGATGTTGCGGACGTGGAAGACGAAGCTCGTCACCACCGGGCCGTCGCCCGCCGGCGCGGCCAGCATCTCCTTGGACAGCACGACGAAGCGGGTCGTGTTGTGGTCCTCGTCCTCGACGTCCTCGGCGAGGATCTGCAGCCCGTAGGTCTCCGCCGCCAACGGCGGTGCAATGGCCGCCTGGGTGGGGTCCTTGGCCTCGGCGACCTCGCGGGCCGCGCCCGCGGTGTCGCCGGAGATGGTCGGGGTCAGGCCGTGCTCGCGGATGAAGCGGCGGCACTGGCCCAGGGCGTGCACGTGGCTGTGCACCGTCTCGATCGCATCGAGCCGGGCGCCGGGCAGGCCCATCACGGTGAACTGGATGGGCAGGAAGTGCTCGGCGATGATGTGCAGCCCCGACCCGGGCAGGAAGTGGTGGATGTCGGCGACCCGGCCCGCGATCGAGTTGTCGATCGGGATCATCGCCAGCTCGGCCTCGCCGTTGTCGACCGCCGCGAAGACGTCCTCGAAGGACGCACAGGGCACCGACTCGGCGTCGGGATAGTGCTGGTTGCACACGGCGTGGGAGTTGGCGCCGGGCTCTCCCTGGTAGGCGATGCGGGTCACTCGGGTCACCCGGTCAGGGTAGTCGGGCCCGATCCCCCGCGACACACGCCTCGCATGCCGGGAGCGCGGCCCCACACGCCCTAGCGTTCGCCCATGACCCTCTTCCTCGCGCTCGCCGCCGTGGTCATCGCCCTGGTGGCCCTCGGGCTCGAGCTGGAGTCGCGGCGTACGCCGCGCGCCGGGGACGTGCCGCACGACCTGCCCGGCCTGCGGGCGGAGGTCGCCCGGCTGCAGGAGCAGAACGCCGGCGCGCTGCGCCACCTGGCCGTCGAGCGGTACGACGCCTTCAGCGACCTCGGTGGCCAGCTGTCGTGGTCGGTGGCGCTGGTCGACCCTGCCGGCAACGGCGTCGTCCTCACCTCCATCCGGGGACGCGAGGACGCCCGCACCTACGCCAAGGGCATCACGGCCTGGGAGGGCGACCAGGAGCTCTCCCCCGAGGAGCGACGCGCCCTCGACCGGGCCCACGACGAGCCCTGAGGACGCGCGCCCCCACGGGGGAGCCCCGAGTCGTCCCGTCTCAGTCGAAGAGCGGTGCGAACCCGGCCGGGAGCTGCGACCGGAGGTCGCCCACCTCACCCGCGGAGACGGTGCTCGCCAGCGTGCCGAGCACGGCCTGCACCTGCGGCCGGGCCTGCTCGGGGTCGGTGCCACTGCCGAGGTGCTCGGCAACGCGGCGGAGGAACTCGTCCACGTCGTCGGTGGTCGGGTCGGCGTTCACGTGCTCGGTGACCGCACCCTTCAGCTCCTCGGGCAGCTGGGCGGCGAGGTCCTGTGCCTCGTCGCCGGTGAGGCGCTGACCCAGGTCGGCCAGCACCACGCGGGTGACCTCCTGGGCATCGGTCCGGTCGGTCGGGCCACCGTGCTCGGTGACGGTCTTGATGAACTCGTCGTAGCGCATGGCCTGTTCTCCTCTCAGCGCTCGGTGCCGCCCGGGACGTCCTCGCCCTCGGGCTCCTGCGGGACGGCGTCGGCGACGTCGTCCATGGACTCGTAGCGGCCCTTGGGCAGGGTGCGGAGGGCCTGGAGCGACTTGGCGTCCACACCCCGCTCCTCGGCGTAGGCCACCAGTTCGTCCTTCGTCGCAGGGAAGTCGGCTCCCTGCAGAGCCTTGTGTGCCCTGAGGTCGTCGCGCGTCGTCATCGTGGGCAGCCTCCTTGCTGTCTTCTGGCTGTCGTGGCTGTCAGGTCGTGCAGTGGGGTGGTCAGGTGCGGGGGAGGTCGGGCACCTCGAAGCGCAGCAGCGCGGCGACGTGGCCGCCGACCTCCCGGTCGATCAGTGCGGCCTCCGCGTCGGTGCGGGCACCGGCACGGAGCAGGTGGGCCTCGGAGTCCGCGGCGCGCTGGTGCTCGAGCAGCACGCTGGCGACGGCGCCCATCTCCAGCGCCTGCTCGACGGCGGCGGGGCCCTCGGCGGCCTGGTCGTGGGCGCGGCCGTGGTCGAACCGCTCCGCGACCTCCTGCGCGTGCGCCCGGCTGACCTCTTCGGCGATCAGGCGCAGCTGCTCGGCCAGCGCCTCCTCGGCCGCGTCGTCGTCGGTGCCGCCCTGCTCCACCTCGCGGTGGATCTCCTGCAGGGCGGGCGTGAGCTCGTCGCGCAGCGCCGTGCGGCCCTGCACCTCGCCCGCGAGCACGACCACGTCGGGCCGCCACGCACGGGCGGCCTCGTCGAGGTGCTCGGCGATCTTGCGCACGTTCTGCTTCACGGCCTCGTCGGCGCGGCGCTGGATCTGGTTGTGGGAGAAGGCGCCCTCGCGGGGCTTGTGCACCGACTCCTCCGAGGCCGGCTCGACCTCGGACTCGCGCCGGTCGTCGAGCGAGTGCTGCGGCGCGGCGACGATGCGGCGTACGACGGCGCCCTGCTGGTCGGCGATCGCGACCAGCAGCCGCGTCGAACCGGCCACCTCGCGGACGTAGGCACCCAGCTCGGGGTCCTTGCCGTGGTGCGCAGCGTCGCCCTCGCCGAGGGCGGCGTCCCATGCCTCGTCGAGCAGTACGCCGGAGGCGTTGGCCACGAGCACGCGGCCGTCGGTCTGGACCTCGGTGATGTCCTCGACGAGGACGGCGGCGTCGAGTGCCTCGAGGGTCGCCTCGTCGGCGCCGTCGTCGGCGAGCCGGCCCCGCAGGTCGTCCCACCGGAGGCGCACCTGCTGCTCGGCGTCCTCGGCCGGCGAGCGGCCCTCCAGGTAGACCGTGGCGAAGGGGCCGTCGGCGTCGTACACGTTGCGGAGGTCACCAAGTTGCACGGGCGTTCCTTCCATGCCGTCGGGCGCCGTGGCGGCTGCCGGACGGAAAGCTTCGAGACTGTTGACTGATGTCTGTCGGGCGTCCGGTACCCACCCGCCGCCGTGCCGAAACGGGTGAGGTGGCGCACCGCCCGCCGGGCGGCGAACCTCAGCGGGGGACGCGCACCAGCAGTCGCCCGTGGATGTTCTCGCAGGTCAGCTCGCGGCCCTGCCCGATGGTGTCGCCGTCGATCTGGCGCGGCACGTCGTGGTTGGCGCGCACGGTGATCTCGCGTCCGGCGAAGCGGGCCACCGACTCACCGGCCTTGCGCTCGCGGCGGGTGAGGACGCGGAGGACGAGCGGGATCCAGCTGAGGAAGCGTCGCGGGTAGAGCAGCACGACGTCGACCTGGCCGTCGTCGATGGTGGCGTCCGGCAGCAGCGTCATGCCGCCCTGCAGGCTGCCGACGTTGCCGATCACGACCGTCCGGGCGCGGTGCACGGTGGGGCCCTCACCGTCGACGGTGACCTCGATCTTCATCGTCGGGAACATCAGCGCCTTCAGGCCCGACCAGACGTAGGCCAGCCACCCGACCTTGGCCTTGATGTCCTCGTTGACGCCCTCCATGATCGCGGCGTCGAAGCCGAGGCCGGCCATCACTAGGAAGTGGCTGTCGTCGATGCCGTCGCCGCTGACCCGGACCATGTCGATGGCGCGGTCCTGGCCGGTGAGGGCGACGTCGATCGCGGCGCGGATGTAGAGCGGCAGCTCGAGGTTGCGCGCGAGCAGGTTGCCGGTGCCGGCGGGCAGGATCCCGACGGGGATGCCGGTGCCGGCGAGCTCGGCGCACACCTCGCGCACGGTGCCGTCGCCACCACACACCACGACCAGGTCGGCGCCCTCGACGGCGGCCTGGTGGGCCTGGCCGGTGCCGGAGTCCTCGACGGTCGTGTAGTGCCAGCGGGGCTCGGACCAACCGGCGGCGGCCGCCATCTGGGTGAGGATGCCGCGGAAGTCCTCGACGTCCTCGACCTTGCTCGGGTTGAGCACGACGGCGAGGTTGCGGCTCGTGGTCGGGATCGCCTCGGGCAGCGGATCCGCCTTCGCGGCGTGGCTGCGCGGCAGCGGGCTGTAGAGCGCCATCCCGAGCAGGACCACGCCCACGCCGAGCAGGACGCCGGCGATCACGTCGAGCGGGTAGTGGCGCCCGAGGAGCAGCCGGTCCGCGACGACGACCAGCAGCACCAGGACCACGCCGGTGCCCAGCAGGCGGCGGACGCTGCCCCGGCGGATCAGCATCGTGGAGAGCATGATCGCCAGCGCGGCGAGCCCGGCGGTCCCGGACGCGTGGCCGGAGGGGAAGGCCGGGCCGAGGTGCAGGTGGTCCATCGCCTGCCACTCCGGGCGGTCCCGGTCGACCAGCAGCTTCGCGGCGCGCATCGCCAGCCAGCCCGCGACCATCGTGGCGAGCACCAGGGTGCCGGCGCGGCGGTGACCCTTGAGGAGGAGGCCGCCGGTGAGGGCGAACGTGTAGGCGGTGAGCGCGTAGAACCCGAACGCCAGCTCCACGCCCAGCAGCGGGAGCCGCAGCCACTCCTCGCCGCGGGCCCAGCCGCGGACCTGCTCGGCGACCTCGCGGTCGACGTCGAGCACCGCGGAGACCTCGCCCACGACGAGCGCCGTGAGTGCCCCGAACCCGGCCAGGCACAGCACGGCCAGCACGAGTGGGCCGCGTCGGCTGTCCAGCACCGCTGCACTCCTCGGGGTCGGCGATTCGGGTCCGGGCGAGGATATGCCGCAGCGGGCCCATCGGCGTACTCGTCGGCGCGGGAGCGACCGATGCGGCGTACGCCGACCGCTACGGTCGGGGCATGAACACCGATCGCACGCTGGCCACCGAGGGCGAGACCGACGGCCAGCCGCCGCTGCACCGCGTGGGTGCGTCCGGGCTCGCCGTCTCGGCGGTGGGCCTGGGCTGCAACAACCTCGGTCGTCCCGGGGCCGCGACGGAGTCCCAGGAGGGCACCGACCGGGTCGTCGGCGCCGCGCTGGACGCCGGCATCACCTTCTTCGACGTCGCCGACACCTACGGCGGTCGCCCGGGGCTGTCGGAGGAGCGCCTCGGCGACGCGCTCGGCGGTCGGCGCGACCGCGCGATGATCGCGACGAAGTTCGGCATGGACGCCCGCGGCGCCAACGGCGCCGACTGGGGTGCTCGCGGCTCACGGCGCTACGTGATCAGTGCCGTCGAGGCCTCGCTGCGGCGGCTCTCGACCGACCGCATCGACCTCTACCAGTTCCACACGCCGGACCCCTACACCCCGATCGAGGAGACCCTCAGCGCCCTCGACGCCCTGATCCAGGCGGGCAAGATCCGCTACGTGGGCAGCTCCAACCGCGCCGGGTGGCAGATCGCCGAGGCGGAGTTCATGGCGCGCGAGCTCGGGGTGGAGCGGTTCGTGTCCTCCCAGAGCCACTACAACCTGCTCGACCGGCGCGCCGAGCTGGAGGTGCTGCCGGTGTGCCGTGCGTACGGCATCGGCGTGCTGCCCTACTTCCCGCTCGCCGACGGCCTGCTGACCGGCAAGTACTCCGCCGGCAAGGCCCCCGACGGCAGCCGCCTCTCCCGGACCCGCCAGCACCGTGCCGAGCACGGCTCGTCGGCGCAGATGCAGGCCTACGCCGACTTCGCCAACTCCCGCGGCCTGAGCCAGGTCGAGGTCGCCATCGGCTGGCTGCTCGCCCAGGTGCCGGTCACCAGCGTGATCGCCGGCGCGACCTCGGTCGAGCAGGTCCAGGCCAACGCGGCCGCCGCCTCCTGGAAGCCGACCCGGGAGGATCTCGACGAGCTCGACCAGCTCTTCCCGCCCCCGGACCCGATCGCCCTGTTCTGAGTCCCCCCACGGCGCCGAGTCGGCGCCAACTCGGCTCCGCACCGTGCCGAGTCGGCGCCAACTCGGCCGAGTTCACGCCGACTCGGCACGGCGGGTGGGTGGGGGACCGATAGCCTCGGGGCCATGATCGACCCGCGCATCCTCCGAGACGACCCCGACCGCGTCCGCGCCGCCCAGGCCCAGCGGGGGCTGTCCGCCGACGTGGTCGACGAGGCACTGCGCGCCGACCGCGACCGCAAGGCCGCGATCAACACCTTCGAGACCAAGCGGGCCGAGCAGAAGCAGGTCGGGTCGCGGATCGCCAAGGCCGACGGCGAGGAGAAGCAGGCGCTGCTGCAGCAGACCGCCGCGCTGAAGGAAGAGGTCAAGGCCGCCGAGGCCGCGCGCGGCGAGGCCGAGGACGCCTGGCAGGCCGCGCTCGCGAGCATCCCCAACCTGGCCGCTCCGGAGGCACCCGCCGGCGGCGAGGACGACTACACCGTCCTGGAGCACGTCGGCGAGCCGGTCGAGTTCGACTTCGAGCCCCGCGACCACGTCGCGCTCGGGCAGCTGCTCGGCGCCATCGACCTCGAGCGCGGCGCCAAGGTCTCGGGCAGCCGGTTCTACTACCTCACCGGCGTCGGCGCCCAGCTGGAGTTCGCGCTGATCAACCTCGCCATGGAGCAGGCCACCGCGGCCGGCTTCACCCAGGTGATCCCGCCCTCGATGGTCAACCCCCGCGCCATGGGGGCCACCGGCTTCTTGGGCCAGGCCGCCGACGACGTCTACCGCATCGAGGGCCAGGACATGTACCTCGTCGGCACCTCCGAGGTGCCGATGGCGGCCTACCACGCCGACGAGATCTTCGACGCCGCCGACCTGCCCCGGCGGTACGCCGCCTTCAGCCCCTGCTTCCGCAAGGAGGCCGGCTCGCACGGCAAGGACACCCGCGGCATCATCCGCGTCCACTGGTTCGACAAGGTCGAGATGTTCGTCCACACCACGCTGGACCAGGCCGAGGCCGAGCACCAGCGGCTGCTGGCGTGGGAGAAGGAGTTCCTCGACAAGCTGGAGCTGGCCTACCGGGTCATCGACACCGCGGCCGGCGACCTGGGCCTCTCCGCGCAGCGCAAGTTCGACTGCGAGGCGTGGATCCCGACCCAGCAGCGCTACCGCGAGCTGACCTCGACGTCGAACTGCACCGACTTCCAGTCGCGACGCCTCGACATCCGCGTCCGCGGCGAGGACGGCAACGTCCCCACCGCCACCCTCAACGGCACGCTGTGCGCGATCCCGCGCACCATCGTGGCGATCCTGGAGACCCACCAGCAGGCCGACGGGTCGGTCCGCGTCCCCGCGGCGCTGCAGCCCCACCTGGGTGGGCGCGAGGTGATCGAACCGGTCGGTGGTTGAGGTGGTCTCGACAGGCTCGACCAACGCCGACGGCTCGACCGACGCCGTCGACTCCGGCTGGCAGCCCAAGCTGGTCGCGCTCGACATCGACGGCACGCTGCTGAAGTGGCACCACGGCACCGGCGCGAGCAGCAACGAGGTCACCCCGCTGGTCTACGCCGCCGTCGGCCGGGTGATCGAGGCCGGCGCCCACGTCGTACTCGCCAGCGGCCGCTCGCCGCTGGGCATGACCGCGATCGCCGACCTGCTCAGCCTGGAACGGCGTACGGCGGACCGCGTCTGGGTGGTGGCCTCCAACGGTGCGGTGGTCTTCCGCTACCCGCCGATGGAGGTCGTCCACGAGGAGACCTTCGACGCCTCCCGGGCCGTGCCCGCCGTCCTGGAGCACCACCCCAACGCGTTGGTGGCGGTCGAGGAGCGTGGCGTCGGCTACCGGGTCAACCGGCCGTTCCCGGCCGGGGAGCTCAACGGCGAGTTCATCCTCACCGACGTGGCCGAGATGGTCGCCGACCCGGTCAGCCGCGTGATCATCCGCGACCCGGACGCGACGGTGGAGGAGTTCGTGGAGCTGGGCCGCAAGCTCGGGCTGCACGGCACCGACTACTTCATCGGCTGGACCGCCTGGATGGACCTCTCTCCCCAGGGCGTCTCGAAGGCCTCCGGCCTCGCCCACGTCGCCACCGAGCTCGGCGTGGACCCCGCGGACGTGCTCGCCATCGGTGACGGCCGCAACGACATCGAGATGCTGCAGTGGGCCGGTCGCGGCGTGGCGATGGGGCAGGCGGTGGCCGAGGTGCAGGGCATCGCCGACGCGGTCACCGGCACCGTCGACGACGACGGTGCCGCCACCGAGCTCGACCGGTGGTTCCGCTCGCCGGGCGACTGACCGCACCGCCCCTACCATCCATCACATGGACTCCCGAGCGATCGCCCGAGTGGCGGCGTACGCCGGTCCGGGCCTGGCGCTGGCCGCGGCCGGCCTGTTCCATCCGCACTCGCTGAACCCGTCCTCGGCCCCGACGTGGTTCTGGCTGCACGTGGCGGGGCTGGCGGTCTTCCCGCTGGTCGGCGTGGCGCTCGCCATGCTGGTCCGGGGCCGCACCGACCCGCTCGCATGGGTGGTCCGGCTCGGCGCCTACGTCTACGCCACCTTCTACACCGCGCTCGACGTCATCAGCGGCATCGCAGCGGGCTACGTCACCAACGAGCTCGGTGCGGGCGTGCCGCGGCCCGACGAGGTGCGGCTGCTCTTCCGGATCGGCACCCCGCTCGGGGAGGTCGGCTCCTGGGCACTGCTGCTGGTCGCGGTGGTGCTCCTCGTCGACGCCGTACGCCGCCACGGCGGCCCGGGCGCACTGGCCCTGCTGCTCCTGCCGGGGGCGTGGCTGGTCCACGTCGACCACATCTTCAGCCCCGGTGGTGCGGCCGGGATGGCCCTGATCGGGCTCGGCACCGCTGCGATCGCCCGGCTCGAGCAGCCCGGGACCCAACAGCGCGAACACCGCCACGTCGCGGGGTGAGCGAGATCGCAGCGGGTCCGCGACGCACCGCCTTGCCCCCACGTGGTGGGATGATGGCGTGATGCTGCGGATCCTCTCGCTGGCACTGGCCGGCCTGCTGGCGCTCGCCCCGGTGGCGGCGATCCCCCAGGCGGCGTACGCGTCGACGGCGCCGCAGGCGTGCGAGCCCTTCGACATCGACAACGCCAAGGAGGTCCGCGCCAAGCTCGACGCGGCCGACACCGTCTTCGAGGGGCGGGTGCAGTCGGTGGCGAAGGTGCAGACCAACGGCACGGCCGAGTTCCAGCACAAGGTGCGGGTCGTCACCGTCTACGCGGGCGACCTGGAGACCGAGGAGCCGACCACCGTGGTCACCTTCCCCCGTTCCGACGACGGGCACGGACGGATGGCCGGCGGCACCCGGCACCTGTTCTTCGCCAACGACCGCTCCGACGGCAGCCAGGTCGTCGACCGGTGCAGCGGCACCACGACGCTGCAGCAGCGGCTGCCGGACTCCCGTGCCGCACTGCTGGACCAGCTGGTCGCCGAGGAGGCGGAGTCGGCCCGCGACGTCGCGCTCGAGGAGCCCTCGGCCGGTGTCTCGGACGCGCCGTCGTTGAAGCGGCTGGCGCTGCCGGGGGCGTTGGTCAGCTTGGTCGGGCTGCTGGCCCTGGTGCTCGTCGTGGCCGTGGGGGCCCGCCGGGCCCGTTGAGGGACCGGCTCGCTACAGGTACATCCCGCCGCTGCCGTGCTCGGGGCGGCCGGACTCGTCGGGCTGCTGGCCCTGGCCCTGCTGCCCGGGCTGGGCACCGGCCGGCAGCGCGCGGCGGATCTGCTCGAACTGGGCCCGCGCCGCCATCTGCTGGGCGTAGATCGCGGTCTGGATGCCGTGGAAGAGGCCCTCGAGCCACCCCACCAGCTGGGCCTGCGCGATGCGCAGCTCGCTCTCGGAGGGAGTGCCCTCCTCGGTGAAGGGCAGGGAGAGCCGGTCCAGCTCCTCCACCAGCTCCGGTGCGAGGCCGTGCTCGAGCTCGGCGATGGAGGAGCGGTGGATCTCGGCCAGCCGGTTGCGGCTCGCCTCGTCCAACGGCGCCGCCTTCACCTCCTCCAGGAGCTGGCGGATCATGCTGCCGATGCGCATCACCTTCGCCGGCTGCTCGACCAGGTCGGTGATGGAGTTGTGCTCGTCCTCCTGCGCCGCCATCGGCTGGCCGTCGGGCCCGATCACCATGATCGGGTCGCCCTGGGGCTTGCCGGAGGCCTCGGGCGAGCCGTTCTCGGTCGAGTCAGTCATGCCTCCGACTCTAGTTCAGCGGTGGTGCCGCCCGACCGGGGTCAGTCTCCTCCGGGGGTCAGCAGCACCTTGCCGGTGTGGCTGCTCTCCTCCAGCACCCGGTGCGCGTCGGCGGCCAGCGCAAGGGGGTACGTCGCATGCACCGTCGGCTTCACCGCCTCGTCGGCGACCAGCGGCCAGACGTGCTCCACCACCGAGGCGCAGATGGCGGCCTTGTCGGCCTCGCCGCGCGAACGCAGCGCGGTCGCGATCACCGCGCCGCGCTTGCCGAGCAGCTTGGCGATGTTGAGCTCGCCCTTGATGCCGCCCTGCATGCCGATGATGACCAGCCGGCCCTGCTCGGCGAGCACGCTGACGTTGCGGTCGAGGTACTTCGCGCCCATGTTGTCCAACACCACGTCGGCCCCGCCGGCGGCCTCGCGGACCACCTCCACGAAGTCCTCCTCGTGGTAGTCGATCGCCCGCTCGGCACCGAGCCGCTCGCACGTGGCGCGCTTCTCCGGCGTACCGGCGGTGGTGAAGACCCGGGCGCCGAACCGGCTCGCGAGCTGGATCGCGAAGGTGCCGATGCCGCCGGCGCCACCGTGCACCAGCAGCGTCTCGCCCTCACGCAGCCCGGCGACCATGAAGACGTTGGACCACACCGTGCACGCCACCTCGGGCAGCGCCGCCGCGGTGACGAGGTCGACGCCCTCGGGCACCGGCATCAGCTGGCCGGCCGGCACGGCCACCTTGGCGGCGTACCCGCCGCCGGCCAGCAGTGCGCACACCTCGTCACCGACCTGCCAGTCGGTCACGCCCTCGCCGAGCGCGGCGACGGTGCCGCTGCACTCCAGGCCGAGCACCTCCGAGGCGCCCGGCGGCGGTGGGTAGAGGCCCTGGCGCTGCAGCAGGTCCGCACGGTTGATCGCGGTCGCGGCGACGTCGAGGACGACCTCGCCGGGGCCGGGCTCGGGGTCGGGGAGTTCGGTCAGGGCGAGGGCGTCGGCCCCGCCGGGCTCGGTCACGGTGACAGCCTGCATGTCCCTCACCCTAGGACCTGTCGGTCGGGGCGGGACGCCTCACTCCGGGCCGGGGTCGGCCAGGTCGCGCAGGTCGGTCCACGAGTCCACGTCGCGGTGCTCCCGGTCGTGTGCGGGGACGGCCGCGAGGTCCAGGGGCGCCAGCAGCGAGTGCAGCGAGGCGCCGTGCTGCTCCTCCAGCGGGGGGCGGGCGGCGTCGAGTCCCGCGGTGCGCAGCACCAGGGCCAGCTGTCGGTGGCCGCCGGGGTCGGTCAGGGCGGCGCCGTCACGGCCCTCGGCCGCATCCCGGAGCCGGCGGATCGTCGTCGTGGTCACCCGCGGCATGTCCACCGCCAGCACCGCCACCGTCGCGAAGCTGCCGAACAGCGCGTCCCGGCCGGTCAGCAGGCCCGCCACGGGGCCGCCGTACGCCGGGTCCTCGCGGACGAACGTCACCGGCCGGTCGGTGGGCACCTGGGTGCCGACCACGACCACCTCGGCGGCGTCCACCACCGCCTCCAGGGCGTGGGCGAGCAGCGTGCGGCCGTCGACCTCGATCGAGGCCTTGTCGGCGCCGCCGAGGCGGCTGCCGCGACCACCCGCGAGCACGATCGCGGCGAAGCTGTCCAGACTCATCGTGGCGAGTCTGTCACGACGCACCGTCGACCCGGGGCTGTCCAAGTGACCGCTGGTTCGACACACTGGGGGCCGTGAGTGAAGCGCTGGAGATCGCCCTGGTCCAGGCGGCGTCCGACCTGGACCCCGAGTCGAACCGAGCCGCCCTGGACCGGCTCACCCCGACCGACGCCGACCTCGTCGTGTTCCCCGAGGCCTTCGCCCGGGACTTCGGCGAGCCGGGCTCGGACGTCGGTCCGTACGCCGAGCCGCTGGACGGCCCGTTCGCCACCGAGGTCGCCCGGGTCGCCGCCGACCGCGGCACGACCGTGGTCGCGGGCATGTTCGAGCAGAGCGAGGACCCCGAGCGGCCCTACAACACGCTCGTGGTGCGCGGCGCCGTCGAGACCGCCTACCGCAAGATCCACCTTTACGACTCCTTCGGCTACAAGGAGTCCGACCGGCTCATGCCCGGTCCGGAGGAGCCCGTGCTTGCCGAGATCGGCGGCTGGCAGGTCGGGTTCCTCACCTGCTACGACCTCCGGTTCCCCGAGCTGGCGCGGGCGCTGGTCGACCGCGGCGCGGAGCTGCTGGTCGTGCCGGCCGCCTGGGTGGCCGGGCCGCGCAAGGTCGACCACTGGAGCACGCTGCTCGCCGCACGGGCCATCGAGAACACCGTCTACGTCGCCGCCGTGGGCCAGACCGCACCGCGCTACTGCGGCCACTCGATGGTCGTCGACCCCTTCGGCGACGTCGTGGCCGAGGTCGGCCCCGGCGACCCCGACGACCCGCTGGTGATCACCGCGCGCGCCGAGCGCGAGGTGCTGGACGAGGCGCGTCGTACCAACCCCTCGCTCGCGAACCGCCGCTTGTAGGCTTCCCGCCGTGTTCAGCGCGGTGGATCGGTCGAAGGCCCGACGGGCCGCTGCCGTGACCCTGTGGCTGCTGGTGACGGCGGCCGCGGCCGCGGCGATGGTCGCGGCGATGGTGCCGGTGGGCCCCGACTGGCTCGGCGCCGCGGGATCCGTCGGCGTGGCGACGACCTTCACCTGGGGGCTCGCCAGCCGCACCGGGGGCCGGCCGATCGTGTTCGGGGCCCTGGCCTGTGCGATGGCGGCGTCCGCCGCCTGGGTCGGGCCGGACCAGCTGCGCACCGGGGGCGCGGTGCTGATCGCCGCGGTGTCCGCCGTCTTCGCGGTGATGGTGACCGTGCCGACAAAGGGCTTCCTCGGCGCCGTCCGCGAGTGCGTCATCGCGTTGGTCATCTCCGCCATCGGCGCCCTGGCCGTGGTCGGGCTGGAGCCCACGATCCGTGTCGCGCGCTTCGAGTACGGCGCCGCCGGGCTCGCGCTGGTCGGCATCTTCATCCTCGTCAGCCGCCTCGGGGCCGGCCTGCACGGCCTCGGTCGGCGCGGCCTGATCATCGTGATCGTGGGCGCCGCGGTGCTCGCCGTCGGGCTGCTCTACGCCGAGCTGCTGCGCACCTACTCCACGACGATGGTCGTGGACACGCTGCTGTCCTGGGTCAGCTGGAGCCGCGAGGAGCTCGGTGCCTTCCCGCGGCCGATGGCGGCCGCACTCGGGTTCCCGGCGCTGGCCTACGGCGTCCACATGCGGGCCCGCCGCCGGCAGGGCTGGTGGGTGTGCGCCTTCGGTGTGGCCGGCACGGTCTCGGTCGCCACCGTGCTCGCGAACCCCTCCACGGCCCTGCAGGAGGCCGGCCTGTCGGTCGTCTACGGCCTGGTCGTCGGCCTGGTCATCGGCTTCCTGCTGATCCGCCTCGACCTGGCCCTGACCGGCTCCCGCGGCAAGCGCAGCCGGGAGGCCGAGCGCGACGCCGCCGTCCGCCCCGAGCCCGCCCGCACCGCTCCGCTCCTGTAGCCGTCGAGTGCTCACTTCCCCCGGTTGAGTGCTCACTTCTTGGCCGGCGAGTGCTCACTTCCTTGCGGTCGAGTGGGCGGTTCCCGACGCTCGGGAAGGCCCACCGGCCCCACGGCGTACGCCGCCACGCCGCGACTTCGGGTACCCGGCGGTAATGGCTAGGTTCGACCCATGGCCCGCACCCGCATCACGCAGATCGCCGCCGAGATGGTCGCCAACGTCATCGAGGTCGAGGTCGCCGAGGGCGCCCGCGTCGAGCCGGGTGACAGCGTGGTGCTGCTGGAGTCGATGAAGATGGAGATCCCGGTGCTCACCGAGGTCGCCGGCGCCGTGCGGGCGATCAAGGTCTCCGCCGGCGACGTCGTCCAGGAGGGCGACGTCCTCGTCGAGATCGAGGGCTGATCCCCGGCCCGACGCGGCCGTCAACCCGCTCGCTCGTGGCAGAGGGGGCGGGATTCGAACCCGCGGTGGGTCTCCCCACGACCGCTTTCAAGGCGGTTCCGATAGGCCACTCCGGCACCCCTCCTCGTCCCGTCCGCGACGGGACACCGCCAGTGTAGGAGCCGGCACCGCCCACGCTTTGCCCGGTCGCCCCCGCCTTGTGTTCAATCGGTGCCATGGACACCGCCTCGGCCACCCACCACCGCCTCGCCCCTGCCGTGGTCGCCCGTTTCGTCGGCGCCTACCTGGTGGTCTTCGCCGTCGTGGTTCTCGCCGCGACCGCGATCGCGTACGCCGCCGAGCTCAACCTGGACCTGCTCGTCCTGGTGCTGGTGATCGGCCTGCTGGGGCTCATCGGCATGTCGTGGTGGCTGCGGAGCCGGGTGGTCGTCGTACGACTGACCGCCGACGGCTATCGGGTCCGCATGGTGCGTGGCGTCGGTGTCGCCGAGGCCCGCTGGGCCGAGGTCGAGGACGCGGTCCCGACGACGCCGCACGGCATCGAGTGCGTGACGCTGCGGCTCAAGGACGGCCGTACGACGACCATCCCGGTCGCGCTGCTGGCGGCGGACAAGGACGACTTCGCCCGCGACGTACGGTCCCACCTGAGCCGCTCGCGGCGCTGAACTCCGGTCCCGTCCTCGATCAGTGCGACGGGGGAGTGGGCCCGGATTCGGGGCTCGACGCAGCGGCCTTGTAGCCTGAAGCGCGCTGGAGGCGTCGCCTAGTCTGGTTTATGGCGCCCGCCTGCTAAGCGGGTTGAGGGTAATCCCCTCTCGCGGGTTCAAATCCCGCCGCCTCCGCAGATCGCACGGCCCTCGGCGAGTCCGACTCGCCGGGGGTCGCTGCGGTGAGGGCCCGATTCGGCACCACGGTGTCGTCTCGGCTATCCTCGACCGGTCGCCACGGCGACGGGCGCCTGTAGCTCAACGGATAGAGCATCTGACTACGGATCAGAAGGTTTGGGGTTCGAATCCCTACAGGCGCGCAGACCGACGAAGCCGCAGGATCAGCCCGCTGACCTGCGGTTTCGTTGTTTTCCCGCGACGTGCGGGCATAGCCGGTGCGAGTTCGTCTGGGGCCCCGATCCGGCCTGCGGGCACACTCTGGGCACACTTCGCGCGCGGCCACCTCGGCTGGAGGCCACCAATGAGGGCCGATGGTGAGTTCCCTTGGCCCCGTTCCCGGCCCCCAGAGGGCGATGGTCGGTAGGCGCTTTGCGGCTGGGTGAGTGCGTGGGCTAGATCACGCCAGCGGATCAATCGCGGCGGTATGAGCCATGTCGCCGAGCGCACCTCGCGGCGGGGGCGCGCGCCTGAAGCAGCGGCCAAGTCCCACGAAATGCGATCAGTGAGGGGAACCCGGAGTGCAAACTGGATCGCGTGTACTTCGCCTATATCGACGAGACGGGGATAGACGGAACCTCGCCCGTGACCGTTCTCGTGGGCATCGTGGTCAACGAGGTTCGAGCAACCAAGAGCCGAGTTGACCTCGCTGAGATCCTGACGAGCCTCTCATCCGTTACGGACCCTCCGATGTCAGAGTTGAAGGCGCGAGATCTGATGCGAGGCAAGGGCGTGTGGCGTCGTGTTCCCGGCGAGACGCGCGCCAACGTGGTGACCAACATCTGCGGTTGGCTTAACGATCGAAGGCACACCCTCGCACTCGCGGCGATCGACAACGAGAAGTTCGCGGCCGACTGCATGGCACCCGCGGAGATTGGCACACCTTGGAAGGCTGGCGCGCTGCACTTGGCGCTGCAGCTTCAGCGGGCGCACCAACCAAAGAAGCGAAACAAGGGCAACACCGTCCTTGTCTTCGACGACAACAAGGTCGAGGCTTCAAACTTCGTGGATCTTATGTATGACCCACCGGAGTGGACGGACGACTTCTACGGTCGGCCTGCGCGCTCCTTGCGAATGGACCAGATCGTCGACACTCCCTTCGTGGTCAAGTCGCATCACATCGGCCTCGTGCAACTCGCAGACCTGTTCGCCGCGATTTTCCGGCGCCAAGCGGAGCTTGGAGACTTCGGCGAGCCAGAGGCATACGCAGGTGAGACGGAGCGCGTAACTGAGTGGATTGAACAGTTGGGAGGTCGGCTCGTCGCAAGAGAGCATCGTCACCCAGCCCGTGGAGGATCAGACTGCGCTGCGTGGTTCCGACAGATGAGCCCCGCTTCGCTCATCTCGCCGGGCTAGCTAGCCACAGGTGATCGCTCATCGGCAGATCTGCCCGCCGCGATGACAGGCGGCGGTATGAAGCGACCTGGTTAGGCGGTGCGATGACGTGGCCCGTGGCCACGCGGGACGAGTGCTACCTCTGCAGCCGCGACAGGACGTGAAGAAGCAGCAGCGAGAAGGGCTGCCGCGCAGGTCTCCCCGCGTGGACCCTAGCCGTCGCTCTTCGTGCGCGGCAGTGCGCTACTGAACCGCCTAACCGCGCCGTATGACTGTCCGAAAGACTCCGACCAAGCGATCTCACCCGCGACACGTCCGCGTGCTTGTCCTAGCGCGTACAGGTCCCACCTGAAGCCGAACACGATGGCAGGTCTTGCATGCCAAGGGATTCGTGTGGTGTCACGCTGCACGCGAATGAGGCTTAGGAATCGGCCATAGTTCAGCCCCCACGAGAGCACATAGACATAAGGCAGGTTCACCAGCGGCAGCCAGACCAGCAAGGCCAACACCAGACCCTGAGTCGTCCAGTCGATCTCGGATCGTTCCTGCCAGATCACCACTAGGGTTGCGGCCAAGAACGCGAAGCCAGTCAGTGCGAGAAGGGTCTCGAGGCACGACGCGACTTGCTCCGCCCCCTCTCGTCGTTGAGCTACGATCTGTACGCCGATCGCCAGAGCCATGGTGGGCTGGATCACGAGTTCGATCCACAGCGGAAAGCTGACGATGCCGAACACGAATTCGATCAAGAGCGTGAGCGCAAAGGTCTGCTTCATCGCGGTGCGGAAGTAGTGCGGGTCGTCGTCCGCGCTGAGGGACTTAGAGACCGTGGCGAAGGCGCCGATCACTAGGAAGAGCACCGTCTCTTTCCATAGGTCTTCCTCCCAGAGCCCCACTCGCGAGGCCAGCCAGACGAAGAACAGGGTGTATGCCCAGAAGGACACGATGACTGTGGAGATCGGCGGCTTCATCGCCTGTAGCGCGATCCTGCCGAGACTCATGAACGCGCTGGGCTTCTTGAACGCAAGGAACAACGCGAACCCGCTCAGCAAGACCAGACTGGCGAACTCGCAGGTCGAAAGCATGGCCCGACCCTATGGAGCACCGCCACCGGCCGCAGGGTCATGCATGCCTTTGTGCTGTAACAGCGCCGAGGTGCGCAACTGCCGCAGGATCCTCGAGACTTTGGGACTCAGCCGTTTCGCGACTGTTGGAGTGGTGGTCACTAGCGGCGGTGTGACGCGGGTTATCTAGGCAGCTCACGCGGGAATCGTTGCTAGAGGGATCCGAGGTAGGTGCCTACGTCGAATGGATCGAGCGGAGCATCGTGTCGAACGTAGAGAGGGTGGTGCGGATGCCCGTCCATGGTTCGTGCACCGCGGCTCCACCACGTGCAGTTCGAAAGCTCGGGCAGCGCGACGATCTCGCTGAGCAGGCCAGCTAGGTACTGCCGCTTGCGGATGAGAGTGCCCCAGGCCGCCCACACTGGCAGGTCACGTCCAGCCACAAAAGCCGCGATCGAGCGCAGGTTCCACTGATGGAGTTGGGGGTCCATGGCCGGATGGATGTCTTCGGGGTCGGTCGCACGTTGAGGGTAGACGTTGAGCATCATGAAGCTGTCGTAGTCGCCGTACGCGGCGACACGTTCGACGGTTGTGACCGTTCGGTCCAACGATTCGGGCGCGGCAGTGGAGGGGTTGATCCCGATGCAAACCAGCGGGCGGTGTCCCTCGGTTCCGAGCAAGGTGCGCGCGTCATTCTCAGGACTTGGTGTGTAGATCCACGTCTTGTTCGACACGCCCCAAGTTATCGCGAGGCATCTGGGCTCATCGGGGAACGGCGCGGAACGATCCGCCCAGTATTCGCGTGAGCCTTCGACGTCCTGCCGAAATTTCGGCGTTTCGGCCACGGGTGTGGGTGGGACCTCGAGTGCTCCGTAACACCGCAGGAGCTGCGCCCCAAGCCGTTCTCCCGTGCACACTGTTCGCATGCAACAGGTCGGCAATGCGATTACGATCCTCGGCATCCTGGTCACGCTTGTTGCGTACTTCGGGCAGCACAGTGGAGTGTCGCTGGCCGATCTGGAGCCGAGCCTCATGGCTCGGTGGCGGCGGGCTCGCGGGTGGGCACGGCGAAGGCTGGGCCGTGGAAAGGCCAACACGATCAACCTCAACGCGGCGATCGAGATCTCCTCAGCCATGTCGGCAAAGCTCTCGGTCTGGAGTCCGATCCAGCCCGGCGACGACATAGCCGTACGGGCCGACAAACTGGAGCGGAACCTCGACCAGCTCCGTGATGACTTCCACGAGACCCGCACGGAGCATGACGCTCGAGTCCGCGAGCTTGAACAGCGGCTGACGGGTCAGATCAGCGACCTAGATAAGTTGGTGGCCAACAGACACGAGGAGAGCCGTCACGCCGCGACCACAGCGATGAAGTGGGAGGTCCGGGGTCTCCTCCTCACGCTAGTAGGCGCGGGCCTGAGCATCCTCGGGTGAGAGGCCTCACGCGCAGATCCACCTTGGCGGCTTATCCCCGCGCCATAGTGGCCGATGTGCCCCCCTTGGCGCGCGTCATGGTGGTCAGCGGCCGTCGGTGTGGGCGCTGAGTAGCCCGACTTCGTTGGTGTAGGTGGTGGCTGAGCGGCCGGCGTAGTAGTCGCGGGCGACGTTGATGCTGTGGCCGGCCCATTCGGCGGCGAGGTAGGTGGGAATGCCTTTCTCGAGCCACCAGGTCACCGCGGCCTTGCGAAGCGTCTTGGGGGCCATCGCAGCCAACTCGTGCTTGGGAGTGCCGGCGAACACCTTCTCGCAGGCCGGGCGCCAGTAGACGTGCTTGAGGTTGCCCCAGTCGAGGTGGCCGCGGCCGGTGGGGCTGAGCCAGGTGCGTTCGGGGGAGTGGTAGCCGCGCTCGAGATGCTCGCGCAGCGCGTCCGCGACGGCGGGGATGGCCGGGACGGTGCGGGTCTCGCCTTCTTCGCGGTGCTTGGGTGGTCGGTTGCGGCGGCCGGCGAGGTTGGTCTCGGTGTCGTAGACGCTGGCTTCGGTCTCGGCGAAGGTGACCAGGGTGGGGGTGTCGAAGGTGATCCAGTCGGGGCGGTGGGCGACGAGTTCGCCGGGGCGTGGGCCGAGGGTGCCGGCGGCGAGGATGAGGCTGCGGTACCGGTCACCGGTCGGGCGCCCGTCGACGATGGGCCCGAGGGTGGCGATGGCGTCGGCGAGGTCGAAGATGTCCTCGATCGAGGGCAGCAGCCGGCTGGTGGCGCGCTTGGCGCGTGCGGCGGGGGCGAGGGCAGCGACGCCGGCGAGTGGATCGCGGTGGGTGTGGCCGCTGGAGGCGGCGGCCTTGATGATCATGGCAAGGGTGACGTAGAAGGCGCGCACGGTGGCCGGGGATGCCTGCTCGACCGGAAGGGTGATGTCGTGGGCGCCGGCCGCGAGCGCGTCGGTGAGGTGGCGCTGGTTGGCCGCGGCGGTACGGCGGTTGATGGAGCGGCGTGCGATGACGGCACGGCGCAGGTCGTCGGGGGTGAGGTCGGCGAGCAGGATGGAGTCCCCGGGCCGGGCGCCGGACCGGCGGTCGCAGCGGGGGTCGGTTTCGGGGTAGACCAGCAGGTCGCAGGCCGTGCGCATGTTGTTGCGGTGCCCGAGCATGTTCTTGTCCCCGAAGGTGGGCGCCATGATGGGCCACCACACCTGCTCGCAGTAGGCCGCGAAGCTCAACCCACCCGTGCGGCCGGCCGACGGCGACCGACCGGTTGCGGCGTGCGCGCTGTCGGCACTGTCGGTGGGCGCGCCGGTGGGGTCGATGGGCCAGCCGCGTTCGTCGGCGTCCCAGCCCATGAGCTGGGCCCGGCGGAGCTGGTCGTGGAAGGTTCGGGCGTAGCCCTTGGCGGTGAAGGTGCGCTTCTTGGCTACGCCGTTCACGCGCCACCGCAGGAACCATCGGGTCGCGGCCTTGTCGTTCGCTGCGACCGTGTGTCCGGCGCTGGTGCGGCCCTGGAGGCCGTAGACGCCCCAGGTGGTCATCGCAGTTCCTTCTCACGCAGGTAGCTGCGTACGTCCTCGGGGCGGAACCGGAGCTGGCCGTTGACGCGGATCATGGTCGGCAACAGCCCGGTGCCGGGGCCGCGGGCTGCCCACTTGCGCACCGTGCTCTCGCTGACACCGAGCCACACCGAGAGGACCCGCAGCCCGATGAGGGGTTCCTCGGGACACTGGCTGGCGGTGACACCGTCTCCGGTCTCGGGGGTGGGAGGGTCGGTCCGTGCGGACCGTGGCTCGCGCCCGGAGGGGCGTCCGCCTGGATGGGCGGTCAAGTGCCGCGGACCGGTGTGGCTCTCGGTGGTGTTGGCAGGGGCATGGGAAGCGTGGGAAATCTCCATGCCCCTTCACATGCGGAGGCGACGACGGGTCGGCGGTTCAGCCCGAACCAGAGACACGCCAAGGGCGCATGCGGCCTGTTCGGCTCGCGGAACCAGAGGCGCTGAGGAGCCGGCGCGACGCGGGTCAATGACGTGGCGGGCGCCTCGTCACGGACGGTGACGCGGGGTGTCGCAAGCGGCTCCGGCGACGCGGCCGCACAGCCACTCACGGCGACCAACGCCCAGACGAAGACGTGCCGTGGCGACGGCTCGCCGCCGGGAATCTCGTGGGTGTCGTGCACCCCGAACTGTTGATTCAGCGACGAAGAACTGCGGTGGACGTTCGGACGGTTGAGGTCGGACCAGTGCTGCCCGAGCGGACCGGTGCTTGGCTCAGATCGAGGGGCGAACCCCGTTCAGAATCGGCAGCCGGACGAAGGCGGCGGCATGATTCCGTGGCGGGGTGGGACGCGGCCCGGAGGCGAGCGCCTCGACGGAGAGAAGCGACCGTTCTGCCGATGTTGCGACCCTCGTGATCGCGACGCGAGGAACGGTTGTGCCGTTGAGAAGTCTCGCGGCTGCATGCCCTCAGCGCGGCCGGTGTGCGACGAAATCGATGTGTGATTCGCGCCTGAAGTCAGCGCTCGGTCCGGCCGTACGGCGCCGACTCGGGTGTGGATATGCACTGGTGTTGTTTTTTCACACGAAGGTCAACTACCCCCAATATCCCCAGTGAGAGGGGTCCAAACCACCCCGACACAACAGCCCTTCGGGCTGCCCCCCTGCGAACGGCACGAAAGAAAGGAGGGAATCCGACCGAGCGCCACGCCATTTCTCAAGCCACAACGCACGGGACGCGAAGGCGAAAAGGCGAACAACCGGGACGCACATCGAGGGCACAGCGAACACGGCGACGACACGACGCATCGACCCGACACGCGACGCAACGCGGCGAGCGCCAGCGAGCCTCATCAGTATGGCGGTCCCGTTCCCCGCAGCGTCCGGTTGCGCCTGGCGGCGAGCAGAACACGACGACGACCACGGGCCGTCGACAACAGATCGCGATGACGACGGTAGCGCCGTCGACGCCGTGAGCCAGCAGCCCACGAACCTGGGCCTTGGGTCAACGTGCCGATCCTTCGAGCGCCACCGCGGTTCGGGGACCGTAGCCAGATGCGGCGGAATCTTCGCTACAACCGCTTGAGGTTCCTGACGGCGCGACAATCCATGCCCCAACCCGACACTAGGCACGATCTCGATCGACCTCGTCGGTGTGCTCCACCGTTGCGCACGGCGCTGTTGTGGACTGCGGCGCCTATGAGTGGATAGAGGCAGCGATGTCGGGCGCCACCTCCATGACCAGAAGTGCGGCGGCGACGTGGGTGGGGTTGTCCTCGACCTTCACCACGGAGAGTTCGTTGGCGCGGGAGACGCGGCGGTCGACGGTGTTGCGGTGGGCGTAGAGGTGGGCTGCTGCCTTGGTGGTGTTGAACCCACATTGCACGTAGGTCAGCAGCGCCTCCCGTAGCTGCGCGTCCGCTTCAGCCAGCGGACCGAGTGTCTTGACGACGAAACGCCGTGCGCTGGCGCGATCCTTGGTGAGGGTGTCGATGAGCTCGACGTCGGCGTACGCCGTGAATCGCCGGTCTGCTCCCAGTCGGACGAGCATCGCTTGGGCTGCCAAGGCGTCCTGGTGACTGGACCTGAACCCTTCGAGGCCCCGCCCGGCTCGGCCGGCGGTCGCCTGGACGTCGTCAGCCTTCGCCACGACCTTCTCGACCTCGTGAAGGTCGGGTGCGGCGGAGCCGGACAGCCACATCCAGCGTGAGGTGGCGCTGGCCCGTGCCACCAGCGCGTTGCGTCCTGCTTCCGTGGCGCGCACGGCAGCGACGACCTCTTCCACGGCGTCGACGTGCTCAGGATCCTGGCTCCACAGGACGAGGGCTTGGTGCCACCGCGCGAGCCGGTAGTTCAGGCGGCTCTCCGCGTAATCCCTGGGGACGGGAGCCCCGCTGGCGATCAGCTGGATCATTGCGATCGCATCGGCGTCTGCATGGCTGACGGCATCGGCGATGCTGGCCTCTCTCAGCGCGGCGAACCAGTCGATGGCGTACTGCGCCATGGATTGCGCGACGATGTCGAGGACCTCCACGAGGAGTCCTGGATCGTCGCACTGGCGAAGGCACTCCTCCAGCCACCGGCGCCACGCGACCGCCAGTCCCGCTCGCCATCCCCCGGCGAAGTCCGGCTCGATGCCGCGCGACGCCAGATCGCGGAAGTAGGCGGTCGTCCGGGAACCGAAGTAGGGGTCCACCCGGCACCCCGGATGCTGGATGTTCGAGGTGAGCCACTGCACCAGGTCGGAGCGGTTGACCTGGCGGTCCTCGGCGGCGAGCGAAGCATCCGACGTCAGGGCCGGGTCGTTCTGGGCGTCGCGCGCGGGTTGCGTGACCGCTTCAGTGAACGCGTCCGCCTCGGTGAGGAGGCTGTCGCTCACTGACCGGATGACGTCGGCAGCCTCCGGGGTGGGCGAGGGCCACAGTTGCTCCATGGGATCGCAGTCTGCCTTGGCCCGGTCGACCTATGCCATGGCCTTCTCCTCGACTCGGAGCAGTTCGGCGACCCGCTCGGCCGCCCGCTGACCCGTGAGGACGGCCCCGTTCATGGATCCGGTCCACTCGCCGGCCGTCTCGGTCCCGGCCCAATGAATGCGCCCGTGGGGCTCGGTCAAAGCGCTTGCGTACCTCAGCGATGCGTAGGGCGCGACGACAGGGTTGGGCCCACCCGCAGCGAACGAGTCCGTGCCCCAACAGTGGTCGATGTAGTCGATGGGGTCGGCGGCCTCGGGGCCGTACAGGTCCGCCAGTTGTCGCACGACCTGGGCGCGTCGGACGTCCGGGGCGTGGCCGTCGAAGACGCGCGGGTCGCAGAAGGCCATCAAGATGCCCGGTCCGGCAGGGTCGGGAGAGACGTCGAAGGTGATGAACACGGTCCCGGTGTCGGTGAGTCCCTCACCCGACAGTCCCGCGTCGCGCCAGAAGGGCCGCTGGTACGCGACGTAGGCCTTGCTCAGTTTGCCCAGACCCCAGGTGTGGGTGAGTCCTTGCGCCTGCTCCGATAGTGCCGGCTCGAATTCGATGCGGGCTCGATGCTCGGTGGCCGTGGTGACGATCGCACACGTGGCCTCGATCCGTGTCGAGTCGGTGTGGATCGTGACGCCGTCGCCGTCCTGGGCGATCCGGCGGACGGGAGCGCCGGTGATGACACGATTGCCGAGCCGATCGGCGAGCCGGATGGCGATCTCCTGCGTGGTTTCGGCGTACCGCTCCTCCTGCATCCCGTTCTCCACGTCGAGCAGGTGGTCGACGCCGCCGAAGGCACGGATGGTGCGCAGGACGTGGAGCAGCGAGACGTCGCTGGGCTGGCAACCGAACTCCACCTTGCACACCACGGTCATCAGCGCGCGCGTGCTCGCCCGGGCGCGTTTGCGATCGAGCCATTCGTCGAGCGAAACCGCATCGAACTCGGCCGCGCGCGGGGACTCCCACGGGGTGTCTACATCGATGGTCGCCGCCAGCTTGTCCAGGGCCATCTGCACCCGAGCCATGTTCACCAGCGCAACGGGGGAGAGCTTGGGAATGCTGCCCTTGTAGGTGCGCCGCTTGCCGGCGAACCACAACGTGTTGCGGCCCTCGGCGAACTGGGGGACCGTCGTACAACCGACCTTCTCGGCGAGGTCGCGGACCGCGGTGTGACGCCGCGAGACCCACGTCCCACCGAGGTCGACCTTGACGCCGGCCACCTCGCCCGACAGCACACGGCCGCCCACGCGGTCGCGACCTTCCAGGATCAGGACCGAGACGCCCATACTGGTGAGCCGGTCGGCAGCGCTGAGACCCGCGAAGCCCGCACCGACGATCACGACGTCGACAGAGGTGGTCCCGGGGGCGTTCTCAGGGGATCTCGACATGGTGTGCTCCTTCGCTCACCCGGTCCGCGTGGTGGGTGATGTAGTGGGTGAGGGGGTCGACCAGGGCCTCGGGGACGTGGTGCCCCATGCCGGGGATGACGACGTGCTGTGCGGAGCGGATCGCTGCCACGGTCGCGGCGCCGCCGCTGGGGTGCACCATCAGGTCTCGATCGCCGTTGATGACCAGCGTCGGGGCGGTGATCCTGCTCAGCTGGGTGGTGCGGTCCCCGGATCGCTGGATGGCCTGGATCTGCCGGGCCACGCCTGCGGCCGGGTCGCCCGCGCTGCGATCCCAGCCCCGCGCGGCGATCGCCGCTTCCGCCGCGTCGTCGATGGGGTACGCCGTCCCTGCGACGTGCTGGGTGATGCGCAGGTGGGCACGCACCGCGTCCGTTCGCGTCCTCGCCTCGGGAGCAACAACGAGGAGGCGGATGGTCGATTTCGCGGGCTTGCCCACCTGCGTCGATCCGGTGGTCGAGTAGATCGACGTCAGCGAGCAGACGCGCCGGGGCTCCGTGGCGGCGACGGTCTGGGCGATCATGCCGCCCATCGATCGGCCGACCAGATGGGCCCGGTCGATGTCCAGGTGGTCGAGGACCCCGAGGCAGTCCCGGGCCATGTCGGCCAACGTGTAGGCATCGGCACGGGGACGGGCCAGAACCTGCCGCCAGATCGCTGGCGGGGGCGTCGTCATGAAGCTGGACTGGCCGACGTCGCGGTTGTCCATCGTGACCACGCGGTAGCCGCGAGAGACCAATGACCGGATGAACGACGTACCCCAGAAGGTCTGGTCCTCACCCAGCCCGGCGATCAGGAGGATCACCGGGTCGTCGTGGGTGCCGTGGTCGCGGAAGCAGATGGTGACCCCGGTCGGGAGGGTCGTGTACTGGTCGACGCTCGAGGCGTCGGTCTGCTCAGGCATGCGTCGGCCTCCGCTCCTGGGGGGCCCGTGGGACGGCGCGGGCGGTGCCGAGTTCCAGGTGCTCATCGGCGACGGACCCGCGCAGCGCCTTGGCGTCCTCCTGGTAGGACATCGCCATCCGCCACGGCGACGAGGGCCCCTGCTTCGGGAGGAACGGTGCACCGCGCTTGGCGTAGCCGGACTGGAGATCCATCACTGGCCGTTGCTCCATGCCCGGCGGTGGGACTGGAACGGCGTAGTCGTGCCCGTGCGCGTCCATGTGCTTGACCAAGTCGATGAAGTAGCGGCACATCAGGCTCACCTTGAGCGTCCACGACGACGTCGTGTAGCCGATCGCCATCGCCCAATTGGGGATCCCGCTCAGCAACATCCCGCGGTAGGCCAAGGACTCGGAGATGTCGACCTCACGGCCGTCGACCACGATCGGCATGCCGCCGAAGAGCTGCATGTTCAGCCCCGTCGCGGTGACGATGATGTCCGCCTCCAGCTCCTCGCCGGACTCCAGCACGATGCCGCGTTCGCTGAACCGCACGATGCTGTCGGTGACGATCGAGGCGTCGCCGGCCTTGATGGCGTCGAAGAAGTCACCGTCGGGCGCGAGGCACAACCGCTGGTCCCACGGGTCGTACGGCGGGTTGAAGTGCTTGTCGACGTCGAAGCCCTGGGGGAGCCGTTTGCGGTTCTCGCGCCGGATGAAGCGACGCCCCGCCCTGGGGAAGCGTCGCAGTCCCTTGACGATGGCTCGCTCGACCCAGATGTTCTTGAACCGGGTGGCGGCGTAGCCCCGCTTCTCGCCCAACAGTTTCGTGAGCGTGAGCGCGAGGCCGTCCACGCGCGGCATGGCCATGATGTACGTCGGCGTGCGCTGCAACATCGTCACGTGCTCGGCAGCGTGCTCGCCGGTGAGCATCGCGGGCACCATGGTGACCGCGGTCGCCCCGCTGCCGATGATGACGACTCGCTTGCCGGTGTAGTCGAGGTCTTCGGGCCAGTGCTGGGGGTGCACCACCGTCCCCTCGAAGTCATCGCGGCCCGGGAAATCGGGCGCGTAGCCCTCGTCGTACCGGTAGTAGCCGGTCGCGGCGAACACCCACCCGGCGCGGATCGTCTTCACGGTGGTCGAGCCCGTGCTGGGGTCAGTGGTCTCGACGCTGAGGGTCCACCTCGAGTCCGCCGAGGACCACTCCGACCGCACGACACGGTGACCGAACCGGATGAGCCGATCCAGGTCGTTCTCCTCGACCGTCTCCTGCAGGTACTCCCGGATCAGCGGCGCATCGGCGATCGCGCTCTCGTGGCGCCACGGCTTGAACTCGTAGCCAAAGGTGTGGAGGTCGGAGTCGGAACGGATGCCCGGGTAGCGGAAGAGATCCCACGTGCCGCCGATGTTGTCACGCCCCTCGAGCACGACGAGGGTCTTCTCGGGCAGCTCCCGGCTGAAGTACGTCGCTGCGCCGATCCCGGAGATCCCCGCTCCGATGACGACGACGTCGAACTCCTCGACTGCGTCTGACCTCTCAGTCGTCATGACTGCCAACTCCTCGCTGTTGTGGGTGACCGCTGCCTCCCACTGTCGACAGCCCATGACGTCGGTCACAACGACAACCTGCACCTGCCTTGGTCGAGGTGGGTGCAGGTTGTCGTTGTGGCAGAGGTCACTCGATCGCAACCGTGGGGCGATCAGAACCAGACGGCCGCCACACCGGGCGCGGCCACGACCGAAGGACCACGACCATGAAGGACCTACTCTTCCTGGCGGCCGATCTCCTGCTGATCTTCGCCGGCTTCTACTACGGATTGAGGTTCCTGCGGATCTACCGCAACCACCTCTTGGCACTCGAGTGGCTGGTGGTGGGAACCTCAGCAACCAACTTCCTGCTTTGGTCCCTGCTCAGCGGTTCCGAGAACAGCCCCTTCTACGACATCGCGTACGCCCTGGACGCCTTCTCGCGCTCCTTCGGCATCACGCTGATCCTGGTGCTGGGGTTGCTGACCGTGACCCACCGCTACCGACCGCCAGTGGCGGTCGAGGTCGGTGTCACCCTGCTGGCCGTGACGGGCGGCATCGTCCTGGGCGGCCTCCACAGCGACACCGACGTGAACCTTGGACTCGCGGTCTTCTACGTCGTGATGAACCTGCTCACCACGTGCTTCCTGGCCTACTTCGCGTGGCGGCTGTGGCGGATCGGCGCGGCCAAGCAGGCGGTCTGGACTGCGTTGGTCACCGCCGCAGCCTGCTTCATCGCGATCACCTACGACTTCTTCCCGTTCTCCTTCGACGACGAGAACCGCACGATCTTCTACACCGCCGCACTGGCGACGTGGGGAGCTCAGGGCATCGCCTACTTCCACGCCTACCGCGCGATGCACGAACACAACGTGGCGACCGATGCCGCCTCAACCGAAACGGTGGGGACGACCTCATGAAGACCGACGGCACGACGTACACCAACTTCACCGGATGGATCGACCGGCCGGAGGACCTGCAGCCCGCGCTCCACCGGGACCTCACCTGTGACATCGCGATCATCGGGGGCGGCATGGGGGGCATGGCAGCCGCGCTGCGCCTCGCCGAGCGCGACCAAGACGTCGTCCTGCTGGAGGCCGAGTTCTGCGGCTACGGCGCGGCCTCACGCAACGGCGGTCAGATCGCCGGGGCGCCAGGGGGCGATCTGCGGATGCTCAGCCTCCAGTCCCCGAAGAAGATGCCGGTGATGGTCAAACTGGCCGAGAATGCAGGCCACTACGTGGAAGACCTCATGAAGACGCACGACATCGAGTGCGACTACGTGGCGAACGGCCTGGTGTGGGGCGCCGTCTCACCCATCATGATGCTCAGGGTCCGCACCCAGGCGGCGATCCTGCGCGCCTTCGGTGGACAAGGAACCGTCGGCAGCCGGGAGGAACTCGGCCTCCCCGCCGGATTCGTGGGTGGTATGCGAGAGAACATCGGCGGGATGCTGAACCCGGGCAAGCTCGCCCGGGGCGTGCGCCGCGCGCTCCTCGCCTCCTCCGCCACGGTCTTCGAGCAGTCGCGGGTGAGCGACGTCCGGCGAACGGGCAGTGGTGTCGAGCTCACGACGGCACAGGGCACCGTGCGCGCCAACAAGGTCGTGCTCGCCACCAACGCCTACGGTGGCGAATGGGACATCACCCCCCAGCATCTCTCGACGCCGCTGTACGTCATCGAGATCGAGTCGGAACCCATCGATCCGGAGCGGCTCGCCGAGCTGGAGTGGACCAGTCGGTCCGGCATCATCACTCAGCACCAGTTGATGACCCACTACCGGCTCACCGAGCGCAATACCATTGTTTGCGGGGTCCGCCATGCGCAGCGCGGCCTGACCTACCCGCTCCCTGACCGAGTCCCCGATCCCGGTGTCGTACGGGACATGGGAAAGGACCTGTCCGACCGGTTTCCCTCGCTGTCCGACGTGGCCATCGAGCGGGCCTGGGGCGGGTGGATCGGCATCACCCCCGACTGGCTGGCCATCGCAGGTCAGGTGGGCGACAACGTCTACTACTCGATGGCCTGCAACGGCCACGGCCTGTGCCAGGTGCCATACGTGGCCAGCCAGCTCGCCGACTATGTCGTCGACGGCGAGATGTCGGAGGACCTCGCCGGTATCTGGTCTGACGTCTCGGAGTACCCGTCGTCGATGTCACGACTGCTGAAGCCGTTCGTCCTGCGAGCCGTCTGGGGGTTGGACCGGTTCAACGACTCCATCAACGGCAGCAAGACGCTGGCACGACGGCGGCCACGTCGCCGCAGGCACGAACGCTGACGGATCGGGTGCGGGCGCCTTCGGGGCGGTGACGGCGTGGATCGCTACTCGACGACGCTCACGGCTCTCGGGTCAGGAGTGTTCAGGATCGGGCGGCGATGCGCAGAGCATGCGAAGCACGAGTTCGAGGTGCTTCTCGCCCACCTCGTCGACCGTCAGGCGGCCGCCGGTGCGGAACCACGTGAACACGTACTCGCACATGGTCTCGATGGCATAGGACGTGGTGGACACGTCCTCGACGTCGAACTCGCCACGGTCGCTGCCCTGGCGAAGGATCTCGCGGAGCAGTTCGATGTAGGGACGGCTCAGGCGCCCGAGTTCGCGCTGTCCATCCTCGGTGAGCGAGGAGGCCAAGGTGGCGTAACTGTGGTTGCGACGATCACCAAGTTCCTCGAGCTGGATGCGGATGTAGGCACGAACGTAGTCGGAGAGGCGCTGCGTGGCCGTCCCGTCCGAACGCACCGATGCCCGCAGCTCGGCGTAGGAGCGCTCATACATCCGCTTGAGCATTCCCGCGAGGAGGTCCTGCTTGGAGGGGAAGTGCCAGTAGATCGCTGCTGGGGTCATCCCGGCATCACGGGCGATCCGGGTCATCGCAGTTCCCTCGTAGCCGGACTCCTGGAACAACGTGAAGGCAGCCGAGAGGATTCGCTCGCGGGCGCTGACGTCGGCCGCGTCATCCTTCGGCAACGTGGAGCCGTCAACGGGGGCGCTCATGCCGCGATTCTAGGGGTGGTGATGGCCCTCTCCCTCCCCCAGTCGGGCGTTGTTTCCGGTGTCGGTCTCGGCTGCCGGTGCGCGCTGCCGGCCCGATCGCGCCGAGGTGGCGTCGAAAAGGAAGAGCGAGGGGCCTTGTCGATGAATGAACGTTTAGTTATCGTGAGGGCACTGGCTAAACGTTCATTTAATGGAGGCGACGATGTCGATCACGTTGGAAGCCAAGGCCTCGGGACCTGAGTCAGTCGAGGAACGATGCCGGCCGCAGCGGGTGCTCGTCGTCGACGACCACGAACTCACGCAGGCGGGCCTGCGCGCCGTGCTGGGCTGCGAGCCGTGGGTCGCTTCCTGCCTCGGGGCGGGTTCGGTCCAAGCGGCCTGGGACATCGCGCGGCGACACCACCCGCAGATCGTGCTGCTCAGCACGTCGGTGCAGGGACGTCCGTGGACCGACCTGTGCCGCCTGCTCCAGGGGCAGATGCCGTACGTGAAGATCGTGTTGATGTCGGCCGACGGCGCCGTCCCGGTGCCGTTGGCTCAGTCGCGGGGTGCTGTCGGGTTCCTGCCGACCCAGCTTCCCGTCCCCGGCATCGTCGCCGCCGTGCGGCGGGTCGCAGAGGGGGGACGTGCCTTTCCCAAGGGGGCGGCGAAAGCGGATGCCGTCCATCTCTCCCGGCGGGAACTCGACGTACTGCGTCACCTGGTGGCCGGACTCAGCAATCCCGAGGTGGCGGCGCGTCTGAACCTGTCGCGCCACACCGTCAAGCAGCACGCCAGCGGCGTGTACCGCAAGCTGGGTGTCAGGAACCGGGCCGAGGCGGCGAGTCGTGCCCACATGCTCGGGCTCGTCACCTGATCCCGCACTTGGTCGGTGCCGCCGTGATGGGGGTACCGGTCGACCTCGAGGTGAAGCACACGATGCCCGCCGGACCCCAGGGGTCTGGCGGGCATCGTGTCGGTGGCGGTCCGGCGGAAGCCGGTGCTAGCAGTACGCCGTTGCGTCGATCTCGACCAGCGCACCCTCGAAGGCGAGTGCACTGATGCCGACGACCACCATGGCAGGGACCCGCAACCCGGTGGCGGCGACCGCTGCACCGAAGCCCCCGAAGACGTCGTCGTTGATCTCGGGACGGTAGTCGACGACGTAGATCCCGAGCTTGGCGATGTCGCCCACCTGGGCGCCGGCGCCCTCGACGGCGCGGACGACGTTGCGCAGCGCGAGCTCGGTCTGCCCCGCGTAGTCACCGGGATGTTGTAGTTCGTCGTTGGTGTCCACGGCAATCTGGCCACCGACCTCGATGGTCCTGCTGCCGGTGGCGACCGCCGCGTGGACGAAGCCCCGCGGCCGGTAGAGCGTCTCGGGCTTGACGTAGTCGGTCACGGGCATCAGGCCACCTCCAGGCGGACGTCGAGCGGGGCGAGCGCTGATCGCTCGCCCGCGAATGGGGCAAGTCGTTCGAAGAAGATGGTCGGGTCGATGCAGCCCTCGGGCCCGAGGACGCCGGTCGCCTTGATCTCACCGCGGGCCAGCATGCCGACCGCGATCGCCATGGGAACGCAGGTTGCCTCACCCATCTCGCCTTCGGGCATGTAGTTGGTCGACACGGCGACCCGGGCTGGCCGACCGCCCTTGGTGCCTTCGGCGTATGCGAAGACACCCGGGAAGTCCGGGACCGGGCCTGCCTCCGGGCCTCGTCGACCGGGGCTCATGATGAGTTCCCTGCTTGCCTCGGGCACCGTGAGTTCGCCGGTGCGGACGCGGTCTCGGACCTTGCGAGCGGCATCGATGAGACCTGGGCGGGAGAACATCACGTTCAGCGACTCATCGATCTCCGGGTAGTAGCGCGGCAGTGTGATCGGTTCGGGATGGCCACACGTCCACACTGTTCCTGCACCGATGTCGGGGTAGTCGATGACGAGCTCCTCCAACGCATCCGCCTCGTGGAACCCGCCCTCGCGCCAGACGCGGATCGGCTCGGCAAGGTTGTGGATCCAGTGGTCGATCGCCGCGGCAGGCTCGACATCCTCGCGATTCTCGGGTGCCTTGGGGATGCCCGAGCCCCCGCGCCACCCGGTGTACAGCTTCTCGACCGAGTCGAGCTGGTCGTGGGCGACGGCAGCGAGGAGATTGGAAAGGCCGGGCGAGGCGCCGATGCCGATGATCGCGGTCACGTCCTTGGCGCGGGCCGCATCGTCGAGCTCGAGCATCTGGATCGTCGGCTCCCAGTCGTCGGCGATGTCGACGTAGTGCCTGCCTGCCTCGAGCGCGGCTTCGAGGACCGGCCGACCGTACAGGTAGAAGGGTCCCACCGTGTTCAGGACGACATCCGCATCGCCGATCGCGGCGAGCAGGGCGTCGCGGTCGGTGATGTCGAGGCAGACGCCGGTTGCTTTCGGTCCGAGCTGGTCGGCGAGTTCGCGGGCGCGGTCGCCGTCGCGGTCGGCGATGACCAGTGACGTGATGGCCGAGTCCTCAACGGTGGCGGCGCAGGCGACACGTCCCATGTCGCCCGCTCCGCCGATGATGATGATGCGCATTTGCTACTCCTTGGCTGAAGATGGCCGGGCGTCGACCGCCCCGCCGCGAACGTGGAAGCGCGACCTCACTGAGCGGTGTAGCCGCCGTCGATGATGAGGGCCTGGCCGGTCATGAAGTCGGAGGCGGCGGACGCGAGGAAGACGGCGGGGCCGACCATCTCCTCAGGCTGGGCCCAGCGGCCCAGTGGTGTCATGCGGCGCAGGTACTTCGCCGTCGCGTCGTCGCTCACTGCGCGGGCGATCATGTCGGTGTCCACGAAACCCGGGCAGAGGGCGTTGACCTGGACGTCCTTGCGGGCCCACTCCAGCGCCAGCGCCTTCGTCATGCCCATCACGGCGTGCTTGGAGGTGATGTAGGCGATCTCCTCGCGGGTGCCGACGTGACCGAAGATCGACGCGATGTTGATGACCTTCGCGCCGCCGTCCTTGAGGTACGGGGACGCCGCCCGGCACAGGAGGAACTGCGACCGGACGTTGAGGTCGATCACCTTGTCCCACTCCTCCGTCGTGGTGTCGTCGACTCCCTGCTCGTTGTCGTAGCCGGCGTTGTTGACCAGCACGTCGATGCCGCCGAGCAGCTCAGCCGCACGCGCGACCATCTGCGCCGGCCCGTCGTCGCTGCTGCAGAGGTCGGCGACCACGGGAAACACGGCGCCGTCGAGGTCCGCGGACAGCCGACTGGTCTCGTCGAGGTCGTCGGCGGAGCGAGCCACGGCCACGACCTGCGCTCCGCGCGAAGCGAACCCCAGGGTGATGGCTCGCCCGATGCCACGGCTGGCCCCCGTGACGACTGCGCGCCGGCCGGTCAGGTCGAAGGTGTCGGCTGCCTGAGCCGTCTCTGTGAGTGTCATGCGAGCAACTCTCGAACGACGCGGCTGCACCACACGCTCCGCTCAGTCGAATCCTGCCCACTTGGGGGAGATCGCAGACCTGCGTACCGCGGAGACCTCCCCTGACTGGGTAGGAAACCTCCCCGAAGGGATGGATTTCGGTCGCGGCCGGTGGCCACCATCAGAACGTGACAACGGATTTCGACCCATCCCGCACGCCGATCCTGACCCTGGCGGCCGCCGCTGCCGACGCCCCGGACCTCCCCCTGGTCTCGGTTGAGGGGGAGGAGGCCACCTACGGCGAGGCCTGGCGAGCGGTCCGCGAGACCGCCCTCGGCCTACGTCGATGCGGAGTGGATGTCGGAGACCGCGTCATCCTGTTGATCCCGAACCGGCTCGAGGCGATCTGGGCCTGGTTCGGCGTGCAGGCGGCCGGTGCTGTCGATGCACCGATTTCCGTGGAGGCTCCCGGCGCATTCCTTCGCTACCTGGCCGAGGACCTCTCGCCGACGGCGGTCATCGGCACGGCTCCGCTGCTTGCCGCACTTGCCGAGGTGATGCCCAGTCCTCCGGACCTCGCAGTGGTGGTCGGCGAGGCGGCGCCTGAGGAGCCGCCCTTCGGGACCGATGTGCGGCACCTCGGGTTTGACGAACTGCGCGCGATCGGTGCGGCATCCCCAGAGCAACTCGAGCCACCGCCGGCATCGACTGTCGGCACCATCATGTACTCATCGGGCACGACCGGTCCGTCGAAGGGCGTCATGCTCTCGCAGGGCTACTACGCGACCCTGTCTGCGGTCCACGCTGACGTGTTCGACCTGGCCACGGGGGCGACGACGTACTGCGTCCAGCCGCTGTGCCACATCGACGGGCGGTCCTCGGTCGTCAACACGATCAACGTCCGCGGCCGACTGTTCCTGGGGACGCGGTTCAGCGCGAGCCGCTTCTGGGAGGAGGTCGAGCGCTACGACGTCGACTACTTCTACTACGTCGGCACGATGATCCACCTGCTCCACAAGCAGCCGTCGCGTGCCGCGAGTTCTCCGGTGCGACACCGGATCGGCATCGGATCGGCGACGCCGGCAAGTATCCAGCGCGAATTCGAGGCGCGCTTCAACTGTGAGCTCGTCCAGGGGTACGGGCTGACCGAGTTCGGTCTGATCCTCGCTCAGCGAGTGGGCGACAACGCCCCGGGCCACGTCGGCCGCACACTCCCGTGGGTCGAGGTGCAGGTCGTCGACGCCGACGACGTGACGGTTGCCGATGGCACGCCGGGCCAGTTGATCTGCCGGCCCCTCCGTCCCCACCTGCACATGCTCGGCTACTGGAACAAGCCCGAGGCGACGGTCGAGGCGTGGTGCGGACTCTGGTTCCACACCGGCGACGTCGTCGTCCGACACGACGATGGCTGCTTCGAGTACGTCGGGCGCGCCAAGGACTCCATCCGTCGACGCGGCGAGAACGTCTCGGCCTGGGAGGTGGAGCAGGCAGCATCCCGGCACGAGTGTGTGCTCGAGGCGGCGGCGATCGGTGTCCCCTCCGATGTCGGAGAAGAGGACGTCGCTCTCCTGGTGGTCCCGTCGGCGCACGGCAGGCCCGAGCCATCGGAGCTGCGCTCCTTCATGGCCTCCGACCTTCCGCGCTACGCCCTCCCGCGCTACGTCGAGGTTGTCGAGGAACTCCCGAAGACGCCGTCGGAACGGATCGCGAAGGGACTGGTGCGCGAGCGGGGTCTCTCACGGGCCGCATGGGATGCCGAGGAGACCTCGGTCAAGGGATGACCGGCGCGAGTGATCGGCGATCCCCCAGTCGGGTGGAAACGATCACGGAGTACGACACGAGAGCAGCCTCGCGCGTGACGATGGTGCTCACGGCAGCTTCGTGACACGGAGCGACTTCGGAGGAGAGTGGACGCGTGCGCAACCTGGACACGGGCCCGACGATCGTGATCGGAGCCGGCCTGGCCGGTCTGACCGCAGCGTGGCGGCTCGCCCGCGAGGGCATGGAGGTCATCGTCGTCGAAGCCGAGGAGCGAGTCGGCGGCCGGGCCTACACCGCTCGTGAGGGCTGGACCGACGGTCAGTACACCGACTACGGCGGCGAACTGGTCGATGCGGACTATCGAGCACTCATCGCAGTGTGCGAACAGGTCGGAGTGGAACTCACCCAGCCCATCGCCTATGCCATGCCCGAGGACGACGACCTCTCCACGGTGGAGGGCTACCTCCGGGTCGGCACGTTCGTGATCCAGGGTGAGGTGCTCGACCGAGCGTCCTGCCTGGCAGCGGGACGCCTGATCCGTTCGGCGGCCGAGGCTCACCCGCCCACGCAGGGAGAGATCGTCGAGCAGTGGATCCTCCGCGCCCGCCTCGCGCCCCGCGAGGCGGGCATCGTGCGGTCCGTTGCGCGGATGCTGTGCCAGCTCGACCCGTGGGACTGCGACGTCCACTTCGTCTTCGGCAAGCCGAGCGCCGGTTTCCGACGGATCGTCGGTGGCACCCAGCGGCTCGCGGAGGCCCTTGCCGACGGTCTGGACGTCCGTCTCGGCGATCCGGTGGCCCGCGTCCATCGTTACGGCGGGGTGGCGGTCGAGACCGAGAGCGGAGCGTCGTACCGCGGGAGCCGGGTCGTGTGTGCCACCGGGCCCTACGCGATGGCCCAGATCGGCTTCGACCCGCCCATGGTCGAGGAGAAGATCTCGACCGTGCAGTCGCTGTTGCCGGCCATGGGTGGCAAGGTCATCGCCCAGTACGCCGAGGGTGACGCGATCCGTGAACGATTCCGTGAGGTCGTCTACACCGACGATGCCTTCAACGCGTGCTGGGTCACCATGCACGAGGCAACGAGCGGTCCGGCGATCGTGACGTCCTTCGTCACCGGTCAGGCACGCCATCTCCTCGGCGATGACGACGCCTCACTCGCCCGGCTCGACGAACTGGTCGGACAGGTGGTCGACGGCCCGGTCACGCGGCTGCGTGGCGAGGTGAAGAACTGGTGGGCCGACCCGATCGCCATGGGGGTCACGGTGACGCCGTACGACCCCGCACGGCCCGCGATCGCGGGGACACTGTCCGCGATGGAGCGCCGGACGCACATGGCCGGTGACTACACCGAGGGCGGCATGGCGGGGACGCTCGAGGCTGCCGTCCGTTCGGGCCATCGGGTCGCGGACGAGATCCTGCGCACGCCACAGCGTTTCCACATCGACGACATCAACGAGAGGTTGGCCCGGGCATGAGCACGGTGGTCATCGGTGCCGGGCTGGCCGGCACGTTCGCAGCCAGGGCGCTGGCGCAGGCCGGCGAGGACGTGGTCGTCCTCGAGGCGACGTCGCATTTGGGTGGGCGCACCCGCACGAACCGGGAGGTGCTCGAGCACGGACAGGTCGCCGATCTCGGTGGCTCCTTCATCGACATCGGACAGGATCTGCTGCTCCAGTTCTGTGTGGACAACGACATCGAACTCAAGCCCGAGATCCGGATGTTCCCCAAGGGGCCGGGCGAGCGTTACAGCGGTGCCTCGATCCTCCTGGGGCACGTGGTGTCGGGGGAGCGGCGACTCGGGGAGGACGAGCGTGCTGCGATTGCGCAGGAAGTGCAGGATGCGCTGGACGCCGTGCCCCCGACCGACACCGAGACACTGAAGGCCTGGGTACGCCGAGCCAGTCTGTCGCCGCGCGCTGCGGCCGCCTACGTGATGCAGGGTGCGTTCAATCCCACCGCCCGCTCGGAGCTGGTGTCCTCCTGGCACGTGCACCCCGGTGACATCGGACGGATCTGCTGGATCCTGGCCGACGGCACCGACACCATGGCGCGCGTGGCCTCGTCGGGACTCGACGTTCGAATCGACACCCCGGTGCGGCTGGTCGAACGGGCTGGTGGGACCTACCGGGTGCACACCGACGCCGACGTGCTCAACTGCGACAACGTCGTCGTGAGTGCGTCGGTCCAAGCGACTCGTCGGATCGGATTCGACCCCGTGCTGCCGTCCTGGAAGATCGAGGCACTGTTGGGTACCCCGCTCTCCCAAGGGGGCAAGGCAGTCGGGCAGTACCGCGGGGGCGCGGCCATTGCCGCAGCAGCCGGACCGAGCACCATGACCGATGGTCCGGTCAGCATGTTCTGGCTCAAGCAGGGCCCGGATGACACGGTCATCGCGATGGGAACCATGGCCGACCTCGGTGACGGCATGCTCGACGACGAGGAGGCAACGCTCTCCTCGCTCGACCGCCACATCGAGGTCATGACGGGCACTTCCCACGAGCGGATCGCCGGTGTCGTCCAGAACTGGACCACCGAAGAGTTCTTCGGCGGCGTCGTCAACCTCGGCACCGGCGGGTTCGCCCGCAGAGCCGCCCTCGGTGCTGCGGTGGGGGGGATCCATTTCGCGGGGGAGGCAACGGGCGAGTGGCCCAGTGCAATGGAGGGGGCCGCGCGTTCGGGACTGAGGGTCGCCGCGGAGATCCTACAGAAGCGACGGGCGCACACGGGCCTCGTCCCCGCGTGACCACCGTGCAGCCGGTCCCGGTCATCGTGCAGGGCATGGGCGGCCTGGGGCGGGTGGCCGTCGAGGTGTGCGATGGCACCCCGGGGGTCGAGCTCGTCGCCGTCGTCACCCGGAGGCCCGAGGCGGCGCGGGGGCTCCGTGACGAGGTGGCAGCCCTTGCCGATCTCGGCGAGGCGGGGCGCGCGTTCCCGGGATCACTGGTCCTGAGCACCATCCACGCCATCGGGGAGGAGCTCGAGGTTTCTCTGGCAGATGGCGTCAGGGCCGGGCTGGACATGGTGACGAGTTCCGGGTTGTTCCACCCGCCCACCCAGCTGGCAGACGGCGGCACCGCGCTCGATGCGCTCGCGCGGGAGTACGCCGTGCGAGTGATGGCGGCGGGTGTCCAACCCGGCTTCGTCCTCGACGTGCTGCCGGCATCGGTGCTCGACCTGGCGCCGGGGTGGACGACGGTCGACGTGGCCAAACCATCGGATGCGCGCGCCTGGCCGGTGTCGACCCGGCACATGCTCGGCATGGGCGAGTCGCGAGACGTCCTGGAGTCCTCAGTGCCCTATCCCTTGGCGCCGTCGGCGCAGCTTCTCGCGGAGGCCGTCGGACACCAGGTGACCCGACTCCACGAGTCACGCACGGCGAGGACTGCCGGCCACGACCTCGCGCTGGCCGATGAAACGATCCCGGCAGGGAAAGCGATCGGGTTCGTACAGGAGTGCGTGGCCGAACTCGAGGGCGGCCGGACGATCCGGCTGCGGTGGGAGCCGACCCTGGACCCGACCGACGAGTCCGACCTGTCACTGCGTCTCGACGCGGTCGGGGCAGCCGACCTCAGCCTGCGCCTGGACGGCTCATTCCGTCGCGACCCGTACCCAGCGACGGCGGCACGAATGCTGAACGCGGCCGTACGTGGCCGCAGCCTCCCGCCCGGGCTTCACCTCCCGCTGGCACCCGGGCTCGCCTGGCCGCCACAGCAGTGAGCATTCGATACCCCACCCTGCGGATCAGGATGCTGCGGGGTGAACTCAGGGCCGCCGCCACCCACCCATGGTCCCGCCGTGCACCGGTCCCAGGCCGGTGACGCGGTCGACCGTCATGACGACCGTGTTGAATTCCCCGAGCTTCCACGGGTAGCCGTTCGGGTTCCCGTGGGCTCGAGCCAGCCGATCAGGCATGTCCGGCTCACCGGCTCTGAGGTCGACCGAGCCGGTGAGCAGTGCGTAGGCTGGGACGCCGGGCCCATGGAGGTGGCGGTCGTCGACCGACACCACGGCGAGCCGAGGGTTGTGTCTGAGGTTGCGCATCTTTGTCGACGTGGCCATGAAGAACATCGCAAGCTCGTCGCCACGACGCTCGGCCCACACGATGCTTGCCTGGGGCGATCCCATGCGGTTGACGGTAGAGGCGACGACCGGGATCGGCCGGTCCAGAAGCCCGCAGAGCAACGGTGAGTGCGTGAGCCGATCCGGTTCTCTCATCCTTGGTGATCTCCTGCTTGCTCGAGCTCGGGTCGTTCAACTGTGTGCAGCAGGGCTGAGCGTTCGGCCTCGTCCAAGGGACGCGGTCCGCGGGTGTTCTTGTCCCAAGCGACGTAGCGTGTCTGGGCGGCGGCGCACCGCGTGCCAGCGGTGTCACTGAGCGCGAGGTCCAGGACGAACGAGGTCACGCCGACTCGCACGACACCGACGTGCACCGTGATCGGCTGGTGTTGGCGCTGCACCTCGCTCAGGTACTCGATGCTTGTCCTGGCCGTCACGTAGGCCGGGGAGGTCTCCCCCCAGCGCTCGCTGACGAACCGACCGACCGCCTCCTCGTACGCCGCTGGGTAGGCAGCCGCGGTCATGTGGCCGAGTTCGTCGAAGTCGCGCCACCACACCTGGATCTCGGTCGACCACCACCCATCGGTGGTGGTCGACCGATCGGCACGCCGCCCCGCCGGGCCGTTCATCCGTGTTCCTCGATCACGGCCAGCAGGTCGTCGGCGTCGGTGAGGCTGTCGTCGGTCAGCGGCGCCAACAAGTCGAAGAACTCTCGGGGGTCGATGGCTGTTTCGGGGGCGTGCACACCGGCCTCGTGCAATGCGCCACGCCGGAGCAGTTCGACCCCGATCGCCAGCGGGATGCCCGTGTTGCCACCCATCTTCGCCGGATGGAACGCACGCGGGTGGACAGCCACCCGATACGGGTTGCCGCCCTTCTCGCCGATGGCGAGTGCCCATTCGATCGGCAACGGGCTCCGCTCGCCGGCGTCGTCGGGCTGCGGCGGGTCGGCGAGCATCGTGGCGCCGGTCTGCAGGTCGATCTCACCGGCGGCGAAACGAGTGGCGACCTCGCGCAGGTACTCAAAGAGCCAGGCAGGGCCGGACTGGAGGTTGAGCGAGGAACGGAGTTCGGGGTGGCGCCGCGGCAGCGTGATCGGCTCGGGGTGGCCCATGGTGTAGGCGGTGACCTTGCCGAGTCCGGGGAAGTCCAGGTCGACCTGTTCGACCGGGTCGACGGTGCCGACGGCCCCGTCGACCCACGCCTGGATGGGTTGCGCGCACTGGTGCAGCCAGTGCTCGACCGCGGCCGAGGCGGCAGGTGCCGGGAACCCGGGTTCGTCGACAATGGTCGCTCCGCTGAGTTTCCAGCCGGTGTGAAGCTCGTGGACGACGTCGAGCCGGGCTGCGGCGTGCGCTGCACACAGATTGGTCACACCGGGGCTCCCGCCGAGGCCGACGACGACGTGCAGCCCGCGTCGACGGGCCTCCTGGTCGAACTTGAACGCCTCGATCGTTGGCTGCCAGTCGTCGTTGATGTCCAGGTAGTGGCAGTCAGATTCCAGCGCAGCACTGAGGATCGGTCCGACGAACGTCGCGAACGGACCCATCGTGTTCACGACCACGTCGTGGCCGGCGAACGCGTCGCGAAGCTGGGCCTCATCGGTCGCGTCGAGGCGGAGAGCTCGGCAGGCACCGCCGACGGCTGTCGCGACACGTTCGGCACGCTCGAGGTCGATGTCCGCAACGGTCAACAGGGACGCGCTGCCGAGCTTGGCGATGGTGCGGACCGCCCATCGCCCCATGGAGCCGGCCCCGCCGACGGCGATGACCCGCAGCGGACGATGTGAATCGGACATGTTGCCTCCTGAGCGATCGGGGCCAGCTCGGTGGGACACGCGGTCTGACCTGGTGATGATCGGAGGCTAGGAGTTCGCGAGGAGCAGGAGCCGGAGTCCGGCACAAGCATGCCCATTGGGGGGAGGCAGCAAGCCCTCCACGAGTGGACCCCGCGAGAAAGCGACAGGACGCCATGTGGCACGCCGGTGGCGGCGACGGGGAGTCAGCACTCAGAGCAGCATCCCCCAGTCGGGTCCTATGTCGGATCGCAGGCGGCTGACCGATCGCGTGATCCACCTAACATCCAGCCAATGCCCACACCGGGGGATTGGAGAGCAATGAAGACAACCACGCACCGCGGACGCACCGCCTGCGGGATCTCACTACTGATCGCGCTCAGCCTCGTGGTCACTGCCTGCGGCAGTGATTCCGACAGCGCTGCAGGCGAGGACGAGTTGACCTTCGTCAACTACGGAGGCGACGGCATGGACGCCGCCAAGGCCGGCTGGCTGGAGCCCTACACCGACGAGACGGGCGTCACCTTCGAGACCGATGCGCCGAGCGACCAGGCGAAGATCAAGGCCATGGTCACGTCGGGCAAGGTGACGTGGGATGTCGTCGACATCGACGCGGCGTCGGCGGGTCCCGAGTGCGGGACACTCTACGAAGAGCGACCCTCCAGCCTCGACACCAGCGAGTTGATGACCGACATGATCAGCGACGACTGCATGATCCCGATCATCGGTCAGACGGTCGCGCTCGTCTACAACACCGAGCTCTACGGCGACAACCCACCGACCTCGATCACGGACTTCTTCAACAGGGACTTCGAGGGCCAGCGGATCATCTTCGACTACTGGACGGGTAGTGCCGAGCCGCTGGCGTTGGCGGCCGGGGTCCCCGCCGACGAGGTGTACCCGATCGACTGGAACAGGCTGGACTCCGCCGTCAGCTCCCTCGGCTCGAACCTCACCTTCCAGTCGACGCTCGACCAGGCGGTGCAGTCGATGGAGTCGGGCAACTTCGGTATGTGTCTGTGCTACACCGGCCGCACCGCGCTCGCTGCGCAGAACGGCGCCAACGTCGACGTGGTCTGGGACAAGGTCTGGTACGGCTGGGACGGGTTGTACGTCGTCAAGGACTCACCCAACGCGGACCTCGGGTGGGACTTCGTCCAGACCCTCGCGACCTCCGAGGGCCAGAGCGGCTACTACGAGCAGCTTCCCTACGACGCGACGACCACCGGTGAGCCCAGCGGCGAGGTCCCCGAGGAGTTCAAGCCCTTCAAGTTGAGCTTCAACGAGGACCAGGTGCAGGAGACGGTGCTGTTCGATCCGGAATTCTGGTCAGAGATGGGCGCCACGGCGGCCGACGAGTGGACAGCTCTGACCTCGGGCTGACGGAGAGCGAGCATGACGACAACACACGCTGCCGGCCGGGCATCGAGGGCTGGCGCCCCCGATGCCCGGCCGGCACGTCGGTGGCCGAAGCCGAGTTCGACGTGGCTCCTGGCGCTGCCACTGACGGTGGTGGGAGTGTTCTTCGCCTACCCGCTGGCGCAGATGTTCCAGGCGAGCTTCACTGACTTCGTCGTCGATCCGCACGGCACGTGGGACAACTACACGTGGTTCCTCACCAACTCGGTACAGCGCACGATCGTGGTCCGCACCGTCACGGTGACGCTCGTCGTGACCGCACTGTGCCTGGTTCTGGCCTACCCCTACGCGTACATGATGACCGTCGTCTCTCCCCGCATGCGTCTGATCATGGTGGCCGCGATCATGCTGCCGTTCTGGACCAGTCTGCTGGTGCGGCTGTATGCGTGGGTCATCATCCTGCAGGGCAACGGGCCCCTGAACACCACACTTGACCGGTTCGGCTTCGGCAGTGTGAACCTGTTGGGCACTGTCGAGGGAGTGGCGTTGGGGTCGGTCCACGTGCTCCTGCCGTTCATGGTGCTGCCGCTCTACGCCAGCCTGACCAACATCGATCGGCGGCTCATGGACGCGGCCATCAGCCTGGGCGCACGGCCCTCGGTTGCCTTCGCGCGCGTGTACCTGCCGCTCTCGGTGCCCGGGGTGCTCGCTGGGTCGACGATCGTCTTCATCTTCATGATGGGCTTCTACTTCACCCCGGCGTTCCTGGGGAGCTCGCGCAACAGCCTGATCTCGGAGCAGATCGTGGATCAGGTCAGCCAACTGCTCGCATTCGGGCGAGGCGGCGCGATGGCGCTGCTCCTGCTGCTCCTCACCCTCGCGCTTCTCGGCCTCGCCGCGTGGCTGAGCAGACCCGTGCTCCGCGCACTCGGGGAAGGAGAACGGTCATGAGAGGCACCGTGCGGACGCGTCGGTCGCGTTCGATCCTCGCCGTGTACTGCATCCTCGTCGGACTTTTCGCACTACTTCCGACGCTGATCGTGGTGCCCATGAGCTTCTCCTCCGTCCGCTCGCTCCAGTTCCCCCCGCCGGGTTGGTCGACGCGCTGGTACGAGGAGTTCTTCACGAACCCGGAGTGGCGCGAAGCCGCGCTGACCTCAGTGAGGGTCGGTGGTGTGGCCGCCCTGCTCGCCACGATCCTCGGGACGATGGCAGCCATCGCGCTGGTGAACAGTCGCCGACGCTGGACGGTTGCCGCACGTACCTTCCTGGTGGCGCCGATGATCGTGCCACTCGTCGTCACCGGCGTCGGCGTGTACTACGTCTTCCTGCGCTGGCAGTTGACGGAGACGTTTGTAGGTTTCGTCGTCGCGCACACCGTGCTGGCGATACCGATCGTGGTGATCACCGTTGGCGCGTCGCTGCAGTCGTTCGACATGCAACTCGTCCAGGCGTCGAAGAGTCTTGGCGCCGGTCCGTTGGCGACGTTTCGGACGGTGACGCTCCCACTGATCCTGCCGGGCGTGCTCGCCGGCGCGCTGTTCGCTTTCCTCATCTCCTTCGACGAGGCAGTTGTCTCGCTGTTCCTGTCCGGACCCACGATGCAAACCCTGCCCATCAAGATCTTCCAGAGCGTCACGACGTCGTTGGATCCGACGGTCGCGGCCGCCTCCACGGTCCTACTCGGACTGACGACCCTGGCGCTGCTGGTGCTGGGGATGCTCACCTACCTCAGAGACAAGGCGGAAGCACATGACTGAGCACGGAGTCGGACTCGCCCTGAGCAACCTGACGAAGACCTACGGGTCCTCGGTCGCCCTCGACGGAGTGGACCTGACGGTGGCGCCCGGCGAGTTCATGACCTTGCTGGGACCGAGTGGATCCGGCAAGACGACCACCCTGAACCTGATCGCTGGATTCATCGAACCCGATGCCGGCACCATCGACGTCGGTGGCGCCCCCATCGTTGGACTCCCGGCACACAAGCGCGACATCGGCGTCGTCTTCCAGCAGTACTTGCTCTTCCCGCACATGAAGGTCGGTGTCAACGTCGCCTTCCCCCTGCGACGACGAGGAGTCTCCAAGCGAGAGGCTCATCGACGTGCCATGGACATCCTGGAGATCGTCGGTCTCAACGACATGGCGGATCGCTACCCGAGGCAACTGTCAGGCGGTCAGCAACAGCGGGTCGCCCTGGCACGTGCACTGGTGTTCAACCCCAAACTCCTGCTCCTCGACGAACCATTGGGTGCCCTGGACAAGCGTCTCCGGGAGTCCTTGCAGCTGGAGATCCGACGGATCCATCGCGACCTCGGGGTGACGTTCATCTTCGTCACTCACGACCAGGAGGAAGCACTCGCGATGAGCGACCGGATCGCGGTGTTCAGTGAGGGCCACATCGAGCAGGTCGGGAGCGGGGAGAGCCTCTATCACAACCCGGACACGCTGTTCGTGGCGAAGTTCCTCGGCGATTCGAACGTCATCGAAGGCTCACTCCGAGTCGACGACGGTCGCACCCACATCGTCGACGGTGACCGTCGCTTCCTCGCGCCGAGTGCCACCGCGACTGACGAGCGAATGGCGATCGTCGTTCGCCCCGAGTGCGTTCGGCTGGTCTCCGAGGCTGCACGAACCGACGATCTCAACGTCATGGCGGGCGAGGTTTCGGAAGTGACCTTCTTCGGGCACCGGCGCCGAGTGTCCATCGAGGCCGAGGGGCGAACAATGCTCGTGGACGAGAGTGGCCATGGGCCGGCGCCCAAACCCGGCGAGAAGGCCCTCGTGGCGTGGCGTCCCGAGGACGCCTCGCTGGTGGGGATCGGTCGGCGTGGCAGGTAGGTCGGGCCGAGGGTGAACACCCGACAGTCGGGGGATTGATCGCCTCAGCGGCACGCTCCATGCTGGACTTAATAAGCGTTCAGTCAGTTGGAGGTAGTTGTGCCCGAGGCCGTCATCGTCGCCACCGCCCGCTCGCCCATCGGTCGGGCCGGCAAGGGTGTCCTCAAGGATGCCCGCCCGGACGAGCTCGCCCAGCAGATGGTGAGCGCGGCGCTGGCCAAGGTGCCGGCACTGGATCCTCGTGAGATCGACGACCTGATCCTCGGAGTTGGTCAGCCTGCCGGCGAGGCGGGCAACAACCTGGGACGCGCCGTCGCGGTGCTCTCCGGCGTGGACCACCTGCCCGGCGTGACCGTCAATCGCTACTGCTCCAGCAGTTTGCAGACCACCCGGATGGCCATGCACGCCATCAGGGCGGGTGAAGGCCATGCGTTCATCTCGGCAGGTGTGGAGACGGTGAGTCGGTACGGCCACGGCTTCGCCGACAACCCGGAGGGACAGAACCTCGCCTTCGCCGATGCCCAGGCCGTCACGGAAGAACGCGCCGGTGGCGGCGCCGAGCCGTGGGTGGACCCGCGCACCACGGGCGCGCTGCCAGATCTCTACATCGCGATGGGGCAGACAGCGGAGAACGTCGCGCAGGTACTGGGCATGTCACGCGCCGAGCAGGACGAGTTCGCCGTGAGGAGCCAGCACCTCGCCTGCGAGCGGATCGATGACGGCTTCTGGGCCCGTGAGATCTCACCGGTGACGCTGCCCGATGGCACCGTTGTCACCGCAGATGACGGGCCCCGTCGGGGCACGACCATCGAAGCGGTCGGTGACCTCAAACCAGTCTTCCGCCCCGACGGGACGGTCACCGCCGGTAACGCCTGCCCCCTCAACGACGGGGCCGCGGCACTCGTGGTCATGAGCGACGTACGAGCACGTGAACTCGGTGTGATGCCCCTGGCCAGAATCGTTTCGACCGCGGTCACCGGCCTTTCTCCTGAGATCATGGGCCTGGGGCCGGTGGAAGCAATCCCGGCCGCGTTGAAGAGCGCCGGGATGTCACTCACGGACGTCGACCAGTTCGAGATCAACGAGGCTTTCGCCGTCCAGTCCCTCGGCTCTGCCCAACAACTCGGGATCCCGCTGGAGAAGCTCAACGTGAATGGTGGAGCGATCGCCGTGGGACACCCCTTCGGCATGACGGGCGCACGCATCACGAGCACCCTTCTCAACTCACTCCAATGGCACGACCAGCAGATCGGCGTGGAGTCGATGTGCGTCGGCGGCGGCATGGGCATGGCCATGGTCGTCGAGCGACTCTCCTGAGTCGCCATGCCCGGCCCGGACCCACGTCGAACGACCGTTGCGAACTCAGACAGGAGCGCCCTCGTGGCTCAGACCAACACCGCGATCGTGAGTGGAGCAGCGCGCGGCATCGGAGCAGAGGTCGCCAGACAACTCGCTTCAGATGGACTTGCGGTTGCCGTTCTCGACATCGACGCGGACGCATGCCATCAGGTGGCATCCGAGATCGACGGTGCCGGAGGAGCCAGCATCGCGGTCGGTGTCGACGTCACCGACGAGAAGGCAGTGACCGAGGCGGTCGACCAGGTCGTGGGTGAGCTCGGCGCACCAACGGTCCTGGTCAACAACGCCGGCATCATCCGCGACAACCTGTTGTTTCGCATGACGCTGGAGGAGTGGGACCAGGTGATGAGCGTTCACCTGCGCGGTGCCTTCCTGCTCAGTCGCGCGGTGCAGGGACACATGATCAACAGGGGCTTCGGCCGCATCGTGAACCTCTCCAGCACCTCTGCCCTCGGGAACCGGGGACAGGCGAACTACTCCGCCGCCAAAGCAGGGGTGCAAGGCCTCACCAAGACCCTGGCGCTGGAACTCGGGAAGTTCGGGGTCACGGCCAATGCGATTGCTCCGGGATTCATCGAGACCGACATGACGCGGGAAACTGCCCAGCGACTGGGCGTCTCCTTCGATGACTTCAAGGCAGCAGTTGTCGCGGACATCCCGGTCGCCCGCGGGGGCCATCCTGCCGATGTCGCACACGCGGTGTCGTTCTTCGCCAGCGAGGCAGCCGGGTTCGTGTCCGGTCAGGTGCTGTACGTCGCAGGAGGGCCCACGTCATGAGGGCCTTCCACAGTGTTGCCGACCTCGAGAACGCCGTCGGCACCCACGTCGGCTACTCCGACTGGCACCCCGTCACACAGCGGCAGATCGACCAGTTCGCCGAAGCAACGGGCGACCATCAGTGGATCCATGTGGACCGGGACCGCGCAGCGACCGGGCCGTTCGGCAGCACGATCGCGCACGGATACTTGACCCTCAGCCTCGTGCCGATGCTCACGGCCGAGGTGTACTCCGTCGCCGGTCTCCAGATGGGCGTCAACTACGGCGCCGAGCGACTGCGGTTCCCCGCCCCCGTACCCGTCGATGCTCACGTCCGAGCAGGCGTCGAGATCATCAGCGTCACTCCGGGCGACGCTGCCTACCGACTGGTCGCCCGAGTCACCGTCGAGCGACAGGGAAGCGACAAACCGGTGTGCGTCGTCGATGCGGTCAGCGTCCTGGTGCCCTGATGGCGCCGATGCGACCTCGTCGGCAGAAGGAGGCACGATGAACGACCAACTCGACCAACGGGTGGCTCGGTTCCTGACCGACCACGATCCACGGACCACGGACCCGGGGGAGTTCCTGCGCGCCAGGTACGACGCCGGGCTTGCCTGGGTGCACTTCCCGATCGGGCACGGCGGGCTGGGCCTCGAGCAAGCCCATCAGGCCGGCGTCGACCGGATGTTCGAGCGGGCTGGAGCGCCCGACAACAAACCGCGGGTGAATCCGATCGGCCTGGGGATGGCCGCTCCGACGATCCTCGCCTTCGGAACCGAGGAACAGAAGGATCGCTTCCTCCGTCCGTTGTGGACCGCGGAGGAGGTCTGGTGCCAGCTGTTCAGCGAGCCGGGCGCCGGGTCGGACCTGGCCAACGTGGCAACCCGGGCCGTTCGCGACGGCACCGACTGGGTGGTCAACGGACAGAAGGTCTGGACCTCCGGCGCCCACAACGCCCGGTTCGGGATCCTCCTGGCGCGGACCGACTCCGAGCTGCCCAAGCACCGAGGGTTGACCTACTTCGTCTGCGACATGACCACCCCCGGTGTCGAGGTGCGCCCGTTGCGCCAGATCACGGGTGAGGCCGAGTTCAACGAGGTCTTCCTCACCGACGTACGCATTCCGGACGAGCATCGACTCGGTGGCGTCGGCGAGGGCTGGAAGGTGGCCAACGCGACGCTGAACAGCGAACGCGTGTCGATCGGCAAGTCGGCTGATCGCGAGAGCGGTCTGGTAGGCGTCGTCGCCCGGACCTGGCGCGAACGTCCCGACCTCCGGACACCGGAGCTGCACGATCGGCTGCTGCGCCTGTGGATCGACTCGGAAGTCACCCGCCTCGCTGGCACTCGCCTCCGCCAGAAACTCGCTCAGGGCCAGCCAGGACCCGAGGGGTCGGCCATGAAGCTCGGATTTGCACGCATCGCACAACAACTGTCGGGGTTCGAACTCGAACTGTTGGGCGAAGAAGGCCTGCGCTACTCCGACTGGACGATGGTCCGCCCGGGGCATGTCGACTTCAACGGCCGCGACGCCGGCTACCGCTACCTGCGCGCCAAGGGCAACTCGATCGAGGGCGGCACCTCCGAGATCCTTCGCAACATCGTCGCCGAGCGGGTCCTCGGGCTGCCGGCCGAACACCGAACCGACAAGGACATCCCGTGGAAAGAGAGCGCGAAATGAGCGACCTCGACCTGCTCTACAGCGACATCGAGGACGACCTGCGCGCCAGCGTGCGTGATCTCCTGGCCGACCGATGTGATCCCGACGCCATCACCCGGCTGTACGACGGTGACCGCTCGGTGGTCGACGTCTTGTGGAAGTCATTGACCGAGATCGGGATGGCCGGCCTCCTGGTTCCCGAAAACCGCGGTGGACAGGGCGCGTCCTCCCGCGAGGTGGCGGTGGTATTGGAGGAGCTGGGACGAGCGGTGGCGCCCGTGCCCTTCCTTACCAGCGCCGTCATCGCAACCACCCTGCTGCTCGAGAGCGAATCGAACCTCCTCGCGCTGGTCGCCTCCGGTGATCGCACGGCCGCGCTACTCCTGCCCTGGTCGATGTCGCCCGATGGCGAGATCCCGGCCTTCGACCTCGTGGGCGAGAGCATCCACGGCACCGCGACCAGCGTGGCGGGTGCGATCGAGGCCGACGTCCTGCTGGCCCCGGTCCGCACTGCCTCCGGCCTGGCGATCTACGCCGTCGAGGCAGCGGGAGCCTCGTTGGATCCGGTCGTGTCGTTGGACATGACCCGTGAGCTCGCCGACGTCAGCCTCAACCATGCGAGGGGCGAACTCGTCATGGCCGATGCCGAGTCCGCCGTACGCCGCGCACTCGATGCGGGAGCGGCACTGCTCGCCTCGGAGCAACTCGGCGTCGCCCGATGGTGCCTGGAGACCACCGTCGCCTACGTGAAGGAGCGAAAGCAGTTCGGCAGGCCGGTCGGTGGCTTCCAGGCCCTGAAACACCGGCTCGCCGACCTCTACACGCGTGTGGAGACTGCCTGCGCCGCTGCCCGTCACGCAACCGCCGCACTGTCCGACCACGATCCCGACACCAGCGCCGCGGCGTCGATCGCGCAGGCGTTCAACGCGGAGGTGTCGGTGCACGCCGCGGAGGAGGCGGTCCAGTTGCACGCTGGCATCGGCATGACGTGGGAGCACCCCGCGCACCTGTACCTGAAGCGTGCCAAGGCGAGCCAGATCGCGCTCGGGACCCCGGGGCGACATCGAGCACGCCTGGCTCCCCTGATCGGGCTTCCGAGCTGATGGACACCGTCGGTCCAGCAGCCTCGTCGCGTGACTCATCCGAACAGCAGGAACCGCGCTCCGGCTCAATGGCGCGACTCGCCGACCTTCACCACATCGGGATCGTGGTTGCTCGAGAGCACCACCACGCGGTGGTGACGACCCTGATGCACACCTTGGGTGGCGTCCTCGAGTTCGAGGTCGACGATGATCCGCTCGATGTCACGGCGACGTGGGTTCACGTCTCCGCGGCGCTCAGGTTCGAGGTCGTGTCACCGCGGAGTGATCAGGAAACCGCGATCACCCGGTTTCTGGACCGGACCGGGGGCGGCCTCCATCACGTCTCGCTCGGCACAGAGCAGATCGGATCCTGCAAGGAACTGGTGGCCGATGCCGGTGCCACGATCATCGGGGAGAACGACGACCACGGGGGCTGGGCGGAGTTCTTCATCGACCCCCGTGAAACCGGCGGTGCACTCCTGCACTGGATGCAGGAACTGGACCGATCGTGACACCGGCCTTTGCTCGAAGGGGCCCGGTCCTCCACCTGGATGTGCTGGCTGCTGACGTCGAGCGCGCGGAACAGTGCGACATGAGCAAGCTCCTCAGGCAGGTCGGACCATCCCGGTGTGTCAGCCGTCGCCCTCCGCCGGCCGCGCGGGGGTGAGGCGGGGCATGTCGTCGATGGTGAGCATTTGGGCCATCCTGATCGTGGCCATCCTCGTCGAGGTGACGGCCACGTCCGCCCTACCGCGGACCGAAGGCTTCCGCAACATGGTGTGGAGCCTCCTGGTCCTCTTCGGCTATGCCGTCTCGATCGCGCTCCTGGCCGTCGTCGTGCAGTACCTGCCCGTGTCCACGGCATACGCGCTGTGGGCGGGATTGGGCACGGTGTCCGTGGCTGTCGTCGGGGTCGTCTGGCTCGGTGAACGCTGGGACCTCGTGACTGCGACGGCCATGGCAATGGTCGTGGTCGGAGCAGTCGTGCTGAACCTGCGTGTCACCCACTGACGGACTCCGGGAGGAGCGGGATAACCGGGGCGAGATTGGGGCGAGTTATTGGTCAGGTTCCGGTGACGACGGGGGATCCAACGGGTGGTACGGGGATGCACCCAAGCGTCGTTTCCGCAGGTCAGAGAGGTATTGGCTGCTCCAGCCCGCTCTTGGCTGAAATGCGCGTACGTAGTGAATAGGTCGCCGGTTCGATTCCGGCAGGCGGCTCAACAGATGCACAGCCAGTTCTGTGGCGCGAGTCGCGCGCCTGAGTTACGGCCTCGCGGGTCGAAGGCCAGCCGACCGTGGCCTCACTCGTCACATGAGGGGTCGCGGGTCCAGTTTCCGCTCGGGGGCCGATCGGGGGCGTTGTTGACGCGTCGTCTCGTCCTGGGACGGGCGGGTGCGACTGTTGGCTGCGGAGACTGGTGGACGTCGAGCCGCAGCAGGCGGCCGGCAAGATGAATGCATGGGCCGAGCAGTATGACCACGGCGAACGTGCCTACGCCTACAGTGGCGCCGAGCAACCACCCCAAGAGGGCTCCGCCCCCTTGGACAGCGTTGTAGCTCCATCGAAACGCAAGTGGCGGATCGTAGGCGAGCGCCGCCGCCTCGGCTGGTCCGGCTCCGGTCTGGCTGCCGAGATACGTCGCGATGCCAACTGCCAGAACAGGGAACGCAGCCACCAGCATCGTGATCTGGCCGGCCCAACTTCCCGGTGTCTCCAAGAGCGGGAGCATCAGGTTGACGGTCACTCCGACCACCGCGATCTGGACCACGGTGCCCAAGCCGGGACGGACCGCCCGCGCCGCCGCCAGCGCCAAGAAGGCGAGACTCACGATGCTGTTGGCCAGTAGGAAGCTCATCGCGGTGCTGAGCGCTAGTCCATTGACAAGCGTGGAGTATCCGTCCGATCCCAGATCGGCGGTCAGGAGCAGGCTCACACCGATGCCGAGGAGCACGCACCCCCACACCAGCAAGTTGAGGCGACGCAGGGACGGCACGTGCCGCGAATGTTGGCCAACCGGCATGCGCCAAAGACTCTCCCATGCGGTCACGCCAGGCAAACGCGTGCGTGCCAAGGGGATGCACAGGATCTCGCAGAATCGGGCGTCCGCGCGACGATCGCCGCGCGGAGCGTGTCGCAGCGGAGCCCTTGTGCGTGTCAATCGGCTCACTCGAGCTCACACAGTTGGGTGCTCGGCGCCAGCCGGCCTGTCTGATCTACTACGCAGAGGGACCGCTTGCCGAGTTCCCGTTGGTGCAGACTGGCCCCGTGCAGGCTGAAGAGCTCGTTTCGCTCGCCTCTGGTGTGCAGCAGTTGCCGTACCGATGGCCGGCGCCCCCGGATGCTGCAAGCACCGAGAGCGCCGGCGCCGGGACATGCGCCGGCAAGCATTCGCTCCTCGCGCAGCGACTCGATCGGGTGGGTATACGCAGCGCGCCGCTTCTCGTCGTGGGTCCACTCGCACCAGCGTTGTGGCCCGACCTGGTCGAGGACGCTGCTGGCCTGCTGGAGGTGCACGAGTGCCTCACGGTCTCGACCACGTGGGCTGGCCCACTGGTCGTCGATGTCACGTGGCACCCAGCGGCCGTGGCCGCCGGACTCCCCGGCTTGGATAGCGATTGGGACGGTCGAAGCGACACCCGCGTCGCCGTCGACCCGGTCGGGCCCGGCTACGCAGTCGATTCAGATCGGCTTCGGGAGCTCAAGGAGAAGTTGCGCGCCAGAATCTACAGCGAGGCGCAACGTGAGCGTCGAGATCGCGTCCTCGCGGAGATCGCGGTTCGCGCCTCCGAGTTGTGAACGCCGCGTTGGTGGCAAGGAGCTGAGGCTCAACCCTCGCTGATGTACCATATGGTTCATTGGTGTCGAGGGTCGGGAGGCCCCGTGGTTGTAGTGAATCAGCATGTACGCACCATTCCGGTGCCGATCGATCAGTGTGCTTCGTTGATCGACCAGTTGGGGAGTGACCAGGATCGCATGTGGGCCTCGGCCCATTGGCCCGAGCTTCGCCTCGCTCCAGATCTGAGAGTGGGGGCGCCGGGTGGACATGGGCCGATCCGGTACTACGTGGAGGAGTTGGTCCCCGGGCGGCGGGTACGGTTCCGCTTCACAGCGCCAACGGGCTTCGATGGCTACCACGAGTTCGCCCTCGAGGAGATCTCCTCGGCTGGCACCAAGCTCACCCACGTGCTGCAGCTCTCGCCACGACACGTCGCTCGCTTGAGTTGGCCGCTGGTCTTCCGGTACCTGCACGACGCACTGATCGAGGACACGCTGGACCGGGCAGAGGCTGCAGTCTCCGGGAACGAGCCGTCGATGCCGCGTTGGACGCGTTACGTGCGCCTGCTTCGGTGGTTGGCGCGCCCGAGAGTTGACGTAGTGCGTCACCGGTCGTCGCCTCAGGTGCGACATGGGCGTGTCGAGGGCGGGGTCACGAGCTGCGACACGAGTTCGGACAGGTTGACCATTCGCCCGACCTACGTCGATCGTTTCGCGTTGACGACGGACATCTCAGCGAGCCCCCGACAGTGGGCGGTTGCGGCACTTGAGGAGGGGCTGTCGCGCGCGGACCGCGACCGGGTCTTCCAGATGCTCCTGGGGATGCGTACTGCCCAAGACGCCCAGTCGGGAAGCATCGCGGGGTGGGCGATCGCGTCGGAGGGTCGTGACGACATCGTCCTCGCCGCCGCCGGAAGTGGGACGAGCGCAAACCTGTTGATCGAGGGCGATGCGGGCTGGGTCCAACTCACCACGGCCTTGACGTTCACGTCCCCGGTCCGTGCGCTGATCTGGCGGGTCCTCTCGCGGGTCCATCGACGCGAGGTGGCGCCGACGCTACGCACGGGCGCCCGCCTCCTGGAGCAGCGCGCGGCCGCGGCGTCGGCGCCCAGCGTCGCTGGCCACGAATCCTGACCGGAGCGATCAGCAACCGCACGATTGTGCGAGTGGCACGGTTGGCGGGTCCTGCGGGCGGATCGCGGAGATCGTGCCCGTGCCCAATGCGCTCCGGTACTCACTGTCTTCGTGCAGGACCAGGATCTCCACTTGGGCCGCCGCTGTGCTGGAGGTCTTGTCCAGTACTGTCGCGTGGGCGATGAGTGTCTCTCCTGTCGCGGGGCGAAGGTAGGTCAGGTTCACGCCCGAGGTCAGGACCATCGGCCCGAGCGCGTACCCCCCGGCGAAGGTCAGTGCGTTGTCGGCGAGGTAGCACTGCACGCCTCCGTGGACGTAGCCGTTCTGCTGGAGGAGGTCCGGCCTGATGTCGAGTTCCAGGGTCGTCCCGAGGTGGTCGAAACGGGTGATCCTGGTTCCGAGCAGCACACTGAATGGCTGGGCTTCGAGCGCATGGTGGGCGTCTTCGATCGTTAGTTCTGACATGGCCGTCCTTCTCGAGGGGTTCGATGGTCGCCGCGAGCTGCGGTGGGCGATGGCGACAGCAGTCGGTTCTGGGTCGCCGGGGGAGTTCACGTCGAGTGTACCAACTGGTACATTGATGGTGTGACTGACGACGCGGTGAGGAACCCGCGACCCTCATCGGAGTCTGGACCGGGGCATTGGTGGCGCACCGTTGACCTCGTTGAGCCTGTTGGGTACGGCTACCTGCACTTGGGACTCACGAGTGGGACCTGGCGGCTTCCGCCAGCCCTTCCGTCTCGGCGCCGCCGTGCGCTGCTGTCCAAGCTGCATGTGGTGGCCGCTGGCCTCCGAGCCCAGCCGTTGGTCCGGCGGGCTGATGTCTTCCGCGGGTTCCTGCGCCCGCCGGGCTCGGGTACGCCGTACGTGGGACAGGTCGTGCCGGCGTTGCTGCCTGACGTGGTTCTTCTCGTTGAGACCACGACGGCCGAGGCCGCCCAACGGATGCTGCGGCACCGCGCGGTGGTCAGCGTCGTGGCGGAGGAGCCGACGGCGCATGCTTTCGCGGCGACCGACGTGCGGCGCATCGGGCCGGTGGACCACGATCGTCAGGGCGTCTTCCTCTTCAACTACTTCGCTGGAGATGGTGTCGAGACCACCCTTGACGCATGGCAGTACACAGCCGGGTGGTTCCAGCGAGAGACGGGGTTGGACAATTCCACCGTCCTCGCTCCCCTCTCACCTGAGATGGGGGAACACACGCTCGTCAATCACTGTCGGTGGGACCACCCGCTGGACGTCGTTCCGTCGCTGATGCTGAAGCGAAGCTTCCGCTCCTACGTGCTGGACACGTTCGCCCGCAACCGGGTGTCGCCGCGTCCTCTGCTGTATCGGCTCGACCGGTGAACACCACGCCGGGTCGCAGTGGGGTGCCGGTCTCTGCGATGACGGCTCTGGCGCCCGCCGTCTGGGGGACGACCTATCTTGTCACCACCACGTGGCTTCCCGAGGGTCACCCGCTCTGGTCGGGAGCCCTTCGTGCGCTCCCTGCCGGACTCATTGCGGTGGCTGTTGGGCTGACCCTCCCGCGCGGAGCCTGGTGGTGGAAGGCGCTCGCCCTGGGTGCCCTCAACATCGGCGCCTTTTTCCCACTGCTGTTTCTCGCTGCCTACCTTCTCCCCGGAGGCGTGGCGGCGACTCTCGGTGCCACAGGACCGCTCTTGGTGGCGGCGATGGCACTGACCCTCTTGGCTGAGCGCATCGATCCCTGGCGGATCGCGTGGGGCGTAGTCGGAGTTGCCGGTGTAGCGATGGTGGTGATGGGGCCTGGAGCAGCACTGAGCCCGCTCGGCGTCGCTGCGGGCGTAGCGGCGACGGCGTCCATGTCACTGGGTACGGTGCTCTCGAAGCGCTGGGGGCGTCCGGTGGGTCCGGTTGCCTACACCGGCTGGTTGCTCTCAGCGGGTGGGTTGATCATTGTGCCGGTTGCGTTCGTCGTCGAAGGTTCACCCCCGGTCTTGAATGGCCAGGCAATGGCGGGCTACGCATGGCTGTCGCTGGTCGGCGGCTTGGCCGCCTACGTGGTGTGGTTCCACGGTGTTGGCCGCTTGGAAGCCGGAGCGGTCTCGTTCCTGCCCGTCATCTCACCACTCGTTGCGGCCACGCTCGGGTGGATGGTGCTCGAGGAGTCGTTCGGACTGCTTCAGGGGACCGGCTTCATCCTGGCGATGGTGGCGGTCAGTGCAGCCCAACGAACACCCGCGAGGTTCGCGCGGGTCACCGAACCCAGACCATCGCTGCGCACCGGCGATGCGCGGAACGCGCCATGAAGATCCTCGTGCTCGGCGGAACCGGCGCCGCCGGATCCAGAATCGCCAGAGAGGCCCGCGATCGCGGTCATCAGGTCGGTGTCGCCTCGCGTCGTGGCGCTGACACAACCATGGACCTGACAGGAATGACCGCACTCGCCCTCGATGCCAGCATCAGCACTCGACTCCTGTGCGTCACGAGAGCGCACGACGCGGTCGTCCTGTCGGTGAGAAGCCAGACCACGCGACCGGAGGGCATCGTCGCGGTCACCCAACGGGTCGCGACGGCGGCACGCAGGAGTGGGCGCCGCTTGGTGGTCGTCGGCGGTGCGGGGCCATTGCAAGTGCCGGGAACGACGACACTCGCCATCGATGACCCGCGCTACGTGCCATCCGCGGCATTGCCCGCGGCGTCGGCGAGCATCCGCCAGCTCTCGGCGCTGCGCGAAGTAGGTGGCGAGTGGGTCTACTTCGCCCCACCGGCTCGCTTCAAGCCCGGACCGAGGCGAGGCACCTACGCCACGGCCGACGGGGACCTCGTCGTCGACTCAGATGGTGCGTCGAGCATATCGATGGAGGACTTTGCCATCGCTCTGGTCGACGAACTCGAGGCTCCCGGCCCATCGCAGCGCGTGGTCGCCGTCGGGCAGAGATGAGCCGAAGTGCATTGCGATCAGCTCGAAGTACCAGATCTCGGCTTCACCAACACGCACAAGGGAGAGACGCGATGAAAGTACTGATCATCGGCGGAACCGGCTACCTCGGCTCAGCCATCGTCCACAAGCTCCGTGCCGCCGGTCACGTGCCGGTCGTGTTCGCACGCTCCGCGTCCGGCCCGCCGGGCGCGCCGTTCGAGCATCGCATGGGGGACCTCGCCGAACCGTCGAGCATCCGAGCAGCCGTCACGGACGATATCGATGCAGTCGTCCATGCCGGCGCACCCACCGGAGACTGGAACGTGGACCTCGACGCCATCGACGCACTCTGCACCGCACTGGAGGGCCGCGCCGGGGCGTTGGTCTATCTGAGCGGGATCTGGGTGCTGGGCCAGTCCGACGAAGCGTTGGACGAGAATGCAGCACCGAGCCCCATCGAGATCGTGTGCAGGCGTCCCGAGGTGGAGGACAGAGTCCTTCACACTTCGGCGGTCCGCGGTCTTGTGGTCCGACCCGGCATCGTGCATGGAGCCGGCGGCGGCATCCCCGCGATGATGGTCGGCTGGGCGCGGGCACGCGGCCATGGTGTCTTCGTCGGCGAGACCGACGTCCGTTGGCCGATGGTGCACCTCGACGACCTCGCCGACCTGGTCGTCTTGGCCGTGGAGAAGGGAGAACACGGGAGCGTGCTCCACGGCGTCGCGGAGCCCGCCGTCGCAGTGGTGGACATTGCGGCTGCCGCTGATGTCGCTGCTGGTGGCTCGGGCACGGCAGAGCCGTGGGCTGAGCAGGAGGCGGCCGCCTCCATCGGCGAGCAACTCGCCGAGGCCATGGCGCTCACCCAAGTGATCACCGCCGACGCGGCCCACAACATGGGCTGGACGCCCGCCGGTCCAGGAGCGGTGGCGGACCTCCGCGAGGGTTCGTACGCACACCAAGTCCCCGCTGTGCAGGTGCAGCCGGCCGCGGCCGCAGCGCGACGCGAGGACCTGACCCAGATCGTCGCCCTCGTCCGGGCCCTCCAGAGCGCGCAACAATCCGAGGATGCCTCCGCATTCACGGCGCTGTTCCAACAGGACGCGGTGTGGACCACCGCTCACGGCCACCGCATGATCGGGTGGGACGAGATCGACGCCTTCACTCGCCGCGTACTGCCCGGAGCGATGCGTGAATCCACGGCAACCTACCGGGTCGAGCACGTGCTTTTCCTCGGTGCCGACGTCGTAGTCGTCAACGTCCGGCAACAGCCAGTGACGTTGACGGGAACGCCGGTGGACGGCGTGCCCGAGGGCCGGCCGGTCTACGTCCTCGCGAAGAGTGACGGAACCTGGCGCATCGCCGCCGGCCAGAACACTCAGGTCCACACGAGCTGACCAGGACGCGACGCCCCGGCTCTTCGTCCGGGCCGGGGCGCAGCGCTGGTGCGATCAAGAAACCGTCGCGCTCGTCCCGAGGGCCTCGCGCGCAGAATCGCTGGCACGTCCATCAACGGTGGCGAGCCAGGCATCGAAGGACGTCGGCGCGAGATGCGCGCCATCGGAGGGCAAGAGGACGTCGCCAGCCATCTCGACGCCGAAGATGCCGGTGTGCCAACTCGGCACGAGTTCGACGTTGCGACCGCGTGCGGCCAACGTCCGTCGAGCCATGTCCACGAGATCTTCGACCTCGGGACCAGCCACGTCGACGTGATGTCCTCGTGGGTTGTTGGTGGCCACGTGCGCGAGAACGTCGGCCACATCGGAAGGGGCGACCGGCTGGACCAACAGGGGTGGGACCAGGGCAACACCGTTCTCTTCGGTCCACGACGCGACCATCTCGGCGAAATCGTGGAACTGCGTCGCGGGAACGATGGTGTAGGGGATGTCGCCGGCCGTGACAGCCGCCTCCTGCGCGCGCTTGCCAGCGTAGTGAGCGTTTCCGCGCACACGCGATACGCCGGCGATCGACAGGACGACGTGGTGGGAGACACCGGCTGAGCGTTCGGCGGCGAGCAACTGCTGGGTGGCGGTGTCGAAGAAGTCAACGGCTGCCGCTTCGTCGGTGACGGTCGTATTGGTCACGTCGACGACCACGTCGACGCCGGCAAGAGCGCCAAGGAGGCCCTCACCTGACCAGACGTCAACACCGTGCGCTCGACTGATCGGGCGTACCTCGTGTTGACGGCGCTCCAACGCGCGCCAGACCAAGCGGCCGATCCGACCAGTGGCCCCAGCGACAGCAACTCTCATGGCTCCTCCTCGTATTAGGGATATCTAACGTCCATAATATCCACGGAAGGTAGGATGGCAACATGAAGTTGCCGGAGACGACCGAGTGGGCCCTGCACAGCGTCACTGCGTTGGCCCAAGTGCCGGGGGAGTCGGTCAGCGCACGGCAGTTGGCTGATCACTTCGGGCTGCCTGCGCCCTACCTCTCCAAGCAGCTCGCCCTCTTGGTCCGTGCAGGAATCCTGTTCGCCTCGACCGGGCCTCGTGGTGGCTTCCGGTTGGCGCAACCCGCGTCGAGACTCACGCTGTTGGACGTGGTCGAAGCGATCGACGGGGCGGCTGATCCCTACGTCTGCAAGGAGATCCGGCAGCAGGGGCGCGGTGCGGCGCCCCCGGAGGAGTGCTCGGAGCAGTGTCTCCTGGCCGAGAAGATGCGCCAAGCCCACCTCGCTTGGCGGGAGAGCCTGCGTGCGGTCGTGATCGCAGAGCTCGTGGACTCGTTGGGCGAGGAGGTCGCCGGGCGCATCCGTACGTCGTTGATGCGCGTCGAGGGGTGAGCGCAGTTGGGTCGTGGGGCCCGGGGTAGGCAACACGGGTGTACCATGTGGTACATGAATCTCGCCATGTCGATCGCCAATGCCCGTGCAGTGGGTGCGGAATGCGATGCCTCTGGGTCTCGACTGCTCCGCGACATTCGCCAGTCAGGGGTGAGGAGTTGGGTGGCGATTGCAATCCACGGCAGTTGGACTGAAGCGGCGGAGTTGTCGGCCGCCCATGTCGAGCTCTCGACAGGCGATGTGTCGTGATCGCGCCCGAGCGGACGGCCGTGACATGGGAGGTCCGGGACCCCTCGTTCGATACCCATGGCGACCTGACCGTGGAGCGACTCTTCGCCGCAGGGCGCTGGCTCGAGGGGCCGGCGTACTCGCCGTCTTGGCGATGCTTGTTGTTCAGTGACATTCCGAACGATCGCGTTCTGCGGTGGGACGAGCTGTCCGGTGAGACGACGGTGTTCCAATCGCCTGCGGGCTTCGCCAATGGTCGAACGATTGATCGCCTTGGTCGTGTCGTCACGTGCGAGCAAGGCGAACGACGTGTCACGCGGACTGAGCACGACGGCTCCGTACGCGTGGTGGCTGATCGATGGGAAGGTAGGCAGTTCAACAGTCCCAACGACATCGTGGAGACGGCTGACGGGTCACTGTGGTTCACCGACCCCAGTTACGGCATCGACAGCGATTACGAAGGTCACCGAGCGGACGCGGAGATTGGTGGGTGTCACCTCTACCGCGTCCCGCCGCGCGGGGAGATGCGTCGGGTGCTGGGTGACTTCGAGCGCCCGAACGGCTTGGCCTTCTCCGCGGATGAGCAGCAACTCTTCGTCGTGGACACTCGCCGGCGACATGTGCGGCGATTCGCGGTCGATCGGCGCGGTGCCTTGGAGGATCTCGGCGTCCTGGTGGAGTGTGACGCGGGCAGCTACGACGGGGTGCGCTTGGATGACCGCGGCAGGCTCTGGCTCGCTGCCCACGACGGCCTGCACTGCGTTGAGCCCGAGACCGGCCAGATCGTGGGGAAGTTGCTGCTGCCGGAGATCTGCTCCAATCTCACCTTCGGTGGGCCGAGAGGAAATCGGCTGTTCGTCACCGCTACAACATCGATCTACTCCCTGATGCTCAACATCCGGGGCGGCACGCGGCCGATGGAGGTTCAGGTGCCAACCGAAAGGATCTCCTAGGCCTTCGGCGGGGAGTGCCCGACCACCGACGGAGGGTGCCACGGCCCTTGGGCGTGAGGAGTGGTCGGCGGTTCAGGCGCTGTCATGGTGATGGCCATGTGGACTCGATGAACGCCCGCACGGTGGCGTCAGCTGCCTCCCTGTCTCCGGTCAGTCGTAGCTCCCACAGCGCGCCCAGCATGAGAGCGCCGCACATGCGCGAGGTCGTCAGCGACACTGTCCGCGCGTGGCCAACTGACTCGAGTCGCGCCGCCAACTCCTCCACCATGTGCCGGTGACTCTCGGTCAATGAGTGCTTCCAGGGGGCTTCGTGCATGGCTTGCGCGGACAACTCGAAGACGAGGGGTGCGAGAGCGGACTGATCTGCGACGCGGGTCCAGTACTTCCACGCGCCCGTGCGCGGGTCGTTCGACGTCGCGTCGGCAAGCTCTTCCAGTTGCTGTTGTTGGTCCCGCCACAGTTGTTCAGCGACGGCCGTGAGCAATCCCTCGCGTGATCCGAAGTGATAGATCAACATTCGGTGACTCGTCCCGGCTGCGGCCGCAACGGCACGAAGACTGGCATCGCCCACGCCGTTCTCGACCAAGACAGCGATCACGCGATCCAGTAGGGCCTCGCGCCCCGACGGCGTACTCGTGCTCACGACACCGCACCGTACTCGGCCGCGGCATGCGTGCCGTGCAGACGGCGCTCACTGCACCACCTCGGCAAGCTCGTCGTGTCACCGACGTGTCGAACACATCCAACGCCCGTCGCGGTCCGTTGGCTGCGGGGCAGCACACTCGCTCCCGGAGGTGCCTATTCCCTTCCGCAGCCTCGGACAATCCCGATGCCGCGGGTTGCGGCGGCGCCAATCGTGGCGAGATCGGAAGTGGTGGGCCAGTCTCCGTTGACCACGCGGATCCTCCGCGACGGAGCGGCTCGGGTTCCTGCGGTGCGTGGGGCCACGCCATTCGATCAGGCGGCGGCCACGCCGACGACGGCGTACACCCCGAGGCTGAGGACGAGGCTGGTCAGCAGGAGGCCAGCGCCGAGCCGGGTGCCGAGTCGGTGGGCCGAGGCGAAGGTGACCACGACGAACCCCAACGGCGTGGCGCCGAGCATCAGCAGGACGCCGCGGTCGAGCGCGTCGAGGCCGAGGGCCACCGAGAGCGTCGCGGCCGTCGCGAGCCCCATCGCGAGACGTGCGGTGACCAGGAGGCCGAGGGGGGCCCAGCGGTCCACGCGCTCGGCCACGAGTCCGCAGCCCAGGGCGACCATCGCGAGGCTGGCCGAGGAGAACGGCGCGATGCTCTCGGTCACGGCGGCCGGCAACCGCACACCGGCGACGTTGAGGGTGAGTCCGCCGAGCATGGCGTAGAGGATCGGCGTGCGCAGGACGCTGCGAGCGGCGCGACGACCTGCACCACCCGTCGCCGTGCCGGTCCCCGGAGCCGCTCGCGCTGCGACCGCGAGCACGACCGTCGCCACCAGGAAGCCGTGTGCCAGGTCGAAGGCCGCCACGCGTACGACGCCCTCAGGCCCATGGACGGCGCCGACGAACGGGATGGCGAAGGCGCAGTTGACCACCATGAACGCCGTCGTCACCACGGCCCGGTCCGCCGGGTCGCTCGCGGCCTTCGGTCCCAGCCAGCGACCCACGACGTACCCGACCGCCACCATGACGACCGCGGACGCCGGGAACACCGCCAGCCGTGGCCCGACCTCGGCGTGTGCCACGGCGGGGAGCACCAGTGCCGGCAGGCAGACGTAGAAGTTGAGCGCCAGCAGGAACCGGCCGTGGTCGCCCTCGCCGACGCCGGTGCGCCGCAGGACGTGGCCGACGAGCAGCCCGAGCAGCACGGGACCGATGGCAGCGACCACGATCCCGTGACGCTAGTGCGGCCGGACGATCACCGGGAGGCGGTTGCCGGGGTTGCCAGTCCGGAGGAGCCCCGCAGCACCAGGCTGGTGGGGAGGCGGACGTGCCGGGGGTCTCCCTCGGCGCGGCCGGCGCCGCTCTTGAGCAGGTCCAGCAGCATCTCCACCGCCACCCGGCCGGCGTGGGCGTCGGGGCCGCCCAACGTCGTCAGTGTCGGCGTGGTGAGCTCGGCGGCGAAGATGTCGTCGAACCCGACGACGCTCACCTCCTCCGGCACCCGTACGCCGCGCTCGGTGAGGCGGCGCATCATGCCGATCGCCAGCAGGTCGTTGTGCGCGATGAGCGCGGTCGGCCGCGACCGCAGGGCGTTGTCGGCGGCCGCGCCGCCGTTGGCCACCGTCGGCGTGTACGGGCCGATGCGCCGTGCCTGCAGGCCGTGCGCCTCGGCGCCGGCGCTCAGCGCCGCCCACCGTGCGGCCCCCATCCACGATCCCGGCGGCCCGGCGCAGTAGGTGAACTCCTCGTGCCCCATCGACGCCAGGTGCTCCAGGATCTGCCGGCACCCGTCCCCGGTGTCCATCGCCACACTCCACAGCGGGTCCAGCTCGCGGTCGACGAGCACCACGCGATGCTTGGCCGCGAGGTTGCGCAGGTCCTGGTCGGGCAGGCGACTGGCCGCCAGGATGAACCCGTCCACCGATCGGGTGAGCCCGTGGATCTGGTCGCGTTCGATGGTCGGCGACTCCTCGGCGTTCACGATCACCAAGGTGTTCTCCGACGCCTTCGCGCGTTGCTCGGCGCCCCGGATCAGCTCGAAGAAGTGGGGGTTGGCGATGTCGGAGATGACCATCGCGATGGTCTTGTGGCGTCCCGTCTGCAGCGCTCGCGCGTGGGGGTTCGGCACGTAGCCGAGGCGTTCCGCGGCCGCCACGACCGTCTCGCGGGTCCCCCGGCCGACACGTTCGGGGCGGCCGAACGCACGGGACACCGTGGACGGTGCCACGCCCGCCTCGAGGGCGACGTCGTAGATGGTCGGCTGCTCCACGGGCCCCATCAAGCCACACCGATGGCAACTTTGGCAACCGATTGCAGTTGTTGCGGCAAGGTTTCTAACGTCCGTGGAGTGTGACCGTTCGCACACGGCACACCGATCAGTCAGTCCGAGAGGAGCTCACCGTGGGTACCCACGAGCCACCCCCAGGGTCCGCGCCGACGCCGCCGCCCAGCACCGCGCGCCGCGTCCTCCGCGTGGTCACCGCCGTCGAGATCGGGTTGGCCGGCCTCGCCGCCGCCCTGATCTTCGTCCTGGTCCTGCTCCAGGCCGGGCAGCGCTACCTGCCCGTCGACGGCTGGACCTGGACCGGCGAGCTGGCGCGGTACGGCCTGGTCTGGGTCACCTTCACCGCCGCCGGCGTACTGGTCACCCGCGACGGCCACATCGCGCTCCAGCTGGTCGACGAGCTCCGCTCCGAGCTGGTCGTCCGCGTCGTCCACGTCTTCGCCCTCCTGGTGGTCGCCGCGACCGGCGTCGGGTTCGCCCTCGCCTGCTGGTCGCTGATCCAGGAGTCCGGCACGCTGACCACGCCCTCGCTCGGGATGCCGATGCAGTACGTCTACCTGCTGCCGCTCCTCGGGTTCGTCAGTACGGCGATCCGCGCCGCCGTCGCCGCCGTCCAGGTGGCGATGCGCGGCGTCGCCGCGGCCGACCAGTCCGCCGACCTGGCCATCCAGGTCAACGGTCCGTACGACCGGGGGGCCTCCGCATGACCGTCGCACTCCTGCTCGCCGCCATCGGCCTGCTGCTCCTCCTCCGCGTCCCGGTGGCCTTCGCCTTCCTCGGGCCCGGCCTCTCCTACCTCGTCCTCACCGACCAGTCGCTCGGGCTGGCGATGCGCCTGATCACCAACGCGACCGCCAGCTTCCCGCTGCTCGCCGTGCCGCTGTTCGTCCTGCTGGGCGTGATGGCCAACCACGCCGGCATCGCCGACCGCCTCTTCGACTTCGCCCTCGCACTCTTCGGCCGCGTCCGCGGCGGCCTGGGCTACGTCAGCGTCGGTGTCAGCCTCGGCTTCTCCTGGATGAGCGGCTCGGCCGTCGCCGACGCCGCCGCCCTGAGCAAGGTCGAGATCCCGACGATGCTGCGCAACGGCTACTCCCGGCGCTTCGGGCTCGGTGTCGTCGGCGCGTCCGCGCTGATCGCCCCCGTCATGCCACCCAGCATCCCGGCCGTCATCTACGCCGGCATCGCCGCGGTCTCCACCGGCGCCCTCTTCGCCGCCTCGGTCATCCCGGCCCTGCTGATGGGCGCCGGCCTGTGCGTCGTCGTCTTCTGGATGGTCCGCCGCCAGCCCGACATCGTGCACACCGGCTTCTCCTGGTCCCGGCTGGGCCAGACCGGCAAGCGCGTCCTCGGCCCGGCACTGGCGCCGGTGATCATCCTCGGCGGCATCCTCGGTGGCGTCTTCACCCCGACCGAGGCAGCCGCGGTCGGCGCCTTCTACATGCTGGTGCTCGGCTTCTGCTACCGCACGCTCCACCTGCGGGACCTGCCGCGGATCTTCTCCGAGACCGTCATGACCACCGCGGCGATCATGCTCATCGTCTCCTCCGCCTCCCTGCTGGGCTACGTCCTCGCCCGCGAGCGGGTCCCCCAGGAGCTCTCCGAGCTGGTCCTCGGGCTCACCGACAACGGCACGGTCTTCCTGCTGCTGGTCGCTGCCCTGATGCTCGTCCTCGGCACGGTGATCGACCCGACCGCCGTACTGGTGCTGGTCGTCCCGATCCTGATGCCCATCGGCCTCCGGCTCGACGTCGACCCGATCGTCCTGGGCGTCCTGATGATCCTCTCGCTGATGATCGGGCTGCTCACACCTCCGGTCGGCACGGTGCTCTACGTCCTCAGCTCGACGATGGAGGTCCCCGTCGGCGAGGTGTTCAAGGGATCCCTGCCCTTCATCGTCCCGCTGGTCGCCGTCTGCGCCGCGATCATCGTCTTCCCCGGCTTCGTGACCTGGCTGCCCACACAGCTCGGCCTCTGACCCCACCCGACAACAACCCGCACCCACACCATCCAGGAACGCACCCCCGGGTGCGCAGGAAGGAACCACCATGAAGATCCACCGCTCGCTGGCCGCCTCCGCGGTCGTTGCCCTCCCGTTCGCCCTCGCCGCCTGCGGTGGCGGTGGCAGTGGCTCCGAGGACGGCAGCACGTTGACCCTGGCTCACAGCTACACCGAGGACCAGCCGCAGCACACCTGCGGCGCCGAGGTCATCAAGCAGGGCGTCGAGGACGCCGGCGTCGGCCTCACCGTCGAGATCTTCGCCAACAGCCAGCTCGGCGGCGACGCCGACCGCATCGCCTCGGTCCAGTCCGGCGACATCGACATCGACATCCAGGGCGCGAGCGCCCTCGCCGCCGTCCACGAGCCGGTCGGGGTCGTCGACGCCGCCTACGCCTTCGAGGACGCCGCCGCCCTGGACAACTACTTCAGCAACGGCGCCGCCGACGACCTCAAGGAGGACTTCAAGTCCGCCGCCGGCGTCTCCATCCTCGGCGCCTGGTCCGCGGGTGCACGCCAGTTCACCGCCAACGAGCCCATCCAGACCCCGGACGACCTCTCGGGACTGCGGATGCGCTTCCCCGGCTCGCCCCAGTTCCTCCTCAACGCCCAGGCGCTCGGCGCGAAGGCCACCGAGGTCGCCTACGAGGAGCTCTACCTCGCCCTCCAGCAGGGCGTCGTCGACGGCCAGGAGAACCCCATCGTCAACATCGAGGCGACCAACCTGGTCGAGGTGCAGGACTACGTCTCGATGTCCAGCCACCAGCAGAACTCCAACCTGATCGTGGCCAGCTCGGCGTACGACGACCTCAGCGGTGAGCAGCAGACCGCGGTGGACGACGCGGTCGCCGACGCGGTCTCGCAGATGCCCGAGTGCGTCGAGGAGGCCGAGGCCGAGATCGTCGACGGCTGGGAGTCCGAGGGCTCGGTCGAGATCGTCGACGACGTCGACACCGACGCCTTCGAGGAGCAGACCGACGCCTGGTTCCGCGACAACCTCGAGGGTGACTCGCTCGCCGTCTACGAGTCGATCAAGGACTCGCAGGAGTGAGCCGCCCCCATGAGCGAGGCGGACCGGTCCCCACCTACCGGGGACCGGTCGCTCCGGAGGACCTGGGCTGGACCCTGACCCACGAGCACCTGTTCGTCCTCAGCCCCGAGCTCGATCGCGACTACCCCCACCCCGAGTGGGACGCCGACGCCGCCGTCGAACGCGCCGTCGCCGGGCTCGAGGACCTCTGGGACCTCGGGGTCCGCACCGTGGTCGACCTCACGGTGCCCGGGCTGGGGCGCGACGTCGACCTGGTCGCCCGGGTCGCGTCACGGGTCCGGGTCAACCTGGTCGCCTCGACCGGCTGGTACGCCGACGAGGTGCTGCCGCCGTACTTCCGCACGCACGGGCCGGACCGGCTCGTCGGCGGGCCGGACCCGTTGGTGGAGATGTTCCGACGCGACGTCACCGAGGGCATCGGCGACAGCGGGGTGCGGGCCGGCATGCTCAAGGTCGTCACCGACACCCCCGGCTTCACCCCGGACGTCGAGCGGGTGATGCAGGCGGCCGCCACCGTCCACCGCGAGACCGGTGTCCCCGTCACCACCCACAGCAACCCGCACCGTCGCAACGGGCTGGACCAGGCGGCGTACCTGGTCGAACGCGGTGTCGCGCCCGACCACGTCGTGATCGGGCACAGCGGCGACGCGGAGGACCTCGACTACCTCCTCGCCCTGCTCGACACCGGGGTGACGCTCGGGATGGACCGGTTCGGCATGGCCCACACCGGCAGCGACGAGACCCGTCTCGACATGGTGGTGGAGCTGCTCGCCCGGGGACACGCCGATCAGATGGTCCTCTCCCACGACGCGGCGTACTTCAGCCGCGTGACGCCGCCGTCGTGGCGGCGCGATCACACCCCGGAGTGGACCCACGACCACCTCAGCCGCCGGGTCCTGCCCGCACTGCTGGAGCGTGGTGCCCGTCGCGAGGACGTCGACCAGATGATGGTCCACAACGCTGCCCGCCTGCTGGCGCCGGCTCCCGTGGAGGTGGCGGTGTGAACACTCTCGGGACGGCGTACCGCGTCGGCTTGCTGGGGCACGGCATCGGTCCGTCCCTCACGCCGGCCATGCACGAGCGCGAGGCGGGCGCGTTGGGGCTGGACTATCGCTACGAGACGATCGACCTGCTCGACCGGGAGGACGCCGACCTCGGTGCCGAGCTCGACCGGCTCGAACGCGAGGGGTTCGTCGCCGTCAACGTCACGCACCCGTTCAAGCGCGCCGTGCTCGAGCACGTGCACGACGTCAGCGACGCCGTACGCCGCATCGGCGCGACGAACCTGGTGCTGCTGGGGGAGCGACGCGTCGCCCACAACACCGACTACGCCGGCTTCCGGGACGCGCTGGAGGACTTCGTGCAGGGGTGCCATGACGGCCCCGTCCTGCAGGTCGGGGCCGGCGGCGCCGGCCTGGCGACGGTCTGTGCGCTGCTCGACCTCGGCTTCGACGACGTCGTGGTCCACGACCGCTCCGAGCCGGCGGCCGGTGACCTGGTGGCACGCCTGGGGGAGGGGCGCCCCGGCCTGCGCAGCTCGGGGGGTGACCTGGCGGCATGGGTCGGTCGCGCCGCGGGCGTGGTGCACGTGACGCCGACCGGGATGCGCGAGCACCCCGGCGTCGCGCTCGACGTCGACCGGCTCCCGTCCGCCGCCTGGGTCGCCGAGGTCGTCTACCGGCCGCTGGAGACGGAGCTGGTGCAGCGTGCCCGCGGCCGTGGCCTCGCCGTGCTCGACGGCGGCGCGATGGCGGTCGGACAGGCGTTGGAGAGCCTGCGGCTCATCACCGGCCTGGACCCCGACGCCCACCGGGTCCACGCCCACTTCACCGAGCTCGTCGGGACCGGCCCGTGATCGTCCACGTCCTCAACGGACCGAACCTCAACCTGCTCGGCCAACGCGAGCCGGGGCTCTACGGCCGGGAGGGCCTCGAGGAGGTGGCGGCACGCTGCCGCTCCCTGGCCGCATCGCTCGGCTCGGAGGTGGACTTCCGACAGTCCAACCACGAGGGCGAGCTGGTCACTTGGCTCCACGAGTGCGGCGCCGACGTCGCGTCCGGACGCAGCGTCGGCGCGGTGCTCAACGCGGGCGCCTACACCCACACCTCGGTCGCGCTGCGCGACGCGATCGTCGGGGCGTCGGTCCCCGTCGTCGAGGTCCACCTGACCAACGTGCACGCCCGCGAGGAGTTCCGTCACCACTCCCACCTCTCCCCGGTCGCCCGGGGCGTCGTGGTCGGGCTCGGTGCGACCGGGTACGAGCTCGCGATCCGCGCGCTGCACGACCTCGCCCGCGACCACGGCCCACTGGAGGAATGATGCGTCACTCGATCGCCACCGTCTGCCTGTCGGGCAGCCTCGAGGAGAAGATGGACGCGGCGGCCGCCGCGGGTTTCGACGGGATCGAGGTCTTCGAGCCCGACCTCGTGGTCGGCGCCCTGAGCCCGGAGGAGATCCGGGCCCGTGCGGATCGGCTCGGGCTCACCCTGGACCTCTACCAGCCGTTCCGGGACTTCGAGGGAGTGACCGAGGAGCTCCTGGCCGACAACCTCCGGCGGGCCGAGGAGCGGTTCCGGGTGATGAACCGACTGGGCATCGACACCGTCCTGGTCTGCAGCAACGTCGCCACGGCCACCGTCGACTCCGACGAGGTCTCCGCCGCACAGCTGCGCCGGCTGGGCGACCTCGCCGCGGCGTACGGCGTCCGCGTCGCCTTCGAGGCGCTCGCGTGGGGTCGCTACGTCGACGACTACCGCCGGGCGTGGCGCATCGTCGAGCTGTGCGACCACCCGGCCGTGGGCACCTGCCTGGACAGCTTCCACATCCTCTCCCGCGGGCACGACCCGTCCGCGATCGAGGCCATCCCCGGCGAGAAGGTCTTCTTCGTCCAGCTCGCCGACGCACCCAGGCTGTCGATGGACGTCCTGAGCTGGAGCCGGCACCACCGCCTCTTCCCCGGCGAGGGCGACTTCGACCTGGCGGCGTTCGTCGGTCACGTCGTGGCCACCGGCTACGACGGACCGCTCTCGCTGGAGGTCTTCAACGACATCTTCCGACAGACCGACACCGCACGGACGGCCCGCCACGCGCGGCGCTCCCTGACCTGGCTGGAGGACCAGGCAGCACGCCGGTCGGCCGGCACCGACCTGGGCACGATCCCCCGGGTGCAGTCGCCGTCGGGAGTGGACTACGTCGAGGTCAAGGCCGAGGACACCAGCGCGGTCGAGACCATGTTGTCCCAGCTCGGGCTCACCTTCCGCGGCCAGCATCGGACCAAGCCGGTGCGGCTGTGGTCGTCGGGGTCGGTCCGGGTGGTCCTCAACGAGCAGCACGCCCGTGACCGGGAGCCCACCCTGGCCGGCGTGGGCCTGCAGGTCGAGGACGCGGTCGCCTCAGCCGCACGCGCCGACGCACTGGGGGTCAGCGCCGTACCGCGGCGCACCCAGGCGGGCGAACAGCGCCTCACCGGGTTCGCCGCACCGAGTGGCCTCGAGGTGTTCGTCAACGACAGCCACCCCGACGGCGAGCCGCGCTGGACCGACGAGTTCGAGCACGGCCGACCGGACGAGCGCGCCACCTACAGCCACGTCGACCACGTGAACCTCGTCCACACCTGGGCCGAGCACGACGAGGCGGTGCTGTTCTGGACGAGCCTCCTCGGACTGCAGGCGCCGCCCTCGACGGAGGTCGCGAGCCCGCAGGGCCTGGTGCGCAGCCAGGTGATGCGGTCGGCCGACGGTGCCATCCGGTTCCCGATGAACGTCGCCCCCGCGGTCGGTGGCACCTACCCCGAGCACGTCGCGCTGGCGTGTGACGACATCGTCGCGGTGGCGCAGGCGGCCCGGGAGGCGGGGATGGACTTCCTGCACGTGCCGGCCAACTACTACGACGACCTCCGCGCCCGGTTCGGGCTCCCCGAGGACGAGCTGGCGCTGCTCCGCGAGCACGACCTGCTCCACGACCGCGATCGGCACGGCAGCTTCCGGCACTTCTACACCCCCGTCGTCGGCCGACTGTTCCTCGAGGTCGTGCAGCGCATCGGGGAGTACGACGGCTACGGCGCCGACAACGCGCCAGTGCGGCTCGCGGCCCAGTCCCGCCACCGCCGCTGACGGTCCTTCCGGCGCCTGCAGTCCGTCAGGAGTCGGGAGCTGCCACCGCGGGCAGGTGCCGCAGGGCGCGCTCGATGCCCCGGGCGGCGACATCGAGGCCGGCGACCAGGCGCGGCCGGTCGCGCCGCAGGTCGGGCACCACGACACCGAGGGCCGCCACGACGCCGTCCCGCTGGAGCACCGGCACGGCGACCGAGCAGGCGCCCGGGCTCATCTCCTCGGCCGTGCTGGCCCACCCCTCGCGACGGGCCCGTGCCAGTTGGCGGCGCAGCAGCCCCGGCTGGGTGATGGTGTACGCCGTCACCGCGGTCAGCGACCCGAGTGCGGCGTCGCGGACCTCGGGTGGGGCGTGGGCGAGGAGCACCTTGCCCACACCGGTCGTGTGCAGGGGGAGCCGCGACCCGATGGTGCTCACGATCGGCACCGAGGTGCTGCCGCGGAGCCGGTCGACGTAGAGCACCTCGAGCCCGTCGCGCACGGCCAGGTGCACGGTCGCGCCGGTGGCGGCGAACAGGTCGTGCAGGTGCGGTGACGCCGCCTCGCGCAGGCCCGTCTGCACCGGCGCGAGCAGGCCCAGGTCCCACATCCGGCGGCCGAGGACGTAGTCACCGACGGGGGTGCGCACGAGGGCGCCGAAGTCCACCAGCTCACCGACCAGGCGGTGGACGGTGGAGAGCGGCAGGTCGGCGCGGCGGGCGAGCTCGGTGAGTCCCAGCCGGCGGTGGTCCTCGTCGAAGGCGGCGAGCAGCGACAGGACGCGCCGGGAGACGGTGGCGCCTGCCTCACGCGTGTTCCCGGCCATGCGGCCAGTCTGCCCGAGACGGCCGGATGACTTCCACTGAGCAGAAGTGCAGGGATGCTCGGTCGGTGCCGCCGGCCCTACGGTCGTCCGTGTGACGACCTCTCCTGCCTCCGTCGAGCGCGACCCCGTGACCGGGTTGCCGACCCAGGGCGTGGTGTCGGCCGAGATCGAGCAGATCGCCGAGGACCACGCTCGTGCGGGCGTCGAGGAGACCCAGCCGCGGCTGGACTACGCGCCGTACCGCTCCAGCCTGCTCCGCCACCCGACCAAGTCGCTGCACCAGGTCGACCCCGAGGGCGTCGAGCTGTGGGCCCCGTGCTTCGGGGAGCGCGACGTCGACCCGCTCGAGGCGGACCTGACGATCCAGCGCGGCGGCGAGCCGATCGGCGAGCGGATGGTGGTGACCGGCCGGGTCCTCGACGGCGAGGGTCGGCCGGTGCGGCACCAGCTCGTCGAGGTCTGGCAGGCCAACGCCGGAGGACGCTACGTGCACCAGCGCGACCAGCATCCCGCGCCGCTGGACCCCCACTTCACCGGCGTCGGCCGATGCCTGACCGACGCCGAGGGCTGGTACCGCTTCACCACCATCAAGCCGGGGCCCTATCCGTGGCGCAACCACCACAACGCCTGGCGGCCGGCCCACATCCACTTCTCGCTGTTCGGCACCGGGTTCACCCAACGGCTCGTGACGCAGATGTACTTCCCGGGCGACCCGCTGTTCGCGCTGGACCCGATCTACCAGTCGATCGTCGACCCGCGGGCCCGCGCGCGGCTGGTGGCGGCGTACGACCACGACCTGACCGAGCACGAGTGGGCGACCGGCTACCGCTGGGACATCGTGCTGACCGGCACCCACCGCACGCCGACCGACGACGACACCGACCACGAGGACGAGGCATGAGATCGGTCGAGACCGACGTGACCCCGACGCCCGGACAGACCGTCGGCCCATTCTTCCACTACGCGCTGCCCTACGACGGTGACCGTGACCTGGTGGCGCCCGGCACGGCGGGCTCGGTCCTGCTCCACGGCACGGTGACCGACGGGGCCGGGGCGGGCATGCCCGACGCGCTCGTCGAGATCTGGCAGGCGGCCCCGGACGGCCGCATCCCCCGGCGCCAGGGCTCGCTGCGCCGCGACGGCCACACCTTCACCGGGTTCGGCCGGTCCACGACCGACCGGACGGGCCGCTACGCCTTCACCACACTCCTGCCCGGCGGCGTCGACGGGGGACTGCCGTTCTTCGCCATGACCGTCTTCGCCCGCGGCCTGCTCCACCGCCTGCTCACGCGCGCCTACCTGCCGTTGGACGGCGCCACGCCGGACGCCCTGCTGTCCGCCGTCGGCGAGGAGCGGGCAGGGACCCTGGTGTGCGTGCCCGACGAGGACGGCCTGCGGTTCGACATCCGGCTGCAGGGCGAGGGGGAGACCGTGTTCCTCGACCATCGGGGACACTCGTCGGCGTGAGCACCTTGTGGTGGCCCGGTGACCACCGGGCCGGGACCCTGATGAGCGACCACGCCCTGCTCGCCACCATGGTGCGGGTCGAGCAGGCGTGGCTGGACGAGCTGGTCGCGCACCGCGTCGCGCCCGCCAACGCCGCCGCGGACCTGTCGGTGCTGCCACTGCCCGCAGTGGAGGAACTCGCAGTGTCGGCCGAGGCCGGCGGCAATCCCGTGATCCCCCTGCTGCAGGCACTCCGCGCTGCGGCGCCCGAACCGACGGCGACCTGGCTGCATCGCGGCCTGACCAGCCAGGACGTGCTCGACACGTCGCTCGTGCTGTGTGCGCGTGCCGCCGTGACCGTCGTACGCCGCCAGCTGGCCGACCAGGTCGACCTGCTCGCCGCGCTGGTGCGCGAGCACCGCCACACGCCGATGGTGGCCCGGACGCTCACCCAGCCGGCGGTGCCCACCACCTTCGGCGCCAAGGCAGCAACGTGGCTCCAGGCGGTCCTCGATGCCGACGAGCGGCTGGCGTCGCTGGCGTGGCCCGTGCAGCTCGGTGGCGCCGCCGGCACCCTGTCCGCCGTCGTCGAGCTCGCCGGGACCGACACGGCGCGGGACCTGCGGACCACGTTCGCCGCGCGGCTCGAGCTGGCGCCGTCGACGCCGTGGCACACCCGCCGGACGCCGATCACCACGCTGGGCGACGCGGCCGTCACGGTGACCGACGCCGCAGGTCGGCTCGCCAACGACGCGCTCGCCCTGGGGCGCCACGAGGTCGGCGAGCTGCGCGACGGCTCCGCGGGTGGCTCCTCGGCCATGCCGCACAAGGCGAACCCCACCCTCGCGGTCCTGGTCCGGCGGGCGGCGCTCACGACCCCCCAGGAGGCGGCGACGCTCCACCTCGCCGCGGCCCAGCAGGTCGACGAGCGGGCCGACGGCGGCTGGCACGCCGAGTGGCACCCCCTGTCGCTGTTGCTGCGCCGGACCGTCGTGGCGGTCGCCCAGACGACGGACCTCGTGCGCGGCCTGGAGGTCGACACCGACCGGATGGCGCACAACCTGGCCGCGGTGGCACCGGCGCTGCACGCCGAGCAGCGTGCCGTCGCCGAGCTGACCGGGCGACCGACGTCCGAGACCTACCTCGGCGTGCTCGACGACCTCGTCACCGAGACGCTCGGCCGTGCCGCCGAGCACCCAAGCGCCACTGACACCACCGACAGCGCGACCCGGGAGCGCCCGTGAACTTCCCCCTCGTCCACCTCGGCGGCAACGCCGAGCTGCCGCTGCTGGTCCTCGGTCCCTCGCTGGGGACCTCCGCCGAGTCGCTGTGGGGCCCGGCAGCCGCCCGGCTCGGGGAGGACTTCCACGTCCTCGGCTGGGACCTGCCCGGCCACGGGCGCCACCGGGGAACCGTCGACGCGGTCTCGGTCGAGGGGCTGGCCGACCTGCTGCTGACGGCGCTCGACGAGGTCGTCGGCCCGCAGGTGGCCTTCGACTACGCCGGCGACTCCCTCGGCGGGGCCGTCGGCCTGCAGCTGCTCCTCGACGCGCCCGAGCGGGTGCGGACAGCGACGCTGCTGTGCACGGGTGCGCGGATCGGTACGCCGGAGTCGTGGGCGGACCGGGCTGCCGGCGTACGCGCCTCCGGCACGGCGTCGCTGGTGGCGGCCTCGGCCGAACGCTGGTTCGCCCCGGGCTTCCTCGACCGGGACCCGGACCACGGGTCCGCGCTGCTCCATGCGCTCGCCGAGGTCGACGACGCGGGGTACGCCGCCTGCTGCGACGCGCTCGCGAGCTTCGACGTGCGGGACCGCCTCGGGCAGATCACGCGGCCCGTGCTCGCCGTGGCCGGCGAGCACGACCAGCCGACCCCGCCGGACTCACTGCGCGAGATCGCCGACGGCGTGGCCGCGGGACGCACCGTGGTCCTGCCCCACGTGGCACACCTCGCGCCGATCGAGGCGCCGGGCGACGTGGCGGACCTGATCCGTGCCCATGCCCGCGGCACGCCGGTGCCGCAGGATCGCGACCGCCTGACGGTGGCGGAGGTCCGCGACGCGGGGATGGCGGTACGCCGCGAGGTGCTGGGCGATGCCCACGTGGACCGGGCGACGGCCGCGACCACGGACCTCATCGTCGACTTCCAGCGGTTCATCACCGAGTACGCCTGGGGCGGCATCTGGACCCGCCCCGGGCTCGACCGTCGGTCGCGATCGATGACCACCCTGACCGCCCTGATCGCGCGCGGCCACCACGCCGAACTCGCCATGCACGTGCGTGCGGCGCGGCGCAACGGCCTCAGCGTGGACGAGATCAAGGAGGTGATCCTGCAGTCCGCGATCTACTGCGGCGTGCCTGACGCCAACACCGCCTTCAAGATCGCTCAGGAGACCCTCGCCGCCGAGGGGGAGGACTGATCCGGCCTCGAGACGGCGCCGGTCCTCGGACGGGGCTGGGGACACGCCCAGGCGTCGTCAGTGCCCGGATGCGACGATCAGGTCCGCGAGGTCGCGCGGGCGGGAGTACATCGCGAGATGGCCCGCGTCGAGGTCGACCACGGTGCACCCGCCGATCGCGTCGATGGCGGCTGCCTGTTGTTCGGGAGGCAGGGTCTGGTCGAGGGTGGTCCGGATGTAGGTGACGGCGTCCATTGCCTTGAGCCCGCTCAGGTCGCTCGCCTCCGACAGGAGCGCGGTCGTGTCCGCCTGCATCTCCCCGAGCGCCACGGTCGCCGTCTCCTCCTCCATGTCGTTGCACAGGGCGACACGTGCTGTCGCTTCGTCCAGCGCGTAGGTGCCGTCCCCGGACCCGGCCAGCACCGCCTCCCTGATGTCGGGATCGATGTTGTCGGCGATGGCCTCGCCGTGCGGCGGGATGGTGCAGGCCACGAGCACGCAGGAGCGGAAGCGACCAGGGAGGCGGTTGATCAGGTGCGCAGCGGTGAGGCCCCCTGCGGAGTGGGCAACCAGGACCGCGTCCCTGGCGTCGGCGGCCAGTACGTCCTCGGCAGCGGCCGACACGAAGTCGTCGAGGGTCACGTCGGCGAGGCGCCGAGGACGCGCACCGCGCCCCGGCAGGTCCACCACCACGGCCGGCCCGTCCAGGTGGGGTGACACGAACCGCCAGCTGGCGCCGGCGTAGTTGGCGCCGTGGATCAGGACGTAGGTGGTCATCGACACCCCTTGGCAGTGGAACGGCTGCGGGACGGATCACCCCGGCGCGATTGAATTGAGTTCAACTTAAGGGGCGCGGTATGGGGTGTCAATGGGTCGGTCCCCGGGTGACGTCGGTTCGGGAAGCACGAGCATGAGCGCTTCGGCGACACAGGCCGGCCTGGTGCCCCCATCGACCTCGACCGTGTAGCGGACCCGTCCGAGAGCGCCGGCGCCCGTGTCGTCGACGGCGACCAGCTCTGCCCGCGCGCGTATGCGCTCTCCCGCGTGGACGCTGGCCGGGAATCGGACGCGATCGAGGCCGTAGTTCACCGCGCGTCCCACGGCGTCGAAGTCGAAGATGCCCGAACTCAGGCGTGGCAGGAGTGAGAGCGTCAGGTATCCGTGCGCGATCGTGCCCCCGAGGTCGCTGGTCGCAGCACGCTCCGGATCGACGTGGATCCACTGCCAGTCCTCGGTCACGTCGGCGAAGGCGTCGATCCGCCCCTGGTCCACCACGAACCACGGTCCCGCGCCGAGGTCCTGTCCGGCAGCCGAGCGGAACGCGTCGACGCCGTGGAAGGTGTGTGCCATGCTAGCCTCCTGAAACGAATTTAGTTCAGTAATCTAACGCATGAGGAGAACCGACGTGCAACGAACCGCTGCCGAGCCCATCGTTGTCGTCGATGGGGCACGTACGCCGATCGGGAGCTTCGGCGGCATGTTCAACGAGGTCCCCGGTTTCGAGTTGGGAGCCGCTGCGACCCGCGAGGCCCTGCGGCGTTCCGCGGTCGGCGCCGACGCGGTCGACGAGGTGGTGATGGGCTGCATCGGGCAGGTGGGCCCCGACGCCTACAACGCCCGGAGGGTCGCGCGAGCCGCTGGGATGCCGCACGGCGTGCCCGCCTACACCGTGAATCGACTGTGCGGGTCAGGACTGCAGGCGGTGTGGTCGGCCGCGATGCAGATGCGGTGGGGCGGTGTCGACATCGCCGTCGCCGGCGGGGACGAGTCCATGACGCGCATGCCGTTCTACGACTACGGAGCCCGCAACGGCTACCGGCTGGGGGACCGGTCGCTGGTCGACGGCACGGTGGCCATGCTGACCGATCCGTTCGGTGGCGTGCACATGGGCGTCACTGCAGAAAACGTGGCCGCCAAGTACGGCGTGACCCGGGAGGAGCAGGACCGGTTCGCGGCCGAGTCACAACGCCGCGCGGCGACCCCGGCTGCGCAGGCCGCGTTCGCCGAGGAGATCGTTCCGGTCGAGGTCGGGGGCCGCCGCCCGTTCACCGCCGAGATCGACGAACACCCCAAGCCGGGCACGACCGTGGAGACCCTGGCCGGGCTGCGACCTGCCTTCAGGGCTGACGGCACCGTCACTGCCGGGAACTCCTCGGGAATCAACGATGGTGCAGCGGCGCTGGTGCTGGCGCGGTCATCGGTCGCCCTCGACCGCGGGCTGACGCCGCTGGTCTCGCTGGAGGCGGTCGCGACCGCGGCGATGGAGCCGGAACTGATGGGGTACGCACCGGTCCTCGCGCTGCAGACGTTGTTCGAGCAGACCGGCACGCAGCCGTCCGACATCGGCATCATCGAGCTCAACGAGGCCTTCGCCGCACAAGCGGTCGCCTGCATCCGCGACGCTGGTCTGGATCCCGAACGAGTGAATCCCTACGGCGGTGCGATCGCGTTGGGTCACCCCGTGGGGGCGACGGGCGCCAACCTGACCCTGCGCGTCGCGAAGGACATGGCCCGTCGCGACCTCGAGCTGGGCATCGTCACGATGTGCATCGGCGGGGGCCAGGCGCTCGCCGCACTCTTCCGGCGAGTGTGAGACGGCCCGACGAGTTGCGGTCGCCGGGATGCGTCGTGCCGCACGTCCGGGGCCACCAGCCACGCCCCACCCGGGCAGTCGATCCCTGACTGCCCGAACCAAACCAGGAGGACATGCATGAGTAGATTCGAGGGCCGCGTCGCCGTCGTCACCGGTGCAGCGCGCGGGATCGGTTTCGGTACCGCGCGGCGCCTGGCCGAGGAGGGCGCGGCGGTCGCCGTCGTCGACCTCGACGAGTCCGCCGCGGAGGAGGCCGCCGGCCGACTCCCGGGGACGGCGATCGGGGTCGGTTGTGACGTCGCCAACGCGTCCGGCGTCGCGGACGCCATCTCGCGAGTGGTCGAGGAGTTGGCGGGGATCCACGTGCTGGTGAACAACGCCGGCGTCACCCGCGACAACCTGCTCTTCAAGATGACCGAGGACGACTGGGACGTGGTCATGAACGTCCACCTCAGGGGTGCGTTCCTGATGACCAGGGCCGTCCAGCAGCACTTCGTGGAGCAAAGGTACGGCAAGGTGGTCAACCTCTCCAGCGTCTCTGCCCTGGGCAACCGCGGCCAGGCCAACTACGCCGCGGCCAAGATGGGCGTGCAGGGCCTCACGCGCACGCTCGGCATCGAGCTCGGCCCGTTCGGCATCAACGTCAACGCCGTCGCGCCCGGCTTCATCGCCACCGAGATGACCGACGCCACCGCGGCCCGGCTGAAGATGGACGTCGAGGAATTCCGCCAACTCAACGCCGAGGGCAACCCGGTCAAGCGCGTCGGCTTCCCCGAGGACATCGCCGCCGCAGTCGCATTCCTGAGCAGTGACGAGGCGTCCTACATCACCGGCCAGACGCTGTACGTCGACGGTGGTGGAAAGCTCGGGTGACATCGAGCGGGCGGCCAACCTCCACACCTGTGACACCGAAGGACGAGACATGACTGACCTGACCAGGCGCACGCGCGACTTCGTGAAGGACACCGTGCTGCCGCTCGATGACGAATTCGACGGCGACATCGAGGCAGCAGGCGGCGACGTCCTGCGCCGCCGTCTTCAGGAATCGGCGCGGGGTGCGGGTCTCTTCGCCCCGCACGCGCCCGCGGACTGCGGCGGGCACGGACTCGGGATGGTGGAACGGGCCCCCGTCTTCGAGGAGGCCGGCTACTCGCTGTTCGGGCCGTTGGCGGTGGGCATCGCCGCGCCGGACGAGGGCAACGTCCACCTGCTCGACCACGTCGCGACCGATGCGCAGCGAACGCGGTACCTGCAGCCGCTGGCGCGAGGCGAGATGCGTTCGGCGTTCGCCATGACCGAGCCGTCGCCGGGGGCGGGCAGCGACCCGTCCGCACTGTCGACCCGGGCGACCAAGGTCGACGGTGGCTGGGTGGTGAACGGGCGCAAGTGGTTCATCACCGGCGCGGACGGCGCTTCCTTCTTCATCACCATGGCCCGCACGAGCGGCGAGCCCGGTGGTGCCGGCGCAGCCGGAGCGGGCGGGGCCACGATGTTCCTCATGCCGACTGAGACCGACGGCCTGGACGTCGTACGCCACGTCGGCACGGTGGATCGATCGATGGTCGGCGGGCACTGCGAGGTGCGCTTCGCCGACGCGTTCGTACCCGACTCCGAGGTGCTGGGTGGGGTGGACGAAGGCTTCCGGTACGCGCAGGTCCGCCTCGGCCCGGCCCGGATGACCCACGTGATGCGCTGGACCGGTGCAGCACGACGAGCGCACGAGGTCGCGATGCGACACGTGATCGCCCGGGAGGCCTTCGGCTCCCGGATGTCGGACCTGGGGATGGTCCAGCAGATGATCGCTGACAACGAGATCGACCTGGCTGCGACCCGCGCCCTGCTCCGAGTCGCGTGCGAGGAGCTCGACGCCGGCCAGCGGGCCTCGGAGTCGACATCGATCGCGAAGACCTTCGCGGCGGAGGCGCTCCACCGAGTCGTTGATCGCGCCACCCAGATGTGCGGCGGCCTGGGCGTGTCCACCGAGCTCCCGATCGCGCGGATCGCACGGGAGATCCGTCCGTTCCGGATCTACGACGGACCGTCCGAGGTGCACCGGTGGTCGATCGCCAAGCGCGCTGTCCGACGGGCAGGGGAGGGCCGATGAGTCCCGCTGTGGGCAGCGCCGACGCCTCCGCGCTGAGCACCGAGGAACTGGCCGCCGTCGCCGACCGGATGGCCCGGGCCGGCGCAGACCTGGCCGGCCCGCTGAGCGCGCGACTGATCGCGGGTGGGCGTTCCAACCTGACCTACCGGCTCCAGGACCTCGCCGCCGAGGACGGCCGGGCCTGGGTCCTGCGGATGCCACCCCGCCGTGGGCGCACGCCGTCCGCACACGACGTGGCCAGGGAGTTCCGGGTGACCAGCGCCCTGGCGTCGACGGTGGTGCCGGTCCCACCCGCGGTGGTGCTGTGCGAGGAGGAGACGGCCCTCGGGTTGCCGTTCGCCGTCACCGAGTTCGTCGACGGACGCACGATCCAGTCCCGCCGGGACCTCGAGTCCCTCGAGGACGGCACCCTCGACACGGTCGTGGGTGCACTGTGCGGGACCCTCGCCGCTCTCCATTCGGTGGACCACGTGGCGGTGGGGCTGGAGCGCTTCGGTCGTCCCGACGGGTACGCCGCCCGGCAGGTACGCCGCTGGTCGGGTCAGTGGGAGATCGTCGGCGATCCCCCACTCACTCCGCTCGCGACGGAACTCGGCCAGAAGCTGGCGGCCACGACCTTCCGGCAGCAGTCGACGGGGATCGTGCACGGCGATTACCGGATCGACAACACCCTGTTGGCCTTCGACGACGGCGCCGGGGGCGGCGTCGCCGCCCGGGTGGCGGCGGTCGTCGACTGGGAATTGTCGACGATCGGCGATCCGGTGGCCGACGTGGCGATGATGTGCGTCTACCGTCACTCGGCCCTGGACCTGGTGCTCGGCGAGCCGAGCGCGTGGACCAGCGACCGCTTGCCCGACGCTGACGCCCTCGCGGCAGCGTACGGCTCCGCGGGCGGGGTGGAGCTTGTCGACTGGGACGCCCATCTCGCGCTGGGCTACTTCAAGCTGGCGGTCATCGCGGCTGGCATCGACCACCGTTACCGCGCCGGTGCGACCCACGGTGAGGGCTTCGACTCCGCTGGGCAGGCGGTCGAGCCGCTACTCCGAGCGGGTCTGCAGCGGATCTGACGAGCCGATCACCACGGTCGCAGGGGCGGGGCCCGCCACCGTGATCCCGCTCGCGCCGGTGTGGCGGCCAGGGTCAGTCGGTGAAGCGCAATTTCGGCGTGCGGCAGATCAGCAGGCGACGGATCCTCTCGCCGGACTCGTCGAGGAGAGCGCTCGCGTTGAAGGAGGCTTCGAACTCGCCCCGGCGCCGGGTCTCCCCGAGGACCAGCTCGCTGTCGCCCACGTGAGCACCCTGCAGGATGTGGTGGACCAGCGTGCTCTTCTCGCGCTGGGCCAAGTAGCCCACCAGCGCCTCGCGGTCTCCGCTGAACTCGGCCGAACCCTCGCTGGTCGCGAAGAAGATCGAGAGCTGGAAGTCCTCGGTGATCATCCCCAGCACCCGGTCGGGCTCCGTTCCGTCCAGGATGTCGAACCAGCTGCGAAGCAGGGGAGTGTCGGTCACGGTGCCTCCGTCGTTGTGGGAAATCGTGCCTGTCAGTCCGTGGGGAGCAGGGCGAGGTCGGGGTCGAATGCCACCTGGTAGGCCGTGATCAGGCCGTCGACGACACGGACGGAGGCCAGGAAGTGGCCGGTCGTGACCCGCTCGTTTTCCATCACCGCGCCGTAGACGAACTCCAGGTCGCCGGCCGTGGCGGTCCGGAACGGTACGTGGCGGCGTACGACCTCGCCGCGCCCATTGAGGTAGTCGACCAGCTCCTGCCGGGTATGGCCACGAACGGCGCCGCCGGGGAGAAGGATGGCGAAGTGCACGTCCGCGGCGACCAGCGCCATCGCGTCATCGATCTCGTCGGCGTCGACGTGGGCGTAGTACCGGGTCAGCGTGACGGGCTCCATGCGCATGACTTGAAGTTAGTTCAATTCGCTTGCGGTGTCCAGTGGCCTCGGGGCTTGCCCGGGCTGCCGAGAACCCCTAAAGTGAACTGAACTCAATCCAGTTAGGAGCTGGGACGTGCGCAACCCGTGGCCCGAGTCCGACCCCGCCGTGATGGCCCCCGTGAACGAGCACGAAGAACTGCGGGAGGTGGTCCGCGCACTCCTGCGCAAGCACGCCAACCACGAGCAGGTGCGGGCGGCAGCGGACTCCGAACTGGGGTACGCGCAGGACCTGTGGCGGCGCCTCAACGCCGAGCTGGAGGTCGGGCAACTGGCCGTGCCGGAGGCGCTGGGTGGGCACGGCTACGGCGTACGAGAGCTCGGGGTGCTCCTCGAGGAGACGGCGGCTGCCCTGGTGCCCGAGCCCTTCCTCGCCTCCAGCGTGCTGGGGGTACAGGCCCTGGTGGCCGCGGAGGATCCCGGCTCGGTGGCGGACCTGCTCACGGCCGCCTCGACGGGGCAGCGGGTCGTCACGCTGGCGTCACTGGACTCCGCGACACCCGCGTTGGCGGCAACGCGGTCCGGTGATGGCTGGACCGTCAGTGGATCGATGCCCCGGGTGCTGCAGGGGGCCGCGGCCGACACCGTCGTCGTTGCGGCCGCGGGTCCTGACGGTCCGGTGCTGCTTGCGGTGGAGACTGCGGCTGCGCGGGTCGAACCGCTCACCGGGATCGACCTCACGCGCCGACTCGCCGACATCGCCGTCGACGCGGCGCCGGCTCGTCTGCTGGTCGGTCCCGTCGACGCACGACCCGCCATCGCGCGACTCCAGTTGCTGTCCCGAGCGGCGGTGGCCTGCGAACACGCGGGTATCGCGGCCGAACTGCTAGACCGCACGCGCGAGTACGTCAGCGAGCGGGAGCAATTCGGACGTCCGATCGGCTCCTTCCAGGCCGTCAAGCACCGACTCGCCGACGTCCTGGTCGCCGTGGAGCGTTCCCGGTCAGCCGCCCGCTACGCGGCCGCGGAGCTGGACGGCACGTCCGAGGGTGCCGAGCTCGCCGTAGCGGTGGCGGCTGCCGTCTGCACCGATGCAGCGGTGCACGCAGCCCAGGAGGCGATCCAGTTGCACGGCGGCATCGGCTTCACCTGGGAACATCGTGCCCATTACTACTACCGCCGCGTCCTCGGGGACGAGGGGCTCCACGGGTCGGCGAGCGCCGCGCGGGCACGCGTCGCGGACCTGATCGGCATCTGAACCGGTCGACGCGGCCGCAGCGTCCGGCCATCGCTTCGTGTGCCCATTCGGCGGGCGACCGCCGCCGTCTCAGCTGGCAGCGGTCTCCGCTGCGGTGAGGCCGAAGACGAGGGCGGAGGCGAGTCCGCCGGCGTACGCGCGATTCCACAGGCCGCCGGTGTCGGAGCCGGCCGCCAGCAGCCCGTGGATCGGTGCACCGTTGCCGTCGAGCACTCGCGCCCGGTCGTCGATGCGAATTCCGTGGAAGGGGAAGGTGACTGCGGGCTCGCACTCGATGACGTACCAGGGTCCCTCGTCGAGCGGGAGAGCGTCCTTGGCGCGCCCGGGGGCCACGGAGCCATTCTGCGCTGCTGCGTTGTACTCCTCGATGCGTGCGCGGATCTCCGCGCCGTCGTACCCCCATTCCTCGGGCAGGTACGCCAACTCGTCGAGCTCCTGGGCCAGGCCCACCCGGCCACCGCGCTTGTTGGCCAGGGCGAACTTGTCGACGGAGACCGCTCCTTCGACGTAGGCGGTCACCATCCAGTCCCGATGTACCCGCGCGTCGGCGATCAGGAGGCCGCGCGACTCACGCTGGTCGAGGAGGGCAATGGTGGTGAGGTGGTCGCCGAGCGTCTCGTCGGTGAAGCGCTCGTTGTCCAGGTTGAACAGCAACGCGTGCTCGCTGTAGTAGAGCGAGAGGTCGACGAAATCGGCCGTGTCGGCGAACGGGACGTGGCTGGGCACCAGGTGGCCGTAGAACCCGGCGTCCTCCGGGCCGGTCGCTGCACCGACCGTCTCGGCCAGTCGGTAGCCAGCCCCGGTGCTGTGGGGATTCGAACGCAGCTGCATCGCGCCGGCTCGGGGGTGGATCTTCGTCGCCAGGAGGTCAGGATCGCCCTGGAATCCCCCGGTCGCCAGCAGGGTCCAGCGGGCGTGGATGTCCTCGCCGCCGCTGGGGCCCTCGACCTCGGCCCCGACGATGCGTCCCTCGCTCCTGAGTAGTCGGCGGGTCGTGGTGCCGAGGCGCACTTCGCCGCCGCCCTCGGTGACCAAGCGCCGGCAGAGGTCGACGTACTGGTTGGTGTCGAAGGCGTGACCGCGGCCGAACCCCAGGATCGGGACGGCGTCGTGGCACTCGACGCCCACGGAGCGGATCCACCCGATGCCGGAGTCGAAGCGGTCGACCAGGGCGCGCTTGAGCGCGATGTCGCCATGGGGGTTCACCGCGTCCATGACCTCGTGCGTGGGAGCCGTCCAGGCGTAGCCCGCGTATCTCGCCGAGCCGCCGATGTCCTCTCCGACGTCGACCACCACCACCCGGAGGCCGTCGCGCGTGGCGCGTGCGGCGGCGGACAGCCCCGCCATGCCGGCGCCGATGACAAGCAGGTCGGTGTTCATCGTGAGTCCTCTCGACGTGTGACTTGGACTACCTTAGACTAAACCAACTTCAGTTTGGCAGGAGAGAGCGTGGATCGAGCAGCGACGAGGACGGGGCACAGCCTGCGGGCTGCGCTGGGGGTGCGGGCCCTGCCGCTGCTCCTCGGCGTGCAGCTTGCCAATGCGGTGGCGGTCTGGGTGCACGTGGTGGCCGTGCAGTGGATGCTCACCGTCCGCGGCGAATCTGCCTTCGTGATCTCGATGGCTCCCGCCGCCATGGCCGTGCCCTTCCTGCTGTTCGCGTTGCCGCTGGGGGTCGTGGTCGGCTACGCCTCCCGGGAGAAGCTGATGGTCGCCTCGACCAGTGTCTCTGCGCTCACGGCGCTCACGCTGGTGCTGGCGACCAGCGCCGGCCTCACACATCCGACAGTCCTGCTGGCGACGGTGGGCATGGTCGGCTCCGCCCTCGTCGTGGTCGGCGTCTCATGGCAGTCGCTCCTCCCGGAGGTGGTGGGTCGTGGGCTGGTGCCGGCCGCGTCCTTGTTGGACGGCGCCGTCTTCAACGTCGCCCGGGCCGTCGGGCCGCTGCTGGCCGGCATCGGGCTGGGGCTGTTCGTCCCGGCGGCGACCTTCGGTCTCGTGGCAGCACTCTTCGGTGGGTGTGCGCTGACGCTGGTCCTCCACCAGCGGCGGGCGACCCCCGGGCGCCGTGGCCCACGCCGCCCCGTCCTGCCCGCGATCGGTGGAGCGTTGCACTTCGCGCGTCACTCACCCTGGACCCGGCGACTGCTCTGGCGGATGACGATGTTCGGTCTCCCGGCCAGTGCCATGTGGGCCCTGGTCTCCCTCGTCGCCTACGAACGGTTCGACCTCGACTCCGACGGCTTCGGCGTGATGATGGCGCTCCTCGGCAGCGGTGCCGTGGTCGGCACGGTCACCCTCGGGCCCCTGCGACACCGCTGCAGCGTCAAGGTGTTCGCTGCCGCACTGTCCACGGTGTACGCCGCCACGTTGGTGGCACTCGGCTCCTTCGCGCCGCTCGGGCTCGTCGGGATCTTCCTGGTCCTGGGGGGCGTGGCGTGGGTCGGTGTGCAGAGCACCTGGATGATGCTGGCGCACCAGGCCCTGCCCGACTGGGTCCGTCCGCGCATCATCGCGCTGGTCCTCTTCCTGTTCCAGGGGACGCAGGCCCTCGGGTCCCTCGTGTGGGGTGTGGCTGCTGACCTGGTGGGACTCACGGGTGCGCTGGCGACCGCCGCGGTCATGATGGTGATCTCGGTCGCCGTCCTGCTGCGCTCCGGTCTGGGGAGCAGTGTCGGGATCGAACCAGTGCTGGCCGACGCCGACGCCTCGGTCGCTGCCGTGGCTGCCGAGGCCGGCGAGGGGCAGCTCGTGGTGCGCTATGACTACCGCGTCGACGAGAGCGCCGATGACCGCTTCGCGGAAGCCATGGCCCACCTGCGCCTGTCTCGCCTCCGCATGGGCGCACAGCACTGGAGCCTTACGAAGGACTCGGCGCAACCGGGTGTCTACACCGAGACCTACCGCGTCGCCAGCCGTGGAGACCTCCTCGAGCAGGAGACCGAGCGGTTGACCGTGCCGGAGCAGCGACTCCGGCACGCGGTCGCAGAGACCGCAGCACAGGTGTACGGCCCCTCGGTGGAGCCCGTGACCGCCTCCGGCGAGGGCGCGGTCGCCACGCAACCCGACGGGCAGGGAATCCGCGACACGGAGAGCGAGGAGTAGTCATGGGTGACGAGGTACCCGGGGTGGGCGCGCACGCGCGCTACGTCCCCGGACGGTTCGCCGACCAGGTCGCCCTGGTGACCGGCGGTGGGTCCGGCATCGGGGCTGCGGTGGCCCGTCAGTTGGCCGCCGAGGGGTGTGCGCGGGTCAACGTGGCCGACCAGGACATGGACAACGCCGAGAGCGTGGCCGTCGCGATGGGCGGCACCGCCCGTCACGTGGACGTCGCCGACGCGGACGCGGTCGATGCCCTGGTGTCCGGCGTGACGCGCGACTGCGGTCGACTCGACGTGGTGGTGCACGCCGCCGGGGTCGACGATCCCGAAGCCAAGGCGCAACTGTTGTCGGCACGAGAGGCTGGTGAACCGGTCGACGTACTGGCACGACTCGGCGACGAGCGGTGGCGTCGCGTGATGTCGGTCAACCTGGACGGCACGTTCCACGTGTTGCGCGCGGCAGTCCGGGCCATGCGGCCGAGGGGCAGGGGTGCCGTCGTCACGGTCGGTTCCTCCGCTGCCTTCGACACCCTGGTCGGCTATCCCCACTACGCCGCCTCCAAGGCGGGAGTGCATGCGCTGTCGCAGGCGGTCGCCAAGGAGGCGATCGCCTTCGGGGTTCGTGTCAACACCGTGGCGCCCGGGCCGGTCGACACGGCGATGGCAGCACGTACGCCGGCCGCCGTCCGTGCGGCGATGGAGGCCGCCGGTGCGATCGGGTACGCGAGTGCGGAGGACCTGGCCGACAGCATCTGCTACCTCGCCTCCCCCGGAGCGGCCAACGTCGTCGGCGCCGTGCTGCTGAGCAACGGAGGCAGGTTCACGGTCTGATGAGCGAGTTCCCCCATGTCTTCAGTCCCTTCGACCTCGCAGGCGTGACGCTGAAGAACCGGTTGGTCGCCCTCCCAGCCGGGACCAGCATGGCGCGCGAGGGCGTCCCCACCCACGGGGACACCGAGCACTTCGAGCGTCTGGCGGCTGGCGGTGTCGGCCTCATCGTCGGGGGCGCGACGGTCGTCCACGCGACGACCACGCTGCGCTCGCGGAAGTTGGTCGAGGCCTACATCGACGACTTCGTGCCGGCCACTGCAGCGAAGGTCGACGCCATCCATCGCCACGGAGCGCGATTCATCGGCCAGTTGTGCCACTTGGGTCGGGAGTTCATCGGTGGCGAGTCCGACTCCCCGCCGGTTGCCCCGTCGCCGATCAAGACGGTTCGCGACGCCTACCCGCCGCACGAACTGACCGCCCCCGAGATCGAGGACATCGTCAAGGGGTGGCAGGTCTCGACGCAGAACCTGGTGCGGGCGGGTGCGGATGGGGTGGAGATCCACGCAGCCCACGGCTACCTCCCCGCCCAGTTCATGTCGCCGCTCACCAACCGGCGGACCGATTCCTTCGGCGGTTCCTTCGAGAATCGGATGCGCTTCGTCGACCTGGTGGTCTCGGCGATGCGATCGGTGATCCCCGCGGGCTTCGTGCTGGGCGTGCGACTCAGTGGTGAGGAGGAGATCCCCGGCGGCATGCAGGTCGATGACTGCGTGCGGATCGCGGAGCACCTGACCGAGGTGGGCGGTGTCGACTACTTCAGCATCACCCACGGCACGCGCGGCAAGTACGTCAAGGACTCCACCACGGCGGACGCCGTGGCCGTTCCGTCGGCCTCCCGGGTCCGCGCCGCCACCGGCTTGCCGACCCTGGTGGGTCAGCGGATCCGGGATGCCGGTACCGCCGAGCAGGTCATCCGGTCCGGCCATGCGGACCTGGTCGGGATGGCGCGAGCCTTGATCGCAGACCCCGAGCTGCCCGCGAAGTCCGAGGCCGGGCGGGCGCTGGACGTGCGCGGATGCCTCGGTGTCAATCAGGACTGCCGCGCTTTCGACCCCCACCTGCACTGTGCGGTCAATGCGGAGGTGGGGAGGGGGCGTCATCCAGCAGTGGGCGTTCCGGCGCCGCGACCCAAGGAGGTCTACGTCATCGGGGGCGGCCCCGCGGGGCTCGAGGCAGCCCGGGTCGCCGCAGGTCGAGGTCACAAGGTCACCGTCTTCGAGAGGGCGACCACGTTGGGTGGTGCCGTCCGCGTGGCTGCCGCGGCGCCGCACCGGGCGACCCTGATCGACATCGTCGAGTACCTGGAGCGAGAGATGAAACGGCTCAAGGTCGAGGTCAATCTGGCTGCCGGGATCGACGCCGATGACGTGGGCGACATCCTCGAGATGGCTGATCACGTGGTGCTCGCCAGCGGATCCCGTCCGACCGTGGCGCCGGATTCGACGGGAGGGAGCACGACGGTCTCGGTCGACGATGTGCTGCTCGGTCACCTCCCGCCGGACGTCGAGCGGTCCGCCCTGGTCTACGACGAGGGGGATGGGTTCTGGCCCGCCTACAGCGCGGCGGAGTCCCTGGCTCACCAGGGATGGCAGGTCACCCTGGCCACGCCGCTGACGGCGCTGGCTCCGCGGATCCCCGTGGAGAGCAGCGGCCCGCTCCTGGCCCGACTCAGCGCGCTGGGGGTGGATCTGCAGATCGCACAGGAGCTGGTGGTGGGGTCCGCCCCAGATGCGCCCGTCGCGCTGCGACCGGTCTTCGGTGGGCCGCTGGTCGAGGCTCCCGCGGGACTGACGGTGTGGCACCGGCCCCGCACTCCGGTGGATGCCCTGGCTCGCGCGGTGCCGGACGGTGCCGCGGTCAGCGTCATCGGTGACTGCCTGAGCCCGCGCCGCATCGGCCATGCCGTGGCCGAGGGGTACCGGGCCGGCGCCGAGATCTGACATCGGCTCGGAAAAGCGTGGCTGCTTCCTTGACAACGATCTGAAGTCAGTTCAAACTAAACTGAATCCAGTTTGGTTCTGAAAGGACGCATCCCATGGCAATCGACACCGACCACGTACTGCTCGAGAAGGACGGACCCGTCGCTCGTGTGTGGCTCAACCGCCCGCACAAGATGAACTCCGTGACGGTCGAGCTGCTGCACCGACTCGACGAGATCATCAAGGAGGTCGACGAGGACCCCGAGCTGAAGGTTCTGGTGCTGCGCGGAGTGGAGAACCAGTTCTGCTCCGGATTCGACCTCGACGAGCTGCTCTCGGACTTCATCGGCACCACCACCGCGATGGACGTGGCCGTGCTCTCCGCCGAGGTCTGTGACCGCCTCTACCAGATGAACACCCCCTCGGTCGCCGTCCTGGAGGGCTACGTGACCGCGGGTGGGTTCGAGCTGATGATCTCCTGCGACTTCGCCATCGCTGCCGACGACGCGAAGATCGGTGACTTCCACATCCGTCGCGCCCTCTTCGGTGGCGCCGGCCCCATCTACCGCCTGCCGCGCATGATCGGCCTGCGCAAGACCAAGGAGCTGATGCTGACCGGCAAGCTCCTCTCGGGCCAGGAGGCGAACGAGTTCGACCTGATCAACGACTCCGCGCCGGCCGGCGAGCTGGACCAGCGGGTCGAGGACTTCATCGGCACGCTCACCGACAAGAGCCCCTACATGATGCGTCTGACGAAGATGGCCATCAACCAGGGCCTCGACGCCGACGTGCGCTCCCTGATGGTGATGGAGCACCTGGCTGTCGGCAACGCGCTGCAGTCCGAGGACGGCAAGGAAGGCGTGGAGGCGTTCCTGCAGAAGCGCGAGCCGAAGTGGGTCGGTCGCTGAGCGACCGCCGGCGCACCCCGCGTCCACGGACATGCTGGAGCAGTAGGAACAAGGAGTTGAAGTGAGCGACGAGGTGCCAGGGTCTGGTGGCCCGGCCGAGGTCGGCGACCTCCGCCGGTCGCCCGGACTGCGTGGCAGCCGGTGCGTCAGTTGCGGAAATGTCGCCTTTCCGGTGGCCGCGGGGTGTCAGCGCTGCGGCAGCGCCGAGGTCACCCCCCGGGAGCTGAGCCCCGACGGGACGGTCTGGGGACACACGGTGCAGCGGTTCGCGCCGAAGTCGCCGCCGTACGTCCCCCCGGCGGAGGGCTTCTCGCCCTTCGCCGTGGGGTATGTCGAACTGCCGGAGGGGGTCCGTGTGGAAGCAGTGCTGGAGTCGGTCGACCATCCCGACTACGACGCACTCGCCGGGGCGGCGGTCCATCTCGTCGCCACGGACCCCGTCCCACGTTTCGCGACCGGCGAGTGGCTGCAGCACCACCACCAGCGGGCCGCTTCGGCCTCCGACGAAGGAGTTACCTCATGAGTACGGTGTCGATCGTCGGTGCCGGACTCTCGAAGTTCGGGCGCCAGCCGGATCTCACGGGGCGCCAGATGGCAGTGCAGGCGATCCGTGCGGCACTGGCTGATGCCGGGATGGAGTGGCCCGACATCCAGGTGGCGTTCGGCGGCAGCGACGGCTCCGGACTCGCCGACACCCTGGTGGCCGACCTGGGGTTGACCGGGATCCCCTTCACCAACGTCAAGAACGGCTGCGCCACCGGAGGCAGCGCACTGGTCTCGGCCATCAACGCGATCAGGTCCGGCGCCGCCGAGATCGCGCTGGCCGTGGGGTTCGACAAGCACCCGCGTGGTGCATTCGACCCGCGACCGGAGGACTGGGGTCTGCCCGCGGGATACGGCGAGGCGGGACTGATGGTCACCACCCAGTTCTTCGCGATCAAGATCGCGCGCTACATGCGCGAGCACGGCATCTCCGAGCCCACGTTGGCCAAGGTGGCCGCGAAGTCGTTCCGCAACGGCGCGATCAGCCCCAACGCGTGGCGGCGCGAGGCGCTCACCGAGGGCGCGATCGCTGCCGCCCCCATGGTCAACGACCCCCTGACGCAGTACATGTTCTGTTCGCCCGGCGAGGGCGGCGCCGCGATCATCGTCGCCTCCGAGGAGGCGGCGCGGCGGTTGGGGCCGCGGGCGGTGCGGCTGCGCGCCGTCTCGACCCGCACTCGCAGTTTCGGATCGTTCGAGGTGTTCGCGCCCTCGATCCAGGGGCAGGGAACTCCTTCGAGCGTCAGTACCGACGCGGCGCGCGCGGCGTTCGAGGCAGCTGGCGTGGGGCCCCAGGACATCGATGTGGCGCAGTTGCAGGACACCGAGGCCGGGGCGGAGATCATGCATCTCGCCGAGTGCGGGTTCTGTGAGCACGGTCAGCAGGAGGAATGGATCGCCGCCGGTGCCACCGAGATCGGCGGCCGCCTGCCGGTCAACACCGATGGCGGGTGCATCGCGAACGGTGAGCCGATCGGCGCCTCGGGCCTGCGTCAGGTGCACGAGGTCGTCACCCAGCTGCGCGGTGAGGCCGGTGACCGGCAGGTGCCCGACCACCCCCGACTGGGTTTCACCCACGTCTACGGTGCGCCCGGCATCAGCGCCTGCACCGTTCTGGAGGCAACACGATGACCACACCCACCGCACCCACCCTGGACACCTTCCTCGCGCAGGCCCGCGAATGGCTGGCATCGGTCGCTCCGACGCGCACCGAGCGGTCGTGGGGGCAGGGGACCGACTCCGTGACGGTCTTCGAGAACTGGACCGAGGATGAGGAGCGTGCCGAGACCGACCGCATCCGCGCCTACGAGCGGGCGAAGTACGACGCGGGATTCGGTGCGCTCACGTGGTCTCCGGAGTACGGCGGCCGCGACCTCCCGACGTCCTACCTCCTGGCCTTCCGCAGGGTCGAGGCGGGCTTCGACGTCCCGCGTCGGACCGAGATGTTCCCGGTGACCCAGCAGCTCGTCGCGCCGACCATCGCCCAGTGGGGGACCGAAGCACAGCAGGAGACGTACGTGCGGGCCATGCTGCGCACCGACGTGATGGCCTGCCAACTCTTCTCCGAGACCGAGGCCGGCTCGGACCTGGCCGCGGTCCGCAGCCGTGCAGTGCGCTCCGCGGACGGCTGGCGGTTGAACGGCCACAAGGTGTGGACCTCCGGCGCGCGGGTCGCGGACGTCGGGGTCGCGGTCGTTCGCACCGACCCGGACGCCGCCAAGCACGCGGGGCTCAGCGTCTTCCTCGTCCCCATGGACGCCCCTGGCGTCACCGTCCGTCCGATTCGTCAGATGACCGGTGGCACCTCGTTCAACGAGGTCTACCTGGACGATGTGGAGTTGGGCGACCACTACCGACTCGGCCCCGAGGGGGAGGGGTGGAAGGTCGCACTCACCGTGCTGGCCTCCGAGCGCCTCGACTCAGGGGCGTTGGGACTCGAGAACGCTGACCAGGCCGTGGAGCTCGCCCGCCACCTGGATCGACCCCTCACCGACCTCGAGCGGGATGGCGTCGCCGACCTGGTGACCCGCAGCTACGTCCAGCGACTCACCGGGATGCGAGTCGCGGCCTCCCTGGTGGCCGGCCGCGACCCGGGTCCGGAAGCCTCGGTGGGCAAGTTGCTGGCCACCGACACCATGGGCCGAACCTCCGAGGTGGTGCGCGCCCTGCTCGGTCCCGACCTGGTGGCGGACCGGGGGTACTGGGGGACGTGGGCCTGGACCGAGCACGTGCTCGGGGCGCCGGGATACCGCATTGCCGGTGGCACCGACGAGATCCAGCACAACATCCTCGCCGAGCGTGTCCTCGGCCTGCCGAAGGAGCCGAGGCGATGAGCACGGGGGACCTGGGTACGCGCGTGGTGGCCGGGCTGCAGGACGCCGGGTACGACGGCGCCTACTCCGCGCTGGAGCCGATGCTGGGAGGGCATTCCGGCCTGACCTACCGCCTCACCGCGGGCGACCACGCCTTCGTCGTCAAGGCGGTCCCGCCGGGGCAACGGCCGATCGGGCGGCACGACATGCTGCGGCAGGCCCGCATCCTCACCGCGTTGCGCGAGACCGACGTCCCGGTACCGACCGTGCGCGCGAGTGAGGATCCCGGCGAGGACGGCGGCCAGGCCTGGTTCGCGATGGACCTCGTCCCCGGCGAGTCCTTGGAGCCGGTCCTCGACGACCCCGCCGTCGATCCGCCGCTCGCCAGCGCGCGCATGCGGCGCGCCGCCGAGATCCTGCCCCGGCTGCATGCGGTCCCGGTGGCGGAGCTGCCGGTGGACGGGGACCCGTTGACGCCCGCCGATGAGCTCGCCCGATGGGTTCGGACCATGGACGCCGTGCCCACTGAACTGGTGCCACGTGCGGTGCAGCTGCGCGACGGCCTCGCCGCAGCGACCCCGGCGGCCGTGGACCCGGTGCTGGTCCACGGCGACTACCGGTTGGGCAACATCCTGGCGCAGGGCGAGGAGCCCGCGGCCCTCATCGACTGGGAGATCTGGAGTCCCGGCGACCCTCGGGTCGAACTGGGCTGGTTCCTGGTGTTCGCCGACGGTTCCAACTTCCCCGGCGTGGGTCGCGAGGTCCCCGACCTGCCTGCGGCGGACGAGCTCGTGGATCTCTACACCGGTTCCCGGTCGAGGTTCCCGGACCTGGACTGGTTCGATGCGCTGGGCCGGTTCAAGATGGCCGCGATCATGGGGCACAACCTGCGGCGACACCGGGAAGGCAGGCACCACGACCCGGACCAGGAGAAGCTCCCGGCCACCATCGAGCGCCTGATCGTCTCCGGGCTCGACTGCCTGACCTGACCACACCCACCCCCCGAGAGGTAGCCGCCGTGGACTTCGGACTCACCCCACGCACCGCCGAGCTGGCCGACCAGCTCAACGCCTTCATGGCAGACCACGTCTACCCGGCGGAGGCTGTCTACGACGCACAGGTCGAGGCCAACGACAACTTCCACGAACAGCCCCAGGTCATGCGTGAGTTGCAGGCGACGGCTCGTGCGCAGGGCTTGTGGAACCTGTTCATGACCCACGATGGACTGGGTGTCGGACTGACCAACGCGGAGTACGCACCGCTCGCAGAGATCGTCGGTCGTTCCATCATCGGCAATGAGGCCATCAACTGTTCTGCGCCCGACACCGGCAACATGGAGATCCTGGCCATGTACGGGACCGAGCGGCAGAAGGAGCAGTGGCTCGAGCCGTTGCTGGACTGCCGCATCCGGTCGGCGTTCGCCATGACCGAACCCGAGGTGGCGAGTTCGGATGCCACCAACATCACCTCCACCATCCTGAGGGACGGCGACGAGTACGTCCTCAACGGGCGCAAGTGGTACACCTCCGGCATCCTCGACCCGGACTGCCGGCTGGTGATCTTCATGGGCAAGTCCGACCCGGACGGCCCCGCGTACCGACAACAGTCGATGATCCTCGTTCCGGCCGATGCCCCGGGGATCGAGGTCGTCCGTGACCTGGGGATGTTCGGCTTCAAGGATCGTCTCGGCCACGGCGAGGTGCAGTTCACCGATGTGCGCGTGCCGGCCGAGAACATGCTCGGCGACGAGGGCGACGGCTTCGCGATCGCGCAGGGTCGGTTGGGCCCGGGTCGCATGCACTATGCGATGCGCGCGATCGGCATGGCCGAGCGGGCGTTGCAGCTGATGTGCGAACGCGCTCAGAGCCGCGTCGCGTTCGGCGGTCCGCTCGCCGACCAGGGCGTGGTCCGCGAGTGGGTCGCACGCAGCCGGATGGAGATCGACCAGATCCGGCTCTACACCTTCAAGGCCGCGTGGCTGATGGACACCCAGGGCAACGCCGCCGCCCGCACCGAGGTCGCCGCCATCAAGGTGGCCGCCATGGAGACCGCTCACCGGGTCGTCGACCGCGCAGTCCAGACGTGGGGCGCCGCCGGGGTGAGTGGGGACACCGTGCTGACTCGACTGCACGCCATCACCCGTGCTCTCCAGATCGCCGACGGCCCCAACGAGGTGCACCTGCGCACCATCGGCCGGCGCGAGCTGAACCACTACCGTCATCTGAAGCCGGGGGAGAGCCAATGAGCGCAGTGAACGTGCCAACCGAGGAGTTGCGCGGCAAGGTCGCCCTGGTCACCGGTGCCACGCGCGGTCTCGGCAGGGCCATCGCAGAGGCCCTCGCACTCTCCGGCGCCACGGTGATCGTCTCCAGCCGCAAGGCGGAGGCATGCGAGCAGGTCGCGGCGGACATCACCGCCGCGACCGGCGCCACGGCGTACCCGCTCCCGTTGCACGTCGGCGAGTGGGAGGCCATCGAGCCTGCGGTCGACGCCATCGTGCGCGACCACGGTCGGATCGACGTCCTGGTCAACAACGCTGGCATCGCCCCGTTGGCGCCATCGGCGTACGACGTCAGTGAAGGACTCTTCGACAAGACGCTGGCGGTGAACCTGAAGGGCCCCTTCCGGCTGATGGCGGTGGCAGGTCGCCACATGCATCGGGCCGGCGGTGGCTCCATCATCAACGTCTCGAGCATCGGCGCGGAGCGCCCGAGTCCACCGGAGGCCACGTACGCAGCCTCCAAGAACGGTCTCAACGCCTTGACGCGCGCCTTCGCGCAGGAGTACGGCCCCGCGGTCCGGGTCAACTGCGTGATGCCCGGCGCGTTCGCCACCGACATGGCCGCAGACTGGGACGAGGAGTTCGTGTCGGTCGTCACCCACCGGTTGCCTGCCGAACGCTTGGGGGACCCCCGCGAGCTGGCCGGCCTGGTAGTCCACTTGGCCTCGGATCGTTCCGGCTACACCACGGGTGCCTTGATTCCCGTCGACGGCGGCAGGACGGCGGTGTACTGATGGCACGGGTCCAGGACCTCTTCGACCTGACCGGCCGCGTGGCCGTTGTCACCGGTGCCTCCTCCGGACTGGGTGAGGGGTTCGCGCGGAGCCTGAGTGACGCGGGCGCCACGGTGGTGGCCGCCGCACGACGTGCCGACCGCCTGGAACAGCTGGCTGCAGAGGTGCCCGGCGTCGTACCGGTGGTCTGCGACATCACCGAGCCGGCCGATCGGGAGCGGCTGGTGGCCACCGCGAGCGAGATCAACGGCGGGATCGACGTCCTGGTCAACAACGCGGGCAGGCCGGGTCCACCGGACGCCCTCAGCGAGACGCCCGAGCAGTTCGATTCGATCCTCCAGGTCAACCTCACCTCGGGCTTCCACCTCTCGGCGGCCACCGTCAGGTCGCTGCCCGAGGGGCGGGGTGCCTCCATCATCAACGTCTCGTCGGTGATCGGGCTCGTCTCCACCGCGCCCATCGGAGGTGCCGGGTACGCCGCCTCGAAGGCCGCCGTCGTGGGGGTGACCCGCGAGCTCGCCGGCCAGTGGGGACGTCGCGGTGTGCGGGTCAACGCGGTCGTCCCCGGGTGGTTCGACACCGAGATGACCGACGGTCTGTTCAGCAACGAGAAGTCTGCGACGTGGGTACGGCGCAACACGATGCTGAACCGCGGTGGCCGTGAGGGCGAGGTGGACGGAGCGCTGCTGTTCCTGGCATCGGACGCATCGAGCTACGTCACCGGGCACGTGCTCACGGTCGACGGAGGGTGGACCGCCCGATGACCGGGCTGCCCACCACGATGCGCGCCGTGCGGGTCGAGGAGTGGGGCGCACGCCCGGTCCTCGCCGAGGTGCCGGTGCCCATGCCCGTCGGAGACCAGGTGCTGCTCCGCGTCGACGCCGCCGGTCTCTGTCACTCCGACCTGCACATCATGGACGCCACTCCCGGCGCGCTTCCCTATGAGTTGCCCTTCACCCTGGGGCACGAGGTGGTCGGCACGGTGGCAGCGGCCGGTGACGGCGTCTCAGGCGACGAGCTCGCGGCGTTGGAGGGGATCCCCCAGGCCGTGCACGGTCTGTGGACCTGCGGCCGATGCCGTCAATGCCGCCGCGGCCGCGAGAACTACTGCTTCGGCCTGACCGGGGCGATCGGTGCCGGTATCGGCCACGACGGCGGGCTCGCCGAGTACATCCTCGTCCCGTCATCGCGGCACGTGGTCCCGGCCGGCGGCATCGCCCCGGTCGCCGTCGCGCCCCTGACCGACGCGGGGTTGACTGCCTTCCATGCGCTCCAGCCCTACGACGACGTGGTCCGGGGGGGCGTCGTCGTCATCATCGGGATCGGTGGCCTAGGGCACCTGGCACTCCAGTTGGTCACCGCTGGCCGGCCGGAGGCCGTGGTGGCGGTCGATCCTCGTCCCGATGCCCGTCACGTGGCCGACCGGCTCGGCGCCACGGTGTCGGTGAATCGCGTCGAGGACGTCGGTCCGGCGCTGGCCGACCTGGGGTTCCCGGAGGGCGCCGACCTGGTGCTCGACTTCGTCGGTGCCCACCGAACCATCGCCGCGCTGCCGGAGGTGATCGCGCCCGGCGGACAGATGGCCTGGGTCGGCTCGGCCGGCGGGAGCCTTGAGGTGGCCAAGGGAGGGGACCTGCCTCGGGGCTGGGGCATCCGGGCCCCCTTCTGGGGGACGCGCAACGACCTCGTCGAGGTGGTGCGGCTCGCGCGCGAGGGGTTGCTGCGCGCCGAGACCGCGACGTTCGGACTCGACGAGGCCGTGACGGCCTATGAACAACTGCGGAACGGGCAGGTCCAGGGACGAGCGGTCGTCGTGCCGGCACCGGGCCACCCGTGATCATCGAGGCGAGAGGAACCAACACATGCATCAACTGGCCCAGGAAATGGTCGCCCGAGCGGAGCGAGCACCCGACGACGTTGCGGTGATCGACGACGCCGGTCGACACACCGTGGGCGACGTGATGACCGAGGCGCGAGTCGTGGCGGACCTGCTCGAGGCCGGACTCGACGGCGCTCCGACAGTGCTGGTTCAGGCGGACAACTCCTGGCGCACGCTCGCGGCCGCCGTGGCAGTCGGGCTCCGCGGCGGCCTCGTGGCGGTCATCAGTGGGCATGCCACTGCCTCGGAGTACGCCCTCGCCGTCGAGGACGTCGCCCCGGACGCGGTCCTCGCTCCCGACGCCACCCTGCACAACTGGCGCGTCGACGCCGAACTCCTGCCGGTCCTGGGGCGGGGCGGCGACGTCCTGGAGGGGTGGACCCTGCGTGGCTCGACCGCGGGTCGGACCGCGGGAGTCGAGCGATGGGGTGGTGGTGTCGTCATCGCGATGACGTCGGGTTCGACAGGGCGGCCGAAGTGCGTCATCCAGTCCGAGGCGGCCCTCCGGTACGCCGGTCGTTCGACCGTTGAGGCAGTGGGCCTGACGCCCGGTGACCCCGTGGGTGCCCTCGTGCCCCTGTCCTCGGTGGCCGCGTTCTGCTTCGGCATGTACCTGCCGGCGATGCTCGGCTCTCCGATGGTGTGCCTGTCCAGGTGGGAACCGAGCTCGGCCGTGGACCTGCTGGACCAGCAGCAGGTGGCCTGGACCATGCTCGTGCCGACGATGGCGCTCCAGTTGTCGCTGGTCGAGGGTTCGCAGGGCCGGCTGGCCTCCCTCGAGGCGATGACCGTCGGTGGCGGACCCATGAATGCCCGTGCGCTCAAGGATGCCGAGGAGCACCTGGGCACGAGGTTCCTTCGAGTCTTCGGCATGTCCGAGTGCCTGGGGCACACCACCCCGCTCCCCTCGGAGCCGGCGGAGGTGCGCCTCGAGCGGGACGGGCGGCCGTTCCCGGGCACCGAGGTCCGGGTCGTGGACGCCGAGGGGCGGCCACTGTCGGTCGGCGAGGTCGGCAACGCCCAGGTGCAAGGGCCCTCCGTCTTCGTCGGCTACGCGCGGGCCGGCCACGCGCAGGCGCCGGAGCTCACCGGCGACGGGTTCCTCCCCACCGGCGACCGCGCACGCATCAACGCCGACGGAACCCTGAACATCCTTGGCCGGGAGAAGCAGGTCATCATCCGTGGTGGCCGCAACATCGACATCAACGAGGTCGAGGCCGCGATGGCCACCGTGCCGGGGGTCGCCCAGGTGTGTGTGGTGCCGGTGTCCGACCCGATGCTGGGTGAGCGTGCCGCTGCGCTCGTCGTCTTCGCAGGCCCCACGCTGGAGCTGGAGCAGGTCCGTGACCACCTCGAAGCTGCCGACTTCCCGAAGTTCAAGTGGCCGGAGTTCGTGTACGCCGTCCCTGACCTCCCGCTGAACCGGGTCGGGAAGCTGGATCGGAGTGAGGCGATCAACCTCGTCGGAGAACTTGCCGACTCCGCGCTCGCCGAGCCCGAGGGAAGGCGATGAGGACCAAACTTGGTTAGTCTGACCTGAACTCATCTCGGCATCGGAAGGGGGCGCCATCATGGCCGCCAAGGCAGGCAACGGAGCGGACGGGCCCCGCTCGAAGCGACGGGTGATTCTCGAGACGGCGGTCGACAACTTCGGTGCGGTGGGATTCGAGCACACCAAGTGGGCAACGGTCGCCGAACAGGTGGGCATCGGTCAGACAGCGCTCTACCACTACTTCGAGTCCAAGGTTCACTGCCTGCTCACCATCATGAGTGCCGAGCTCGAGCGCTCCCTCGAGCGCGCCCGCAAGGCCGCAGCGAACCACGAGTCTCCCGTGGACCAACTGCAGGCCGCCGTCGCGTCGGCTTTCGACGTCACGCCTCGTGAGGCGCTCCAGGCGCGGATTCTGTTGAGCCATCAGGACCTGCTGGTCGCTCCGCGCTCCTCCGAACGTGAGGAGTCGGAGCGTCAGCGGTCCCGTGAGTTGGTCCGCGAGGTCGAGCACGAATGGGCTGAGCTGTTGCGGCGCGGGATGGACGACGGTTCCTTCGTCGATCGGGACGAGCGGGTGGAGGTGCGCCTGGTGCTCGGCCTGGTGAACAGCGTGTGGCGCTGGTACCGACCGCAGGGTCCGCAGAGCCTGGAGGACATCTCCGGCACCGTCGTGAGCGCAACGATGCGCTTGGTCGCCTAGGTCCCTCACGTCGGGTGCGCGACCTTCCGTCAGCGGTCACTTTCCCCTAAACTGAATTGAATTCATTGCAATCGTGAAGGGGAGCTCCGTGTACAACCTCATCCTGCTCGCTGCCAAGCCGTCGGACTGGACCCATGACGAGTTCATCGAGTGGTGGCGAGGCGAGCACGCCGACATGACCTACGCGTTGCCGGGGTTGCGCCGCTGGCACCACACCGAGGTCCTGGAGGCGATGGACGACAACCACTCCGCCGGATGGGACGGCATGTCCGTGCTCAGCTTCGACTCCAAGGACGACCTCGACGCTGCTCTGGCAAGTGAGGAGTGGGGCAACGCGGTCGCGCACGTGGGGACCATGCGAGGGCGTCGGATCGCAGTGATGGGTGAGGAGCGAGTGATGGTGCCGGAGGGGTGACCTCCTCACGCGAGGACTGGACCGCTCCCGGGTGCCATCCCGCGGCGCCCGGGGTCCACCGCATTCCCCTGCCCATGCCCCAGGACGGGCTGCGCGCGATCAACGTGTACGCCGTCGAAGGGCCAGCAGGGCTGGCGCTGATCGACGCAGGCTGGCGGGTACCGGGCAACCTGGGCGTTCTCGAACGGGGACTGGCGGCTCTGGGCGCACGGCTGCGCGACATCGGCGAGGTGTACGTCACCCACGTCCACCGCGATCACTACACGCTGGCACCGGAGCTGCGTCGTGTCGTCGGCAGTCGGGTGCACCTCGGCGCACCAGAGCGCCCGGGGCTCGAGTTGATCGCCCAGCGTGGTGACAACCAACCGGCTGCCTCCTTCCGGGAGCTGCGCCGCGCCGGCGCCGGTGGCCTCGTCGAGGACATCGAGTCGATGGTGAGCACCGAGCCGTGGTGCGCCGGCGACTGGGAGGCGCCGGATCACTGGCTGGAGCCGGGACCACTGACGGTCGCCGGACGGCCGATGGAGGCAGTCGCGGTCCCCGGCCACACCAAGGGACACCTGGTCTTCCACGACATCGACGCCGGTCACCTGTTCACCGGCGATCACGTGCTGCCCCGGATCTCGCCGTCGATCGGCTTCGAGCTGGGGGAGTGGGACCTTCCGCTGGGCCGTTACCTGGAATCCCTGGAGCTCATCCTGGAGCGCCCGGACGCCATCATGCTCCCGGCCCACGGGGCGTCCGGGGGCCGCGTGCACGACCGAGTCCGCGAGCTCGTCGAGCACCACGACGTCCGACTGGGTGCCACCCTGGCCGCCGTGCGTGCAGGCGCGGTCACCGGGAGGGCGGTCACTGCTCGGTTGAAGTGGACTCGTCGGGAGCGGGACTTCGAGACGCTGGATGCCTTTAACCAGATGATCGCGGTCTGCGAGACCATGGCGCATCTCGACCTGCTCGTCGAGCGGGGCCTCGTCTCCTCCTCCCCCCGTGATGGGGTGGACCGCTTCGACGCGGGCTGAGGCGCCTCAGCGTGCGGTCCAGCCGCCATCGGCGTAGAGCTCGGCCCCGGTGATGTAGCCGGCGTCCGCACTGCCGAGGAAGGCGACGGCGCCGGCGATCTCCTCGGGGCGCCCGAGTCGCCCCATGGGCGTGTTGGCGAGCATCGCCCGGTGTCGCTCGGACCCCTCGTGGCGCTCGAGCAGCTGGCGGGTCTCGATGAAGCCGGGATGCAATGAGTTGACCCGGACCCCTCGAGTGGCCCAGTGGATCGCAGCGTTCTTGGTCATGGTGCGCACCGCGCCCTTTGCGGCGTGGTAGGCGACGCTGTTCCCGAGTCCGCCAGTGCTGCCGAGGATCGAAGCGACGTTGACGATGGCTCCGCCTCCCGACCGCTCGATGAGCGGGCCCATGTGTTTCATGCCCAGCCAGACCCCGGTGGCGTCGACGGCGAGCACCTGGTCCCAGTGGTCCCGGTCCTCCTGCTCGACGGTGGCCACGCTGCCGATCGCGGCGTTGTTGACGAGGAGGTCCAACTGGCCCAGCGCGGTCTCGACGTGGTCCGCAGCAGCAGCCCACTCCGCTTCCTGGGCGACGTCCAGGGCGAGCCCCCCGTGGGGGCCGCCGGGTAGTCCCTCGAGCAGCGTGTCGAGCGGTGTTCCGGTCAGGTCTGCTGCGACCAACCGGGCTCCCTCCGTGGCCAGGCGATGGCAGATCTCGGCCCCCAGGCCACCGGTGGCCCCCGTGACCAGGACCCGCTTCTCGTCGTAGCGCTTCATCTCTGCTCCTGTCGCTGGAGGTGACTGACGACACCCTGCCCGACCGTTGAACCGAATTCAACTTGCGTTGATGTGGGGTGACCCTTGACACACTTCGGCCGGTGCGATCTACTTAACCTAGTTCAGTTCATCTCTCGGGTCACGACGACATCCGCAGACGGGATCGGTCCGCGCGGAGGCGGCCGAGATCACCCGACGACCATGAGGGGTCCAACAATGAGGAACATGCAACGAATCGCCGGAATCGCCGGGGCCGCAGCCCTGAGCCTGTCGGTGGCTGCCTGCGGCGGAGTGTCGGAAGGGAGCGGCGGCACCGTCCGACTCTCCTCCTACCTGCCGCAGGACACGGGCTTCAACAAGGCCGTCGAGGCGTGGGCGGACCAGACCGAGGAGTGCGCGGACGGGGAGATCGAGTTCGAGCGCTTCTTCAACGGCGCCCTCTTCGGTGCGACGGAGACCAGGGACGCGCTCGGAAGCGGCCGGATCGAGGTCGGCTCGTTCTCCGTCGGCTACCACCCCGGCGAGTTCCCGCTGACCCAGGGCCTGTTCGACGTTCCCTTCCTGTCCTCCAACGTCAGTGCCGTGATGGATGCGCAGGGCACGATCTACGAGGACACCGCCGAGGCACAGGCCGAGTGGAACGACCAGGGCATGGAGCTGTTGAAGGTCCTCCCGGTCACCTCGCCGCCTGTCGGGACCAACACCCCGTTCGAGGCACTGGAGGACCTCCGTGGACAGGACCTCCGTGGCTATCCGCCGGGCGGCGTCAACGCGGCCATCGAGGCCGCGGGAGCCGAGCCGGTCGACCTCGACCTGGCTGAGCTGCCCGAAGCGATGCAGCGCGGTGTCGTCGACGGGTACGCCGGTGTGTCCGTCGACACGACCACGGCCCTGAGCCTGCAGGAGAACACCAAGTACCTGACCGAGGCCGGTTTCGGTGCCACCTCTGCCATCCAGCTGGCAGTGAACAAGGACTGGTGGGACGGCCTGTCCGACGAGGCGCGCGGCTGCGCCTCCGACGCGGCCGAGGACCTCCAGGAGCTCTATGTCTCCGCTGTCAATGACGCCGAGGCCGAGGCCTGTGGCGCCTTGAGCGACGCAGGCGTCGAGATGTCCGTGCTGCCCGAGGCGGAGACCGAGAAGTTGCGCAGCGCGATCTTCGACGAGCAGCGGGCGGCCTGGATCGAGAGCGCCGAGGGCGCCATCGATGACCCCGAGGCCTACCTCTCCGACTACACCGACGCCCTGGATGAGGCCGAGACGGAGTACGCCGGCGAGAGCTTCGGTGTTCCGGGATGCTTGGCGGACTGAGTGTCCCCTCGGTCAACTGACCTCTGCCCACGGATCCGCCTGAAGAGAGATGTGTGATGACGCCGTCCTCAACGCCCCCCGTGACACGCGTGCTGCAGTTCCTGAGGGCGACGTCGCGATACCTCGCCGTGTCGGTCGCGGTGCTGTCGGGCCTGGGCGTCGTCGTGTTGGTGGTGATGACCCTCCTGAACATCCTGCTCCGCAACTCCGGTGAGGGAGGGGTCCCCGACGTGGTGGGCTGGGGCGAGGTGGGCGTGGCCGCGATCGCCTACCTCGGCCTTGCCTACGCGCAGCACCTCGACTCGCACGTCTCCACCGTCGTCGTCGTCAGGATGTTGCCCCGCCGACTGCAGCGCTACGTCAAGGTGTTCTGGATGGTCCCGGTGTGCCTGCTGGTGCTCTGGATGGGCGTCGAGACCGCGCGGGAGGCGATCGACTCCATCAGCGTCCGGGAGGCACGGATGGGCGCGGTGCCGATCTGGCCGGCGAAGGCAGCCATTGCCGTCGGCGTGTGGCTCCTGTTCCTGGAGCTGCTGGTGCAACTGCTCGACCTGCTGTTCGGCCCGGCCAGGGCCAACTGGTCCGCGGCCGCCGAACCCGACGGGTCTCAACTCAGTGATGCGGTCTGAGGCGGGGCGGCATGGCTGAGGACCGCAAGGCAAGTACCAGTGCATCTCCGACTCGAACGGTTCGGCTCACATGAGCATTCTTCTCATCACCACCGTCGTCCTGGCGACGTTCCTGCTGTTCGCGATCCTGGGCACGCCGCTCGCGTACTCGCTGCTGCTGTCCGGAACCCTCGGCCTCATCCTCCTGGACGGTGTCGAGGGGGCGGCTTTCGAGCTCGCCAGTGCGCCGTACTCGACGGCGGCCTCCTACTTCCTACTCCTGATTCCCGTCTACGTCCTGATCGGCATGTTGGTGGCCAACGGTGGGCTTGCCGAGAAGGTCTATCGAGTCGCCAACCACGTGCTGCGTCGAGTGCCCGGTGGGGTCGGCGTGGCCACGGTGGTCGCATGCGCGGGATTCGCCGCGGTGACCGGCTCGAGCATCGCAACCGTGGCAACGATCGGTCGGGTCGCGGTCAAGGAGATGCAGGAGTTCGGTATCAGGGCGGCGACCGCGGCAGGTCTGGTGGCGGCGGCCGGCACCCTGGGGGCGCTCATTCCGCCCAGTGTCGTGCTCGTTCTCTACGGGTTCATCAGCGGAGAATCGATCGGCAAGCTCCTGCTCGCGGGGATCATCCCGGGCATCTTCGTGGCGCTGGTCTACGCGATCTATCTCATGATCGCCGAGCGGGGCAGTGCCGACGGGCCCGCCGGTCGCACGGTGGGGGCCGAGGTGCACAGCGGGATGGCGGGTGCTGCATCCGCGGGGTCCACCGGTTCGCTGAGCAGCGCCGTGGCAGGGCAGCTGGACTCCTCGGAGAGTGGGTCGGACCGATCGTCCGAGGGGGACGTCGGCTCCCAGGCGGACCGCATCCCCTGGGAAGCGGCCCTGTACGTCCTGCTGATCTTCGGTGTGGTCGTGGGTGGCATGTACTCGGGATTCTTCACCGTCGTGGAATCGGGCGCGATCGGGACCGTGCTCGCGCTCGGCATCACGATCGTCGAGGCGAAACGCGACGGTCGGTCCGTCCCCGGTCTGCTGCGTGACTCACTCGCGGAGTCCATGTCCGTCATGAGCATGGTGTTCGGTCTGCTCCTGGGCGGTGGCGTGCTCGCGGCCTTCTTCGTCTTCACCAGGCTGCCGAACGACCTGTCGAACTGGGCGACCGGGCTGGACATCTCGCCGCTCCTGCTCGTGATCCTGCTCCTGCTCATCCTGATCCCGCTGGGCATGGTCCTGGAGCCGATGTCGATCATCTTGATCCTCGTGCCGATCTACCACCCCATCGTGACCGCGCTGGGGTATGACGGGATCTGGTTCGCCATCCTGTTCGTCCGCATGATCGAGGTCGCCATGATCACGCCGCCGATCGGCCTGAACGTCTTCGTCATCTCCGGCGTCGCCAAGGGCGTCAGTGTCGAGCAGGTCTTCAGGGGGGTCTTCCCGTTCCTCCTGCTCGACCTCCTGTGCGTGGGGATCTTCATCGCCTTCCCCGAGATCATCACCTTCCTGCCGGATGCGGCGGGGGCGTGACGGTGAAAGGCTGCGGCCCGGTCCTGAGGGCGGTTCTGGTGCCGATCTGTCGTGGAGACCGAATCCGTGCGGCGCTCCTGAAGGTGGCGCCTGGTGAAGTGCGCAACGACGACGCCGCGAGTTGCGAGGAGATGGTCGACCAGTGACTGACGAGACTCTTGCCGGTCCGCGAACGCGTGGTGTGGCCGCCAAGCACGGGCAGTTCGAGGGCCGCCGCGTGCTCGTCACGGGAGGAGGAAGCGGCATCGGGGCCGCGACCGCCCACGTGCTCCACGAGCGCGGAGCAGAGGTTCTCGTGGCGGACATCGACCATGATGCCGCCGGCCGGGTCTCGGCTGAGCTGGGCCCAGGCGCCACAGCGCTGCACCTGGATGTCACGTCGGAAGTGGAGTGGGACCGCCTCGAATCCCAACTCGATCACGTTGGGACGTTGCACAACGTGGTGCACTCGGCGGGTGCTGCGCTGTCGGCCACTCTTGCCGAGACCTCCCTCGATGACTTCCGTCGAATGGTCGAGGTCAACCTCACGTCGACCTTCCTTGCCGTGCGGATGGCCGCACGGTGCCTGGCGGACGGCGGCTCCGTCGCGCTGTTGTCGTCCTTGCGTGGCGTCGTGGCCACCGAGGGCCTCGGTGCCTACGGGGCCGCGAAGTTCGGTGTCAGGGCGCTCGCTCGTGTTGCGGCGCTCGAGCTCGCTCCTCGCGGCATACGGGTGAACGCCGTCTGTCCCGGCAGCATCGAGACCCCGATCACGAATGGGCCCGGCTTTCAGCAAGTGGACATGGAGGCCTACGTGCGCTCCATTCCGTTGCTGCGCCGCGGGGGACCGGGGGAGGTCGCTGCGGCGATCGCCTTCCTTCTCAGTGACGACGCCGAGTACGTCACCGGCACCGATTTCTTGATTGACGGCGGGACTGCAGCGGGGCGTCTCGTCCCGACCTCCCCGGCTGTCTGACGTGGGCTGTCGGTGCGACGAAAGAACTCAGGTCGATAGGAGCGTGGGCGTGCGCAGCACACAGATCCAGGTGCAGGACCATCCTTCCGGTGTGGTCGGGCCGGAACACTTCCGTCAGGTGGAGGTGGACCTCCCGGATCCGGGCCCGGGACAGGTCCTGGTGCGCAACACCTGGACGTCCGTGGACCCCGGACTGCGCCTGCGCCTCCGACGGCACGCACCTGCGGGGTACTTCACGGCGTTCCCGCTGGGGCAACCAATGGACGGCATCCTCACGGTGGGCGAGGTGGTGGCCTCCCGTGCGGAGGGCTTCGCCGAGGGGGACACGGTCTGGCACTCCTTCGGTTGGCGATCCCACGCCATCGTGGACGCAACTGCTGATGCCATGAACGGGGTCGGCACCCTCCGCGTTCTCGACACTCGTGACACGCCACCGCAGTGGTACCTCGGCCCTCTGGGCGCCATGGGCCTGACGGCGTACTCGGGCCTGGCCGTGGCGAACGCGCTCGACGGCGGGGAGCGCGTCTGGGTCTCGGCCGCGGCTGGTGCGGTGGGCGCCCTGGCCACCCAGATCGCGGTGCAGCTCGGTCACCGGGTCATCGCCAGCGCGGGCACGGCCGCCAAGGTCGCGTGGTTGCGGGAGGTGGGCGTGGAGGCCGCGGTCGACTACCGCACCGAACCGATCGGCGAGGCGTTGGCGCGTGTGGCTCCCGACGGGATCGACGTCTACTTCGACAATGTCGGCGGCGATCATCTCGAGGCTGCGTTGGACGCGATGCGCATGTTCGGTCGAGTCGCCATGTGCGGGTCCGTCTCCGACTACGAGTCGACGCCGTCGGGGCCTTCGAACCTCTTCCTGGTCACCGCCAAGCACCTGACGCTCAGCGGGTTCCGGGGAAGCCTGCACTTCGACCTCCTGGAGGAGATGCAGGCCAAGGTCGGCGGCTGGCTCAGGGAGGGGAAGATCCACTACCAGGAGAGCGTCTATGACGGCTTGGACCAGGCCCCGGCGGCGCTCGCCGACATGCTGGCTGGTCTCACCGTCGGCAAGACCCTCGTCCGGCTCTAGGCGTCGCCGACGCCGCCCCGTCGTGGGCACATGGTTAGGGTCGTGAGCGTCCCCTCAACGAGAGCACTGACAACGGGAGGCTGCCGTGTCCGAGGCCCAGTCCGAGCACAACGTGGAGTTCCAGTCGAACGGCACCACCGCCTTCGGCTACCTGGAGAAGCCCGCCGGCGGGAGTGGCCCGGGCGTCATCGTCATCCAGGAGTGGTGGGGGCTGACCACCCACATCGCCGACGTGACCAAGCGGCTCGCCGGTGAGGGTTTCGTCGCGCTCGCCCCGGACCTCTACGGCAACCGCGTCACCCATGACGGCGACGAGGCGGCCCAGATGATGCAGGACCTGGACGCCAACGCCGCGTCGAAGATCCTCTCCGGAGCGATCGACTACCTCACCGGGCTGGAGGAGACGACCTCCTCGTCGGTGGGGGCGATCGGGTTCTGCATGGGTGGTGGCTTCGTGCTCTCCCTCGCGCAGCAGGCCGGTGACCGCGTCTCGGCGGCCGTGCCCTTCTACGGCTTCCCGCAGGGCGTCGACCTCGAGCAGATCACTGCCGACGTGCAGGGGCACTACGCCCGCGAGGACGAGATGCTCCCCATCGCCGACGCCCGCGACGCCTTCCGGCGGCTCGAGTCTCGCGATGGCGCGACCACGGAGTTCTTCGAGTACGACGCCGGGCACGCCTTCTTCAACGACGAGGACCTCATCGGCACCTACGACGCCGACAAGGCCGCCGAGGCGTGGGGCCGCGCGACGACCTTCCTGCGGGACCGGGTCCGCTGACCCCCGGGTCCGCCCGAGGTGATCGTCCTCGGGGCGGACCTACCCGGCGAGGGCTGCCATCAGGCCGGGGACGTCGGCGACGGTCAGCGTCGCGCCCGGGTGCCGGATCCGCCCCGTCGGGTCGATCCCCGGCACCGGCTCTTGGAAGCTCACGCACACGGCGTCCTCGCCGTTGGTGGTGAAGCTGATCCCGCGGTCGGCGAAGGAGAGGTGGGGTGGCCCGGCGGTCTTGACGAACGCGAAGCCTCCGGTGCGCTGCAAGCTCGCGACGTTGTCCCGGGTGGTGCGCAGCGACCACGGGCCGTACCGCACTCGCAGGTCCTCGTCGGTGAGGTCGACCCAGGCCGTCCTGGGTGTGATGCCGAAGGCCAGGGCCGGCAGCCGGTACGCCGTGGCGAAGTGGAAGGGGAAGCGCGCGCCGTTCATCCCCTCACCTTGCCCCGTCCCGCCAAGCCGCGGTGGCTCAGTCGGGCTGGGCCACCAGGCCCGCTGCCTCGACACCGGCCAGCGCGGCGGCCTCGTCGCTGTCGGAGGTGTCGCCGGAGATGCCGACCGCACCGAGCAGCGTCCCCCCGTCGTCCTTGACGAGGACGCCGCCCGGGACGGGGACGAGTGCGCCCACCGCGTTGGTCGCGGCGGCGATGAAGTAGGGCTGCTGCTCCGCGCGGTTCATCAGCGCGCGCGACCCGACGCCGAGGGAGAGGGCGCCGTACGCCTTGCCGTGGGCGATCTCGAACCGCTTGTTCGACGAACCGTCCTGGCGCTCGACGGCCACGACGTGGCCTCCGGCGTCCAGCACGACGACGGTCAGTGGCTTGTACGACGCCTCCTCGGCGGCGCTGAACGCGCCGGCGACGATCGTGCGGGCGGTGGCGAGGTCGATGCTCATGCGGTGACTCCGTTCGGGTGCGACTGCGCTGGTGGTCATGCTGGGGCTGACTGTCCGGACTCGAGGGCCTTCAGGGCCCGGCGGCGCCGGTGCAGGACCGGCTCGGTGTAGCCCGCCGGCTGGGCGAGGCCGTCGAAGACCAGGTCCCGCACGGCGTTGAAGGCCTCGCCGTCGTAGGAGGGCCCCATCGGCTGGTACCCCTCGCCGGCGTTCTGCTCGTCCACGACCTCCGCCATCCGTCGCAGCGCGGCGTCCACCTCCTCGGCGGTGACGACGCCGTGGTGCAGCCAGTTGGTGACGTGCTGGGCCGAGATGCGGCAGGTGGCACGGTCCTCCATGAGGTTCACGCCGTGGATGTCGGGCACCTTCGAGCAGCCGACGCCGTCGTCGACCCAGCGCTTCACGTAGCCCAGCGTGCTCTGGAGGTTGTTCTCGAGCTCGGCGATGCGGTCCTGCTCGCTCCAGGAGGCGACCGTGTCGGCGTCGGCGAACGGGACCGTCAGCAGGTCCTCCAGCGTCGTGCGGTGCTGTCCGGCCAGCTCCTCCTGCCGAGCCGCGACGTCGACCTGGTGGTAGTGCAGCGCGTGCAGCGTGGCTGCGGTCGGTGACGGCACCCAGGCGCACGTCGCGCCGGACTGCGGGTGGCCCACCTTCTGCTCCAGCATCGCGGCCATGTCGTCGGGCCGTGGCCACATGCCCTTGCCGATCTGGGCCCGCCCGCGCAGCCCGCACGCGAGGCCGACGTCGACGTTCTGGTCCTCGTACGCCGCGATCCAGGCCGTGGACTTCATCTCGCCCTTGCGGACCATCGGGCCGCCGCGCATCGAGGTGTGCAGCTCGTCGCCGGTGCGGTCCAGGAAGCCGGTGTTGATGAACGCGACCCGGCCGCGTGCGGCGTGGATGCAGGCCTTGAGGTTGGCCGAGGTGCGGCGCTCCTCGTCCATGATGCCGAGCTTGATGGTGCCGGTGGCCAGTCCCAGCAGCCGCTCGACGGCGGCGAAGAGGTCGTCGGTGAAGGCGACCTCGTCGGGGCCGTGCATCTTCGGCTTCACCGCGTACATCGAGCCGGTGCGGGAGTTGCGCAGCGCACTGCGTCCCTGGATGTCGACCAGGCTGCACAGCGCCGTCATGACCGCGTCGAGGATGCCCTCGGGCACCTCCTCGCCGCCGACCAGGATCGCGTCGGTGGTCATCAGGTGGCCCACCTGGCGCACGAACATCAGCGAGCGGCCCGGCAGCTCGAAGGCTCCGTCGGGTCCCTCGTAGGTCCGGTCGGGGGCGAGGCGGCGGGTCCAGGCGGAGTCGCCGCTGCCCACCTCGGCGGTGAGCGTGCCCTCGTTGAGCCGGAGCCAGTTGCGGTAGCCGACCACCTTGTCCTCGGCGTCGACGGCGGCGACGGAGTCCTCGAGGTCCATGATCGTCGACACCGCCGACTCCACGAGCACGTCCTTGACGCCGGCGGCGTCGTCGCGTCCGATCGTGTCGGCGGGGTCGACCTGGATCTCCACGTGCAGCCCGTGGTGGCGCAGCAGGACCGCTTCCGGTGCCGCCGGGTCGCCGCGGTGACCGAGGTACTGCCCCGGCTCGGCGAGCCCGACCGGCGCGGACGAGCCCTCGAGGTGGACCGTGAGGCTGCCGCCCTCGACGGCGTACGCCGTCGCGTCGGCGTGGCTGCCCCCGGCGAGTGGGAAGTGCTCGTCGAGGAAGGCACGCGCCCGGGCGATCACCGCCGCGCCGCGGCGCGGGTTGTACGACGTCCCGCGCTCCTGGCCGTCGTCCTCGGGCAGCACGTCGGTGCCGTAGAAGGCGTCGTAGAGCGAACCCCACCGGGCGTTGGCGGCGTTGGCCGCGAAGCGCGCGTTGAGCACGGGCACGACGAGCTGGGGGCCGGCCTGGCGCGCCACCTCGTCGTCGACGTCCGCGGTGGTGATGGTGAAGTCCTCGGGCTCGTCGGCGAGGTAGCCGAGCTCGCGCAGCATCCGCAGGTACTCCGCCCGGTCGCGGACCGGGCCGGGGTGCTCGGCGTGCCAGTCGTCGAGGTGCTGCTGGATCTCGTCGCGGCGGGCGAGCAGGGCGCGGTTGCGTGGGGTGAAGTCGGCCAGCAGCTGCTCGACCCCGCTCCAGAACATGTCCTCGTCGATCCCGGACCCGGGCAGTGCCTCGTCGCGGACGAAGGCGTGCAGGGCGGGGGCGACGTCGAGGCCCCCCACGGTGATGCGATCCATGCTGACTCCTTCAGATTCCGTATCGTGGAATACGTTTTCTGTATAGTCGAAGGATAGCGGACACCGAGGAGCAGGCAACACCGAGGAGCAGCGGCATGACCGAGGACGTGACGACGACCCGGGCCGGGGGCGTGCAGTCGGTCGAACGGGCCTTCGAGTTGCTCCAGGTGCTGGCCGCCCGGGACCGCCCGATGGGCGTCACCGACCTCGCCGGGGTCAGTGGCCTCTCGCCCGGGACGATCCACCGCCTGCTGCGCACGCTGGTCGACCTGGGCTACGTGCGGCAGGACGGCAACCGCACCTATGCGCTCGGGCACGCGCTGATCCGTCTCGGCGAACGCGCCACCTCCGGGCTCGCCGCGTGGAGCCGCCCGCTGCTGGAGGAGGTGATGGCCGACCTCGGGGAGTCGGTCAACCTGGCTGCGCTGGAGAACGACCAGGTCGTCTACCTGGCCCACGTGCCCTCCTTCCAGTCCATGCGCACCTTCACCGAGGTCGGCAGCCGGGTGCCGGCCCACAGCACGGGCGTGGGCAAGGCGATGCTCGCCCAGCTCGGCGAGCGTGCCGCGCGGTCCCTGCTCGACCGCACCGGCATGCCGCCGGCGACCGGGTGCACCATCACCGACCCGGACGCCATGGCCGCCGAGCTCAGCGCCGTGGCCCGCCGCGGGTACGCCGTGGACGAGGAGGAGCAGGAGGTCGGCGTCCGCTGTGTCGCCGTGCCCGTGCTCGGCGCGGTCCCGCCGCTGGCGGTGTCGGTCTCCGGGCCCCGGGCCCGCGTCACCGACGACCTGGTCGCACGCGCCGTGGCGCCGCTGCAGGCGGCAGCTGCGGCGATCGCGGCCGAGGCCTCGGCGTGAACAGCGCCGGCACGACGCCCATCGAAGGAGGGGTCCGCCCATGACCGACATCCACGACCTGGTGGCCGAGCTCGGCGACGACGTCGTCGTGACCGACCCCCAACGCACCGAGAAGTACCGCCACGACCGGGCGGGCGACACCGGCGCCGGCACGCCGCTGGCCGTCGTACGAGCCCGCTCGACCGGGGACGTGCAGGCCGCCGTGCGGTTCGCCGCGGCCCACGACGTCCCCGTGATCCCCCGCGGCGCCGGCTCGGGGCTCTCCGGCGGCGCCGCCGCGGTCACCGACTGCCTCGTCGTGTGCACCGAACGGATGCGGGAGGTCCGGGTCGACCCGGTGACCCAGACCGCGGTCGTCCAGCCCGGGCTGATGAACGCCGAGGTCAAGGCGGCCGCCGCCGAGCACGGGCTCTGGTACCCGCCCGACCCCTCGTCGTACGAGTTCTGCTCCATCGGCGGCAACATCGCCACCAACGCCGGCGGCCTGTGCTGCGTGAAGTACGGCGTCACCACCGACTACGTCATGGGGCTCACCGTGGTGCTCGCCGACGGGACCGCCGTCGAGCTGGGTGGACCGCGGATCAAGGACGTCGCGGGGCTGTCGCTGACCAAGCTCTTCGTCGGCTCCGAGGGCACCTTGGGCATCGTCACCGAGATCGTGCTGCGCCTGGTGCCGGCACAGCGCCCACCCGCCACGCTCGTCGCCACCTTCGCCACCCTCGACGACGCCACCGACACCGTGCTGGCCATCACCCGGCAGATGCGGCCCTCGATGCTGGAGTTCATGGACCGCCCGACGATCAACGCGGTCGAGGACATGACCCGGATGGGGCTCGACCGCGAGGCCGCGGCGATGCTGGTCATCCAGTCCGACGAGCCCGCCGGCCACGCCGCGGCGGAGTGCGCGACGATCGCGTCGCTGTGTGAGGAGCACCGGGCCACCGAGGTCTTCTCCACCGACGACCCCGACGAGGGAGAGGCGTTCGTCGTCGCCCGGCGCCAGGCGATCCCGGCCGTGGAGCGCACCGGCACGTTGCTGCTGGAGGACGTCGGCGTCCCGCTGCCGCAGTTGGGCGCACTGGTCGACGGGATCGAGGAGATCGCCCGGGCCCGCGAGGTGACCATCGCGGTGGTCGCCCACGCCGGCGACGGCAACACCCACCCGCTGATCGTCTTCGACCCGGCCGACGAGGACATGGCCGCCCGGGCCCAGCGGGCCTACGGCGAGGTCATGGAGCTGGCCATGCGGCTGGGCGGCACCATCACCGGCGAGCACGGGGTCGGCCGGCTCAAGCAGCCGTGGGTCGGGGCCTACCTCGGCCCGGACGCGCTCGCGCTCAACCACCGGATCAAGGACGCCCTGGACCCGCAGGGCATCCTCAACCCCGGCGCGGGCCTGTAGGGCGTCCGCCCGGCGGGGGCGCTGGACCACACCGTCCGGCACGGGGACGATGGGCCGGTGACGACCTGGTTCAGCAACCCCGCCGCCCGCACATGGACCACGCCGGTCACCGGTGGGGGCGCGCGGGAGTTCCACCGCTCGTTGCCCGGGTACGCCGTCACGCCGCTGGTCGAGCTGCCCTCCCTCGCCGAGGAGCTCGGGGTGGCCCGGGTGCTGGCCAAGGACGAGTCGCAGCGCCTCGGCCTGCCCGCGTTCAAGGTGCTGGGGGCGTCCTGGGCGTGCCGGCAGGTGCTGGCGCACCGGCCCGGTGCCGAGCTGGTCACCGCGACCGACGGCAACCACGGCCGCGCCGTCGCTCGGATGGCGCGCCACTTCGAGGTCGCGGCGACGGTGTTCGTGCCCGAGGTGATGCTGCCCGAGACCGCTGCGGCCATCGAGTCCGAGGGGGCCCGGGTGGTCCGACTCGAGGTCGCCTACGACGACGCGGTGCGCGCCGCCGCGGCGTACGCCGACGAGGCGGGGGACCGTGCCCTCGTGCAGGACACGGCGTGGGAGGGCTACACCGAGGTCCCGGCGTGGATCGTCGACGGCTACCGCACGCTGCTGGAGGAGATCGACGAGGAGGTGGGCACGTCGCCGGACCTCGTCGCGGTGCCGACCGGCGTCGGCTCCCTCGCCGAGGCCGTCGTGCGCCACCACCGCCGCCCCGGTGCGGCCCACCCGAGCGTGCTCTCGGTCGAGCCGGACACCGCCGCCTGCGTCGTGGCGAGCCTCGCGGCCGGCGAGCCCGTCGCGGTCCCCACCGGCGCGACCATCATGGCCGGACTCAACTGCGGCACCGTGTCCAGTGCGGCCTGGCCGGTGCTGCGCGACGGCTGCGACGCCGCGGTCGCGGTGACCGATGCCGAGGCCGACCGGGCCGTGACGGATCTCGGCGCCCTGGGGCTGTCGTCGGGGCCGAGCGGCGCGGCGACCCTGGCCGGCGTACGCGCTGCCCTCGGCGATCCCGAGCGCCGCGCCGCGCTCGGCCTGCCGGCCGACGCGGTCGTCGTGCTGCTGAGCACGGAGGCGAACCCCCGTGACTGAGGCAGCGCACCGCGCCGACCTCCTCGCCCGGGTGCGGGGTTGGCGCCACGACCTGCACCGGATCCCCGAGACGGCCTTCGCCGAGCACGAGACCGCCGCCTACGCCGCGCGCGTCCTCACCGACCTCGGGTACGCCGTCACGGCCGGCATCGGCGGCACCGGACTCGTCGCGTCGCTGACCCGGGGGACGTCGTCGCGCAGCGTGGGCCTGCGCTCGGATCTCGACGCGCTGCCGATCACCGAGGAGAGCGGCGTGCCGTATGCCTCGACGCGTCCCGGTGTGATGCACGCCTGCGGCCACGACGGCCACCTGGCGATGCTGCTGGGGGCTGCGGCCTTACTCGCCGAGGAGGGGTTCGACGGCACTCTCCACGCGATCCTCCAGCCCGCGGAGGAGCCCGGTCGTGGAGCGCTGGCGATGGTCGACGACGGGCTGTTCGAGCGGTTCGGTGTCGACCGGCTCTTCGGGATCCACAACATCCCCGGGCTGCCCGCCGGCCACCTCCACGTCGCGGCGGGTCCGGCCATGGCGAGCGAGGACGACTTCACGATCGCGATCGCCGGACGCGGCGGCCACGCCTCGGCGCCGCACCTGGTCGTTGACCCGTTGGTGGTCGCCGCCGAGATCGTGCTGGCGCTGCAGTCCGTGGTCGCGCGCAACGTCGACCCGTTCCACACCGCGGTGGTGTCCTGCACCGACCTCACCACCGACGGTGCCCGCAACGCGATCCCGACCCACGCCACGATCACCGGCGACACCCGCAGCTTCGACCCCGCCACGCAGGCCCTGCTCGAGCAGCGCATCCGCGAGGTCAGCCACGGCGTCGCGGAGGCCCACGGTGCCCGCGTCGAGGTGTCCTACACCCACGAGTTCGCGCCCACGGTCAACGATCCCGCGTGCGCGCGCATCGCGACCGATGCGGCAGCCCGGGCGCTCGGGGAGGACCGAGTCGCCGCCGCCCGGCCCATCATGGCCAGCGAGGACTTCGGCATCCTCGCCGACCACGTCCCCGCCTGCCTGGCCTTCCTCGGCAACGGCGTCGCGCCCGACCTCGGGGGCGTTCCGCTGCACAGCCACGACTACGTCTTCTACGACGACGTCCTCGGCCCCGGCATCGACTTCTACTGCGAGGTCGTGCGGGCCGGCCTCGCTGTCGACTGATCGACGCACTCCGTGCCGTCTACGGCTGACCGTCCCGCAGTGTCACGAAGAGGGCCTCGCCCTCGGCGCACAGGACCTCCCCGTCGCGGAGTTCGGCGCGGAGGAAGCGCTTGCGTCCCTCGACGCGGTCGGTCCTGGCGGCGAACGTGAGGGGAACGCCCACGCGGACCACGGACAGGTACTGCGTGGTGAGGTATGCCGTCCGCGCCGCCGGCATGCCCGGGGCGTTGGCCAAGCGCCCGAAGAGCTCGTCGAAGAGCAGCGGGATGGTGCCCCCGTGTGCGACGCCGCGACCGCCGAGAAAGAACGAGCTGAACTGAGTCGTGCCGGCGAGCTGGTCCGGCGGTGCGTGGGCCAGCACCTCGTAGTGGGGAGTCGTGGCCTGTCCAGCCGACGGGAGGTCGGGGCGGTGCCCGTAGTCGCGGCCGGACTCCTCGACACGGTCGGCCCTCAGGCGCTCGGTCCAGGCCTCGAGGTCCCTTTCCAGTTCGGCGCGTGTCGCGGACGCGGGGACGGCGTCGGCGAAGGCATCGAGGAACCCGCGCAGGTGCGCGACGAGGCCAGCGTGGGTTCCGGGCTCGCTCATGGCGCTAGACTATCAAGCGTTTGCTTTACAAAGGAGGGTGGACGTGGAACGTGACCTCGCAGGGACAGCGGCCGTCGTGACCGGTGCCGGCACCGGGATCGGTCGAGCCGTGGCCGCCGAGCTCGCCGGGCGGGGCGCACGCGTCCTGCTGGTCGCGCGACGGGAGGGGCAGCTGCGGACCGTGGCCGAGGAGATCGCAGCGACGGGGGCGGACCGTCCCGTCGTACTCGGTCGTGACCTCACCGACGCCGGTGCGGCCGCCACCGTCGCCGGGGTCGTGCGCGACGAGTTCGGCCGGCTCGACGTCCTGGTCAACAACGCAGGTCAGGCTGACCCGCCGGGCGCCGAACTCGACGCCGCCGCGTGGCGTCGATCCTTCGAGCTCAACTTCCACGTCAAGCGCGAGCTCGCCGAGGCACTGCGTCCCGAACTTGAGGCCAGTGGCCGAGGGCGGGTCGTGAACCTCGTCGGGCTCCTCGAACCGCGGGGCATCTCGGCTGCCCAGGCCGCCATCGCCGCGTGCCGCCTGTGGTCCAAGGCATTCTCCCGCGAGGTCGCGACGACCGGCGTCACCGTCAACTGTGTCGCGCCGGGCCGCATCGACAGCGAGCAGCTACGGCGCCACTTCCCCAGCGACCACGCGCAGGAGGACTACGCCGCCGCCCATGTCCCTGCCGGGCGCTTCGGCACGCCCGAGGAGGCCGCCGCGCTCGTCGCGTTCCTCTGCTCACCGGCCGCGTCCTACGTCACCGGGCAGACGATCGCCGTCGACGGTGGTCTGGCCCACCACGCCTGAGTCGCGGCGTACGCCGTCCGGTTCAGCCGCGCGCGTAGCGCTCGAACCGTTCCGGCAGCGGCTCGCCGCCGGTGGTCCGTACTCCCGCGATGCGCACCCGCCGCTCCGCGATGCGCCACCGGTCACCTTCGTCGACCAGCACGTCCTCGTAGTTGCCCCACACGTGGAGCTGCAGGTCCGTCTCGCTGTTCTCGTGGAAGGCGTAGACGTAGGTGATCGTCTCGGCTCGTCCCGCGTCGAGCCGGAGGTAGTTGATCGTCGAGCAGTGGTGGTTCGTCGCGGTGTAGCGGCCGGTCGCACCACGGAAGAGCTCGCCCAGCGCGTCCCGGCCGCGCGTCACGTTGCCGTGTCCGTAGTCGAAGGTCGCGTCCTCGGTGAACAGGTCCGCCAGCAGTGCGAAGTCACACCGGTCGATGCCACGGCTGTAGGCGTACACCGTGTCGGCGATGTCGACCCGTGCTGCGAGCTCGGCGGCCCGGTCCTGCGCGCTCATCGCGCGGCCCCGGCGTCGAAGTCGGCCAGGACCGACCGGAGTCGGTCAGGGTCGCCCCCGGGCCAGGCGAAGTACGAAGACACCCGGTCCAGGCGACCGGTGAAGCGCTCCCGCACCAGGTGCGGCATCTCCTCCGCGGTGCCCACGAGCGCGATCTCGCCCAACAACGTGTCGTCGATGCGCTGCCCCATCTCCTCCCACCTGCCCTCACGGGAGAGGTCCTGCAACTCGACCTGCAGGTCGCCGTACCCCACGCTGTCGAGGACGGCGCGGTAGGCCGGCGTCGAGGCGTAGAACGCGATCTGCTCACGTGTCTTGCGTGCGCTCTCGGCCATCTCCTCCTCGGTGTCGCCCATCACCAGGAACAGCGGGCAGTAGAGCTCGACGTCACGGCGACTGCGGCCGCTGGCGGCGAGGCCCTTCTCCAGCGCCGGCAGCGTGACCTCGTCGAGGTAGGCGGTGGTGGTCATGCCGTGCAGCAGCAGGCCGTCGCAGAGCTCCCCGCCGAGCTCGGTCATCTTGGCGCCGACCGCGGCGATCATGGTCGGGATGCGGTACTCGTGGTGGTGCGGCGTGAAGACCGGTGTCATCAGCGTGTGCTGGTAGTGGGTGCCCTCGTAGGCCAGACGGGAACCGTCCCGCCAAGCGGTGAAGATGGCGTCGAGCGCCAGGAGGTAGTCCCGCATCCGGCCCACGGGGGCGCTCCAGGGCATGGAGAACCGTCGCTCGATGTGGGGCTTGATCTGGCTGCCCAGTCCCAGCACGAATCGGCCACCGGACATCGCCGCCAAGTCCCAGGCGAGGTAGGCCGTGGACATCGGGTTGCGCGCGAAGGCCACGGCGATCGCGGTGCCGACGGAGATGTCCTTGCTCGCCATCAGGGCGGCCTGGGACTGCAGGAAGGCGTCGGTGACGCTCTCGCTGGCCCAGACTCCGTCGAAGCCGTCGGCCTCGGCGGCCGCCGCGACCGGGCCGCACGCAGCGGCCGAGGCGCCGATCATTCCCATATCGATCTTCATCGCGCATCCTTCGGTAGGTTCAGAACCCGCTCTCCCACGGTGTTCTTGAGGATCTCGTCAGTGCCGCCGCCCACCCGCAGCCCCGGCAGGCCCAGGGTGAGCTCGGACCAGGCGTAGGTGCCCCAGTCGCCGCTGTCGACGACGTGGCCGGCGCCGAGCAGGTCTGCGGCCGTGTCGCTCATCTCGCGGAACAGGTCGGTGGCGATCAGCTTGCTGAGTGCGAGCTCCGGTCCGGGTACCCCGCCGTCCTCGAGGAAGCGCGCGGTCGTGAGCCGCGCCGCCCATGCGCGGGCCGCGACCCGGGCGACCGCGTCGCGGGCACGTTCGTCGAGCCCGTCGCCGGCATGGCGGGCCAGGTCGACCAGTCGCTCGACCAGCGCCTCGTCGACGCCGACCTCGGTGCCGATGGCGGACCGCTCGTTGAGCAGGGAGGTGACCACGACCGACCACCCGTCGTCGACCTCGCCGATGCGGCGCGAGTCCGGCACGACCACGTCGTTGAGGAAGACCTCGTCGAACGAGGCGCCGCCGGTCAGCTGGCGGATCGGGCGGATCTCGATGCCGGGGGAGTCCAGGTCGACCAAGAACGTGGTCAGTCCGGCGTGCTTGGGCCGGTCCGGCGCCGTGCGTGCGATGCAGAGCCCGACGTCGCTGTAGTGGGCACCGGAACTCCACACCTTCTGGCCCGTCAGGCGCCAGTCGTTGCCGTCACGCACCGCACGGGTCGAGAGTCCGGCGAGGTCGGACCCGGCGCCGGGCTCGGAGTAGAGCTGGCAGGCGAGCAAGTCGGCCGACCGGAGCCGGGGGAGCCAGGCCTGCTGCTGCTCGGGTGTGCCGTGGGCGAGCAGTGTCGGTGTCAACGTGGAGACGCTGAAGCGCAGGTAGCCGTCGTCGGGCAGGTCGTGGGCCGACTCCACCTCCCGCAACGCTGCGGCGTACGCCGCGGGGAGGCCGCGGCCGCCGAACTCGGCCGGGCCGTCGACCCAGCCCAGGTCGTGCTCGACCAGGTGAGCGCGGTAGCGGCGCAGGGCCGCGAGTTCCTCGGCCTCGCCCTCGGAGCGCTCGGCGACGACCGAGACCCGGTCATCGCCCACACCCCACTGGGCTCGGTCCTCGTTGCGCCGCGGGGCGAAGGCGGACAGCGCTGCGGCCGCCTCTGCTCGGAAGTCCTCGAGCCCGGGTGCGCCTGACTGCTGGGTCATGACCCTCCTGTGTCCGTGCCGGCTGCCGCGGGGCCTCGTCGCCGATCGCGACGGTTGCGGCGGTTGGCTGGCCTCGTCTACATTAGCAAAGCAAGTGCTTGATTGAAATGTTCCTGCGGCGATCGCAGGACGGAACGGAGGCCCCGTGACCGGCATCGAGTCCTATGCCGTCCAGGTACCGATCGGACGGCTGGACCGTGCGGAGATCGCGACCACGTTGGGTGTCGGTCGCGGCAAGGGCGCCCGTCCGGTCGCCTCGCACGACGAGGACAGCACCACGCTGGCCGTCGCGGCCGTACGCCGCCTGCGCGGTGTCGCGGAGGTCGAGGGGGCGCTGTGGTTCGCCACCTCCCGTCCGGCATACCTCGAGAAGTCCAACGCGGTCACGGTGGCCGTCGCGGGCGGCTGCGGGTCCCATGCCCCGGCCCACGATCTCGCCGGGGCGCTGCGTGGTGGCGCCGGTGCGCTGCGCGCGGTGCTGGCCGAGGGTGGCGGAGTCGCGGTGGCCGCCGACCTGCGCTACGCGCTGCCCGGATCCGCCGACGAGGCGGGGGGCTGTGACGCTGCGGCCGCTTTCACGGTCGGAAGCGCCCCCGTTGCGGAACTGGTCGGGTCCGCCGCCCTCACCACCGAGTTCCTCGAGCGGTGGCGCGAGCCCGGCGCGGACCGCACCTACACGTGGGAGGACCGCTTCGGCGTCGAGGAGTACGTCCCGCTCGGTCAACGCGTCGTCGACGACGTGCTCGGTCGCTGCGACCTCAAGCGCGAGGACCTCCAGCGCGTCGTGATCAGCACTCCCCACGCCAAGGCGCGCAGCGTCCTGACCAAGGGATTCGCTCCCGAGCAGCTCGACCTGCCCGCGGTTGCCACGCTCGGATACGCCGGCACGGCCGACCTGGGGGTGGGGCTGGTCGCGGCCTTCGAGTCCGCCGCCCCGGGCGACCTGGTCCTCGCCGTCGGCGTCGCGGACGGCGCGGACGCCTTCGTGTTCCGCATGACCGATGCCCACCGCCCCGGCGGGGCGGGGCTGGAGGCACTGACCGCCGGCACGACCGCACCGGTCTCCTACGCCGACTTCCTCAGTTGGCGCGGCCTGCTGCCGCGCGAGCCGGCGCGCCGCCCCGCGGTGAAGCCGCCCGTGCCGCCCGCCTCGCGGCGTACGAGCGGGTGGAAGTTCGGCTTCATCGCCGCTCGCTGTGACGAGTGCGGCTACCGCAACCTGCCCCCGCGCCGGGTGTGCCTGCGCTGCGGGGAACGTGACGCGCTCTCGGCCGAGCCGATGGTCGACGTCCCCGCCACCGTGGCGACCTTCACCGACGACTGGCTCTCGGAGTCGATCCAGTTGCCGGCGAAGGTGGTCGCGGTCGACTTCGAGGGTGGTGGCCGCTTCGAGTTCGAGATGGCCGACGCCGTCGACCAGCCCGTCGCGATCGGCGACCGGGTCGTGCCCACGTTCCGCCTCGCCAGCGTCGCGGGCAACGGGGTGCGCAACTACATCTGGAAGGTGCGTCCGCACCGGGAGGAGGACCGCTGATGGGCACGCATGCGCTGCGTACGCCGGTCGCGATCGTCGGCATGGCCTGCACCAGGTTCGGTGAGCACTGGGACCTCTCGGTCGACGACCTGCTCATCGAGGCCACCCACGGCGCCGTGGACGACGTCGACGGACTCGCACTCGACGACGTCGACGCGTTCTGGTTGGGATCGATGATCTCGGGCGTCTCGGGGCTCACTCTGACCCGCCCACTGGGCATCGAGCACAAGCCGGCCACCCGGGTCGAGAACATGTGCGCCACCGGTTCCGAGGCGTTCCGCAACGCCTGCTATGCGGTCTCGTCGGGCGCCTATGACGTGGTCATGGCCGTCGGGGGCGAGAAGCTGAAGGACCAGGGCTACTCGGGCCTGGAGATTCCCAGCGTGCCCAACGACGGGACGCCGCCGGTGCTCAGTGCCCCGGCGATGTACTCGATGATCGTCCCCGCCTACGCACGTCGCTACGGCGTCACCGAGGACCAGGTCAAGGAGGCGATGACCCACATCGCCTGGAAGAACCACGCCAACGGCGCCCTCAACCCCCGGGCGCAGTTCCGCAAGGAGATGTCCAAGGAGGTCATCGCCGGTGCTCCGACGTTGGCGGGCAACCTGAGCGTGTTCGACTGTTCCGGTGTCGCCGACGGTGGTGCCGCGGCGATCATCGTGCGCGCCGAGGATGCGTTGAAGTACACCGACCGGCCGCTCTACGTCCACGCGCTGTCGGTGAACGCCGGCTCCGGCACCGGACGCAATGACAGTGACTACGACTACTCCGACCTCGCCGAGTCGCGCGTGTCGGCACAGCAGGCCTATCGCCAGGCCGGGATCACCGATCCGGCGACGGAGATCTCGGTCGCCGAGGTGCATGACTGCTTCACCCCGACCGAGATGGTGCTGATGGAGGAGCTCGGCTTCTCCGCTCCCGGCGAGGCCTGGCGCGACGTGGTCGCCGGGCGGTACGACCGCGGCGGCGCCCTCCCCGTCAACATCGACGGCGGGCTGAAGAGCTTCGGCCACCCGATCGGCGCCAGCGGCCTGCGGATGCTGTATGAGATGTGGTTGCAGTTCCGCGGCGAAGCCGGCGACCGCCAGGTCGAGACGCCGGGCTTCGGCCTGGTGCAGAACCAGGGCGGCAGCCCCGGAGACCTCGTCAGCGCCGTCACGATCGTGTCGTCGCGACCGCCGGCCGCATGAACGGGTTCTGCGGCGCGTCGGCGCCCCAGGTCGCGTGCCGCGGAACAAGGTGGCCCCTGTGCCACCATGTCAGCCAATGTCAGCTCCAGGGAACGGGAAACAAGTGAGCACCACGAGACGCCGCACCACCGGGTCCCCGACGGGCCTGGCGCGCAAGGAACTGATCGTGAGCGCGGCGGCCAAGGTCTTCTCGGAGAAGGGCTTCTCGCTCGCCACGGTGCGCGACATCGCCGACGAGGCGAGCATGCTCTCGGGCAGTCTCTACTACTACTTCGACTCCAAGGAGGCGATGGTCGAGGAGGTGCTGACCGGCTACCTCGAGCTGGCCGCGAGTGCTTACCGACACGCCGCCGAGGACAACGAGGACGCCGTCGATGCGCTCCGCGAGCTCATCGCGCAGGCCCTGCGCGGACTGGTCCAGCACCGCGCTGAGGTCACCATCCTGCAGAACGACTGGCACTACGTCCGCGACCTCAGCACGGTCGCCCAGAGCATGACCGAGGTCGAGCGCACCTGGCTCGAGACCATCCAGCGTGGCGTCGACGAGGGAGTGTTCCGCTCCGACATCAACGTCCGCATGGTCTACCGCACGATCATGGGAGCCATCCAGGCCGTGATCCGGTGGTTCGATCCGGACGGCGAGGTCAGCGCCGACGAGGTGATCGCGGTGCAGACCTCGATCCTGCTCGACGGCCTCCGCACCGACTGATCCACTGAACCCGCCCGCCTTGGTGCGGCGGGCTCGCGTTCCCAGTGTTACAGCAAGCGCTTGATTGAAGGAGTTGCCGTGATCGACCCCCTGGTGTTGAGCGACGACCTCGGTCCGGTGGTCGCGCGCTACCTCGACCAGCGCAGCCCCGTCGAACAGAGTCGCGCGAACGGGCCGCACCTGCCCGCCGCCTGGCCGGGCATGGCGACCGAAGTGGGGCTTGCCGGCCTGCTGGTGCCGGAGTCGCACGGTGGGCAGGGCGCCGGGTTCCTGGAGCTGGGGGCCGCCGTCCTCGAAGCGGGCCGCCACGGCTGGTCCGGGCCGCTGGTGCCGACTGCCGGCGTCGCGGCCCACCTGCTGCGGACCCTGGACCCCGACGACGCCGCCGGCCTGCAGCGGGCGATCGCCGAACAGGGCCGCGTCGTGGTCGTCGCCTGTCACGAGGACGCCGCAGGAGAGAGCCTCGCCAGCGAGGCGGCGTACGCCGACGGTGCGGTGACCGCCACGCGCTGCGGCGTCGACGGCGGCACCCATGCGGCAGAGGTGCTGCTTCTCGCGCAGCACAGTGGTGAGCCCGTGCTGGTCGCCGCTGTGCTCGACGACGGCAACGTCACGGCGCAGGACGCGGTGGACCCGGGGCGGGGCCTCGCCCGGATCCAGTTGTCCGGAGCGCCCGCGCGGGAAGTCGCGCGTGGTGATGGGGTCGCGCCGGCGGTGGCCGACGCGTGGACAGTGGGGGCGCTGCTCACAGCGGCCGACTCCGTCGGCGCGGCCGAACGCGCCCTGAACCTCGCCCTGGAGTACGCCGCGACCCGAGAGCAGTTCGGCCGCGCGATCGGCTCCTTCCAGGCCGTGAAGCACAATCTCGTCGGCATGTACGCCGAGCTGGAGTTGGCACGCAGCGCCGTCCGGGAGGCGCTGCACCTGCTCGAGGGCGACACCCCCGACTGGCGAGAGGCGACCTCGGCAGCTGCGGCCGTGGCCGGCGACGCGACGACCCACGTGCTCCGGGAGGCGATCCAGGTGCACGGCGGCATCGGGTTCACCTGGGAGCACGAGCTCTCCCACCACTTCCGTCGCGTGATGGCCTGCCGCGGGCTCTACGGCACGCCGTCGACACACCGGCGGGTGGTCGCGACGGCCCGGGGGCTGGGATGAGCGACGTCCCGTCACGAGTCGTCCTCCGCGAGGTCGGTCCCCGGGACGGGCTGCAGAACGAGCCGCCGGTCGCCACCGCCGACAAGGTGACGCTGGTCGAGGAGCTCGCCACGACCGGCCTCCTCGAGATCGAGACGGTGTCCTACGTGCACCCCCGGGCGATCCCCCAGATGGCGGACGCGGCCGAGGTCTGGGCCGGCGTGCGACAGCGACCCGAGATCACCTACTCCGCGCTGGTTCCCAACTTGGTCGGTGCGCAACGGGCGATCTCTGATGGCTTCACCGACATCGAGGTCGTCGTCTCCGCCTCCCGGACCCACAACCTGCGCAACATCCGGCGTACGCCGGAGGAGTCGCTGGACGGGATCGGCGAAGTCGTGGCCCTCGCGCACGACGCCGGGGTGCGGTGCCAAGTGATCGTGGCGACCGCGTTCGGCTGCCCCTACGAGGGTGAGCTGCCCACGGACCAGGTCGTCGCGTACGCCGTACGGGCGGTGGACCTCGGCGCGGACAGCGTCTGCTTCGGGGACACGACCGGCATGGGGTCACCGCCCCGCGTGCGCCGCTTGGTCGGCAGCTTCCGCGACGCCCGTGCCGACGCCGTGCTGTCGCTGCACCTGCACGACACCCGCGGAACCGGGATGGCCAACCTGGCGGCGGCGCTGGAGCTCGGCGTCGACCGGTTCGACGCCAGCGTGGGTGGGCTCGGCGGCTGCCCCTACGCGCCCGGTGCGAGTGGCAACATTGCCACCGAGGAGGCGGTGTACCTGCTCGAGGAGTACGGCGTCGAGACCGGCGTCGACCTCGACCGACTGCTCGAGGTCGCGGCGATCGCCCAGCGCCTCGTCGGGCGCGAGTTGCCCTCGCGCGTGCTGACCGCGGGTCCGCGGACCCGGTTGTCGAACTGACGCGGCCGCGATCGCGGCCGCCCCCACGCACCGCACGGTGCCCAGTCAAGGAGGTACTCCATGCCCATCGACCCCACCTGTGTCGGCACCACCGTCGGTCCGTGGTCCGTGCAGTGGACCGACAAGGACTCGCTGCACTACGCCCTCGCCGTGGGTGCCGGCCAGCAGGACCCGCTGACCGAGCTCGCCTTCACTACCGAGAACACCGACGGCGTGCCCCAGCAGGTCGTGCCCAGCTTCGCCGTGGTCCTGGGGTTCGGCAGCGGGATGCCCGACATCGGCGACTACGACCCCACGCGGGCCGTCCACGCCGAACAGGAGATGTACCTCGACGGCCCCATCCCCCCGGCCGGGGAGGCCACGGCCACGACCACCGTGACGGAGGCATGGGACAAGGGTGCCGGCGCCATCGTGTGGACCGAGACCACGCTGGTCGATGCCGCCACGGGTGACTCGCTCGCTCGGTCGCGCACCGGCGCCTTCATCGGCGGTGGCGGCGGCTTCGGTGGTGAGCGCGGCGAGAACGCGGCCTGGGAGCAGCCCGACCGCCCCGCCGATCTCGACGTCACGGTGGCCACGCGGCCCGAGCAGGCCCTGCTCTACCGGTTGACCGGGGACCGCAATCCGCTGCACTCCGACCCGGTGTTCGCGGCGCGCGGTGGATTCGAGCGCCCGATCCTGCACGGCATGTGCACCTACGGCTACACCGCGCGGATCCTGGTCAACGAACTGGTGGACGGTGACGCCGGGCGCCTCGCCTCGATGACGGGGCGGTTCACCCGACCGGTCCTGCCGGGCGACGCGCTGACGATCCGCGCGTGGGTCGACGAGGGCGGCACCGAGGTGCGGTTCCAGACCCTCAACGCCGACGGCCAGCCGGTCCTCGACCGCGGGCGAGCGGTGCTGCGGCCCTGACGCGGCTGCGGTGCGCGTCGTTCCGCCCGCCGCTCGTCGATTTTGTTGGACGAAGTGCTTGCGTGACCGCGGTCACTGTGCAAATATCAAGTGCTTGCTTTACTTCAATCAAGCATTTGCTTGACCAACCGAAAGGGGCGATCGTGTCGATCACCATCACCCACCGGCCTCGCGGCCGGACCGTCGTCGCCTCTGTCGTCGCGACCCTCGCGGTCGTGCTCTCGGGCTGCACCAGTGACGCCAGTGCGGACGATGACAGCTACCTCGTCGGATTCCCGGCCCTCCTGTCCGGCCCGGCCGCCTTCGCAGGCGTCCCGATCACCCAGGGGGCCGAGTTGGCCGCCGAGGAGATCAACGATTCCGGCTTCCTCGGCGAGGGCAAGACCGTCGAGCTCGAGATGGAGGACGTGAAGAGCGACCCGGCCCAGGCCATCGCGCTCTACAAGCAGTTCGCCGCCGACGGCGCATCGGGTGTGCTGTGCTGCGGACTCTCCGCCGAGGCCGGTGCGCTGGCCCCCGTGATGACGCAGGACCAGGTGCCGGGCATCGTCACCTCCGCGATCCTGGCCGACATCACCGAGCCGCCGCACCTCTTCCGGCCGCACATCCTCCCCTCGGCCGAGGGCGGGATCTACGACCAGTTCATCGACACCGTGGTCCCGGCCGAGGACATCGAGACCGTTGTCATCGTGGTCAACGGCGACAACGACGCGATGGTCGCCGACGGCGAGGTCTGGAAGGCCGGCCTGGAGCGCAACGGTGCCGAAGTGGTCAAGACCGTGAGCACCAACTCCACCGACACCAACTTCACCGGTCCCGCCACGGAGATCGCCTCGATCGATCCCGACGCGGTCGTGCTCAGCACGCTCGGCACGCCGTCGGCCCTGATGGCGCGCGCTCTCCGGGAGCGCGGCTACGACAAGCGCCTGATGAGCAGCTACGGCATCGACAGCGCCGAACTGTTCAAGACCTCGGCCAAGGGACTGGCCGGCACCCTCTTCGCCGCGCCTTTCCACGCGGAGTTCAGCGACAACGAGGAGGCCGCGACCTTCATCGAGGCGTACCGCGAGAAGTACGACGAGGACCCCGACATCTTCGCGGCCCAGGGCTACACGTCGATGTGGTTCCTCGCGATGGGCATCAAGGAGGCGGACAGCGGGGATCCGGTCGACGTCGGCAGCGCGTTGTCGGGGATCGACACCCAGGACTCGGTCTACGGCGAGATCACCTACGTCGAGGGACAGGCCACGCTCTCCGAGCCGGGCACCTACCTCGAGTGGACCGAGGACGGCGAGCTCGAGGAGTGGACGGGCTGAGGTCCGCCCGAGCTCCCCAGGCGACCCCGGCCGGCCCCAACCGGCCGGGGTCACCCCCGCGCAAGTGACCTGAGAGGACCGTATGGACACCGGCATCGCCTGCGCCTTCGTGGCCCACGAGCGGCCCCTGGCCGAGGCCATCAGTGCCGCGGCAGCGGCCGCGGAAAGACACGGGCTCCGCACCTGGTGGGCCCTGGGTGACCGGGAGATCGCCGCCGGCCGGAGCCACGACCCAACGCTGTGCCTGCAGCGCGTCGCCCGTGCGACCGCATCGCTACGCGTGGCCCTGTCCGGCGACCTCGTCGCCGCCCGTGGTGCAGCGCTGCGGGCCAAGCAGCTCGCGACGCTGGCCTGGTTTGCCGGCGGCCGCCTCGAGATCGGCCTGGACCTCGATGACGCCCCGGACACGCTCGCCCTGCCCGATGTCGCAGCTGCCTCGGGTGACGCACTCGTGACCGACCGACTGCTGGCCATGCGCGCGCTGTGGTCCGAGGACCGCGCGTCGTACGCCGGGAGCTCGGTCGCCTTCGACGGCGCCATCGCCCTGCCCAAGCCGCCCGGACGTGGCCTGCGCTGGCACGTGCGGCCCACCGACACTGACCGGCTCGCCGGCGTCATCGCGACGGCCGGCGCACCCGACGGGTGGCTCCACTGGCACGGCGACGCAGCGGGTCTTGCCACCGCCGCCGACCAGGTCGCCGCGGCGCACGGCCCCGGCGCCGAGGCGCTGCAATGCACCTGGTTCGTCGACGCCGACCGCTTCCCGGAGGTCTGCGATGCCGCGGACCGTGCGGGCGTGAGCGAGTTGGTGGCGGTGTTCGAGCACGTGCCCGACCCGGCCGAGATCACCGCCCTCGTGGAAGGACAGCACGCATGAGCAGCACCGACCGCGTCGGCGTCCACGGCCTCCGCGGCCGTGTCGAGATCGGCCTCGTCGACCTCTTCGACGGGAGCGCCACGCGGGACACCGAGTTCATGGCGACCTTCGCCCGCACCGCCGAACGCTGCGGGGTCGACGGCATCTGGTTGCCCGAGCACGTCGTGTTCTTCGACGAGTACACCTCGACCTACCCCTACCCGCAGGCCCCGTCGGCGACCGACCCGGACGTCAAAGAACAGCACAACAAGACGGTGGACGGGAAGGCGCGCGTCGAGGTCGCCGATGACCAGGGCCTGCTCGACATCACCCAGGCAGCCGTGGAACTGTGCGGCGCCACCACCCGGTTGCGGATCGGCAGCTCGGTGTTGTTGTTGCCGCTGCGCAACCCTCGGCTGTTCGCCCGGGAGGTCGCGACCGTGTCCGCCCTCACCGGCGGACGTTTCGACCTGGGGATCGGTGTTGGGTGGTCGGCCGAGGAGTTCGCGGCGTGTGAGTCCGAGTTCCGCACCCGCGGCCGGCGCTGCGAAGAACTGCTCCACCAGCTCGACGCCGCGTGGTCCGGGCGTGACCCCGACAGCCCGCCGCTGCCGGACGTCGCACCGCCGAGGATGCTGGTCGGCGGTCACTCGCCGGCCGCGATCCGGCGCGCAGCGACGGTCGCCACCGGCTGGTACCCGTGGAACCTGACGGTCTCGGAGTTCGCCGAGAAGCTCGGCTCGCTGGACCAGCAGCTCACCGACGCCGGACGGACACGCGACGAGGTCCACGTGGTCGCCGGTTTCCGCGCGGTTGGTGAGATCGCCGACATCCCCGAGATCGTGCACCGTTACGCCGAACTGGGCGCCGACGGCGTCAACATCTCGCTGCGCATGACCGACGACGGCTACGTGGGCACCATGGAGGAGCTCGCGACGACTCTGGGCCTGGTGGCATGACCATGATTTCCGTTGCAGAGTTCCGCGCCGAGGTCCGGGCCTGGCTCGCCGAGCACGTACCGGCCGAGCCGTTGCCCTCGTGGACCGACCAGGCCGGGTTCGACCAGCACCGCACCTGGGAGCGGACCCTGTTCGAGGGCGGCTACGCGGCGGTGGACTGGCCCGAGGAGTACGGCGGTCGCGGCGCCGGGCTGCAGCACACCATCGCCTTCGCCGAGGAGTACTACCGCGCCCGCGCGCCCGAACGGGTCAACATGGGTGGGCTCTATCTCCTCGGACCCGTGCTGATGCAGTACGGCACCGAGGAGCAGCGTCGCCGCTGGATCCCCGACCTGCTCTCGTGCCGGACCATCTGGTGCCAGGGCTTCTCCGAGCCGGGGTCCGGCTCCGACCTCGCCTCGCTGCGCACCCGCGCGGTGCGCGACGGGGACCACTACGTGGTCAACGGGCAGAAGATCTGGACCTCGATGGGTGGCTTCGCCGACTGGATCTTCGCGCTCGTGCGCACCGATCCCGACGCGGCCAAGGAGCGCAAGCACGCCGGCATCACCTTCCTGTGCATTGACCTGCGCACTCCCGGCGTCGAGGTCCGCCCGCTGGCGATGGTCGACGGCACCGAAGGTTTCGCCGAGGTGTTCTTCACCGACGTGCACGTGCCCGTCGAGAATGTCGTGGGCGAGGTGGACCAGGGATGGAAGGTCGCGATGTCCACGCTCGGGTTCGAGCGTGGCGCCGTCTTCGGTGATCACGCCAAGTTCTCCAACGACGTCGCGGCCCTGGCCGGTCTCGTCGCGGTCCGCGGACTCGCCGAGGACAGCCTTGCCCTGGACGAGCTCGGCCGCGTCCTGGTGGAGACCGAGGTCTACCGGGCCAACGTCTACCGACTGGCCGCCCTGGCCGAGGCCGGCGGCAATCTGGACAGCACTGCGAGCATCAACAAGCTCTATTGGACCGAGATGCAGCACGACATCTTCGCCACCGGCCTGCGGCTGATGGCCGAGGACGGTGCCGTTGTCGGTGACCTCGCCGGGCTGGCGGGCGTGGATGCCGTGACCGCCGACGCATGGCGCGACTGGCACCACCGCTACTGGTACGCCCGCGCGGCCATGATCTTCGGCGGCACCTCGGAGATCCAGCGCAACATCATCAGCGAGCGCGTGCTCGGACTACCCATGGAGCCCCGGAGATCGTGACTGAGACCCTGGACATCGACCGCGGCGAGCTCGAGCAGGTGACCGGTGATCTGCTGGCCCGCCACTGCGACGTCGCGCATCTGCGCGACCGACTCGAGGCCGGCGGCGCCCACGCGCCCGCCCTGTGGTGGCGCCTGGCCGAGACCGGCCTGGTGTCCGCGCTGGTGCCCGCCGAGTTCGGCGGTGCCGGGCTCGAGCCGGCCCACCTGCCCGGCGTCCTGCACGCCACCGGATACCACGCGTTGCCCGAACCGCTGCTGGAGACAGCCGTTCTCGCTGTGACGCTGCTGGCGGCCTTCCCCGACCATCCCGACGCCGATGCCCGACTCGGCGGCATCGCGGAGGGCTCGCTACTGGCCACCGTGCGTTTCGGGGACGCCGACCGTCACGTGGCCTTCGCCGCTGACGCCCACCTCGTCCTCGACGTCGCACCCGACGGTGCGGTCACGGCGTACGCCGCCGACCAGTTGGAGGTCGTCCCCGCGGCCGGTGTCGACCCGCTCCGCCCCGTCGCCGCCGTCATCCCCCACGGCGCGGGCGATCTGCTGGGCACCTCGCCCGACGTCGCCGCACACGTCCGGGACCTCGCGGTGGCCGGTGCGGCCTGCCAGCTCGCCGGTGCCGCCCGCCGCCTGCTCGACCTCACCGTCGAGTACGTCGCCGACCGTCACCAGTTCGGTCGCCCCGTCGGGTCGTTCCAGGCCGTCAAGCACAAGATCGCTGATGTCGCCGTCGGCGTCGACATGGCCGAGGCCGCCGCGCTCGGTGCGTTCGGGGCCGAGGATGCCCACGATCGCGCCCGGCGCGCGGCGTCGGCGAAGGCCTACGCTGGACAGGCAGCAGACCGAGCGAACGTGGAGGCCCTGCAGTTGCACGGAGGGATTGGCTTCACCTGGGAGCACCACCTCCACGTCTGGCTCAAGCGGACGATGAGCCTGACCGCGGCCCACGGCACCCCCGCCGCGCACCGTCGCACCCTCGCACGGGACCTGCTCGCCCGCATCGGTGAGGAGGAGTGATGGGAGACCTCGGGTTCTGGCGGCTCGCGGCCGAGGAACCAGCCGCGTGCGCCGTGGTCGCACCCGACGGCACACGCACCAGTCGCGGAGAGCTGCTGGCGGAGGCCAACCGGGTCGCCCGCCTGTTGCGTTCACAAGGGCTGCACCGTGGCGATCGGGTCGTCGGTGTCGTGGCCAACGAGACGGGTGCGCTGGCGGTGGTGCTGGCCTGCCAGCAGGTCGGTGCCTACTACGTGCCGGTCAACACGGCGCTGACCACGGGCGAGGTGGCACACATCCTCGGCGATGCCGCACCGGTGGTCGCCCTCGCGTCGCTGCGCCATGTCGACCTCCTCGCCGCTGCAGCCGAACAGGCCGACTATCCACTCGGTCGGCTCTTCGCGCTCGGCGCGCACGAGCGGTTCGCGGACCTGTACGCGCTCGCCTCCCGGGAGGATGACGGGCCGGTGCCCGACCGCAGCCCCGGGGCCTACCTCGGCTACACCTCCGGCACCACCGGGCGTCCCAAGGGCGTGCTCCGCCCTCGGCCCGAGGGCGACCCCGACGACCTGTTCGGCGCCGGTGCCCAGTGGCAGCTCGGGATGTTCGGTGTCACGCCACGTGACGGTGGCGTCCACCTGGTCACCTCGCCGCTGAGTCACACCGCGGTCAGCGGTCTCGCGGTCACCTCGCTGCACTTCGGTCACGCGCTGGTGCTGATGGAGCGCTTCGACGCCGCGGAGGTGCTGCGGCTCGTCGAGCGTGAACGGGTGACCACCACCCACATGGTCCCCACCCAGCTCCACCGCATCCTGCGTCTGCCCGGGCAGGAGCGCACGGCGCACGACCTGAGCAGCATGCGCAATCTGATCCATGGCGCGGGGCCCTGCGCGGACGAGACCAAGCGCGGGACCATCGACCTGTTCGGTCCCGTCGTGTGGGAGTACTACGGCGCCACCGAGGCCGCCGGCACGGTGATCTCCACCCCGGAGTGGCTCGAGCGGCCGGGTAGCGTTGGCCGTCCTCAGCCCGGTGCCGAGGTGCGCATCCTCGACCCGCTCGGTGAGGAGGTGTCCGTCGGGGGATCCGGTGCGGTCTACCTCCGGATGGGGGCCCTCGCCTTCGAGTACCGCGGCGATCCGGACAAGACCGATGCCGGCCGCGTCGGGGACTTCGTGACCGTCGGCGATCTCGGCCGCCTCGACGACGAGGGTTACCTCTACCTGCTCGGCCGCTCCTCCGAGGTGGTCGTCTCCGGTGGCGTCAACGTGTACCCCGCCGAGGTGGAAGCCGCGATCCTGTCGCATCCCGACGTCGAGGACGTCGGCGTCATCGGCGTTCCCGACGAGGAGTGGGGTGAATGCATCGCTGCCGTCGTCCAGGCGGGGGCCGACTCCCACCTCGCCCGCCAGGAGGACCCTGCCCGCGTCCTGGAGGGCTATCTCGCCGACCGGCTCGCGCGTTACAAGGTGCCCCGCATGGTCGCCGTCGTGCCTGAGCTGCCGCGCGGTGCCAACGGCAAGTTGCGCAAACACCTGCTCCGGCCCGTCATCGGCACCGACGTCGGTTGACCCGCGTCGCCCGCCCGTCCCCGAACCACGCACCCTGCCAGCCACTGGAGAGCCCGTGAAGCCCGTTGCCCAGCCCACGCCGGACACCCAGGCGTGGTTCGACCACATCGACGCCGAGCAGTTGACCGTGCCGCGCTGCCGCGCGTGTGACCACCGATTCCTCTACCCGCGGATGTGCTGCCCCGCCTGCAGCTCCCGGGACGTCGAGCTGGTCCCGGCCTCGGGTACCGGCCGAATCGCCTCGTTCGTGGTCAACCACCGCGGACCGGGCGAGTTCGCCGAGGACACGCCGTACGTGCTTGCGCTGGTGGCACTGGCCGAAGGCCCGTTGCTGATGGCGACCGTGCGCACCGACGACCCCACAACCGTGGCCGTCGACCAACCCGTGCGCGTCGCGTTCGCCGAACGCGGGGAGCGTCGCGTGGTCGAGTTCGTCGTCGAGGAGGACGCCGCATGAGCCTGCGCGGACGCATTGCCATCGCCGGCGCGGCCGAGAGCACTGACCTGGGCAAGGTCCCGGACAAGTCGGCCCTCGAGCTCCACGCCGATGCCGCCCTGAATGCGCTGGCCGACGCCGGGCTGACACCTGCGGACGTGGACGGTGTTGCTTCGGCCGGTGAGTTGCCCAACGACGTCGCCGACTACCTCGGGATCGTGCCCGACTACCTCGACGGCACCAATGTCGGCGGCTGTTCCTACATGCTGCACGTGCGGCACGCGATGGCGGCGATCGCCACGGGCCTGTGCGAGACCGTCCTCGTCACCCACGGCGAGTCGGGCCGGAGCCGCGTGGGCATGCAGCCCTGGGCGCCCGCCCCGCAGGCGATGATGGGTCAGCTGGAGGTGCCGCACGGACCGATGGGTGCCCCGTCCCTGTTCCCGATCGGCGTACGTCGCTACATGGCCGAGTACGGGATGACCGAGGAGCAGTTCGCGGCGGTGCCGGTGGTGCAGCGCGAGTGGGCGGCCCACAACCCACGGGCCAAGCTGCGTGAGCCGATCACGGTCGAGGACGTGCTGGCCTCACCCGTCATTGCCGATCCCGTCCACCTGCTGCACTGCTGCTTGGTCACCGACGGGGGCGGCGCGCTGGTGCTGACCTCCGCCGAGCGGGCGCGCGATTTGGTCGGCGACCGCGCCGTCCACGTCCTCGGGGCCGGAGAGTCGAGCGAGTCCTCGGTCGTCTCGGGACTGGAGAGTCTCACGTCGTCGCGAGCCATCGCGCGCGGCGGGGCCGCTGCGATGCGCCAGGCCGAGGTGGACCACACCGAGGTCGACCACCTGATGATCTATGACGCGTTCGCCCACGTCCCGCTCTACGGCCTCGAGGATCTCGGCTTCGTCGGCCGGGGGGAAGCCGCGGCCTTCGTGGCCGACGGGAACACGCGACCCGGCGGCTCGCTCCCGCTGAACACGAACGGCGGCGGACTCGCCTACACCCACACCGGCATGTACGGCATGTTCGCCATCCAGGAGTCCGTGAGGCAGGTGCGTGGCTCCGCGCCTGCCCAGGTCGAGGGCGTGGACGTCAGCGTCGTGACCGGCGTCGGCGGCATGTTCATGGCCTCGGGGACGTTGGTGCTCGGTACGGCGGCAACGCTCCACTGATCGGTGCGGTGTGTCCTGCCGGACACCGAACACGCGGGGTGCGACCGGGGACCGGCCGCACCCCGCGTCCTCAGTACGGGGGTGCCGCGGGTCAGGTGGTGGCGTCGTCCTCGGGGGCGAAGTGCACCAAGGCAGTGCGCACCGCCTTGCAGACCAGCACGCCGTGCTGGTTGAGCGCACGGTGTTCGAGGGTGACGATGCCCTGGCGGGGACGACTCGACGAGGGCCGCTTGGGACCGATCTCGGTCTCGCAGTAGAGCGTGTCGCCGATGAAGACCGGTGCCGGGAAGCTGATCTCCCCGAAACCAAGGTTGGCGATCGTGGTCTTCTGCGTCAGGTCCGGCACCCCGATGCTGCAGGCGATGCTCATCGTGAGCAGGCTGTTGACGAGCCGCTGGCCGAACTCCGACTCCGCTGACTTCACCGCGTCCAGGTGGAGACTCTGGGAGTTCATCGTCATGGTGCAGAACTGCACGTTGTCGGCCTCGGTGATGGTCCGTCCGGGCTCGTGCCGAAACACGTCCCCGGTGGTCATCTCGTCGTAGTAGCGCCCGCGCTGGGTGTGGATGGTCATCCATGCTCCTGTGGTTGGTCGGCCGACGCAGTGAGCAGCGCGGTCCGGTGGTTGGGATGGGCGACGTCGGCCAGCGCCCGGGCCCGCTCCGCGACAGTCCTGCCGCGGAGCCAGGCCACGCCGTACTCGGTGACGACGGCGTCGGGGGTGTGCCGCGGCAGTGAGACCACGTCGCTGGTGAGGTGGGGGACCAGGCGGCTGTGGCGTCCGTCCGGTGTCGTCGAGGTCAGGGCGACCACGGACAGGCCGCCGTGCGACCCGAACGCCGCCTCCACGAAGTCGGCGCTCCCGCCGATGCCCGACACCTGTCGCCGACCGACGAGTTCGGCGTTTACCTGTCCGGCGAGGTCCACCTCGATCGCGGAGTTGATGGCGACGAGTCGGGGGACCTGCGCCAGTGCTCGGGGCGCGTGGGACCGGTCACTGGACCGCAGCACGACCGCGGGATTGGCGTCGGCGAAGTCCATCAGTGTTGCGGTGCCCATCAGCTCGGCCGCGAGTACCCCGGGTCGCGGGTCCCCGGTCGACGGAGTGATCCCCGCGGCGAAGAGCGGCACCATCGCGTCGTTCGCCATCCCGACGAAGCGGACGTCGCGGAGGTCGCTCTCGGCGAGGAAGGCGGTGAGCGCCTCCGGGACGGCTCCGATCCCCAGCTGCAGCGTGCAGCCCTCGGGGAGCAGGTCCAGCACGTGCGTGGCGACTCGGTCGCTCGTGGCGTCGCGGCGAGCAGCGGGGAAGGTGCACATCGGGGTGTCGGCCTCGACCAAGTGGTCGATCGCGCTGACGTGGACCGCGGTGTCACCCGTGGTGCGGGGGACGGCAGGGTCCACCTCCGCGAGCACGAGTCCCGCTCGGTCGACGGCGCGTCGTACGTAGCTCGCGGACGGCCCGAGGCTGCACCAGCCGTCGCTGTCGGGCGGTGAGACCCGGACCAGTGCCACCGACGTCTGCCACTGGTCGAGCAGCTCGGGAACGGCCGAGGCGCGGGCGGGCACGTAGTCGACCGCGCCCGGCGTGAGTGCAGCGCGGGCGGGACCGTAGGGGTGCCACGTGCGGTAGGGCAGGTGGCCGGCGAGGGAGGCGGGCAGGAACGGGTAGGAACCGAGTTGCAGTCCCGAGAAGAGTCGCACCCCGTCCAGCTCTTCGGCGGCCTCGCCGAGCGCGGTGAGCAGCGTCTCGGGGGTGCCGCAGCCGGGGGAGGCCACGGCGGAGCTGTGCGGCGGAATCGACCGCACGGCGGTGGCCGCGCTCGTTGACGGCGGCAGCCTCATGTCGCACCACTCCTCCCGCCCGGCCGCAGGCGTGGATCGCCCGGGACTGCCGGTCGTGGCGGCGACGCTAGCGCCACGAACCATATGAAGCAAGTGCTTGATTCAGTATTGACAGCAGCGGCGTGACGTGAGTTACTTCATGTCAATCGAGCGCTTGACCAAAGTGCCGACCACCGACACGGAGGAGAGTCCCCGGTGCAGCTTCTCGCCCAACAGCTGGCCAATGGCATCGCGCTGGGGTCCGTGTACGCCCTGTTCGCGATCGGGTTCGCGCTGATCCTGGCCCGAATGGGCATCCTGAACGTCGCTCACGGCACCTTCGCCACGTGGGGCGCGATCTCGTCCTACTGGCTCGTCACCGAACAGGGCGCCAACTTCTGGATGGCCGCGGCCGTCGGGATCGTGTGCGCCGGATTGCTCGGCGTGCTCGCCGACACGTTCGCCTTCGCGCCACTGCGCCGTCGCGAGGCGGGGACGTTCGCTCCGATCATTGCCAGCATCGGGGTCTGGATCATCCTGCTCAACGTCGCCGAGAGCGTGTTGGGCCCCACCACCCAGAGCTACCCGGTCGATGCGGTGCCCGCGACGCCATTGGAGATCGGCGGACTGCTGGTGCTGCCGGCCCACCTGTTCAGCATCGTGGCGCTGCTCGTCGTCGTGACCGGCGTCCACCTCCTGCTCAACCGCTCGCGGTTCGGCGCCGCCGTCCGTGCGGTGTCGGTGGATCCGCGCTCGGCGTCCATCGTCGGCGTCGATGCCCGGCGGACGCTCATCGTGGTCGCCTTCCTGGCCGCCGCGATTGCTGGCCTGGCCGGCGTCCTCGCTGCGCTGTCGGACAACAACGTCTCCTTCGGCCTCGGCGAGGCACTCCTGCTGAAGGGCTTCGCCGCCGTGGTGGTGGGTGGCTACGGGGACATCCGGGGGGCGGCGGCAGTCGGCGTCGCCATCGGAGTGCTGGAGGTGCTCAGCTCGCAGTACATCTCCTCGGGGTTCCGCGACGCGATCACCTTCGGCGTGCTCCTGCTCGTGCTCGTCGTGCGACCCCAGGGCCTGTTCGGTGAACGCCAGCTCGTCCGGGCCTGAGGACCACCTGAGAGGACAACCGTGAGTACCACTGCTTGGATCACCACACTCCAGTTCGCCGGCGTCAACGCGCTGTTCGCGCTGAGCATCTACGCCAGCCTCTGGACTGGTGCCCTCAGCCTCGCCCCGATCTTCTTCGGCGCTGCGGGTGCCTTCACCTTCGGGTACCTGGCCGCCGCGTTCGGCCTCTCTCCCGTGGTCGGACTGCTGCTCGGCACAGTGGTCGGCGCGTTGATGGGAGCGGTGACCGCCGGATTCGTGATCCGGCTGGACAGCCACTACCTCGCGATGGCGACGATCGCGATGGTTCTCATCGGTCGCGTGCTGGTCCTCAACCTCACCGACTACACCGGAGGCGCTGCGGGGCAGTTGGTCCCCGGTGACCTCGGGACCTGGTTGTGGCTGATCGGAACGCTCCTCGTTGCGGGCTACGTGCTCTCGCGTCTCGCCAAGTCCCGGTTCGGCCTCGCGGCCGACGCGGTCCGCGAGGACGCGGCCGTGGCCCAGACGCTCGGGATCTCGCCCAGGCAGATCCAGCTCATCGGCTTCGTACTCTCCGGTGCGCTCGGTGGGGCCGCGGGAGTGATGCAAGCCAGTTTCCTGCAATACATCGGGCCCGACACCTTCTACACCCACTTGGCCTTCGTGACCCTGGCCGCCGTCGTGCTCGGTGGTGCCTTCCACTGGGCCGGACCGGTCGTGGGAGCGATCGCCTTCACGATCCTCCCCGAGCTGTTGCGTGACGTCACGGGTGGCTACGAGCGCGTCGTGACCGGCGTCGTCCTCATCCTGATCATCATCTACATGCCCCGTGGCCTGGTCGACATGCGTCGATTCAGGCTCCTGCGGGCCCGGTTGCGCGACGACGGTGACACCACGGTGCGAAGCACCGAGGGCGACGACCGGGTCGCAGCAACGGAGGGAGCCCGATGAGCAACTCGCCCACCCAGCAGGGGGCACGCGCGGTGTCGGCGGCCGACCCGCAGACCGCGGTGGGGATCACCGACCTCACCAAGACCTTCGGTGGCCTGGCAGCGGTGTCGGACGTCTCGATCGCCGTGCCGACGCAGCGCATCCACGGGATCCTCGGTCCCAACGGGGCCGGCAAGACCACCGTGCTCAACATGGTCAGCGGCTTCATCACCCCCGACCGCGGGTCCATCCGGGTGTTCGACGACGAGATCACCGGTGAGACGCCGCACGCCATCGCGCGCCGCGGGGTCGCCCGCACCTATCAGAACATCCGTCTCTTCCCGGGCCTGACGATGCTCGAGACGGTGGTGGCCGGCGCCTACCTGCAGCGTCGCTCGACGATCGCGGGGGCGATCTTCCTCAGCCCCAGTGAGCGCCGGGAGCGCCGGGAGGTCCGCGAACGCGCCCGCGAACTGCTGGCCCAGGTCGGACTCACCAGCGGCTACGACACGCTCGCCGAGACGTTGTCCTACGGCGACCAGCGCCGGGTCGAGATCGCCCGCGCCCTGGCCACCGGGCCACGCGTGCTCCTGCTGGACGAACCGACGGCGGGCATGAACGACGCTGAGTCGGCAGCCGTCGGCCGGTTGCTGGTGGAGCTGCGCGACGCCGGCCTGACGTTGATCCTCATCGAGCACAACATGCGGCTGGTCGAGGAGTTCTGTGAGTCCGTCTCGGTCATGAACTCCGGGGCCGTGCTCGCACAGGGAGCGCCGACCTGGTGCCTCGAGCAAGACGACGTGAAGGAGGCCTACTTTGGAAAGCGCTCCGATGCTGCACGTATCGCGACTCTGCGCCGCGCACGGCGCGGTCCAGGCGGTTCGTGACGTCGACATCGACGTGTCCCCGGGATCGCTGGTCGCACTGATCGGGTCCAACGGGGCCGGCAAGACCACGACGCTGAACAGCATCGCCGGCCTGCACCGTCCCGCCTCGGGATCGGTCACGGTCGGTGGTCGCGACATCACCGGATGGAACTGCCACAAGGTGGTGCGGGCCGGTGTCGCACTGGTCGCCGAGGGGAGGCGCATCGCGCCACCGCTGAGCGTCACCGAGAACCTGGACCTCGCTGCCTACAGCGGGCGCACCGGCAAGCGTGAGCTCCGGGAGCAACGCGACCAGGTCTTCGAGCTCTTCCCCCGGCTCGCCGAGCGACGTGACCAGCTGGCCGCGTCGATGAGCGGTGGCGAGCAACAGATGCTCGCCTTCGGTCGGGCGCTGATGACCCGCCCGGACGTGTTGCTGCTCGACGAGCCGTCGATGGGCCTCGCGCCCTCGATCGTCGACGTCATGTTCGAGACCATCGCCACCCTGCATTCCACCGGCGCCACCATCCTGCTCGTCGAGCAGAACGCCGAGCTGGCCCTCGCGGTCAGCGATCGGGTCCACGTGATGCAGCGCGGACGCATCATCGCTTCCGGCGAACCCGATGAGGTGCGGGAGAGCACCGAGGTCATGGCTGCCCTCTTCGGGTGAAGCCAACCAATCGCCGGCTCCGGCCGGCACGTCGTACTGAGGAGAACGCATGAAGGAGATCAGCCTCGACGGTCGCGTGGCCGTCGTCACCGGTGCCGGCCGAGGGCTCGGTCGGGCCCACGTGGAGCTGCTGGCCGCGCGCGGTGCCCACGTGGTCGTCAACGACGTCGATGCTGCGTCGCAGGACTCGCCGGCCCAGGAGGTCGTGGCCGCAGTGCGCGCGGCCGGCGGGACCGCCGTGGCCGACGGCACCGACATCAGTACGCCGGACGGTGCCGCCCAGGTCGTCGAGCTGGCGACCTCGACCTTCGGCCGCCTCGACGTCGTGGTCAACAATGCCGGCATCCTGCGTGACCGCTCCTTCGCCAAGATGTCGGCCGACGAGGTCGACTCGGTGCTGAAGGTGCACGTCGGCGGCACCTTGTGGATGTCAAAGGCCGCGTGGCCGGTGATGATCGAACAGGGCGCCGGGCGCATCATCAACACGACCTCGGCCGCGGGCCTCTTCGGCAACTTCGGCCAGGCCAACTACGCCGCTGCCAAGGCCGGCATCATCGGTCTCACCAAGACGTTGGCCATCGAGGGCGAGCGGTTCGGCATCACCGCGAACGCCATCGAGCCGGGCGCACGCACCCGCATGACGGAGAACCTCCTCGGCGACCTCGCCGACAGCCTCGATCCCTCGCTCGTCTCGCCGCTGGTGGTGTGGCTCAGCGCGGCCGAGTGCGACGTCACCGGCGAGGTCTACAACGTCGGCGGCGGCCGGGTGGCGCGGGTCCTCGTCGCACAGACGCCCGGTCACTTCTCCCGCGACCTGACCCCGGAGAGCATCCGCGAGGCATGGGACGACCTCAACAACCCGGCGAAGGCCACGGTGATGACCGACTTCCGCCAGGAGCTCGAGCTGCTCACCGAGCTGCTGCAGGACTGAGTCGGCGCCCGCCACCCCGAACACCCCCGACTGTCACGACCGCCTGGAGGCACCGCATGGCTGAGCTGCGCGACCCCGACCACGAGCTGATCGCGACCGCGATCCGATCCCGGCTCAAGGAGTTCGACGACGACTACTGGCTCGCCTGCGACCGCGAGCACCGGTTCCCGTGGGAGTTCTTCGACGCGATGGCCACCGACGGGTGGGTGGGCATCGCGGTGCCCGAGGAGTACGGCGGCGGTGGCCGTGGGGTGACCGAGGCGGCGATCCTGCTGCGTGAGGTGGCGGCGTCGGGCGCGGCCATGAACGGGTGCACGGCGCTGCACATGAACGTGTTCGGTCTCCAGCCGGTGATGAAGTACGGCAACGACCGCCTCAAGCAGGAGTTCCTCCCACGAGCGGCGAGCGGTGACCTCCACGTCGCGTTCGCGGTGACCGAGCCCGACGCCGGCACCGACACCTCACGGATCACGACCAAGGCGGTCCGCGACGGCGACGACTGGCGGATCAGTGGGCAGAAGATCTGGACCAGCAAGGCGCTGGAGTCCTCGGTGGCGCTGATGCTCGCGCGGACCTCGCCCGCCCCGGATGACCCGAAACGACGCTTCGAGGGCCTCAGCTTGTTCCTCATCGACCTGGACCCCGACCACGTCGACATCCGTCCGATCCCCAAGGCCGGGCGCAACGCGGTGGCCACCTGCGAGACCTTCTACGACGACCTGCCCGTGGCGGGCTGGCGTCTGGTCGGCGAGGAGGGCAAGGGGTTCCAGCACATCCTCGCCGGGCTCAATCCCGAGCGGGTGCTCATTGCCGCCGAGGCCGTCGGCATCGGTCAGGCCGCCCTGCGCCGCGCGGTCGACTACGCCAGCGTACGACGGGTGTTCGACCGGCCGATCGGCAGCAACCAGGCGCTCAGCCACCCGCTCGCGGACTCCTATGCGCGTCTCGAGGCGGCGTGGGAGATGACCCTGATCGCCGGGCGACGCTACGACGACGGCCTCTCCTGTGGGGCGGAGGCGAACACGGCGAAGTACCTCGCCGCGGACGCCGGCTACCAGGCCGCCGACCGGGCGGTGCAGACCCACGGCGGGGTAGGCTACGCGCAGGAGTACCACGTCGAGCGCTACTGGCGTGAGGCCCGCATCATGCGTCTCGCTCCGGTCAGCCAGGAGATGTCGCTGAACTTCATCGCCCAGCAGGTCCTCGGCCTGCCCCGGAGCTACTGACATGGGGCGCTTCGACGGCCGAGTCGCCTACGTCCTCGGTGGCGGCAGCGACGGGCCCGCTCGGCCGGGCGAGGACCTGCCGATGGGCAACGGGCGCGCCATCGCGCTGCGACTGGCCGCGGAGGGTGCCCGTGTCGTGGTCGGTGACCTGGATCTCGAGCGTGCCGAGCAGACAGTCGCTCACTTGGCGACCCCCGGTCTCGCAGTGCGCGTGGACGCCGCCGACCCCGATGACTGTGCTGCCGCGGTGCGGGCGGCCGAGGGCTTGGGTGACGGTCTCGACGTCGTCGTGTGCAACGTCGGCGTCTCGGGGCGCGAGCCGTTGAAGGTGCAGTCCGTCGCCGAGTGGGACCTCGCCGGCTCGGTCAACGTGCGTTCCCACTGGCTCACCGCGCAGGCCGCGTTGGCGGGCATGCTCGACCGTGGCCGCGGCGCTTTCGTCTTCGTCGGGTCGACTGCGGGGATGTGGAGCAGCCGCCGTTCACTGTCCTACGAGGCGACCAAGGCGGCCCAACTGGCCGTGATGCGCCACGTCGCGGTGCGCTATGGCAGTCGCGGCATCCGGGCCAACGCGGCGGTGCTGGGCAACATCGACTCCGCCCTCGTACGCCGCGAGTTCGGCGAGGCCGGCGCCGCTCGTGGCGCCGTGGCACCGATGGGACGCGAGGGAACGCCCGAGGAGGTGGCGGCAGCGGTCGCCTTCCTCGCCAGTGACGACGCCGGCTATGTGACCGGTCAGAGCCTGCTGGTGGACGGCGGTGTCAGTGCCGCGTGGCCGGCGCCGCCGGTCGTGCCGGCCTAGCGAAGGAGGAGCCGTGGCAGAGAACGTGGTGATCAGCGGGGTCGGCATGAGCCCGTTCGGCAAGCAGCTCGACACCTCGATGAAGGACCTGGGGCGCGTGGCGGTCGACGCGGCCATCGCCGACGCTGGCATCGGCGTACCGGACGTGCAGGCGATGTTCTTCTCCAACGCCCTCGCCGGCCTGATCACCGGCCAGGAGTGCATCCGCGGGGAGGTCGTCGGCTACCCGATGGGACTGGCCGGCATCCCGATCCACAACGTGGAGAACGCGTGTGCCTCCGGGGGCAACGCGCTCCACCTGGCCTGGATGGCCGTGGCGTCGGGGCTGTACGACACCGTCCTCGCCCTGGGCGTGGAGAAGATCAACCATCCCGACCGGCAGCGCATGTTCAGTGCGTACGCCGCCGGTGCCGACGTCGAGGCGGCGTTCGCCACGGGCGACGGGGCCGGTCAGGACCGTACGCCGTTCGTGGACCGACAGGCCAAGCTCGCCAGCGCCCTGTTCGAGGAGCGAGGCGTGACCCTGGAGGACCTCGCCGCCGTGGCTTCGCGGTCGCTGCAGAGCGCGCGCCACAACCGGTTCGCCCACCGCCAGTTCGGCGCGACACCCGAGGAGGTGCTGGCCGCTCGGACGGTGGTGGAGCCCTTGACCGCCTTGATGAGCTCACCGATCAGCGACGGGGCTGCCGCCGTCGTCGTGACGCGGCGCCCGGAGGTCGTGGCCGCGTCGCGGTCGGTGAGCATCCATGCCTCGCAGTTGGCGACCCGCCCGCCCCGGGATCGGCCGGACGCTCCGAACGCGGTCCAGGCCTCGGCTCGCGCGGCGTTCGAGCAGGCGGGCCTGGGCCCCGGCGACATGGACTTCGCGGAGGTCCACGACGCCTCGGTTGCCTATGAGCTCATGGCCTGGACCGACGTCGGGCTGTGCGAGCCGGGCGAGGAACCACGCTGGATCGCCGACGGGGTCACCGAGGCCACGGGTGCCTTCCCGGTCAACTGCACCGGCGGCCTGGTCGGACGTGGGCATCCGCTCGGTGCCAGCGGGCTCGCGCAGGTGCACGACGCCGTGGCGCAGCTGCGCGGCGAGGCCGGCGTGCTCCAGCTCGATGACCCGCGACGTGCGGTGGTGCAGATCGGCGGCGGGGTCGTCGACTGGCTCACGGCGGCCTCGACGGTCCACGTCCTCGGGAGGAACTGAGGTGTCCGACGTCGTCATCGACGCCCACATGCACGTGTGGGACGCCACGTGGCTACCGGAGGGCATCCGTCGTGCCTGGGCTCGGCAGGGGAGTGGCCGGCGACTTCCCGAGCGCGATCCCGAGAGCCTGATGGGGCACGTCGCGGTGGGTCAGAGCGATCCCGAAGCAACGCTGACGATCGCGGCGTTCGACCGGCTCGGCGTCGCGGCGGGGCTGGTGCCCGTCGTCGACTGGACGATCGTCGGCGCCCCCGCGGGGGAGCACCTGGCCATCGGTGACCTCAACGCCCGCTACGAGGGCCTTGCCGGCGACCGCGAGGGCCGGCTCTACTTCTGCGCCGGCCTGGACCCGCGCCATCCGGACGCGCGCGAGCTCTTCGACGATGCGCTGGCCCATCCGCACTGCCGCGGGTTCAAGCTCTATCCCGCGGCCGGGTGGGACCTGTGTGATCCGGCGTACCGCTGGCTGTTCGACGAGCTCGAGGCCCGCGCACTTCCGGTCGTGATCCACACCAGCCCGCTCGGGGGCGACCCGCTGCAGGTGATCCGGTGCCGGCCCGCCGAGCTGGGAGCGCTCCTCGCGCGTCACCCCCGCCTGCGCGTCGTGTTCGGTCACGCCGGACTCGAGGCCTGGTGGGCCGAGGCACTGGACTGCGCGACCGGGTGGCAGCACGCCTATCTGGAGCTGTCGCTGTGGCAGCGCTGCGCCCGGGCGGACTACCCCGAGTTTCGGCGCCGGGTACGCCGCATGCGTGAGCAGGTGGGGGCTCACCGGCTGATCTTCGGTTCCGACATCATCCGCGGTCCGCGGGAGGACCCCGACGGCGTCGAGCTGGAGCGATGGATCTCGATGGTGCGGGACCTGGCCGCACCCCATGACGGGGACCGCCCCGTCCTGGCCGAGGAGGAACTAGGCCTCTTCCTCGGTGGCAACGCAGTTCGGCTCTACGACCTGAAGGAGCACGCATGACCGAAGAGACGCTGGGAGAACTCTTCCGCAAGGCCGGGGACCGGTTCGCCGACAACGTGGCGGTCACCTCCTGTGGTGAGCAACGAACCTTCGCCGAGGTGATCGGGAACGGTTGGCGACTTGCCCACGCCCTGCGTGAGCGCGGGGTCGCTCCCGGCAGTGCCGTCGCCGCGATGCTGGGCAACCGGGTCGAGTCGCTGGAGGTCTACGTCGGTCTCGCCATGGGCGGCTACGTCGCGGTCCACGTCAACGATCGACTCACCGCCCCTGAGGTCGACCACGTGGTCACCGACTCGGGCGCGACCGCGATCGTGCACACCGACGGCGTGAGCGCGATGGTCGCCGACGCGACGAGCGTGCCCGGTCTCGTCGCGTGGTTGGCGATCGACTCGGCGCCGCCGAGTGGCGCCGAGGCCTACGCCGACGCGCTCGTGGCGGCCGAGGCGACACCGCTGTCCATCGACCGGACGCTCGACGACATCGCCCTGGTCGGTTACACCAGCGGCACGACCGGCTTCCCCAAGGGCGTCCTGGTCAGCAACCGAGCCGTGGTCAACTGCGTCAAGCTCGTGCCCTACGCCTACCGCTTCCCGCTCCAGGGCCACGCCGCGTTCCCCGGCGGTTGGTCGTTCGTCTCGGCGCTGTGGGGCGTGATCTTCCCGCACTTCTACACCGGTGGGACGGTTGCGTTCATCCCCGGCGCGACGCCGGAGGAGTGGGGTCGGCACATGGTCGAGCACCGGGCGACGTTCACCCTGGGCCTGACGCCGTTGATCCCCGGTCTCCTCGGAGCGCTCGAGTCGCACCCCGAGGCGCTGGAGACGCTGCAGGGCGTCCTGCACTCGGGTGGACCGCTGCCGCCGGAACTCGCGGAGCGGTTGGTCGCCACCATCGGCGACCGGCTCGTCGAGACCTGGGGCATGACCGAGGTGGTCGGTCCCATCACCATCACCAACCGCGGCGACTGGAGTGGTCACGGTGGTGCCCGCGACATCTTCGCCTCCGTCGGCCGGCCGTTGCCGACCTCGTCGGTCCGTGTCGTGGACGCCGACGGGCGCTCCCTGCCCGACGGCGAGGTGGGTGAGCTGGTGATCGAGGCGGACACGATGTTCTCCGGCTACCACAACCAACCGGAGAAGACCGCCGCGGTGTTCCGGAACGGCGAGTACTACACCGGCGACCTGGGCTACCGCGACGAGCACGGCTACTTCTACCTGACCGGACGCGCCCAGGACCTGATCATCAGCGGGGGCGCCAACGTCTATCCCGCCGAGGTCGAGCGCGTGCTGCTGCTGATGGAGGAGGTGACCGACGCCGCGGTGTTCGGGCTGCCGGACGAGCGTTGGGGAGAGGCCGTGTCGGCGGCCGTCGTACGGATTCCCGGGGCGGGGATCGACGAGGACGCGGTGCGGGACTTCGCCCGCTCCCACCTCGCCGGCTACAAGAAGCCGGTCCACGTCTTCTTCGTCGACGAACTGCCGCGCAACGCGAGCATGAAGGTGATGAAACACGTGATCAAGGACCAGGTGGCGCCCGATGGCGTCGCCGCGACCGAAGGACGGCGTGCATGACCAAGATCGGCATCAGCGAACTCTTCCCCGGGACCGGTCCGCGCTCGGGTCGGTGGTCCATGGACGCGGCCCAACTCATCGAGGAGCTCGGGTTCAACTCCGTGTGGCTGCCCGAGCACGTCGTGTTCTTCCCGGAGTACAACTCTGAGTACCCTTACGAGTCCGGCGGTGCCCAGGAGGTCAACCGCCTGTTGGGGGTCCACGATCCGCTGGTGGTGGCCGGGGCGATCGCGGCGGCGACGACCACCCTGCGCGTGGGGACGTACGTCTTCGTCGTCCCGCAACGCAATCCGATCGTGACCGCGCGGCAGGTCGCGAGCGTCGACCAACTCAGTGGCGGTCGGTTCGACTTCGGTGTCGGTGTCGGCTGGGCCGAGGAGGAGTACGACGCCCTGGACGTCCCGTTCGAGCGGCGCGGCGCGCGCATGAACGACTACTTGGCCGCGATGCGCGAGCTCTGGTCTGCCGAGGAACTCAGTGAGTACCGGGGGGAGTTCGTGGACTTCCCGCCGCTGTACTGCTTCCCGAAACCCGCGCAGGAGCGCCTGCCGATCATCGTCGGCGGCAACTCCCCGTCCTCGCTGCGGCGCATCGTGAAGTACGGCGACGGGTGGGCCGGCTACAGCCGCACCCACGAGGACATCACGGTGTTCATCGACCAGCTCAGCGAGGCGATGTCGGCGGCGGGTCGGGACATGTCCGAGCTCTCGCTGAAGGTCGGCCGGCGCAGCAAGGGCAAGACGGAGCGGGACTGGGAGGACGACCGCGCCTACATCGAGGAGGCTTTCCGACTCGGCATCGACGAGGTCGTGGTCTCCCCCCGCATCGGTGACGAGCACTACGAGCGGGACATGCGCCGCTACGCCGAGATCGTCGGCCTGTAGCCAGATCGCGTGGACTCGGGCCCGGACATGCACTACAGTAAAGTGCAGCAAGCGCTTGATTGATAGAGGTGGCAAGGTGACAAGGTCAGCGAACGAGGCAGGGACGACCACGACGGTCGACTACCTGATCATCGGCGCGGGGGTGTGCGGGCTCTACCAGCTGCACCAACTGCTCGAGATCGGTGCCGACGTCCGGGTCGTCGACGCGAATGCGGGCCTAGGGGGGACCTGGTACAACAACCGCTACCCAGGATGCCGGTTCGACTCGGAGTCCTACACCTACCAGTACTCCTTCTCCGAGGAGCTGCTGCAGGAGTGGGACTGGAAGGAGAAGTTCTCCCCCCAGCCCGAGACGCTGTCCTACCTCGAGTACGTCGCTGAGAAGTTCGATCTCCGACGCCACATCAGCTTCGAGAAGCGCGTCGTCTCCGCACAGTGGCAGGAGGAGGACCGGCGCTGGCTGCTCCGCTTCGATGACGCTACGACGATTCGCGCCCGTTTCGTGCTCTGCGCGATGGGCCTGCTGTCAGTGCCGACCTACCCCAGGTTGGAGGGGCGCGGCACGTTCGAGGGCCTCGAGACCCACACTTTCGACTGGCCCGAGGGGTACGACGTCACCGGCAAGCGGGTCGGCGTGATCGGCACCGGCGCCAGCGGCGTCCAGGTGATCACCGACGTCGCCGACCAGGTGGAGTCGCTCGTGGTGCTGCAGCGTGACGCCAACTGGTGCGCACCGCTGGGCAACGCCCCCATCGGGCCGGAGGAGATGGCCGAGCTGCGGTCGTCCTACGACGAGATCTTCGCGTGGTGCCGGGAGACGCCCGCCGGCTTCATCCACCGTCCCGACCGGACCCTCTCGACCGACGTGACTCGCGAGGAACGGCTGCGCCGGTGGGAGGAGCTCTACAACGGGCAGGGCGCGGGCCTCTACATGGGCAACTACCGCGACTGCATCATGGAGGCCGAGCCCAACCGCGAGCTCTCCGAGTTCGTTGCGGACAAGATCCGCGAGCGCGTCGACGACCCCGAGGTCGCCGAGATGCTGATCCCCAAGGACCACGGGTTCGGGACCAAGCGGGTCGCCGGTGAATCCGGCTTCTACGAGGCCTTCAACCGGGACAACGTCGAACTCGTGGACATCATGGCCAATCCCATCGAGCGGGTGACGCCCACCGGCGTACGCCTCGCGCTCGCCGACGGCGGGACGCGCGACGTGGAGCTCGACGTGATCGTCTATGCGACCGGCTTCGACGCGGTCACCGGACCGTTCGACCGCATCGACATCCAGGGCGTCGACGGCGTCCGTCTCAAGGACAAGTGGGCCGACGGCCCCCAGACATGCCTGGGCGTACAGGTCTCGCAGTTCCCCAACATGTTCATCCTGGTCGGCCCGCAGTCCGGGTCGGCGACGGCGAACTTCCCGCGCGGCATCGAGGACGTCGTCAACTGGATGACCGAGACCGCCCGCCACATCGAGGACCACGGCATCGACCGCTTCGAGGGTCGCCGTGAAGCCGAGTTGGAGTGGCTGGAGCACGTGCGCGAGGTGAACGCACGCCTGCTGCTGTCGCAGACGCAATCCTGGTTCAACGGACACAACATCAACCTGGACCGGGACGCCAAGCCCCGCGTCATGGTCTACCTCGGCGGTGCACCGCTCTACCGGCGAATCCTGGCCAAGGAGGTCGAGGAGGGGTACCCGAGCTTCGAGCTCTCCTCCTTCGCCGACCGCGCTGCCGTTGCCCGCTGACTGAGTGCACCGCGACAACCCGTGACGACCTGCCCCGTGGAGGAGCGACCATGCCTGCCCTGACCGACCTCACCATCGCCGTCCTGGGCGGCACCGGGCCCCAGGGTCGCGGGCTCGCCCGTCGATTCGCCGCCGCCGGCCTGACCGTCGTTCTCGGCGGCCGCGATGCCGAGCGCACCGCGCGGGTGGCCGAGGAAGTCAGTGCCACGATCGACACCACCGTGGCGGGGACCGACAACCGGGCGGCCGCGACCGCCGGCGACATCGTCCTCGTCGTGGTGCCGTGGGACGGCCACGCCGACCTGTTGCGCGGGCTGGTCGACGTCCTCGCCGGCAAGGTGGTCGTCGATTGCGTCAATCCGCTCGGCTTCGACAAGCAGGGTGCCCATGCACTCGACGTGCCGGAGGGCTCGGCGACCGAGCAGGCCGCTGCGATCCTGACCGGGTCGACCGTGGTGGGAGCCTTCCACAACGTCTCCGCGGTGTTGCTCGAGGACCCGGAGGTCTCCCGGGTGGAGACCGACGTGTTGGTGCTGGGCGACGAGCGCGAGGCCACCGACCTCGTCCAGGAGCTGGCGTCGACGATTCCCGGCGTCCGTGGGGTGTACGGCGGACGTCGACGCAACGCCCACCAGGTCGAGGCGCTGACGGCCAATCTGATCAGCATCAACCGACGCCACAAGGCTCACGCCGGGATCCGCGTCACCGACGTCTGAGGAGCGCCCCCGTTCGTCGGGGCTCACGGTTGCGTCACCGATCGCCGCAACTCCTCCTTGGCGGCCTTGCCCGTGCCGGTCAGCGGGATCGCGTCGACGAGGAAGAACTCGTCGGGCACCCACCAGGACGCGACCCGACCGGTGAGGTGGTCGCGCAGGTCGGACTCGACCACGCTGATGCCGTCGTGCAGCGACACGAAGGCCACGGGGCGCTCGCCCCAGCGCGGGTGGTGCCGGGCGACGACGGCGACCCGTGCCACGCCCGGGTGCTCGTCGATCGCCGACTCCAGCTCGACGGAGGAGATCCACTCGCCGCCGGACTTGATCAGGTCCTTGAGCCGGTCGACGAGTCGGAGGTAGCCGTGCTGGTCGACGGTGGCGAGGTCGCCGGTGCGCAACCAGCCGTCGTCGGTGAAGGAAGGGCCCCCCTCGTGCCCGAGGTAACCTCCGGCGACCCACGGTCCTGCCACCTGGAGCTCGCCCACGCTGGCGCCGTCGTGGGGGAGGAGGTCGTCGGACTCGGGGTCGACCAGGCGCACGTCGACCAGCGGCATCGCCTGCCCCTGCGCGGACCGGACGGCATCACGCTCGGCGCTGGGCAGGTCGTGGTGCTGGCTGCGGAGGCCACCGAGAGCGCCCACGGGGCTCACCTCGGTCATGCCCCACGAGTGCGTGATCGGCACGCCGACCGCCTGCTCGTACGCCGCGGACAGGTCGGCGGTGACCACGGAACCGCCGCCGAGGAGCATCCGGACCGGGGTGAGGTCGCGGCCACCGAGTGCGGGCAGCAGGTCGGTCCACACCGTCGGGACAGCCGCCGCCACCGTCACGCGGTGTCGCTCCATCAGGTCGCCCACGTGCTGCGGTGCGGTCGAGGGTCCCGGCAGCACCAGGTCGGCGCCGGCCATCAGCGCGCCGTAGGGCAGGCCCCAGGCGTTGGCGTGGAACATCGGCACGATCGGCATCACCACGTCGCCCTCGGACAGCCCGATGAGGCCGGCCGCCATGGTCCCGAGGCAGTGCAGCACCGTCGAGCGGTGGCTGTAGACCACGCCCTTGGGTCGTCCCGTCGTCCCGGACGTGTAGCAGAGGCCCGCAGCCAGGTCCTCGTCCTCGCGCTCGAATCCCGCGCTGAACGACCCCTCGTACGCCGGCACCCCGTCGACGAGGGCGTCGTAGTCGTGGAACCGCGGGTCGTCGGGCAGTTCGCCCGGACCGGGGAACACGATCCAGTGCCGCACGCCCGGCAGTCGGTCGGCCAGGCGCTGCGCCACGGGCAGATGGCACCGGTCTAGGAGGACGACGTCGTCCGCCGCGTGCTCGATGACGTAGGCGAGGTCGTGCTCTGCGAGCCGGATGTTGAGCGTGTGCAGCACCCGCTTGCTGATCGGGGCGGCGGCGTACGCCTCGAGGTGACGACGGTGGTTCGCGGCGAGCGTGGCGACGCGGGCGCCGGCCGGGACCTCGAGGCGGTCCAGTGCCGCGACCAGGCGCCGCACGCGCCGAGCCCACGTGCAGTACGTCGTGCCCTCGTGGTCGTCGTCGATCACCTGCTTGTGGCCGAAGATCGACTCGGCACGTTCGAAGACGTGCGCGATCGTCAGTGGCCGGGGCTGCATCAGGCCGTGCATCGTGCGGCTGCTCCTCCGTCCCGTCGTGGCGCGGGCCGTCGCGCTGCAGGGGGACGTCACTGCGGGCGCGGCGCCGCTCGGCGGCTTCACCCTAGGGAGCACCGGTCGGGCGGAGCAGGTGTCGACCGACCACAGTCCCGGGCACCGTGGTGGATCGATGTTCTACCGTGCTGCCGTGGAAGGCGACGTGGAGGCCGAGGCCCGGAGCGGCCGTGAACGGGAGCTGGCATCGCTCTACGCCACCGCACGGTCGCTGACCGCGCTCGGCGACGTCGACGACGTGCTCCGGTCGATCGTGCGCCACGCGCACGACCTGATCGGCACCGACTTCACCTACCTCTCCCTCCTCGGCGACGACGGCGTCCTCGGCATCACCGCCAGCGAGGGCACGATCTCGGCCGACTTCCGCTCGGCCCACATCCCACCCGGCACCGGCCTCGGTGGCACGGTGGTCGAGTCGCGCGCCGCCCACTGGGTCGCCGACTACGCCGCGGCCGGCGAGCTGCGACACGACCCGGGGTTCGACTCCCTCGTCGGGAACGAGGGGCTCGTCGCCCTGTTGGGGGTGCCGCTGTTGGCCCGCGACCGGGTGATCGGCGTGCTCTTCGCCGCGGAGCGGACCGAGCGCCACTTCCGCACCGACGAGATCGCGCTCCTCAGCGCCTTCGCCGACCATGCCGCCGTGGCACTGGACAACGCTCGCCTCTACGAGCAGAGCCGGGAAGCGCTCGGCGAGCTGCAGTCGGCGTACCGCACCATCGAGGACCAGATGGCGATCATGCAGCGCGCCCAGTCCGTGCACGACGCCCTGACCGCCGTCGTGCTGGCCGGCGGGGGGCCGGCGACCGTCGCCTCCGAGCTCGCGGACCGCCTCGGCGGTGCCGTCACGCTCCTCGACCGCGACGGGGCCCTGCTCGCGCGGGGCGGGGAGGAGGTCGCGGCCGGCGAGGCGTCCGACGGGGCGCTCCGCGCGATCGAGGAGGCGCGCGCCGGGGGTCGGACCGTCACGACGGTCGGCGCCGACGGTCACCAGCACAGCGCCGCGACGGTCCGGGCCGGCGAGAGCGTCCTGGGCACGTTGGTGTGGCGCCACCGCCAGGATCCCGGGCCCGTCGACCTGCGCAGCCTCGAGCTCGCCACCCACGTCGTGGGCCTGCTGATCCTGAAGGAGAACGCGACCGCAGAGGCAGCCGAGCGGCTCAGTGGCGAGCTGCTGACCGAGCTGATCGTCGCCAGCCCCCACCCCACCGCGACCCAGGAGGCGCGCGCGAGCACCCGGGGCATCGACCTCCGCGCGCTCGACGCGGTCTTCACGGTGCGTGCCGACGGTGTCGCGACCTCGGACGTCGTACGCCGCCTGCACGCGATCGCGCGAGAGCAGCGGGGCCTGGCCGGCGAGCACCGCGGCCGCGCCACCCTGATGGCCGCGGCCGACGACGTCGAGGCCACGGCCCGCGAGGTCCATCGTCGCCTCCGTGCCGAGACCGGCGCCCCGGTCGTGGTCGTCGGTGAGCGCGTGCGGGACCACGACTGGGCACGGGCGTTCCTGCTGGCCACGCGATGCCTTGCGGTCGCCGGCCACCTCGGTGCCACCGACCTCGGCGCCACGACGTCCCGGTTCTCCCTCTATGCGTTGGTCTTCGACGCCGACCGGGCCGAGGAGCTCGACCGGTTCCTGGGCGACGCGATCGGGCCGCTGCTGGAGTACGACGCGCGCCGCGGCACCGACCTCGTCGCCACCCTGGCGGCGTACTTCGACCACGACGGCAACCTGCGGCGCACCGCACGGGCGCTCCACGTGCACCTGAACACGCTGCTCAAGCGGGTCGACCGGATCGCGACCGTCCTCGGTCGCGACTGGCGCTCCTCCGACGACCTGCAGCTGCGCCTCGCGGTTCGGCTCCAGGCGTTGCGGGAGCGGCTCGACCACTGATCCGCCTCGATGGTGGACGTCTGCACCACCAGTGACCCCGGAACTGTGGGTGATCACCACCTCATCGTCGAGCCGAAGGCGTTCCTAGAGTGACGGCGACCACATCGGGCCAGGAGCCCGACCGACGGAGGAGAGTTCGTGAGTGTCGTCCTAGGGATCGTGATCCTCTACTTCCTCGTCATGTTCGCCATCGGCTACTGGGCGAACACGAGGATGAAGTCGTCCAAGGAGTTCCTGGTCGCCGGCCAGACGCTCGGGTTCTTCGTCATGGCGATCGCCACCTTCTCCTCCATCCAGAGCGGGTTCGGGATGATCGGCCACACGGCGAACACCTACGCCTGGGGCATGCAGGCCATCGTCGCTGCCGCCCTGCTGGTGCCGCTCAGCTTCGCGCTGTCCTGGTTCCTGCTGGGGGCGCGGCTCTACCGCATCGCCCGTGAGCACGCGGTGTACTCCGTGCCCGACGTGATCCGGGTGCGCTATCCCGACCGGTCCGCCCACCTGGCGATGTCAGTGGCGATGTTCGTGGGCGCCGTGGCCTACATGACCGCCCAGGTGACGGCCATGGGCGTCATCGTGGCGATCATCTTCGGCACCTCCGTCACGTCCGGTGCCATCATCGGCTCCGCCGTCGTCGCCGCCTACACGATCGCGGGAGGCATGCTCGCCGCGGTGTGGACCGACCTGGTCCAGGGGTTGCTGATGATCGCGATGTCGATCGCGACCTTCGTGGTCGCCACGAACTCGGTCGGCGGCTGGTCGGACATGATCGCCACCATCGAGCGCTCCGATGCCAGCTGGCTGCAGCTGGACGCCACCCAACCGATCACCTGGGTCTTCGGCTTCGTCTTCCTCGCCGTGCTGGGCACGGCGGCCCAGCCCCAGCTGGTGACCAAGTTCCTCATGCTCCGCTCGGGATCGGAGCTGCGCTGGGGCGCGCTCGTCGCGGCCGTGGCGTACGCCGTCACGACGTTGTTCGCCCTGTCGATCGGGCTCGCGATGCGTGCGTTGGCCATCGAGGGTCGCGCACCCGAGCTGGGCAACATCGACAACACCACCACCTGGTTCCTCGACAACATGACCGCTCCCGCCTTCGCCGGCTTCGTCATGGCGGGCCTGCTGGCCGCGATCATGTCCAGCGCCAGCTCGTTCATCACCATCGGTGCCTCCTCGCTCACCCGGGACCTGATGTCCTCCCTCGGCCGCACCGTCGAACGTGACCTGCTGTGGGGCCGACTGGCCAGCGGCTTCGTCGTCCTGTGCTCGCTGCTGTTCTCCCTCTACCTCACCCAGGTCGTCTTCCTCCTCGGTGCGATCGGATGGGCCGCCTTCGCGGCGGCGATGTTCGCCCCGATCGCGCTCGGGATCTACTGGCGTCGTGCGACCGGCCTCGCGACCACGGTCGCCGTCGGGTTCGGCCTGGTCGCCAACCTGGCGCTGACGATCCTCACCTCGGAGGGCGTGATCACCCTGCCCGCCTACATGCAGTCGGGGGGCCTGGTGATCGCCGTCGGCGTGCTCCTGTTCGTGGGCACCTCGCTGCTCCGGCCCGCCGCCGGGTCCCGCCGCGGGTTCGACCACGCCTACGGCGTGGCGCCGACGCACGAGGCCCGCGCCACCGCCACCACCGCCGCCCACGACTCCTGACCGGAGGGGACACCGATGAACCTCGACAAGACCGACACCGTCATCGCGGCGATCTCCGCCGCGACGCTGCTCGCCGCGATCGGCATGATCTTCGACGTCTGGCAGGCCGTCTACTACGCGATCCCTGCCTTCGTGCTGCTGTTCATGCTGCTGGGGTCGCTCAACGCGCGTGACGAGTGGTCTCCGCGCGCCCTGGTCCCGGTCCTCGGGCTGTGGTCGGTGCTCGCGGCCCTGTTCGTGGCTGCCGGGATGCTCGCCGGCAGCTCCGCGGAGCTGGGCGGCCTCCCGGCCTCGACCGGGATCTTCCTCTACCTCGTGTGGCCGATCAGCACCGTCGGTGCCCCGCTCGCCTACGCCGTGGTCTACAGCCGCTGGCTGGCCCCCGACCTGCCGACCGCCGAGTCGGCACCGAGCACGCCGCAGTGAGGTGAGGGGGGCGCTTGCGGCGTTCGGGACCCGGTGGCCGCCACCTACAGTGGCGCCCATGGTCCGCCACCGCACCGTCTTCCGCACCGACGACGCCGAGGTCAACGCCTACAAGCTGCTGACCGCGGTGGTGGTGCCGCGACCGATCGCCTGGGTGTCGACGCTGTCGGCGGACGGCGTCGGGAACCTGGCGCCGCACTCCTTCTACACCGTCGCGTCGGCGCGGCCGCCGATCGTGCAGTTCACCTCCGTGGGCCACAAGGACAGCCTGCGCAACGCGCGGGAGACGGGCGAGTTCGTCATCAGCCTCGCCAACCGCGCGCTGATGGACCAGGTCAACGCCACCAGCGCGCCGTACGACGCCGAGGTCGACGAGGCGAGCACGGTGGGCGTCGCGATGGAGGCCTCCGAGACGGTGGCCCCGCCGCGGGTCGCGGGGTCGCCGGCCTCGATCGAGTGCCGGCTGCACTCGACGGTGGACCTGGGGGAGTCGGTCGTGGTGCTCGGCGACGTCCTCGCGGTCACCGTCGCCAGTGAGGCGCTCGTCGACGGACACCCCGCGATGGAGCACCTCGAGCCGGTCTCGCGCCTGGGGCGGAACCAGTGGGGCCTGCCGCCCGAGGTGGTCGCCGTCGACCGGCCCACCGAGGTGCCCCGCGGCGATCGTCCCCGGTGAGCCGCGGAGTGTGAGGGAACGCATGTCGTCGCCGGGTTGGGTCGGGCGACGGCCCGCGTGAGAATGGTGGTAGTGGGAGTGACGAATCCACGACACCTGACCCCGTCGCTCACAAGGAGGTGCACTGTGATCACCAAGTTCATGACTCTCTACCGCCGCTACGACGACGTACTCGAGGCCTTCGTGCCGTGGCACCAGCGCACCTGGGAGCGGCACACGACTCGCTGAGTCGCCCTCGCACCATCACGCGGGGCCGGGAACGACGTTCCCGGCCCCGCGTCGTATTTTCGGCCGTGCGCAGTGGCCGGGGACCGCGAGGCCCGGTTGTGTGGCGGTGTCGGGACGTGAAGGAGGCCGAGTCGGTGCGGTGGGTGCGGCTGCTGGCGCTCGTGGGCGCCTCGCTGGTCGTCCTCGTGCTGCTCGGCGCGCCGACGCCACCGCTCTTCGCCGGCCTGCTGGGGGCCCTGGTCGTCGCGCTCACCACCACGGAGCCGCCCACCCTGCACGTGGCGTGGTTCCGCCTCGCGCAGTCGATCATCGGCGTCTCGGTCGCTGCCCAGATCGACCCGGAGGTGCTGCCCGCCGTCGGCGTCGACATCGTGCCGATCACCGTGTCCATCCTGGTCACGATCGCGGTGTCGGTGGGCATCGGCCAACTGCTGCGTCGTCACCACGTCAGCGCGGTCACCGCGACCTTCTCCACCGTCGCCGGCGGCGCGTCGGGCATGGTCGCCCTCGCCGAGGACTACGGCGCCGACGCCCGGATCGTGCTGGTCAACCAGTACCTGCGGGTGCTCTTCATCCTCCTCACGCTGCCGATCGTGGTCACCGTCGTCTTCACCGCCAGCAGCGCCGACGTCGACGGTGCGAACGGGCCGGGCCTGTGGGCCGGTGGCCTCGCCGACTACGCCTTCGTCGCGCTCGCCCTGGCGCTGGGCAACGCCGGAGGTCGGCTGCTCCGGCTGCCGGCGCCCGCCCTGCTGGGCCGTTGGCGGCCGGGATGGCCCTGACCACGGTCCCGGCGCTGGACGCACCGGCAGTGCCGGGCTGGCTGCAGGCCCTGGGCTTCCTGCTGCTCGGGGGCCAGGTCGGGCTGCGCTTCACCCGCCCGACGCTCGCGGCGATCGGACGCATGATGCCGACGGTCCTGGTCGTCATCGTCCTCAGCGTCGCCGCCTGTGCCGGCGTCGGCGTCGTCCTGGCCGCCGTCACCGGTGAGTCCCGGCTCGACGCCTACCTCGCCACCACGCCCGGTGGCCTCCCCGCCGTGCTCGCGGCGGCCACGGGCACCTCGGACAACCTCACCTTCGTGACCGCCGCCCAGACCGTACGCCTCCTCCTCGTGCTGCTGCTGACGCCGATCGTGGCGCGCTGGGTGTTCCGGCGCAGCTGAGCGGCGCGCTCGGTGCATACTGGTGCGGGGCCGTCACATCGGGTGGCGGCGGAGGGAGGGCACCGTGGCTTTCATCCTGTGGCTCATCGCCGTGGTCCTGGTGGTCTACGGCATCATCCGTGCGGTCCGTGGTGACCTGCTCGTCGGGATCCTGATCGTGATCGTCGGCCTGCTCATCGGGCCGGGAGGCGTGTCGATCTTCACCTAGGGCTCCTCCCCACCGGCCGGGTCGATGACGGTGATCCCGGTCAGCGTCGCGCGGTCGAACCCGGGCAGCACCTGCGCGGCCTCGGTCAGCGGGATCGTGCGCTCGACCAGGTCCTGGGGACGCAGGCGGCCCTGCTCGATCAGCGCGAGCATGCCCGGGTAGTCCACGGCCGCCATGCCGTGGCTGCCGAGCAGGTCGAGCTCCCACCCGATGACACGCGCCATCGGGACCCGCGGGTGCCCGGCCACGGGCGGCAGCAGGCCGACCTGCACGTGGCGGCCGCGACGCCGCAAGCTGTGGATCGCGACCGAGCAGGTCTGCTCGCTCCCGACGGCGTCGACGGCCACCTCGCTGCCGCCGCCGGTGAGGTCGGCGACCGCGGCGGGCACGTCGGTGTCGTCGGTGTCGCCGCTGACCAGTGCGTGGTCGGCGCCGAGGTCGGTCGCGAGTGCGAGCGCGTCGGGGTTGCGGTCGACCGCGATCACCCGCGCCCCGAGGGCCCGCGCGATCATCACCACGCTCAGGCCGACACCACCGGCACCGACCACGGTGACGGTCTCACCGGCCGAGAGCCGCGCACGACTCACCAGTGCGCGGTACGCCGTCGCGAACCGGCACCCCAGGCTGGCCGCCGTCGCGAAGTCCACCGCGTCGGGCACGGCGACGAGGTTGGTGTCCGCCGCGTGCAGTGCGACGTACTCCGCGAACGAGCCCCAGTGGCTGAAGCCCGGCTGCTGCTGGTCGGGGCAGACCTGCGCGTCGCCGGCCCGGCACCAGGCACACCTCCCGCAGCCGCACACGAACGGCACGGTGACCCGGTCACCGACCGACCACCGCGTGACTCCCTCGCCGACGCTGCTGACCTCGCCGGCCAGCTCGTGCCCCGGCACGTGCGGGAACGCCACGCGGTCGTCGTGCCCGGCCCAGGCGTGCCAGTCGCTGCGGCACAACCCGGTGGCCGCGACGCGGACGACGACGCCGCCCGGGGGAGCGGTGGGGGTCGGGACCGCGCGGACCTCCGGGGTGGCCCCGGCAGCATCGACGACCATGGCGCGCATGGTCGGCACGCTGCCACACCCGTGCCGGTCAGGGCACCACTCAGGGTGTCGGCACCACCGGCGGGCGGAGCCGGGCGGCCGGCAGCGCGTCGCGGCTGGTCTCCCCGAACCGCAGGAACCGCCCGGTGCGCTCGGTGCCCAGCGCCGGCGCCGGCTCGCCGTCCTGCCACACCGTGCGGCCGCCGACCATCACGCGCGGCACCGCGGCGTCGTTGCGGTTGACCATCCGTGACAGGCCGCCGTACTGCGCCACCGGCGCCTCGGCGTACGCCGTCAGGGAGCCGTCGAGGCGGACCGGGTCGATGATCGCGAGGTCGGCCCGGTCGCCCACCCGCAGGTGACCGGCGTCCAGGCCGTACCAGTCAGCCAGCTCACCGGTCAGCCGGTGGACCGCCTGCTCGGCGGTCAGGAACGCCTCCCCGTCCCGCTCGGCCTCGAGCACGTGCTGCAGCAGCCGCAGCCCGAAGTTGTAGAACGCCATGTTGCGCAGGTGGGCGCCCGCGTCGGAGAAGCCCATCTGCACGCCCCGCTCCTGGGCGATCTTGCGCAGCACCGTCGGCCGGTGCCCCGAGATCGTGGTGCGCCACCGGATGTCCGTGCCGTGCTCGAGCACCAGGTCGAGGAAGGCGTCGACGGGGTGCTGTCCGCCGCGCTCGACCCCGACCTGTCCGAACGACCTGCCGACCACCGACGGGTCGGGGCAGGCGACGATCTCGGCGTCGAAGAAGTCGCGGTGCCAGACCCGTGGTCCGTACTTCGACTCGTAGTCCTTGCGGAAGGCCGCACGGTAGGCCGGGTCCCGCATGAGTTCGTCGCGGGCCAGCTTCTCCTGCAGGTGCAGCGCCTGCGCCCCGGAGCCGAACTCCTCGAAGATCACCAGGTCGATGCCGTCGGCGTACACCTCGAAGGGGACGGGCAGGTGCTGCCAGCGGAAGTCGGCGCCGACGCCGTTGACGCCGGCCGCCAGGCCCCGCATCAGGTGGATGATGAAGGGGATCGCCTTGATGTCGGCGGCCGAGAGCAGGCTGGTCTTCAGCGGCTTGCGTCCCCACCCGATGGAGGCGAGCGCCTGCAACGCGATGGTGTGCGGGTGGGAGGCGTCGGGACCGGCCTGGAGCACCCGGTCGCGCTCCCGCAGGATCCGCCGCAGGCCCCGCATCTCGCGGGACCTCGCGTACGTCGACGGCAGCGTGCGCGAGCGGCACAGCTCCCCGTCGAGCTTGTCGAAGAGCAGCTGTTGTGCCGACATCCCCACGAACCCGGCGTCCAGCGCCTCCCCGAGCCACTGCTCCATCCGTCGCTGCTCGGCGCGGGTCGGACGCACCTCGGGCCGGGTGGCGCGGTCGAGGCCCATCGCGGCCGCCCGCATGTCGGAGTGGCCGACGAAGGCGGCGAGGTTCGGCCCGAGCGGCCGGTCCTCCAGGGCAGCGACGTACTCCTGCGCCGAGCCCCAGGTCCGTGCCCGCTCGACGTGCCCGATGACGTGGTCGCGGGGGATGGCTTCCACCCGTCCGAAGAGGTCGCCGGCGTCGACGGGGTCGCAGTGGATCGTCGAGAGCGAGCAGGAGCCGAGCAGGATCGTCGTCACGCCGTGGCGCACCGACTCGCTCAGCGCCGGCCCCTCGAGCACCTCCACGTCGTAGTGGGTGTGGATGTCGACCATGCCCGGGACGACCCAGCGCCCGCCGGCCTCGACGACGTCGTCGCAGCCGGCCGCGTCCAGCGGTGACTCCGAGATCGCGGCGACCCGTCCGTCACGGATGCCGAGGTCCCGGATCGCCGAGGGCGCCCCGGTCCCGTCGAACCAGCGGGCGCGGCGGATGACGGTGTCGAAGGCCATGCCCGAATGGAACGTGTTCCAGCGAGTGCTGTCAACGGTCCCCGTGGTCGGTGCCCCGGTCGTTCTCCTCGCGTTGCTGGCGCCGCTGGTACTCCCGACGGCTGTACGCCGCCTGCTTGACCGCCTCCTCGTCGGCGAGGCCCGAACCGAGCGCACCGGCGATGGTGCCCATCGACGTGGACAGCCATGCGAGGCCGACGTAGTCGGCGAGCCCGACGGCGTGACCCACCTGGCTCTCCATGTGGCCGTGGGGGATCACCACGAAGGCGGCGAACAGGGTGGCCACGAACAGCAGCAGGTACATGAAGAGCACCGCGACGGAGATGGTCGCGGTGGTCGCCGTGTTCGCGATCACCGCTGCCTCGCGGGACCCGAGGTCCCTGCGCCGCTCCCAGAGGCCGTTGTCGGCGATGAGCCAGATGATCATCGCGCCGACCGCGACCCCGGTCACCAGGACCAGCCGCCACGGCGCGAAGGCGTCCGCGAGCTTCCAGATGTTGGAGTAGAAGACGCCGAAGGCCGCACCCGCCGCCGCACCGGCGATCGCCGGCGACAGGCTCGGGAGCAGCAGCCACGGACGGTTCGCCCGGACCATGCCGGCCAGCAACCGGAGCCGGCCGCGCACGCCCAGCAGTGCGATGTGCTCGTCGATCCCCTCGTAGCTGGACTCGACGTGGCCCAGGGGCGCCCGCATGCCGCGGGCGCGCCGGCTCTGCTCGTCGGTGGGGTGCCCGGGGCCCGACTGCTCACGGTCGTCCTCGTCGCCCGCGCGCTGCTGCTGCGTACGCCGCGGGTTGACGTGCTCGGAGACCACGTGGGCCGTGGCGCGCAGGGCACGCCGGCGGGTGCGCAGCGCGCCGAGAGCAGGCACCGAGAGCATCGCGATGCAGTCGTCGGTGGTGTAGTCGGCCAGGATCGGTAGCCACTCGGCCCGCCGGGGGAGGTCGGTCACGAGGACGACCGCGTCCCAGTCGTGCTCGGCCAGCGCGTGCCTGCCGAGCTCGGCCGCCGGCAGGGTGCCGTCGGCGTCGAGGTGCAGCTGCTGCTCGACCACCTCGACGCGCCAGTGGTCATCGGTGCCCTCGGCCAGTCGCGCGGCGAGGCGGTCCTCCTCGGCGAGCCAGCGCGCGATCCGGTGCGGGACGCCGGGATCGGCGACCAGCCCCACGACGTACTCGGCCCGCGATGCGGGCGTCTCCTCCACGATTCCTCCTCCGGGTGCCCCATGGTCGAGTGGATCCCCCAGCGTCACAGTGACCGGTCGCAACCTCCGCCCGCGCAGCGACGTGCGATCGGTCACAGGCAGCGGGGTACGTTGCTCGGGTGCCCCCCTCGCCTCCCGCCGACGCCACGCTGGCGGCCCACGTCGACCGCCACCGGGCCACGCGGCTCGACCCGTTGACCGACCGGCTGGTGGAGATGATCGAGCGGGCGAACCCCGGCTACCGTCGGAGTGGCCTGGTGCCGCGGGAGGACCTGTGGCACTCGTGCCACACCAACATCGACCGCATCCTGGAGCTGCTCTCCCGAGCGCTGGACCCGGCACGGGAGGCCACGGAGCCCGGCACGCCGATGCTGCCCGACGACGCCGTCGAGTACGACGCGGCCCGGGCCACCGGCAAGCGCCGCTCCGACCAGGGCCTGCCGCTGGACGACGTACTCCGTTCCTTCCGGATGGGTGGGCGGATCATCTGGGACGACCTGCTCGCCGAGGCGCCGGACATGGGGGTCGAGGCACTGCGCGAGGTCGGGACCCAGCTGTGGGAGATCGTCGACGCCACCTCGGCGCAGGTGGCGCGCTCCTACCACCAGGCCGAGCGGGAGCACGTGCGCGCCGACGAGCAGCTCCGGGTCCGGTTGTGGGAGGGCGTGCTCGGGGGTCGTGGTGTCGAGCCCGGGTTCGCCCACGAGGCCGGCCGCACCCTGCAGCTGCCGCCGGAGGACCCCATGGTCGTCGTGGTCGCGCCGGTCGTCGACCTGGACCTGGCGCGCCACGTGCTGAGCGGCCACCACATGGCCTGGACGAGCCGCTCCGGGGACGTGGTCGGCCTGGTCGTGCCGGGTGAGGGCGACGCGTCGGCCACCTACGACGCGCTCGAGCGGCTGGCGGTGCGCTCCGGTCTCGTGGGCGTCTCGATGCCCGTCGACGGGCTCGCGCTCGCCCACGTCGGACTGCACCAGGCGACCCTCGCGCTGCGGGCCGCGACGCCCGACGCCGGACTGGCCCGGTTCGACGCCCACCTGCCCGAGGCGCTGCTGTTCAGCGCGCCCGACATCGCGGCCCACCTGGTCGGCGTCTGGCTCGACCCGGTGCTCGCCCTGCCGCACGCCGAGGCCCAAGTGCTGCTCGACACCGTGCGGGGCTGGGTCGCCACCTCGGGGTCGGCGACCCGCACCGGCGAACTGGTCCACTGCCACCGCAACACGGTGCTCAACCGGCTGCGCCGGGTGGAGGAGGTCACGGGTCGCGTGCTCGGCGAGGCGCCCCCGATGGAGCTCGACCTCGCGCTGCGCGCACTTGGGCAGCGTGCACAAACCTTCGACGCCCATGGTGGGCGCGCCGGCTCTGGCGTCGCGGAGTGACCGTCGTCACGATGGGGTGAGCGCGCTCGCCCGGGTCGATCCGGTGCGGCGCCGGCAGCTGGCTCCCCGGCTGTCGCCACCATGCCTCGTCACTTGGGAGTGAGATGTCCACACCGGAAGACGCAGCGCCCACCTCGCTGCGCCGACGCACCTTCGTCGGCTACGTCATCGGCGGCTCGACCCTCGCGGTCGCCGCGGACCTCGCGATCGCCAAGCCCGCTCGGGCCGACGGCGTACCGTCGGTCCCGCAGATCCCCGAGATCTACGACCTGGAGGACCTGCAGACCGACGCGGCACTGCCCACCTCGCAGCTGATCACCATCGAGATCGACGACGAGGGCAACGCCAACTTCGCGATCCCCCGCATGGAGGTCGGTCAGGGCATCACCACCTCGACGGCGATGATCATCGCCGAGGAGTTGGACCTGCCGCTGGAGAAGGTCAACGTCACCCTCGCACCCGCTCGCCCCGAGCTGCTGTTCAACCAGCTCACCGGTGGGTCGAACACCTCCTACTCGACCTACACCCCGATCCGGGTCGCGGCCGCCGTGGCCCGCAAGTCGCTGCTCCAGGCCGCCGAGGCCTACCTGGACTACGGCCAGGAGCGGCTGCGCATCCTCGACGGCGTCATCAGCGCCCCCGACGGCAGTTCGGTCGGGTTCGGCGAGCTCGCCCCGATGGCGGCCTCGCCGGAGACCAAGAAGGTCGACGTCACCCTCAAGGAGGGCGAGAAGAAGGTCGTCGGTACGCCGCGCAACCGCGTCGACGCCCTGGAGGCCGTGACCGGCCGCAAGGAATTCTCCATGGACCTCGAGGTCGAGGGCGCGCTGCCGACGATGGTGTGCCGCCCGCCGACGCTGTTCGGCAGCCCCGAGCGCCTCAACAACGAGTCCGAGATCCTCGGCATGCCCGGCGTCGAGGACGTCGCCGTGGTCGACACCGGTGTCGCGGTGCGTGCCGCGACGTTCGGCCAGTGCATCGACGCCATCATCGCCATGGACGTCGACTGGGCCGGCGGCCCGATCGAGGGCGAGTCGGACCAGACGATCCTGTCGCGGGTGAAGAAGGCCGAGCTCCCGCTCGCGGTGCCCAAGGTGCCGCTGCTGGCCAAGCAGGTCGACGCCGAGTTCGAGTTCATGTTCCGCAGCAGTGCGGCGCTGGAGCCCAACTGCGCGATCGCCGACGTCCGCGACGACGAGGCCACGGTGTGGTCCGGCCTGAAGGTCCCGATCCTGGCCCAGCAGAACATCGCCAAGGCCGTCGGCCTGCCCCAGAACAAGGTGACCGTCAACGTCATCACCGGCGGCGGCTCGTTCGGTCACAAGCTCTTCGGCGACGCCGCGATCGAGGCCGCCAAGGTCTCCAAGGCGATGGGCAAGCCGGTCAAGCTGATGTGGCACCGGGCCGACGAGCCCCGCCAGGGCCGCCTGCACCCGATGTGCACCTCGCGGATCCGCGCCACGATGCTCGGCAAGCAGGTGCTCACCTTCGAGCAGCGCCACACCAGCGTCGTGACGGACTTCAGCCACGGCCTGGGCGAGATGCTCACCTCGATGGTCGACGAGCTGCCCACCGGCCTGGGCGGCCTCGGCTTCTCGCAGTCGATCTTCACGCTCACCCAGGAGCTGCCCTACAACTTCGGTGTCGTGACGCAGCTGCTCAACGAGACCGACGACCGGTTCCCCACCGGCAGCATGCGCAACATCTACTCGCCCGACGTGCGGGTAGCCAACGAGCTGGTGGTCGACATGCTGGCGGAGAAGGCCGGCATGGATCCGCTGGAGTTCCGGATCAAGTACACCAAGTCCGAACAGGTCCGGAAGGTGCTGGAGAAGGTCGGCGAGGAGAGCGACTGGGGCAAGCAGATGCCGCAGGGCACCGCCCAGGGCGTCTCCATCCACCGGGAGTACCGCGGCGCCACGGCCTGCGTGGTCGAGATCGACTGCCGGCCCGAGACGGTCAACCGCAAGATCCGCAACGCCGTCACCGGCCCCCGGGTCACCAAGGGCACCTTCGCCGTCGACGCCGGGCTGGTGCTCAACCCGCGCGGCCTGGAGGCCCAGATGCAGGGCGGGTTCGCCGACGGACTGGCGCTGACGCTCACCAGCAGCTGCCACCTGCGCGACGGCCACTTCCTCGAGGCCAGCTGGGACAACTACTACTACACCCGGCAGTGGAACATGCCGCCGGAGTTCGACGTCCACATCGTCGAGTCCGACGCCACCCACCCCGGCGGTGCGGGGGAGGCCGGTGTCGCCGCGTCGGCCGCCTCGGTCGCCTGCGCCTACGCCCGTGCGACCGGCACGGTGCCCAAGCGGTTCCCGATCAACCACGACGACCCGCTGGGTTTCGAGCCCAAGTCGTTCGTGCCCTCGGTGCCGCAGTCGCCCACCAACGGCCTCCAGTTCACCTACTGAGGATCGGAAGGATCACGACCCATGCCGCAACACACTTTCGTCCTCAACGGCGAGTCGGTCACGGTGGACGTCGAGGACGACGTCCGCATCCTGTGGGTCCTCCGGGACCTGCTGGGCGTCACCGGCCCGAAGTACGGCTGCGGGATCAACGTCTGCAAGGCGTGCACGTCCCACATCAACGGCAAGGCCTTCAACCCCTGCTCGGTGCCGGTGAGTGCGCTGGCCGACGACGACGAGGTCACCACCATCGAGGGGCTGCCCGACACCGTCGGAGCGAACCTGCACCCGATGCAGGAGGCCTGGCTGGACCGTGACGTCGCCCAGTGCGGCTACTGCCAGCCCGGCCAGATCATGGCCGCGGTGGCCCTGGTGCGCAAGGTCCGCGACGAGGGCCGCGCCATCAGCGAGGCCGACCTCGACACCATCCGCAACATCTGCCGCTGCGGCACCTACACCCGCATCCGTCAGGCGATCAAGCAGGGCGCCGAGTCCATGTGACTCCGCGTGAGCAGGGTGAGCACTCCCGTCCCGGGGCGTCGTCGGCGTACCGCCCCGGGACGGGTCACTCTCCCGATGACGGCTCGCGATCAGTGGCGGCGGATGCCGTCCAGCACGAGTGAGCACACCTGGGCGGCCAGCTCGTCCGGCGTGGTGTGCCGCTCGGGGTGGTACCACTCCCGCACCGAGTTGATCATCCCGAAGATGAGCCGCGCGGTGGTCGGCGCATCGATGTCCTCACGGACGACGCCCTCGGCGATCGCCTCCTCGACCACGCCGGCCACCACCTTGTCGTAGGCGCGGCGCTGCGCGAGCGCCCACCGCTCGGTCTCGGTGTTGCCGTGCACGCCCAGCAGCAACTTCACGTAGGGCAGCCGCTCGGCCATGATCTCGATGTTGCGCCGGATCAGGTGGGTCAACCGGTCCATCGCCGGCCCGGAGACCGCCCCCTCCTCCTCGGTGCTGGCCATGAGCGGGTCCAGCGCCCGCTCCAGCCCGAGGCGGAGCAGCTGCTCCTTGCTCTCGATGTGGTGGAAGATCGAGGACTTCGACAGCCCCGACGCCTCGGCGAGGTGGGTGAAGCTGGTGCCGTCGTAGCCCCGCTCGGTGAACACGCGGACGGCGACCTCGAGGAGCCGGTCGAGGTTGTAGACCGGACGCGCCTCCCCCGACGGCAGGGTGCGCCCGGACCTCGACTCACTCACCGGCCCATGTTCCCACGGTGCCTCAGCCGGCCTCGGGTGGCCACGTCTTGGCGACCAGGGTGAGGACGTCGTACGCCGCCACCGGCTCGTCGTCCTGGTTGGTCACCACCGCGTCCCAGCGGACCTCGCCGTAGTCGGCGGACGCCCGCGGTGTGACCTGCTTGGCGGTCAGCGTCACGCGGATGGTGTCCTCGGCCCTGACCGGGGTGAGGAACCGCAGCCGGTCGACACCGAAGTTGGCGAGCACCGGGCCCGGGTTCGGCTCGACGAACAGGCCGGCGGCCAGCGAGACCACCAGGTAGCCGTGGGCGACGATGCCGCCGAACAGCGGGTTGGCCTCCGCGGCCGCCTGGTCGGTGTGGGCGTAGAAGGTGTCGCCGGTGAAGTCGGCGAAGTGGTCGACGTCGGCCCGGCTGACGGTGCGGGGCTCGGACACGAGGCTGTCGCCGATGCGCAACTCGGCGAGGCTCTTGCGGAACGGGTGGACCTCGCCCGTCCGCCGTGCGGAGCCGGGGGTCCAGCGTCCCGTGATCGCGGTGAGCATGTCGGGGGAGGCCTGGATCGCCGTGCGCTGCATGTGGTGCAACACGCCGCGGATGCCGCCGAGCTCCTCCCCGCCGCCGGCGCGGCCGGGGCCGCCATGGGCGAGGACCGGCAGGGGGCTGCCGTGCCCGCCTGCCCGCGCGGCCTCCTTGGCGTCGTCGCGGTCGAGGACGAGCAGGCGGCCGTGCCAGGGCGCCAGGCCGAGCGTGACGGTGCGGGCGAACTCCGGGTCGTGGGTGACCACGGAGCCCACGAGGCTGCCCCGGCCGCGGGCCGCGAGCTCGACCGCGTCCGCGGCGGTCTCGTAGCCGATGACGGTGCTGACCGGTCCGAACGGCTCGATGTCGTGCGGCTCGGTGGCGCCCGGGTGGGCACGGAGCAGGACGGGGGAGAGGAACGCGCCGGTCTCCGCGGCGGCGCCGACGACCTCGACGTGCTCGGGGTCGCCGTGGACGACGTCGGCGCCGCCGCGCAGCGCCTCGATCGCCTTGCGGACCTCCTCGCGCTGGGCGAGGCTCGCCAGGGCGCCCATCCCGACGCCCTCGGCCTCGGGGTGTCCGACGGGCACCGCCGCGAGCCGCTCGCGCAGCCCGGCGACGACGGCGTCGGCGATCGCCTCGGGCACGATGACCCGCCGGATCGCGGTGCACTTCTGGCCGGCCTTGACCGTCATCTCGGTCACGACCGCGGAGAGGAAGAGGTCGAACTCCGGGTCGTCCACGCCGACGTCGGGGCCCAGGATCGAGCAGTTCAGCGAGTCCGCCTCGACGCCGAACCGGACCCCGCGCTGCACCACCGCCGGGTGGGTGCGCAGCACCTCGGCGGTGTGCGCGGAGCCGGTGAAGGCCACCGCGTCGCGCTCGTCGAGGTGGTCGAGCAGGTCGCCGGCGCCGCCGCTGACCAGCTGCAGCGTTCCCTCGGGCAGGATGCCGGACTCGATGATGCGGCGTACGACGGCCTCGGTGAGGTACGCCGTCTGGCTGGCCGGCTTCACGATGCTCGGCAGTCCCGCGAGGAAGGCGGGCGCGAGCTTCTCCAGCATGCCCCAGACGGGGAAGTTGAACGCGTTGACCTGCACGGCCACGCCGGTGCGCGAGGTGTGCACGTGCTGGCCGACGAAGGTGCCGTGCTTGCCCAGCGGCTCCAGGTCGCCGTCGAGCACCACGGTGTCGTTGGGCAGCTCGCGCTTGCCCTTGCTGGCGTAGGAGAACACCGTGCCGATGCCACCGTCGATGTCGACCATCGAGTCGCGCTGCGTGGCGCCGGTGCGGGCCGAGAGGGCGTAGAACTCCTCGGTGTACTGACCGAGGTGCTGGGCCAGTGCCTTGAGCAGCCCGGCGCGCTCGTGGAAGGTGAGGCGGCGCAGGGCGGGACCGCCCACGCGGCGGCCGTGGTCGACCATCGCGGCGAAGTCCAGCCCGGTCGTGGAGACCCGTGCGACCTCCTCACCGGTCGCGGCGTCGAGCACCGGCTCGCCGTCGGCCTCGCTGCGGAACCAGGTGCCGGCGACGTAGCTCTCCAGCAGTGCGCTCACGGGTCTCCCTCCCAGGGCCGGTCGGTGCGGCCGGACGGATGACCGGCGATCGCGCGCCGACCGATCGGTTGGCGGATCGGACGATGGTGTGTACCGTAGCGACCGACCGTTCGGTTTGTCGACCACCGCCCGGGAGGCACCATGACGACCGCGTCCTCGGCACCCGCCCACGACCGCGCCGCGGACCCGGCGCTGGAGCAGCAGTTCGCCGCCACCATCGAGCGCCACGACCGCATCGAGCCGCGCGACTGGATGCCCGAGGGCTACCGCAAGACGCTGGTGCGCCAGGTCGCCCAGCACGCCCACAGCGAGATCATCGGGATGCAGCCGGAGGGCAACTGGATCGGCCGCGCCCCGTCACTGCGGCGCAAGGCGATCCTGCTGGCCAAGGTGCAGGACGAGGCCGGGCACGGCCTCTACCTCTACTCCGCGACCGAGACCCTCGGCGCCTCCCGCGACGAGCTCACCGAGAAGCTCATCAGCGGGGCGCAGAAGTACTCCTCGATCTTCAACTACCCCACGTTGTCCTACGCCGACGTCGGCACCATCGGCTGGCTCGTCGACGGCGCCGCGATCTGCAACCAGGTGCCGCTGTGCCGGACGTCGTACGGCCCCTACGGCCGGGCGATGATCCGCATCTGCAAGGAGGAGTCCTTCCACCAGCGCCAGGGGTTCGAGCTGCTGCACACCATGATGCGCGGCACCGAGGAGCAACGCGCGATGGTGCAGGAGTCCGTCGACCGGTTCTGGTGGCCCTCGCTGATGATGTTCGGCCCGCCCGACGGCGACTCGCCCAACACCGAGCAATCGATGGCCTGGGGCATCAAGACTCACACCAACGACGAGCTGCGCCAGAAGTTCGTCGACATGACGGTGCCGCAGGCCGAGGCCCTCGGCGTGACGCTGCCCGACCCCGAGCTCGCCTGGAACGCCGAGCGCGGCCACCACGACTTCGGCCAGCCCGACTGGGAGGAGTTCTGGGCGGTGGTCACGGGCAACGGCCCGTGCAGCACCCAGCGCGTCGCCCACCGCCGGCGCGCCTGGGAGAACGGTGCGTGGGTGCGGGAGGCCGCGCTCGCGTTCGCCGGGAACGAGGAGGAGTGACGTGGTCTCGACAGGCTCGACCAACGAGGGAATGACCGACGTGTCAGCGCAGTGGCCGCTGTACGAGGTGTTCGTGCGGGGCAAGCGGGGGCTCAACCACGTCCACGTGGGCTCACTGCACGCCGCGGACGACCAGATGGCGATCCTCCACGCCCGTGACGTCTACACCCGTCGCAACGAGGGCGTGAGCATCTGGGTCGTCAGGTCCGCCGACGTCACCGCCTCAAGTCCGGACGAGAAGGACCCGCTCTTCGCGCCCAGCGGCGACAAGGTCTACCGGCACCCCACCTTCTACGACATCCCCGACGACGTCCCCCACATGTAGGTCTCGACAGGCTCGACCAACGACCGACCTCTCGACCAACGAGGAAGCCATGGCCGACGTACACACCCCCGACCCGGGCACCGACGACAACCCGTACGCCGGGCTGCTGGTCAACGACGCCCACTGGGCCTTCGGCACCGATTTCGAGGACCCGTTGGCGGGCGTCGACACGACGGTCCCCGAGGACGTCGACCCGGGCGTGCTGGCGGCGTACTGCCTGATGCTCGGCGACGACGCTTTGGTGCTCTCCCAGCGGCTCTCGGAGTGGTGCAGCCGTGCGCCGGACCTCGAGGAGGACATCGCGCTGGCCAACATCGCGCTCGACCTGCTCGGCCAGGCGCGGCTCCTGCTCGCCCGGGCCGCGGCGGCCGACCCGACGGTCGTGCCCTCGCTGCCGGCAGGGTCGCCGGTGCCCGACGAGGACCGCCTGGCCTTCTTCCGCGACGACCTCCACTTCCGCAACGTCCGCCTCGCCGAGGTGGGCGGCGGCGACTTCGCCGACGTGGTCGTGCGGATCCTGCTCTTCGCCAGCTGGCGCCTCGCGCTCCTGGAGGGGCTGGCCGGATCGCGCGACGGCGTCCTCGCAGCCGTGGCGGCCAAGGGCACCAAGGAGCTCACCTACCACCGCGACTTCGCCGCTCGCTGGTTCCTCACCCTCGCGCGGGGCACCGAGGAGTCCCGCCGGCGGTTGGTCGCGGCGCTGGAGCAGCGCTGGCCGTTGTGGGAGGAGCTCTTCGTGACCCACCCCGTGGAGCTCGACGCCGCGACGAGCGGCATCGGTGTCGACCCGGCCGCCGTGGCCGAGGATGTCGACGGCGTGCTCGACCGCGTGTTCGGGGCCAGCGGCGTCGCGCGCCCCGACGTGGCGCCCCTGGCCGGCGTCCGGGGGCGCACCGGCCGCGACGGCTGCCACACCGAGGCGCTGGGCCTGCTGCTCGCCGAGATGCAGGTCGTCGCCCGCGCCCACCCGGAGGGTCGCTGGTGAGCGCCGTGACCTCGCGACAGGAGCTGCGCGAGCGCGCCCGGGACGTGGCCGCGACCGTGGTCGACCCCGAGCTGCCCATGCTCACCCTGCTCGACCTCGGGGTGCTCCGCGACGTCGACGTCGACCACGAGGGCACGGTGGTCGCCGCCATCACCCCGACCTACTCCGGGTGTCCGGCCATGGCCACCATGCGCGACGACCTGGTCGCCGCGCTGGCAGGGGCCGGCCTCCCGGCCCGCGTCCGCGTCCAGCTGGAGCCGGCCTGGACCTCGGACTGGATCACGCCCCGTGGCCGCGCGGCCCTCGCCGACGCCGGCATCTCGCCCCCGGGGCCGGCACCGCACCACGACGGCCCGATCCCGCTGCAGCTGACCGCCACCCGACGCGCCGTGCACTGCCCGCGCTGTGGCGCCGACGACGTCGCACTCACCTCCGAGTTCGGCTCGACGGCCTGCAAGGCGATGTACCGCTGCCGGGACTGCGGCGAACCGTTCGACCACGTGAAGGAGATCTGAGGTGACCGCTACCAGCACGCTGGCGCCCGGGGCGCGCACGACCTTCCACCCGCTCACCGTCTCCGCCGTCGACCGGCTCACCGACGACGCCGTCGCGGTCACCTTCGCCGTCCCCGAGGACCTGCGCGAGGACTTCGACTTCGCGGCCGGGCAGTCCCTCACGCTGCGCCGCGTCATCGACGGCGAGGAACACCGTCGCAGCTACTCCATCTGCGCGCCCGTCGGCGCCGCGCCACGGATCGGCGTACGCGAGATCCCGGACGGGCTGTTCTCCCGCTGGCTGGTCCACGAGGTGCGCCCCGGCGACCGCATCGAGGTCCAGCCGCCCAGCGGCAGCTTCCGGGCCGACCCGAGCCCGGCCGGGCGGCACCTGTGCATCGCCGCCGGGTCGGGCATCACGCCGATGCTCTCGATCGCCTCCTCGGTGCTTGCCCACCCCGACGCCGAGGTGACGCTGCTCTACGGCAACCGAGCGACGGCCACGGTGATGTTCGCCGAGGAGCTCGCCGACCTCAAGGACGCCCACCACGACCGGTTCGGGCTGGTCCACGTGCTCTCCCGCGAGCCCCGCGACGTCGACCTCTTCTCCGGCCGGCTCGACGGCGAGCGACTCCGCGAGCTGCTCACGCGGCTGGTCCCCGTGGGCGACATGGACCACGTGTGGCTGTGCGGCCCCGTCGCGATGCTCACCGAGGCCCGCACCGTGCTCACCGACCTCGGCGTGTCGAGCGACCGGGTGCACGCCGAGCTCTTCCACGTCGACGAGCCGCCCCCGCAGCTGCGCCACCCCGAGCGCGTCGTCGAGGGCGTCACCAGCGACGTCACCCTCGTGCTGGACGGCCGGTCGGCCACGACGCCGATGCCGCGCGACAGCACGATCCTCGACGCCGCGCAGCGGACCCGCAGCGACCTGCCCTTCGCCTGCAAGGGCGGCGTCTGCGGCACCTGCCGCGCCCGGATCCGCGAGGGCGATGTCGACATGGTGCGCAACTACGCCCTCGAGCCCCACGAGGTGGAGCGCGACTTCGTCCTCACCTGCCAGAGCTTCCCCGTCAGCGACGAGATCGTGGTCGACTTCGATGCCTGAGTCCGCTCAGCCGGAGCCGGAGCACTCGGCGCAGCCCGACGTACCCGACGCCGACGCGCTCGCCCACGCGAGTGCGGAGGCGATGTGGGCCGGCGACCACGCCAGCCACGCGCTCGGCATGGTGCTCGAGGACGTCACGCCCGGCACCGCGCAGCTGTCCATGGCCGTGCGCCAGGACATGGTCAACGGCCACCGGCTGTGCCACGGCGGCATCATCGCCACCCTCGCCGACAGTGCCTTCGCCTTCGCCTGCAACAGCCACGGCACCGTCACCGTCGCCTCGGGGTTCGCCGTCGACCTGCTGGCACCCGCACGACTGGGTGACGTGCTCGTCGCCGAGGCCCGGGAGGTACGCCGTCGCGGCCGCTCGGGCGTGTACGACGTCACCGTGCGCTGCGGGGACGAGGTGATCGCGGAGTTCCGCGGCCGGAGCCGCTCGCTCGGCCGCCCGATCCTGCAGGAGGACGCATGACCGACGACCCCGTGCTCGTGGAGCGGACCGACGCCGTCGCGACGGTGACGCTCAACCGGGCCGACCGCAAGAACGCGCTCACGACCGAGCTGAAGGTCGCACTGCGCGACGCCGTCGCCGACGTCGCGGCCGATCCGGCCGTGCGCGCCGTCGTCCTCGCCGCCACCGGGAGTGCCTTCAGTGTGGGCCAGGACCTCGGGGAGCACGCCGCCGCGCTCGAGGGCGGCGCGGAGGCTGCCTTCGCCACCGTCGAGGAGCACTACGCCCCGATCGTGCGGGACCTCGCCACCATGCCCAAGCCGGTCGTCGCCGCCGTGCAGGGCACCTGCGTCGGCGCGGGACTCGGCCTCGCGCTCGCCTGCGACCTGCGCGTGCTCGCCGCCGGCGCCACCTTCGCGACGGCGTTCACCGGCATCGGGCTGACCTTCGACTCCGGCCTGTCCCACACGCTCCCGCGCGCCGTCGGCGACGCCCGGGCCCGCGAGCTGATGCTGCTGCGAGCCTCCTTCACCGCCGAGGACGCCGTCGCCTGGGGCATCACCGGTGAGGTCGTCGACGGCGACGCCGTGGCCGACCGGGCCCACGCGATCGCCGCCACGCTCGCGGCCGGGCCGACGACGGCGTACGCCGAGACCAAGGCGCTGCTGCAGGCCTCGGCGACGTCGTCGCTGCAGGAGGCGCTCGCCGCCGAGGGCGCCGCGCAGACCCGGTGCGGCGCGACCGAGGACCACCACGGCGCGGTGACGGCGTTCCTCGCCCGCGAGAAGCCGACCTTCGACGGCCGCTGACCGCGCATCGCCCACGACACAGGAGCCACGCATGGACGACCTGAGCCCGCGGCCGGGCGACCTGGACCCGATCGAGACCGCGCCCCTCGAGGAGCTGCGGGCGCTGCAGCTGGAGCGGCTGCGGTGGACGGTGGCGCACGCCCACGACCGCGTCCCGCACTACCGGCGGGCCCTCGACGAGGCCGGTGTCCATCCGCGCGACGTCACCGCACTCGAGGACCTGTCACGACTGCCCCTCACCACCAAGGCCGACCTGCGGGAGAACTACCCCTTCGGCATGTTCGCCGTGCCGCGGGAGCAGGTGCTGCGACTGCACGCGTCGTCGGGCACCACCGGCCGCCCCACCGTCGTCGGCTACACCCGCGACGACCTCGACACCTGGGCCGACGTCGTCGCCCGCAGCATCCGCGCCGCGGGTGGGCGCGCCGGCCACCTGCTGCACAACGCCTACGGCTACGGGCTCTTCACCGGCGGCCTCGGCGCCCACGCCGGCGCCGAGCGGCTGGGCTGCACCGTCGTGCCGGTCTCCGGCGGCATGACCGAGCGCCAGGTGCGGCTGATCGACGACTTCCGGCCCGACATCATCACCGTGACGCCGTCGTACATGCTCGCGCTGGTCGACGAGATGGAGCGCCAGGGCATCGACCCCCGATCCACGTCGCTGAAGGTCGGCATCTTCGGCGCCGAGCCGTGGACCGACGACATGCGCCGCGAGCTCGAGGAGCGGCTCGACATGCACGCGGTCGACATCTACGGGCTCTCGGAGGTGATCGGGCCGGGCGTGGCCAGCGAGTGCGTCGAGACCAAGGACGGGCTCACCGTGTGGGAGGACCACTTCTACCCCGAGATCATCGACCCGGTGACCGGCGAGGTGCTGCCCGACGGGGAGGAGGGCGAGCTGGTCCTCACCTCGCTGACCAAGCAGGCGATGCCGGTCATCCGCTACCGCACCCGTGACCTGACCCGTCTCCTGCCGGGCACCGCCCGCACGATGCGGCGGATCGAGAAGATCACCGGCCGCACAGACGACCTGATCATCCTGCGCGGGGTGAACCTCTTCCCGACCCAGATCGAGGAGCTGATCCTGCACACGCCGGCCCTCTCGCCGCACTTCCAGTGCGTGCTGACGCGGCCGGACAAGCTCGACGAGATGACGGTCGTGGTCGAGCACCGCGAGGGCGCGGGCGACGCGGCCGGTGACGCCGGCCGCGCGTTGCGGGCGATGGTCAAGGACGCGATCGGCGTGACCGTCGGCGTCGACGTGGTCGCGCCGGAGAGCATCGAGCGCTCGGTGGGCAAGATGCGCCGGATCATCGACCGACGCGGGCTGCGCTGACAGCCGGGTCGCAGCCGGCCGGTGCTACTCGACCAGCATCAGGAACCCGACCACGGCGCCGACGAGCACGACACCGACTCCCACGAGCAGGGCAGACACTGCGATCACTCTGCGCCACCACGGCATGCGGACGACCCTACGTGCGGGTCAGCAGAAGCCGAGCATCTCGGTGAGCGCGTCGCGCTCACTGGCGTCGATGGCCAGGTCCCAGCGTGACTTCACCCGGATCCAGCGCTTCGCGTAGCTGCACTGGTAGTCCTTGCGGGGCCGCCAGGCCGCGGGGTCGTCGTCGCCCTTGGACTGGTTGGTCGGTCCGTCGACGGACAGCAGGTTGGCCGGTGAGTTGGCGAACCGGGAGCGCCGCTCGTCGCTCCAGTCGCGGGCGCCGGACTTCCAGGCCTCCGACAGCGGCACCACGTGGTCGATCTGCAGGGCCTGGGCCTGCCGCGGGTCCTTGAGGTCGTCGAAGCGGAGCGTGGCGCCGGTGTAGGGGTCCACCCACGTGCCCGCGACGACGTCGTGGTCGCACGCACCCTGCTGCTGCACCCGCGCCTCGACCGCGTCGCGCAGCAGCACGTCGTCGCGCTGGTTGCACCCGTTGTCGTCGATGTCGGCCCACGCGCTGCCGAACGCGTCGCGGTCGTAGTCATCGGCGTACGCCGGCCGCGGCTCGACGCGCAGTCCCGCCAGCCGCTGCCCGATCGGCACCTGCGGCTGCACCGGCCGGACCGAAGTCGACGGTCCCGCCGTCACCGTCCCCCGCGGCGTCCGCTCCTCGCTCGTCGTCACCGTCGACAGGCACCCGGCGGCCACCAGCGCCGTCGACGCCACCGCGATCGCCCACGCCCACCTGGTCACCCCGACATTGTGCCGTCGGGGTCCGACAGGTCGGCTCGGCACGGTGACGACGAGCTGTCGGGCCCGTCAGTGCCAGGAGCGGGCGAGCTGCAGCAGCCGGTCGTTGGCCTCGGGCTCGCCGATGCTGACGCGACAGCCCTCCCCGGCGAACGGGCGTACGGCGATGCCGATCGTCTCGGCCGCCGCGGCGAACTCGGCCGTCCGCTCGCCCAGGTCGAACCACACGAAGTTCCCCTGTGGCTCCGGCACGTCCCACCCGGACTCGCGCAGGCCGTCGTGGGTGCGGGAGCGCTCGGCGACGAGCCCGGCGACCCGCTCCAGCAGGGCGTCCTCGGCGTCGAGCGAGGCCACCGCCGCCGCCTGGGCGACCGCGTTGACGCCGAACGGCAGCGACACCGCCCGCAGCGCACCGGCGATCGGGTCGCTCGCGACGGCGTACCCGACGCGGAGGCCGGCCAGGCCGTAGGCCTTGGAGAAGGTGCGCAGCAGCACCACGTTCGCGTGCATCCGGTACGTCGCCAGTCCGTCCACCGGGTCCTCGGAGCGGACGAACTCGCGGTAGGCCTCGTCGACGACCACCAGGACGTGCGACGGCACGGCGGCCAGCAGGTCGTCGAGCTCGCGCTGGGTGACCGCGGGGCCGGTCGGGTTGTTGGGGGTGCACACGACGAGCACCTTGGTGCGGTCGGTGACGGCCGCGGCCATCGCCGCGAGGTCGTGACGCCCGTCGGCCGTCACCGGGACCTGGACCGACGTGGCCCCGGCGGCCCGGACGGCGATCGGGTAGGCCTCGAAGGACCGCCAGGCGTAGACGACCTCGTCGCCGGGATCGCAGAAGGCGGCCACGACGTCGTACACCAGGGCGACCGAGCCGGCGCCCGCGGCGAGGTGCTGGGTGCCGACCCCGAGCCGTGCGGCGAGGGCCTCGTAGAGCGCGGTGTTGCCCATGTCGGGGTAGCGGTTCATCCGCGCGACGGCGGCCGTCGCGGCATCGAGGACGCCGGGCAGCGGGGGATGCGGGTTCTCGTTGGAGGAGACCTTGTAGGTGGTGATCCCGGGCCGGGCGGCCGGCGGTCGGCCGGGCACGTAGGTGGGGATCTGGCTGACGTGGCTGCGTGGCTGAGGGTGGGCCATGTCACAACCCTAGGGCGGGTCCGGCGCAAGAGCCGAGTTGGCGCCGAGTCGACCCGCTCATGGGCCGAGTTGGCGCCGACTCGACCCTCCTGTGAGCCGAGTTGGCGCCGACTCGGCATCCCGTTCGACGATGGTGGCGGTGTCAACCACCGCCGGTAGGCTGGTGGCATGACGACGTGGCTCGACGAGGACCAGCAGCGCGCGTGGCGGGCGTGGCTCAACGCCCACGCCCAGCTGTCCGCGCGCCTGGGTCGCGAGCTGCAGGCCGCCAGCGGCCTCTCGCTGGCCGACTACGAGGTGCTCGTCGCCCTCACCGACGTGCCCGACCACCGGATGCGGATGTTCGAGCTCACCGACGCCGTGCAGTGGGAGAAGAGCCGGCTGTCCAAGCAGATCAGCCGCATGACGGCGCGCGGCCTGGTCTCGCGCACCGAGTGCCCCGACGACCGCCGCGGCGCCCACGTCGCGCTCACGGCCGAGGGCCTCGCCGCGATCCGGTCCGCCGCGCCCGGCCACGCCGACTCGGTGCGCTCCTTGGTCTTCGACGGGCTCGAGGACGACGAGGTCCGCGCGTTGGAGAAGTTCTTCGGCCGCGTCCTCGACCGCGTCAACGGCTAGGTCGCTCCCGCAGCGTCACCGGCTCCCCGGCGTACGCCGCCAGGTCGGCCCGCACCTCCTCCGAGATCGGCCACGACTCGTTCGTGCCGGCGTCCCACAGCACGATCGCGGTCTCGGAGACGACCGCCGGCGGGTGGTCCTCGCCGACGCGCAGCTCGGAGGAGACCGTCACCGACGTCCGGCCGACGTGGCTCACCCACATCCGCACCAGGAACGGCTGGAACGGCACGAACCGCATCTCGGCGTGGTAGTCGACGCGCTGGGAGCCGACCAGCTCCACCACGCCGTCGGGCAGCCGGCCGAGCAGTCCGGTGCCGCTGCCGGCCACCTCGGCGAAGCGGAGGAAGAGCAGGCGCGCCTCGTCGAGCACCCGGATCGCCTCGACGTTGTCGACGTGCCCGCCGAGGTTGACGTCACGCAGTCGGGCCTGGATCTCGCACTCGAAGGTGACGGTCGGATGGTTCTCGCTCACGGCCCGATCCTCCCCGGCCGGCCACGTCGCCGCGGCTGCGGCCCCGACACCGTTCCGCCGGGCACACGCAACTGCGAGGATGATCAGATGAGGCTGCAGGAGTTCCCCCGCCACCCGCTGACCTTCGGACCCAGCCCGGTGCACCGCCTCGCGCGGCTGACCGAGCACCTCGGCGGGGCCGAGGTGTGGGCCAAGCGGGAGGACGTGAGCAGCGGCCTCGCCTTCGGCGGCAACAAGGTGCGCAAGCTGGAGTACCTCGTGCCCGACATCCTCGCCAGCGGGGCCGACACGCTCGTGTCGATCGGCGGCGTCCAGTCCAACCACACCCGCCAGGTCGCCGCCGTCGCCGCGCACCTGGGGCTGCGGGCGCGGCTGGTGCAGGAGCACTGGGTGCCGTGGGACGAGCCGGTCAACGACCGCGTGGGCAACATCCAGCTCTCGCGGATGATGGGCGCCGACGTGCGGCTCGACCCCGCGGGGTTCGACATCGGGATCCGCCAGTCCTGGGAGGACGCGATCGCCGAGGTCGAGGCGGCGGGCGGCACGCCGTACGCCATCCCCGCCGGGGCCAGCGAGCACCGACTCGGCGGCCTGGGTTTTGCCAATTGGGCCTTCGAGGTCGCCGAGCAGGAGCGTGACCTCGGCGTCCACTTCGACACCGTCGTCGTGTGCACCGTCACCGGGTCCACCCACGCCGGCATGGTCGCCGGGTTCGCGGCACTGGAGGAGCTGACCGGCGTACGCCGCCGCGTGATCGGCATCGACGCCTCCGCGACACTCGCGCGCACCACCGACCAGGTCGAGCGGATCGCTCGCCACACCGCCGAGCTCATCGAGCTCGGGCGTGACCTGCGCGACGACGAGATCACCGTGCTCGAGGGGTGGGCCGGTGACCGCTACGGCATCCCCGTCGAGTCGACCATGGCCGCCATGCGACTCGGCGCCGAGCTGGAGGCGATGATCACCGACCCGGTCTATGAGGGGAAGTCGCTGGCCGGCCTGGTCGACCTCGTCGGCAGCGGCGACATCCCCCGCGACGCGACCGTGCTCTACGCCCACCTGGGCGGGCAGCCCGCCCTCAACGCCTACCACTCGCTCTGGCCCTGATCGGCCCGCCCGGGATCAGGCCGTCGGCTCGGTCCAGGCCACCTGCACGGTGCGTACGCCGTCCTCGCGGGTGACCAGTCGACCGCGTCCCGGAGGGGCGGGGGCGGCGCGCACCCCGGCCAGCAGTGGACCCTCGTCGGGACTGCCGGAGAGCAGCAGGCCCGGCGCTGCCAGGTCACGCAGCGCCTGCAGCACCGGTTCGTGCAGCGCCCGTGCCGCGCCGCCCGAGCGCCGCGCCACCGCCAGCCGCAGCCCGACGTCGCCGGCCTGGGGCAGCAGCGGCAGGAGGGGCGTCAGCGGTGAGCGTCCACCGAGGGTGAGCAGGTCGTGGTCGTCGACCACGACGAAGACCTCGGCGCCGGTCCACCACGATCGCTCCCGGAGCTGGCGTGGCGTGACGTCGGGTCCGGGGAGCCGGGTGGTCAGGTAGTCGGCGAGTTCCTGCAGCGCGGGCTCGGCCTGCGCGGCGGAAGTGAGGTGGTGCAGCACGAAGTCGTCGGGGAGCTCACCGCCCAGCGAGCGACGTGGATCCACCAGCACCAGCTGCGCCCGGTCCGCGCCCCGGGTCCGCTCGATGGCGCGCACCCAGGTGCGCAGCGTCGCGCTCCTGCCCGAGCCGCCCTCGCCGAGGACCAACAGGTGCGGCGTCCTCGTCACGTCGATCCCGACCGGGGCCAGCGTCGACTCCGCCAGCCCGACCACCAGGTCGTCGCCCTCGCTGGTGAGGTCCTCGGCCGCGACGACGTCCGGGAGCAGTCGCAGCGCGGGCGCGCGCTCGCCCGGCCAGCGCGACGTCGACCGCTCGACCAGGTCCGCCAGTCCGTGCGCCGAGGCGTCCGGGTCGGCGACGCCGTCGACGCGGGGCAGCGCGGCGAGGAAGTGCTCGCCGGCCGCGGTGAGGCCGCGTCCAGGCCGTCCGGTCGGCACCGCCGCCGCCCGCCGCCGGTCCACCTCAGAGTCCATCGGGTCGCCCAGCCGCAGCTCCAGTCGGGTGCCGAACGCGTCGCGCAACCCACCGCGGAAGTCGGCCCACCGCTGCGCGCTCGCGACCAGGTGCACGCCCACCCCGAGGCCGCGGGCAGCCACCTCCTGCAGCGCGGCCGCCTCGTCGGCGTACTCCGCCCGGAGCGCGCCCCAGCCGTCCACGACCACGAACACCTCGCCGTACTCGTCCGCCAGTCCGGCCTCCCGGGCCGCGAGGAGCTCGGTGACCTGCGCGACGGCGCGGCGTACGACGTCGGGCTGGTGCCGCGTCGCGACGCCGCTGACGTGGGGGAGGTGCGCCCAGGGACCGAACCCGCCGCCCCCGAGGTCCAGCACGAAGAACTGCACCTGCCGTGGACCGTGGTGCTGCGCGAGGCCGGCGACCAGCGTCTGCAGCAGTGTGGACGCGCCGCTGCGCGCTGCACCGACCACGGCGACGTGCCCACCGGCCCCGGACAGGTCGAGGACGAGCGGGTCGCGCCGCTGCGCACGGGGACGGTCGACGATGCCGATGGGGACAGCCCAAGGACCGGCGTCGACCTCGTCCGCCCGGTCGAGCTCGTCCAGCGTCGGTGGCGTGGCCAGCGGGGGCAGCCAGATCCGGTGGGCGGGGTGCCTGTGGCGGCGCAGCGCCGCGACGGCCTCCGCCAGCAGGGTCGGCGCCTCGCTGTCGGCGGCCGGCCGCTCGGCGTCGACGGTGTCCCGCGTCGCTGCGGTGAAGGGCACCACCTGCGTGACGACCGGCGCGGGGGCTGCCCGCGCCCCCGAGACGTAGGCGGCCCGGAAGCGCGTGAGGGTCGCCGGGTCCGGCCGGAGGTAGCCGATGCCGGGTTCGGCGGGCAGGGTGTGGGCGTCCGCGACGCCGATCGCGGTGCGGGACTCGGCTGCGCTGAAGGTGCGCAGGCCGACGCGGTAGGACAGGTGCGAGTCCAGCCCCCGCAGTCGCCCCTCCTCCAGCCGCTGGGAGGCGAGCAGGAGGTGCAGGCCCAGGGAGCGGCCCAGGCGGCCGATGGCCACGAACAGGTCGAGGAACTCCGGCCGGGCCGCGAGCAGCTCGGAGAACTCGTCGACGACGATGAACAGCGCCGGCAGCGGTGGCAGGTCCGCGCCCTCGGCCCGCGCCCGGTCGTAGTCGCGGAGCGAGGCGAGGTTCCCGGCCTCCCGCAGCAGCTCCTGGCGCCGGGTCAGCTCGCCGGCGAGTGCGTCCTGCATCCGCTCCACCAGTGTCAGCTCGCGTGCGAGGTTGGTGATGACCGCCGAGGCGTGGGGGAGGTCGGCCATCCCCGCGAACGTCGCGCCGCCCTTGAAGTCGACCAGCACCAGGTTGAGCTCCTCGGGCGTGTGGGTGAGCGCGAGCCCGAGCACCAACGTCCGGAGGAACTCCGACTTGCCGGACCCGGTCGCGCCCACGACCAGCCCGTGGGGTCCCATGCCACCCTGCGCCGCCTCCTTCAGGTCCAGGTGCACCGGGCGGCCGGCGTCGTCGAGACCGATCGGCACCCGGAGCCGCTCCTCGACGGTGCGGCGGCGCGGGGCCGCGGACGGTGAGGTGCCGAGCAGGTCGAGATAGTCCCCGGTGGCGGTGGGGCCGGCCGTGCTCCGTCCGGCCAGCCGCCGCGCGACGGCCTCTGCCGCGGCCACCGACATCCGGTCGGGCACCAGCACCTCCGCCGCGCCCGCGGTCGGGTCGAGCGTGACCACGGTCGTCCCGGGGGCGGGCTGGTCAGCCGGCGTGGGGGAGTCGGCGCCATCGTCGGCGTCGACCACGACGAGGAGGCGCGTCGGGCCACCCTCCACGCTCGGCCGTCGTGCACCACGGGCGTGCGGGAGCCACTTGACCCACTCCCACGCCGGGGCGCTCGCGTCGTCGGTGACGACCTCGATGCCGACGTGCGCGGGGTCGTGGAGCACCGCGACCTGGCACAGCAGCGCCCGCGCGCGACCGCGGGCGTCCGCGCCGCCCAGGGCCCGCCGGGGCCGGTCGGCGAGGTCGAGGACGACCGGCAGGTCTGGCTGGCGGGCGTGCACCGCCACGAACCGGTGCAGTGCGGCAGCCGTCGCCGGGTCGGCCTCGGCGACCTCGTCGTCCCCGGGGACGACGAGGTCCGCCGCGAGCGGTCGGTCGCCGACCCCGACCCGCGCCGTCCAGAAGTCCGGATCGCCGGGGCGGCGCTCCCCCACCCGCGACCCCTCCGCCACCAGGCGCGCCAACGCCGCCGGCGGGGGATGACGCGACTCCTCGGAGCGACGCTGGTCGGCGGCCACCTCCCGCACGGTGCGGCGTACGACGGCCAGGTGGCGCAGGTAGGAGCGGCGCGCGCTGCCGACGCGCTGGTGGTGCTGGCGCCGCTGCCGGTCGACCTGCACGGCGACGAAACCGAGGGTGGCGCCGGCGAACATCCCGGCGGCGAGGAAGCGTGTCACCGTGCTCGCCCCGCCCAAGGAGGCCACCAGCACGATCGAGCCGACACTGCCCAGCATCGGGAGGGCGTTGAGCGCCAGTCCGGCGGCACCCTCGCGCGGTTGCTGGGGCGGCGGCGGGCGCAGCTCCACCCGCGGCAGGGGTGGTGGCTCCTCGTGCGTCCGGTTCACGGTGCGTCCTGGTGTCGGGGTCCCGAGCGAGCGTCCAGCCTAGGTCGGTGCCGGCCCGCTGACCTGCGCCTTTCCCGCTGCCTGTGGACAACCGGAGCAGGGGGTTCCGCGACGTGGGTCGTGCTGGATAGGACTGCTCCACCGCGCGCCGGTCCGATGCCGGCGCAGCAGAGGAGGATCACCATGAGCACCCACGCACCCCAGTTCGGGCAGGGCGACGGCACGCTGTCGCGCGCCGCCGGCCTCGTCGCCGAGGCCCGGCAGGACTTCACCACCATGAGCCAGCAGCTCGACGGCCAGATCGCAGCGGTCCACGGCCAGTGGGGCGGCCGCGGCGCCCAGGCCTTCTTCCTGCTCCACCGCGCGTGGACGGAGAAGCAGGCCACGGTGGTGCGCGCGCTGGACGAGTTCGAGGCCTCGCTGCGCCGCACCGAGGCCGACAACGTCGACACCGACCAGACGCAGGGCAGCAGCTACCAGGCGCTGGTCCAGCGGCTCGGCTGAGGGAGGACGACCATGAACCTCGACGGGATGCGCGTCAACCACGCCGCGCTGGAGCAGGCCGCGGCCGACCTCCAGCAGACGGTGCGCCACATCGACGCCCGGATGGACCGCCTCGAGAGCGAGCTCGAGCCGCTGCGCAGCGACTGGGCCGGCGCGGCCCAGCAGACCTACGTCGTCGCGAAGTCCCAGTGGGACCGCGCGATCGCCGAGATGCGCGACCTGCTGGACCAGACCCGACTGACCGTGCAGCAGTCCAACGCCGAGTACGCCGCTGCCGACCGCAGGGGGGCCGCGGCATTCGAGATCTGAGCCCGGCCGGTCCAGTCGGCCCTGCCAACACTGCCGGCCCTGCCGGCCCTGCCGGCACTGCCGACACCGCCGCCGGGTCGGTGTCGGTGACCGTCTCGGGCGGTCGCCGTCGCGCCGACCTGGTGCTGCCCACCGCCGTGCCGGTGGCCGAGCTGCTGCCCGACCTCGCGGGTCGGCTCGACCTGCTCGACGGGGCGACCGCCCACGAGCCGCTCGACCTCACGACCGTGCTCGGCGACCGCCTGGGCGACGACCTCGGGCTCGGGCCGCAGGGCGTGGCCGACGGGGCACTGCTCCTGCTCACCGCGGGCCCTCCCGCGGCACCGCCGGCGCGCCACGACGATCCGGCCGACGCCGTCGCGGAGGCGGTCGAGCGGACCCAGCCGCCGTGGTCCCCGGCCGCGGCGCGGCGTACGACGCTCGCAGCGGCCGTCCTCGCGCTCGGGCTGGGACTCGCGGCGCTGTCGGGGGTGCCGGCCGGGTCGGCGGCGACGGTCGCCGGCGTGCTCGGCAGCCTGCTGGTGGTGCTGGCCGTCGTGGGGGAGCGGCGGCACGGGGATCGGGCGACGGTCCTGGTGCTCACCTGGCTCGCCTCCTGCCACGGGGCGGTGACCGGTGCCCTGCTCGCCCCGATGTGGCGGGCGGAGGCCACGCTCGCCGCGGCGGGTGCCGGGCTGCTGGTCGTCGCACTGGGGTGCGTGGCGCTGCGGCTGCCGGCGGTCCCGCCCGCACTGGTCGGCTGCGTGGCCGTGGTCGCCGGGGTGCTGGTGCTCGCCGGGGTCGACCGCGCGACGGCGGCCCCGATCGGCCTGGTGGTGCTGGTGCTGGCCGGCAACGCGACCCCACGGCTGGCGTCGGGGGCGGCCGGCCTCCACGCCGACACCCGGGAGGAGCACGCCAGGGCACTGGAGCCACGGGTCACCACCGGCCACGACCTGCTGCTCGCGGCGGAGGTGGCGCTGGGCGTCGCCGTCGTGGCACTGGCGCCGGTCGTCGGTCGACTGGGGCCGTGGGGGACGGCGCTGGCCGCCACCGGTGCCGTCGCCGTGCTGCTGCGGGCGGTGCACCGCCGCTCCGCGCCGCAGGTGCAGGTGGTGGTCACCGCCGGCGTGGCCGCGCTGGTCGCGCTCGGGGCGGTGCTGCTGGTGACCGGGTCGGCAGGGCCCGGCCCCGCCCTCGTCGCGCCGGTGGTCGGGCTGGCCGCCCTCGCGGGGCTCGTGCTCGGGGTGCGGCCCACGGTGCGGCTGCGCCGGTGGGGCGCGGTGCTGGAGACGCTCGCCGTGGTGGCACTGCTGCCGCTGCTGGTGCTGACCGTCGGCTGGTTCGACGCGATCCGGGGGTGAGGTGCGGTGACCGACGACGCTGACCTGCTCGAGGCGCAGGGCCACGACCGGCGCCGGGTGCTCGCCGCCCTGGTGCACGGGCGACCGGGCGGGGAGGAGGTGGCACTGCCGCGCCGCCTGCGCAGCGTCGTGGCGGGCGTCGTGCTCGCCGCACTGGTGCTGGTCGGCGCGTTCATCGCCTCGGTCGTGGCGCCCCGCGACGCGGTGGACTGGGACGGACCGTCGCTCGTCGCCGACACCGACAGCGGCGCGCTCCACCTCATCGACGACGACGCCCCCGACGGCCCCGTGCTGCGGCCCGTCGCCAACGCGACGTCCGCGCGCCTCCTGGCCGGGGACACCTCGCCGCAGCAGGTCCCGGGGAGCGTGGTCGCCGCGAGTCCGCACGGGCCACCGGTCGGACTGCCCACCGCCCCACCGACGGTTCCGCCGCCGGGATCACTGTTGCCCGACGGCTGGACCGCGTGCACCGGCCGCGGACAGGGCGTGCACCTCGACATCACCGAGGTGCCGGCGGCCCGTCCCGTCACCGCCGACACCGGTGTGGTGGTCGACGACGGCGCGCGCCGGTGGCTGGTCGCGACCAGCCGCACCTACGACGGCACCACCGCCGCCCGGCGCCATCCCGTGGCCGCCGGTACGCCGGTCGCGCGAGCGGCCGCGGTCGAGGTCGACCCCGGGTGGGTGGCGTTGTTCCCCGTCGGCGGGCCGGCCGCGGGCGTGGAGGTCCGGATCCCGCCGACGGTGCCGGACGGCGAGGTGTGCGCCGTCATGGAACGCAGCGGGGAGGAGGGCACGTCGGTCGCGCTCGCGATCTCCCCGGCCGACCGGACCGCGGAGCCGGTCGCGCCCGGCGAGGTGGCGGCGTACGTCGCACCGGGGCACGGTGCCCTGGTGCGGGCAGGGAGCGGGCCCACCCAGCTCGTCGCGGAGACCGGCCGTCGACACCCGGTCGAGGAGGCCGCGCTCGAGCGGCTGGGACTGGCCGGGGAGCGGCCCGCGGAGGTCCCGGCCGCCTGGCTCGGCCTGCTGCCCGAGGGGGTCGAGCTCTCGACCGCGGCGGCGCGGTGTCCGCTGGGCCGTGCCCCGTGTCGCGAGTGAGGGTGGCGGGACTCGCGCCTCCGCGGCGCCGGCCGCGAGCGCGTCTACGCTGAGCGCGATGACTTCCCAGACCACGCGGCCGCCGCGGAGTGGGCGGCTCGACGGCCAGGTCGTGGCGGTCCTGCTGGTACTCGTCGCCGCGCTGCCCGTCGTCCGGCTGCTCGGGCCGGGACTGGACGCCCCGGCCTTCCAGGCGTGGGCGACGGTGTTCGTCGCGATCGTGGTCCAGTCGGTGCCGTTCCTGGTGCTGGGCGTGGTCCTCTCCGGACTCATCTCCGCTCTGCTGTCGGAGCGGGCCGTCTCTCGTCTGCTCCCCCGCAACCCCGCACTCGCCGTCCCGGTCGCCGGCGTCGCCGGGATCGGGCTGCCCACCTGTGAGTGCGCGGCGGTCCCGGTCGCCTCGGGGCTGGCCCGGCGCGGCGTACCGTCCGCAGTCGCGCTGACCTTCCTGCTCGCCGCACCGGCGGTCAACCCCGCCGTGATCGTGTCGACCGCGGTCGCGTTCTCCGGCCGCACCGACATGGTGGCCGCGCGCTTCCTCGCCTCGATGGCGGTCGCGATCGTGGTGGGCTGGATCTACGTCGCGCTGGCCCAGCGGCTGCCGGCGCTGAGGCTGCCCCGCATCGGCGGCCCGGTGCACTCCCACGGCGGCAACGGCCGGCTCGGCGCCTTCGTCGGCGCCGCCTGGCACGACTTCCTGCCCGCCGCCGGCTTCCTCGTGGTCGGCGCCCTGATCGCGGCCGCGGTGAAGGTGCTGGTGCCGTTGGAGATCGTGGAGTCGGTGGCCGGCCAGTTCCTGCTCTCGGTGGTGGTGCTGGCCGCGTTCGCCTTCGTGGTCGCGCTGTGCTCGGAGGCCGACGCATTCATCGCCGTCAGCCTCACGGCGTTCTCCGACACCGCCAAGCTCGTCTTCCTCGTCGTCGGGCCCGCCATGGACGTCAAGCTCGCCGCCATGGAGGCGGGCCAGTGGGGCCGGCAGTTCGCGCTGCAGTTCGTGCCGCTGGTCCTCGTGCTCGCCACGACCATCGCCTGCCTCGTCGGCTGGGTGATGCTGTGAACCGCGCTGCCCAGGCCCTCGTGCTCACCGCCGTCGGTGCGCTGACGCTGCGGATCGGGATCACCGACGAGTACGTCCGCTACGTCAACGAGTGGATGCGGTGGCCGCTGGTCGCCAGCGGGGTGCTGCTGCTCCTGCTCGCCTTCACCGCGGTGCTCTGGCCCGCCGAGGAGGACCACCCGATCACCCCGGTCGCCTGGGTGCTGCTGCTCCCGGTGGTGATCGGCCTGGTCGTCCAGCCGCCCAGCCTCGGCTCCTTCCTCGCCGAGCGCGGCGTCAACAAGGTCAGCGCCGCCGAGGACCGGGCCGCGGTCGCGCCGCTGCCCGAGGGTGGGATCGCCGACGTGGGCGTGTCCAACTTCGTCCGGCTCGCCTCCAGCGACGGCGAGCTGTCGGGGCGCACGGTCCGGCTGCGCGGCTTCGTCACCAGCGATGCCGACGGGTGGTACGTCACGCGCATCGCGATCCGCTGCTGCGCCGCGGACGGTGCCGCGTTCCGGGTCGCGGCCCGCGGGGTGGAGGCGCCGCCGACGGACCAGTGGGTCGAGGTCGTGGGCACCTGGGTCGACGGCACCGGCGTCAGCCTGGTCGCTGCGGACGATCCGGCGCTGGACGTCACCGACCTCACCCTGATCGACGAGCCGAAGCGTCCCTACGAGTGAGCCCGGACGGCGGTCGGCCGTCGCCGGGCCCGGGAGTGCGGCTGGGCTTCGGCGCGCTGCTCGTCGCCGTCGCCGTCCTCGTGCTCCTCGTCCGGCCGGACCCGGTGCGCACCCGTGACGCCCCACCGGACACGACGGCCTCGCCGACCGTCGTGCCGACAGCGGCGCCGGCCCGCGCGCCGGACGAGGCGACGTTCTGTGCGGCGCACCGGGAGTGGGTCGCCGCCCGCGAGCGACACGCCGAGGACGACGACCGCCGCGAGCCACTGCGCGAGGAGGCCGACCGGATGGTCACGCTCGGGGTGCCCGACGCGATGAGCACCCTCGCCGTCGGTGGCCTGTACGCCGAGCTGGCGGCCACCTATGCCGCGCTCGGCCTGGTGCTCAGCGAGTCCGCGGTCCCCGGCGGGGTGGAGGCGAGCACGCTCGACGGTGCGGACGCGGCGTACGACGCCTACGTCCGCACCGCCTGCCGCTGACGCAGCGCGCGGGGAGGGTCAGCCCTGACGGCCCTTGAAGCGCGGGTTCTGCTTGTTGATCACGTACGTGCGCCCGCGGCGCCGCACGACCTGGGCGCCGGGCTGGTTCTTCAGCGACCGGAGCGAGTTGCGCACCTTCATCACGTCCTCCTTCCGGTGGCCGGGTCGACGAGACCGGCGTGGACCGTCCGCACCAGCCGCCGCGGCACCCGGTGCGTCGTGCCGTCGACGGTGACCGGCACCAGCGCCGGTGCCGCGGCACGCCACTGCGCACGGCGGTGCCGGGTCCGGCTGCGGGAGGTCCGTCGCTTGGGGACCGCCATCACGCCACCTTCCGGATCGGACCGAGCCACGGTTCGAAGCCGTCCTCGTCGGGCGACCGGGACAGCCGCTCACCCTCCTCGGCGGTCATGAGCAGGCGGTCGAAGCTCTCCCGCAGGTGGGCCGGCGGGACGCCGACGCCGGTCAGCACCAGCCGGGTGAACGGCGTACGCCGTCCCCAGCCGGCGTGGTCGCCGATGCAGAGCTGGCCCCCGGCGCCGTCCCACTCCACGGCCCGGTCGGGGCGGGTGGGGAGCCAGAAGCAGCCGCGCGAGCGGTGGTTGCCGCCGCCGAGGAGCTCGAGGGACTCCAGCAGTCGCTCGGGGTGGAAGGGCTGGAGTGACTGCAGGTCCAGCCGCCACACGCCCTCGGCCTGCAGGCGCGGCAGGGCCTCGCGCCGCGTGGGGTCGGTCCACTCGCTGGTCCGACGATGGCGGTGCAGGTGGCCGGTGAGGGTGGCGGCGTCGAGGTCGTGGCTGCCGGCCATGACGGTGGCGTCGGGGCGTGCCAGCGCCGCGACGAGTCCGTGGGCCGCGGCGTCGGGGGTGTCGTCGAAGACGACGACGTCGGCGTACTCCACCATCGCGGCGAGCACCTCGCCGACGCCGCGCCGGTCCTCCTCGGCGCAGTGGTGGCCCCGGTCGACGAGCAGGTCGTCGCTGAGCAGGTCCCGCACGGGGTGGCTCGCGCTGGCAGCGGTCACCACGGCCGAGACCCGCAGGAACCGCGCGAGCCGCGTGTCCCACGCCAGCGCGCCGCACAGGTTGGCGGGCTCGGCGCCGACCGGCAGGTGCGAGACGATGCTCTGCCACCGTCCGTCGCGGGCCAGCCGCTCGAGGGTGGGCAGGATGTCCTCGCGGATCGCGCAGCTGACGCACGCGTGCTCCAGCAGCGTCTCGTGCTCCTCGAGCACGCCGGTGATGTCGCTGACGGTCCGGGTGAGGACCTGACGGTCGACGTCGATGTGGTGGCGCACCGCGACGGCGCCGGGCAGGTCGAACTGCAGTCCGACCAGGGTCGCGGCCATCGGGGCGGGGTCGACGCCGGCGAGGAGGACGACGGGGACGCGCATCAGGGCACCTCCCTGCGGCCGTAGCGGCGCTCGAACTTCTCGACACGGCCCTCGGTGTCGACCACACGGCCACGGCCGGTCCAGAAGGGGTGGCTGTGCCGGCTGACGTCGACGTCGACCACCGGGTGCGTCACGCCGTCGAACTCGACGGTGTGGTCGGGGTCGACCCGGCCGGCGAGCGTGGATCGGGTGACCAGCACGTGGCCGGTGCTGCGGTCGCGGAACGCGACGTGCCCGTAGTCGGGGTGGATCCCCTGCCTCATCGGCTACCTCCGTATGGTTAGAATGAGAATCATTCTCAATAGTACCCCATGAGGAGGAACGCCGTGTCCCAGGTCTGCCAGGTCACCGGAGCGAGCCCCGCCTTCGGCAACCGTGTGTCCCACTCCCACCGCCGCACTCGTCGCCGCTTCGACGTCAACGTCCAGCGCAAGCGCTACTGGGTGCCGCGCCTGCAGCGCCACGTCACGCTGCGGGTCAGCGCCCGCGGCATCAAGACGATCGACCGACGTGGCATCGACGCCGTGGTGGCGGACCTGCAGCGGCGAGGCGAGCGGTTCTGATGGCGCGCAAGGGCAGCGAAGTCCGTCCGATCGTGAAGCTGCGGTCGACCGCCGGCACCGGCTACACCTACGTCACGCGCAAGAACCGCCGCAACGACCCCGACCGGATGGTGCTGCGCAAGTTCGACCCCGTCGTCCGGCGCCACGTCGAGTTCAAGGAGGAACGCTGATGGCCAAGCGCAGCAAGATCGCCGCCGAGGCCCGTCGCCGGCGGACGGTCGCGGCGTACGCCGCCCGCCGAGCGGAACTCAAGGACGCCGTACGCCGCGCCGCCCCCGGGACGCCCGAGCTCGCCGCGGCCGTGCGCGCGCTCGACCGCCTGCCGCGGGACGCATCGCCCACGCGGCTGCGCAACCGGGACCAGGTGGACGGGCGTCCCCGCGGCTACGTCCGACTGACCGGCACCTCACGCATCCGCTTCCGCGAGATGGCCCACCGCGGCGAGCTGCCCGGCATCAGGAAGTCCAGCTGGTGAGCCCCCGCCTGCTGCACCGGATGGCCGTGGTCCGCCTCGCCGTCCTCATCGCTGGACCGACCGACCCGCCCCGCGCGACCGCACCGACCGACGAGGAGCACCCGATGAAGCCGACCCCCCGTCCGCGCCGTCCCGCCCGCGCCAAGCGGGCGTTGCTGCCGCCCCACGTGACGACCGTCGACTACAAGGACGTCGACCTGCTGCGCACGTTCCTGTCCGACCGGGGCAAGATCCGCGCGCGCCGCGTCACCGGCCTCACGCCGCAACAGCAGCGCGCCGTGACCGCGGCGATCAAGAACGCGCGCGAGATGGCGCTGCTGCCCTACGACGGCAAGTACTGAGCGGGGCGGCCGTCGTCGCGGCGGCAGGCACGGGGCACCGGGGGTACCGTCTCCGGGAATCGTCGCGAAGGAGAGCCATGGCCTGGACTGCGAAGGACCTGCCCGACCTCACCGGCACGACCGCCGTCGTGACCGGTGCCAACGCCGGCATCGGCGAGGTGACCGCCCACGAGCTGGCTGCCCACGGCGCCCACGTCGTGCTGGCGTGCCGCAACGTCGAGGCGGGGGAGAAGGCACGGTCCGGCATGCCCGGTGAGACGCGGGTCGAGCACCTCGACCTCTCCTCGCTGGCCTCGGTGCGCGCCTTCGCCGAGCGGTGGCAGGGGCCGTTGGACCTGCTGGTCAACAACGCGGGCGTCATGCGGCCGCCGGCGTTCCGGGAGACCGGGGACGGCCACGAGTTGATGTTCGGCACCAACCACCTGGGCCACTTCGCCCTGACCGGACTGCTGCTGCCCACGCTGATGGCCCAGGCGGCGCCGCGCGTGGTCACCGTCTCCTCGATCGCCCACCACGCCGGCGACGAGCACGTGGTCGAGGCCAACCCGGCAGCGGGCTACGACGCCAACCGCTACTACGGCCACAGCAAGCTGGCCAACCTGCTCTTCGCCCAGGAGCTCCACCGCCGCAGCGTGGCCGCCGGGGCCCCGCTGGTGAGCACGGCCGCCCACCCCGGGATCTCGGCCACCAACCTGGTCGCCTCCCGCGACGGCATGGGCGCGAACCCGATCGTGCGGCTGGTCGCGCCGCTGGCGATGCCGTTGGTCTTCCAGTCCGCCGCCCGCGGCGCGGACCCGACGCTGTACGCCGCCACGGCGGGCGAGCCCGGCTCCTACACCGGACCGCAGAAGCGGGGCGAGTCCCGCGGCCCGATCGGCCCGGCCCGGTTGAGCCGCTCGGCGCGCGACGAGGCGCTGGCCGCGAAGCTGTGGGACCTGAGCGAGGAGAGCACCGGCGTACGCATCCGCCTGTGAGTGGCCGGGTCGCGGGGCCCAGCGAGGACGGTGGCCTCGCTGGATCCCACGACTCCGGTGTCGGCGGAGGTAGGGGGATTCGAACCCCCGAGGGCGTTAACCCAACCCGCGTTCCAAGCGAGCGCCATAGGCCACTAGGCGATACCTCCGCAGAGGAGGCTACCTGTGGCGGGCGGGTCGTCCGAAATCGGCTCCGGCCGCCGACCTCACGTGCCGCAGCGGGCGAGGAGCTCGTCGAGGACCTCGCCCTCGTGGCGGTGGCCGTAGAGGTGCCCGACCTCCGCGGGCCACTCCACCAGCGTCGCCGAGGGCAGCTGCCCGACCAGGCGGTGGGCGGCGGCGAGCGGAGCGTTGCGGTCGCCGGCCGCGTGGAACCAGGTCAGCGAGGTGTGGACCTGCGCCACGTCGACGTCGGACCAGTCGCCGCCGAGCGCCATGGCCTCGTCCACCCAGCCCTCGGGGCCCTGGGCCAGCGCCTCGGTGACGTTGCGTGCGAACGCCTCCTGCCAGCCCGCGTCGCGCATCACGGCCTGGTCGTCGGGCGGTGCGGAATCCATGACCGACCGGAAGCCGGCCAGCGGGTCCCCGCTCATCGCGTCGTGGGACGCACTCGTGAGCTCGGCGACGGTGGCGCGGTCGCCGAGCCGGGCGGCGGTGAAGACGCGCCGGTTGAGTTCGATCATCTCCTCGACCTCCTCCTCGCGCGGCGGTGCGAGCCCCACCTCGATGGTCGCCGCGGCGACCCGGGCGGGATGGCGCGCGCACAGGCACAGGATGTGCGGCGCCGCACCGCTGCCACCCAGCACCGGCACCTGCTCGACGCCGATCTCGTCGAGGATCGCGACGAGGTCGTCGGCGTGCTCGCTGAAGCCGCGGCCGGGCAGCCGGGTGGACGCCCCGAAGCCGGGCCGCTCGGTGCTGATGACCCAGAGGTCGCGGTCGTCCCACGGGGTGGGGTCGGCGAGGACGGGGTAACGGGAGCCCGGGGTGCCCGGGACGCGGAGGAGCGGCTGGCCGGCGGGGTCGCCGTACTCGGTCCACGCGACGGTGCGACCGTCGGGCCGGGTCAGGCTCCGCTCGCGCAGCTCCATCCGCTGAGTGAAGCACGGGCCGCGTCGCCGTGCCACGGGAGCACGCCCGATCCCCCCAACTTTGGGGTGCCGGCCGCGCCTCGCCTAGAGTTGGGGCAACCCCCCACGTGGCGGCATCGTGCCGAATCCCCCAGGGCCGGAAGGCAGCAAGGGTAAGCATGCTCTGCCGGGTACGTGGGGGGCCTTGTCGTTCCGGACGTGCCACGCTGGGGTGGTGCTCGTCATCGGCCACCTCACCGACACCCACTTCGGCGGCGATCCCTCGGCCGTCGAGCGCAGCAAGCGGGTGCTCGCCCACCTCGCCGCGTTCGTTCCGCCGGTCGACGTGCTGGTCGTGACCGGGGACGTCGCCGACCACGGGACGCCGGAGGAGTACGCCGAGGCGACCCGGGTCTTCGCCGGCTGGCCGGGGCCGGCGCCCGTGCTGTGGTGCCCGGGCAACCACGACGTGCGGCAGCACTACGCGGCCTTCCGCGGGGAGCCGGAGCACCCGCCCGCGGAGCCGTTGGACGAGTACGTCCGGGTGGGCGGCGTGCTGTTCTGCCTGCTCGACTCGCTGGTGCCGGCCCGGGACGGGCGCCGCATCGACCACGGCCACCTGCAGCGCGCCAGCCTGGACCGGCTGGACCGCGAGCTGGCCGCGCGGGCACCCGGCGAACCCGCGATCGTCTGCTTCCACCACCCACCCGTCGACCTCCACATGGGACGGATGGACCCGATCCGCCTCGACGACCCCGACGAGCTCGCCGACGTGCTGGCGGCGCATGCGGACGTCGCGGCCGTCCTGACCGGCCACGCCCACACGGCTGCGGCGACGTCGTACGCCGGCCTGCCGCTGCGGATCGGCGGTGGGGTGGCCTCGACGGTCACCCTGGACCAGGAGCAGGAGGGCGCGGGGTGGGCGCCCATCACCCACGACCTCGGGCCGAGCCTGGCCGTGCACGTCCTCGACGACGCCGGCGGGCTGGTCACCCACTGGCGCACGCTCTGACCGCGGCATCCGTGGACGCCCCTCTCGGGGTGTCGGGCGTCGGTGGCGGTCAGTAGGCTCCGATGCGTGGAGTCCCCGCTTGCGCTGTACCGCCGCTACCGGCCCGAGACCTTCGCCGAGGTCATCGGGCAGGAGCACGTGACCGAGCCGCTGCGCGCCGCGCTCGCCGGCAACCGGGTCAACCACGCCTACCTCTTCTCCGGGCCCCGCGGCTGCGGCAAGACCACCAGCGCCCGCATCCTCGCGCGCGCACTCAACTGCGAGCAGGCGCCGGTGGCCGACCCCTGCGGGGAGTGCGAGAGCTGCCAGGACCTGGCCCGCGGTGGACCGGGCTCGATCGACGTGATCGAGATGGACGCCGCGTCCCACGGTGGTGTCGACGACGCGCGCGACCTGCGGGAGAAGGCGTTCTTCGCGCCGGTCAAGAGCCGCTACAAGGTCTACATCATCGACGAGGCCCACATGGTCACCCCGCAGGGCTTCAACGCCCTGCTCAAGCTCGTCGAGGAACCGCCGCCCCACCTGCGGTTCATCTTCGCCACGACCGAGCCCGAGAAGGTCATCCCGACCATCCGCTCCCGCACCCACCACTACCCGTTCCGGCTCATCCCGCCGCGGTTGCTCTCCTCCTACCTCACCGAGCTGTGCGAGAAGGAGGACGTCCCGATCGAGCCGGCCGCGATCCCGCTGGTGGTGCGTGCCGGTGGCGGGTCGGCCCGCGACACCCTCTCGGTGCTCGACCAGCTGCTCTCCGGCGCCGGCGCCGACGGGGTCACCCACCAGCTCGCGACCGGACTCCTCGGCTACACCCCCGACACGCTGCTCGACGACGTCGTCGACGCCTTCGCGGCCGGTGACGGTGCGGCGGTGTTCGGCGTGGTGGACCGCGTCATCGAGACCGGGCAGGACCCCCGGCGCTTCACCGAGGACCTGCTCCGGCGGCTGCGTGACCTGGTGATCGTCGCCGCGGTCCCCGAGGCGCCGGCCTCCGGCCTGATCGACGTCCCCAGCGACGCGGGGGAGCGCCTCGTCGCGCAGGCGGGCCGGTTCGGTCGCGCCGAGCTCACCCGGGCGGCCGACCTCGTCGCGACCGGCCTGACCGAGATGCGCGGCGCCACCGCCCCGCGACTGCTGCTGGAGCTGATCTGCGCGCGGGTGCTCCTCCCGGCCGCCGACCACAGCACCGAGGGTGTGATGGCCCGGCTCGACCGGCTCGAGCGCCGGGTGTCCATCACCGGCACTCCGTCAGCAGCAGCCCCGGCCGAGCCCGCGATCCCCGGCCAGGACCGTCCCGAGCCCGACCGTGTCGAGCGCGCCATGCCCGAGCGCGCCGAGCCCGCCCCCGTGGCCGAGCCGACCCCGACGCCCGAGTCCGCTCCGACTCCCGAGCCCACATCGGTGGTCGAGCCTGCCGAGACCCCCGCCGAGCCCACCGTGCGGCCCGAGCCCACCTCGAGTCCCGAGCCCTCCCCGGCGGTCGAGCCCGTCGAGACCCCCGCGGGGCCGACCTCGGCCCCCGCACCCGCCCCGGCGCCGAGCACGGCCCCGGCCGGCGGCGACGGCCTCAGCCTGGTCGACGTACGCCGCCTCTGGCCCGACGTCATCGAGGCGGTCAAGCGGCGCCGCCGGGTGACCTGGATCCACCTGACCAACCACTCCCAGGTCGTCGGCTTCGACGGCGCCACGCTGACGCTGGGCTTCACCAACACCGGAGCCCGGCAGAGCTTCGAGGGCGGCCACCTCGACGTGGTCAAGCAGGCCATCACCGACGTCATCGGCGCGTCGTGGCGCATCGAGACCATCGACGACGCCGGCGCCGACCCGTCCGCGGCTCCGCCGCCCGAGCCGCCGCCGACTCCGCCCCCGCCGACCTCGGTCGAGGAGCCGGAGCGGCTCTCGCGCCGTGAGCAGATCGCCCAGCAGACGGCCGAGGCCGAGGAGGCGCCGCCGGAGGACCCCGACGCCGACGTCCGGCCCGACGACGCCGACGTGGAGTCGATGGACACCGGCGACCTGCTCGAGCGCGAGCTGGGCGCCACCATGATCGAAGAGACACCCAACAACTGACCCGGACCCTGAGAGGTGCCCCATGAGTGAGAACCCCTTCGACGCCCTCGGCGGTGGCGGCGGCCTCGACATCAACGCCTTGATGCAGCAGGCCCAGCAGATGCAGGAGGGCCTGCAGGCCGCCCAGGCCGAGCTGGAGGAGGCGACCGTCGACGGCACGGTCGCCGGCGGTGCCGTGACCGTGACCGTCAGCGGTGTCGGCGAGCTCAAGAACGTCGCGATCCAGCCCGGTCAGGTCGACGGCTCCGACGCCGAGTCGCTCGCGGACCTGAGCGACCTGATCGTCGCCGCCTACCGCGACGCCCGCGCCAAGGCCGACACGATGGCCGCCGAGAAGATGGGCCCGCTCGCCGGCGGCGGCATGCCCGGACTGCCCGGCGAGGGCGGCGGTTCCTCGGGACCGCTGGGCTTCCAGTGATGTACGAAGGGGTCGTCCAGGACCTCATCGACGAGCTCGGCCGGCTGCCCGGTGTCGGTCCCAAGAGCGCCCAACGCATCGCCTTCCACCTGCTGCAGTCCGAGGAGGCCGACGTACGCCGCCTCGCCGAGGTGCTGATCGAGGTCAAGGCGAAGGTGAAGTTCTGCAGCATCTGCTTCAACGTCGCCGAGGCCGACCAGTGCCGCATCTGTGCCGACCCGCGTCGCGACGGCAGCGTGCTGTGCGTGGTCGAGGAGTACAAGGACGTCGTCGCCATCGAGCGCACCCGCGAGTTCAAGGGCCGCTACCACGTGCTGGGCGGCGCGATCTCGCCCATCGACGGCATCGGTCCCGAGCAGCTCCACATCCGTGAGCTGCTGACGCGGCTGGGCGACGGCAGCGTCACCGAGGTGATCCTGGCCACCGACCCCAACCTCGAGGGCGAGGCCACCGCGACCTATCTCACGCGCATGTTGGAGCCGATGGGGTTGCGCGTGACCCGTTTGGCGAGTGGACTGCCCGTAGGCGGTGACCTGGAGTACGCCGACGAGGTCACCCTGGGACGCGCATTCGTGGGAAGGCAGGCGGCGACATGATCAGCGATCGCTCCGAGACGCCGACGGGGGAGTTCCCGGCCCACGCCGCGCTGCGCGCCATGGTCGAGGTCGAGGCGCAGAACGTCCGCCTCGCCGACGACCTGGCCGCCTCCTTCCAGGCCTTCCTCGACGCACTCACCGCCATCACCCGTGAGGCGACCGGCAACGAGGCGGTCTCGCTGCTGCTGCTCCAGGTCAGCCAGGTGTCGCTGGCGGGTGCGCGGTTGGGTGCCCAGCGCGACATCACGCCGCTGGGGGAGTTCCAGCCCGACGTGGGACCCGATGCCGACTTCGACGACGTCCGCATGCAGCTCGGTGAGCTGCTGGGCAACGCCGACGTCTACAGCCACGTGCTCGACCCCTACCAGCCCGAGCTGGTGGTGAGCAGCCTCGCCGACGACCTGACCGCCATCGCGGCGGACCTGGAGAACGGCATGCGCCACCACCGCGCCGGCGACGTGGACGAGGCCATGTGGTGGTGGCAGTTCTCCTACGTCTCCAACTGGGGGTCGCTGGCCAGTGCGGTGCAGAAGGCGCTGCACTCGGTGGTCTCCCACGACCGCCTCGACGTCGACAACGCCTCCGAGCAGGACCAGATCGACGCCGCGGAGGCTGTGCTGGACGCCACCTCCCCGGAGGCGTGACGGCTCCCTAGAATGGGGTTCGCGTCCCAGTTGTGCTGGGATGGGTTCGGAACACTCTTCCCGATCAACTTCAGGAGTTGAGCCCCCGTGGGCATAGTCGTACAGAAGTACGGCGGTTCGTCGCTGTCGGACGCCGATGCGATCAAGCGGGTGGCGCGCCGCATCACCGAGGCCAAGAAGGCCGGCAATGATGTCGTCGTCGCCGTCTCCGCGATGGGTGACAGCACCGATGAGCTGCTCGACCTCGCCGACCAGGTGAGCCCGATGCCGCCGGCGCGTGAACTCGACATGCTGCTGACCTCCGGTGAGCGCATCTCGATGGCGCTCGTGGCGATGGCCATCGCCGACCTGGGCTACACCGCCCGGTCCTTCACCGGCTCCCAGGCCGGTGTCATCACCGACTCGATGCACGGCGAGGCGAAGATCATCGACGTCACGCCCGGTCGCATCACCGAGGCCATCGGCGACGGGCACATCGTCATCGTCGCCGGCTTCCAGGGCGTCAGCCAGGACACCAAGGAGATCACCACCCTGGGTCGTGGCGGCACCGACACCACCGCCGTGGCGCTGGCCGCCGCGCTGGACGCCGACGTGTGCGAGATCTACACCGACGTCGACGGCGTCTTCACGGCCGACCCGCGCATCGTGCCGAGCGCGAAGAAGCTCGACACCGTCACCTTCGAGGAAATGCTCGAGCTCGCTGCCAACGGCGCGAAGGTCCTGCACCTGCGGTCGGTGGAGTACGCCCGCCGCCACTTCCTCCCGATCCACGTTCGCTCGTCCTTCAGTGAGCTGAAGGGCACCACGGTCGCCGGCAGCATCGATGACGAGGCCCGGCTCGAACAGGAGAGAACCATGGAAGCACCGATCATCGCGGGCGTGGCCCACGACCGCAGCGAGGCCAAGATCACCGTTGTCGGCGTACCCGACAAGGTCGGCACGGCCGCCCGCATCTTCGAGGTCCTGGCCGACGCGCAGATCAACATCGACATGATCGTGCAGAACGTCTCCGCGGCCAGCACCAACAAGACCGACATCTCCTTCACCCTCCCCGGGGCGGACGGCAAGAAGGCCACCTCCGCCCTCGAGGGCATCAAGGCCGAGATCGAGTACGACTCCCTCACCTACGACGACAAGGTCGGCAAGGTGTCGCTGGTCGGCGCCGGCATGCGCTCCCACCCGGGCATCTCGGCGAAGGTCTTCAAGGCCGTGGCCGACGCGGGCGTCAACATCGAGATGATCTCGACCTCCGAGATCCGTGTCTCGGTCGTCGTGTCCGAGACCGAGGTGGATGCCGCCGTCGCCGCCGTGCACACGGCGTTCGAGCTCGATGCCGACCAGGTCGAGGCCGTCGTCTACGGCGGCACCGGCCGCTGATCGGGAGGCGAGCGACATGGTGAACCTGGGAGTCGTGGGCGCCACCGGCCAGGTGGGCGTCGCGATGCGACAGATCCTGCTCGAGCGTGACTTCCCCATCGACGAGGTCCGCTTCTTCTCCTCGGCGCGCTCCGCGGGCAAGGTGCTGCAGTTCGGTGACCGCGAGGTCACCGTCGAGGACGCCTCGACGGCGGACCCGACCGGCCTGGACATCGCGCTGTTCTCCGCGGGCGGGGCGACCTCCCGCGCGCTGGCGCCGAAGTTCGCCGAGGCCGGCGTGATCGTGGTCGACAACTCCTCGGCCTTCCGCAAGGACCCCGAGATCCCGCTGGTGGTCTCCGAGGTCAACCCCGATGCCATGGACGAGGTCATCGCGGCCGGGCAGGGCATCATCGCCAACCCGAACTGCACCACGATGGCCGCCATGCCGGTGCTCAAGCCGCTGCACGACGCGGCCGGCCTGGTGCGGCTGATCGCCGCGACCTACCAGGCCGTCTCCGGCTCCGGCATCGCCGGCGTCGAGGAGCTGGCCGGTGGGGTCGAGGCCGCGGGTGACAAGGCGCGCGAGCTGGCCTACGACGGGTCGGCGGTGTCCTTCCCCGAGCCGCAGGTCTACGAGCGGCCGATCGCGTTCAACGCGCTGCCGATGGCCGGTTCGATCGTCGACGACGGCACCGGTGAGACCGACGAGGAGCAGAAGCTCCGCAACGAGTCCCGCAAGATCCTCGGCATCCCGGAGCTGCCGGTGTCGGGCATCTGCGTGCGGGTCCCGGTGTTCACCGGACACGCGTTGGCGATCAACGCCGAGTTCTCCGAGGCGATGACCCCCGACCGGGCCCGCGAGCTGCTCGAGGCGGCCCCGGGCGTGGAGCTCGCGGACATCCCGACGCCGCTGCAGGCGGCGGGCAACGACCCGTCGTACGTCGGCCGGCTCCGGCAGGACCCGGGCGTCCCCGACGACCGTGGCCTGGCGCTGTTCGTCGCCGGTGACAACCTGCGCAAGGGCGCTGCGCTCAACACGGTCCAGCTCGCGGAGATCATCGCCGCGGCTCGCTGAGCCACCCACGTGCCGAGTCGGCGCGAACTCGACGAGTTCGCGCCGACTCGACGCAATTGTGGGCCGAGTTGGCGCCGACTCGACCCGGGTGGCTAACTCTCCGGTTCGACGAAGGTCTTGGTGACGAAGACCGAGAGGGCGTACGCCCCGACGGTGACGACGGGGATCACCACCAGCGACGACCAGTGGTCGAGCACGTCGATGAGCAGCAGCAGCGCGACGACGGCGACCAGGCCGACGGCGAGGAAACTGCTGCTGCCGGGGTCGGGCACGTCGAAGCTCTTCAGGATGGCGCTGCCGAGCATCACGCTCACGATGAACATCGCCACCAGCAGCAGGAAGCCGGGCCCCCCGCCACACGTCGCGGTGCCGCGGATGGCCTCGCAGCCGCGCAGCGAGAGCCAGGTCAGCACGACCATGCCCAGGCCGACGATGGCTCCGGTGAGGACCGCGGCGGGGTAGTGGTCGAGCATCGGCACGGCGGTCGTCGAGGAGTCGTCCTCGTCGGAGCCCGGTGACGCCGGGCCGCCGCTGCTTCCACCGTCACTGTCGTCGCCGTCGTTGCGCACCAGGTCGCCGACCCGGTCGCGGACCCGCTGCAGGAGCGACGGGCCGGACGCGGCCGCTGCCGGGGCGGCGGCCACCGGCGCCAAGTCGTCCTCGTCCTCGTCGAGACCGGTCTCGATCTCGTCGATGATCGGCTCGTCGTCGGCCACGGGCGGCAGCACGCTGGTCTCCTGTGCGGCCGGTGCCGATGACGGACGACTCTCCGGCCGGCTCTCGACCGGCGCGTCGGCGTCCTCGGCCTCCGCAGGGTCCGCCGTCGGGACCTCGGCGGTCTCCGGGGGCGCGAAGGCTGCGTGGTCGGTGTGGGCGGTGTGCTCGGGCTCGTCCTCGCCAGCGGCGGCCTCCGCCGGCGCCGGTGCCTCGGTGGGAGCGTCCTCGGCCTCGGTCGTGGGCTCCTCGGCGGTCGGAGCAGGCTCCGGGTGCTCGGACGCGGATCCGGTGTCGTCGCCCCGACCGGACTTCTTCTTACGACCGAACAGCTTCGGTGGCTCCAAGCTGACCTTCAGCTTGTCCTGCTCGTCTGACATGAGGAGCAGTGTGTCATGGACCCCTCGCCACGGTGCGGTCATGAGCCACTCCGCGGGCAGCGTCACCGCGGTTGTCGACGGGGGTCCGGCGTGGTCGAATCGACCCGTGGTGGCGACCTCCGCCCCGATCCGGTGGGGCACGACCGAGGGGCGGTGGGTGCTGGCCGCGGCCGTCCTCGGCTCGGGCATGGCCGGGGTGGACGCCACCGTCGTCAACGTGGCGCTCCCGGCGCTCGGCGAGGACCTCGACGCCGACTTCGCAGTGCTTCAGTGGGTCGTGAGCGGCTACGCCCTGACGTTGGCGTCGTTCATCCTGCTCGGGGGCACGCTGGGGGACCGCTTCGGTCGGCGGCGCGTGTTCGCGGTCGGTGTGGCGTGGTTCGCCGTCGCGTCGGTGCTGTGCGGCATCGCCCCGAACGCCGAGCTCCTGGTCGCCGCCCGGGTGCTGCAGGGGGTGGGCGGCGCGCTGTTGACGCCGGCGAGCCTGGCCATCCTGCAGGCGAGCTTCGCAGCGGATGACCGCGGCCGGGCGATCGGTGCGTGGTCGGGGCTGGGTGGGGTGGCGACCGCGATCGGGCCGTTCCTGGGCGGCTGGCTGGTGGCGAGCGTGTCGTGGCGGTGGGTGTTCCTGATCAACGTGCCGCTCGCGCTGGTGGTGCTGTGGGTGCTGTGGAGCCACGTGCCTGAGAGCCGCGACAGCGAGGACACCGGCGGGATCGACTGGGCCGGGTCCGCGCTGGCCGCGACCGCACTCGCCGGCCTGACCTACGCCGCGATCGGTGGCGGCGAGCAGGGCGTCACGGCCGCGGTCGGACTGGCGCTGGCGGTGGGCCTGCTGGCGGGGGCGGCGTTCTGGCTGCTGGAGCGGCGGACGTCGCACCCCGTCCTGCCGCCCTCCATCCTCGCCTCGCGGCAGTTCGGCGCCGTCAACGCGGTGACGTTCGTGGTCTACGGTGCCCTGGGGGTGGTGTTCTTCCTGCTGGTCGTGCAGCTGCAGGTGGTCTCGGGCTTCGGGCCCGTGGCCGCGGGCGCGGCGCTGCTGCCCGTCACGCTGGTGATGCTGGCGCTCTCCGCACGGTCGGGCGAGCTCGCCAGCCGGATCGGGCCGCGACTGCAGATGGCGGCGGGCCCGGTCGTCTGCGCCGCCGCGCTGGTGTGGATGCTGGGCATCGATGCCGACGCTCGCTACGTCCGCGAGGTCCTCCCGCCGGTGCTGCTGTTCGGGCTCGGCCTGGCGGTGATGGTGGCACCGCTGACGGCCACGGCACTCGCGGTGGTGCCCGAGCGCCACGCCGGGCTGGCCTCCGGGGTCAACAACGCGGTCGCCCGGACCGGTGGCCTGGCGGCCGTCGCGGTGATCCCGGTGCTCGTCGGGCTCACGGGGGCCGACTACGCCGACCCCGACGTCTTCGACACCGCCTTCGACCGGGCGATGCTGGTGGCCGCCGTGGTGCTGCTGGTCGGTGGGGTGCTGGCGTTGGTGAGTGTCCGTGCCGACGCGCTCGTCGCCGAGGGTGGCAGGGGTGAGCCGTACGCCGCGGCACCGGTGGCCGGCCCCACGGCCACCGCTCGCCACCACCTCAACCACTGTGCGGTGGCCGGCCCGCCGCTGGTCTGCGACGTCCCCGACGAGGGCCACGCCGGATCCGGAGCCCACGAGGACTGAGCGACCGCGCACCGAAGCGGGCCGAGAACGACCGAACCCGGCGTACCGCTCGGTCCGCCGGGTTCACGATGTCGCGAGACATCACGTGGTCGGGCTGACAGGATTTGAACCTGCGGCCTCCTCGTCCCGAACGAGGCGCGCTACCAAGCTGCGCTACAGCCCGATGAGAGCCCCCACTCCGGGAGGCTCTCGAGTACGGGAGCATACCCGAGCCGTCGGGCGGTCCCGCAATCGAGGTCGGTCAGTCCCGCGGGAGCAGCGTGAGCAGCGTTGCCTCGGGTCGGCAGGCCAGACGCAACCGGATCTGGGGGTGCGTGCCGAGGCCCGCCGAGACGTGCAGCCACGCCGAACCCGGCTCGCCCGGCATCGAGTCCGCGGGGTGCCGGTGCAGTCCCCGCGCCCGCTCCGGCTCGAGGTCGCAGTTGGTGGTGAGGGCACGGCCGCCGGGCAGGCACACCTGGCCGCCGTGGGTGTGGCCGGCAATGATCGCCTCGTAGCCGTCGGCGGCGTACTGGTCCAGCACCCGGAGGTACGGCGCGTGCGTGATCCCGAGCCGGACGTCGGCCGTCCGATCCGCCTGTCCCGCCACCGCGGGGAGGTCGTCGTAGCCCAGGTGCGGGTCGTCGACACCGGCGAACGCGATCGAGGTCTCGCCGACCCGCACCGTCTCGCGACGGTTCGTCAGGTCGTGCCACCCGGCGGCGCGGAAGCCGTCGCTCAGGTCGCCCCACGGCAGCGGCGGCAGGTCCGTGCGGCGCTTGCCGTCGTCGGGCAGCAGGTAGGCCAGCGGGTTGCGCAAGCCGGGGGAGAAGTAGTCGTTGGAGCCGTGCACGAAGACGCCCGGCCGGTCCAGCAGCGGCGCGAAGCAGTCCAGCACCGCCGGCACCGCGTCGCGGTGGGCGAGGTTGTCCCCGGTGTCGATGACGAGGTCGGGCGCCAGGTCGCCCAGGCGGCGTACCCAGTCCTGCTTGGCACGCTGCCCCGGCACAAGGTGGAGGTCGCTGAGCTGGAGCACCCGCAGCGGCCGCATGCCGGCCGGGAGCAGGGGCAGCTCGTAGCGCCGCAGGGTGTACTGCCGCGCCTCCCATGCGGCGTACGCCGTCACCGCGGCGCCGGAGGCCGCACCGGCGCCGAGCACGCGCGGAATCGAGAGGAAGGGCACGTGGCAAGGCTGCCACACGGTGCGACATACCCTTGCCGCCATGGGCACTCTCAAGGATCAGCTGCGCACCGACCTCACCGCTGCGATGAAGGCGCGGGACAAGGCGCGCGCCTCGACGCTGCGGATGGTGCTGACCGCACTCAGCAAGGCCGAGGTGGCCGGTGACACCGCGCGCGAGCTCAGTGACGAGGAGGTCACCCAGGTGCTCACCAAGGAGGCCAAGGGCCGCCGCGAGGCGGCGCTCGCCTTCGAGGAGGGCGGTCGCGCCGAGAGTGCGGAGAAGGAGCGGGCCGAGGCGGCGGTCATCGCCGAGTACCTGCCCGAGCAGCTCGACGAGGCGGCCATCGCCGAGGTCGTGAGCACGACGATCGCCGAGCTGGGCGTCGCCGAGGACGGCATGAAGGCCATGGGCCGCGTCATGGGCGCGGTGCAGCCGAAGGTGGCGGGACGGGCCGACGGTGCCGCCGTCGCCGCGGAGGTACGCCGCCAGCTCGGCTGAGCGGACCGGACCGAGCCACCGGGGCGAGTCGGCGTGAACTCGGCCGAGTTCACGCCGACTCGGCACCCGGGCGCTAGTTGTTGCCGCGGCCTCCGCCACCGTTGCCGCCGCCGTTGTTGCCGCCGTTCCCGCGGCCGCCACCGTTGCCGCCGCCGTTGTTGCCGCCGTTGTTGTTCTTCTTCTTCGGCGGGGGCGGCACGAAGCCGGTGGAGGGGTAGATGTAGACGGTGAGGCCCTTGCCGTAGGTGGCACCGCCGCCGGGCGAGGAGTAGGCGACCAGGCCCTCGGAGACGTTGGAGTTGCGCTCGTCGCCGACGACGGGGTTGTAGCCGGCGTCCTCGAGCTGGCCGCGGGCGGAGGCGATGCTGTCGCCGCTGACGTTGGGCACGGTGCCCTGCTCGCCGTTGATGATCTTGTCGGTGGGCTGCACGAAGTCCTCGTCGTCGAGGATCCCCGAGATGCCCTGGAAGGTCTCGCCCCAGATCGGGCCGGCGGTGGTCGAGCCGGCGGTCGTGGTGCGGAAGACGCCACCGATGGTCTGGCCGTCCAGGGTGATCTGACGCCCGGTGTCGTTGTTGACGCCGGCCACCACGGCCGCACCGGCCATGTTGGGGGTGTAGCCGGAGAACCAGACGGCCTTGTTGTCGCTGGTCGTCCCGGTCTTGCCGGCGGCCGGCTGGCCCGGCGTCAGCGGCGCGCCGAAGCCACCGGGCTCGATGACGCCGCGGAGCACGTCGTTGACCGCGTCGCCGACCTCCTCGTCGAAGACCCGCTTGCAGCTCTTGTCGTAGGACTTGAGCTGGTTGCCGTTCGCGTCGGAGATCTTCAGCACCGGGCGCGGGTTGCAGTTGATGCCACGCGCGGCGAAGGTCGCGTAGGCGCCGGCCATGTCCAACGGGCTGACGTCGGCGACGCCGAGGGTGAAGGAGGGGATCTGGTCGCCCTTGTCGAGGGTGCGGATGCCCATCTGGCGGGCCAGGCGCCACGGCTGGCAGATGCCGACCTCCTGCTCGAGGCGCACGAAGAAGGTGTTGACCGAGTTCTGCGTGCCCTCGTAGAGGTCCGGGGTGGCGCTGGAGTTCGTCGAGTTGCCGGGGCTCCAGGTCTCGCTGCTGCGGTAGTTGCCCTCGCAGGTCTTGAACGAGTTCAGCTGCACCGTGGCGGGCTCGGCGGCGGAGATCCGGCGGTTGAGCGGGATGCCCTGGTTGATGGCGGCGGCGAGCACGAAGACCTTGAAGGTCGAGCCCGGCTGGAAGCCGTTGGCGTTGCCGAACTGCTTGGGCACCGTGTAGTTGAGGTAGGTCTGGCCGGGACCGTCGCCCTGGGGGCGGGACTGGGCGAGCGCCTTGACCTCACCGGTGCCGGGCTCGACCAGCGCCATCGCTCCCAGTGCGGTGTCGCTGGAGTTGACGTTGTTGGCGACCGCCTGCTGCGCCGAGCGCTGCATCCGGGTGTCGATCGCGGTCTGGATGCGCAGGCCGCCGGTGCGGATCAGGCGCCGACGGTCCTCCTTGGTCTCGCCGAGTGCGCGGTCGTTGAGGAGGTACTCGATCGCGTACTCGCAGTACCAGGTGGCCACGGAGTCGTCGCAGCCGTTGGGCATGGCCTGCACGTCCAGGCCCAGGCCCTTGCCCTGCAGCTGCTCCACCCGCTTCTCGGGGGCCGCGCCGAGGGAGGCCATCCGGCGCAGCACCACGTCGCGGCGCTCCTTGGCGCGCTCGGGGTACGACGTCGGGTTCAGCGCCTCGGGGCTCTGCACCAGACCGGCCAGGGTGGCGGCCTGCTTGCGGTTGAGGTCCTTGGCATCGACGTTGAAGAAGTGCTTGGCGGCCGACTGCACGCCGTACGCGCCGTCGCCGAAGTAGACGGTGTTGAGGTAGCGCTCGAGGATCCAGTCCTTGGAGTACTTCTTCTCCAGCGCGATCGCGTAGCGCAGCTCGCGGATCTTGCGCGCGTAGGACTCGTCGGTGGCCCGGGCGATGGCCTCCTCGTCGCCGTCGGCCTGGTTGACCAGCGTCTGCTTCACCAGCTGCTGGGTGATCGAGGAGCCACCCTGGACGACCTCGTCGGCGGCCTGGTTGGTCACCAGGGCGCGCAGCGTGCCCTTCAGGTCCAGGGCGCCGTGCTGGTAGAACCGGTAGTCCTCGACCGCGAGCAGCGCCTTGACCATCTGCTTGGAGATCTGCTTGAGCGGGATGACGATCCGGTTCTGGTCATAGATCGTGGCGATGGTGTTGCCCGCGCGGTCCTCCAGGATGGTGCGCTGGGCGAGCAGGTCGGTCTCGAGCTCCTGCGGCAGGTCCTCGGCGGTGCCCGCGATGCTGCGGGCCGAGAGGCCGGCCACGCCGGCGAAGGGGATCGCCAGGCCCGAGACCACGACGCCGAGCACCGCAGAGACCAGCGCCATCACACCGAGGTGGGAGGCGATCTTGCCTGCGGGGAGCTTGTCGGCGTCGGATCGTGCCATGCGCCTCAGATTACGGGAACTTCCTGAGAGGACCGATTCCGTCGCGCGACGACCAGCGACCACGTCTAGTCACTAATGACTAGTGCGCCGCCACCGTTGAGGCGTCCCTCCCCTCCGAAACGGTCACTAGCGTTGACCCATCGAAGCCCGCGTTGGGGGCGGGAATCGGAATCGGATGGGGACGAACATGTGGGATGACGACTGGACCAACCGCGCCGCCTGCCGCACCAAGGGGCCCGACGACCTCTTCGTCCGCGGGGCCGCGCAGAACCAGGCCAAGAAGATCTGCGCCAGCTGCCCGGTGGTGACCGAGTGCCTCGCGGAGGCGCTGGACAACCGCATCGAGTGGGGCGTGTGGGGTGGCATGACCGAGCGCGAGCGGCGTGCGCTGCTGCGTCGTCGGCCGGCGACCTCGTTCCGCGAGCTGTTCGAGACCGCTCGCCGCGAGCTCGTCGCCTCCTGATCCGGAGGTCGGCCGCTGCCTGACCCGAGGCGAATTCCCCTCGGCTCGGCTCAGCGGCGGCGTACGACGAGGGTCTGGCTGGCCTGCCCGATCACGCCGGTCGTGTCGAAGAGCTGGCCGGTGGCGACGCCGGTGCCCTCGGGACCGATCGTCGTCCGGGCGGCCAGGCCGACGTGCGCGCCGATCGGCGCGCGCCAGAGGTTCACGCTGACGTCGGCGTTGCTGAAGAGGTACTCCTCCAGTGGGAGCACCCAGCTCAGCCCGTTGCAGAAGTCCGCGGTCGCCGCGGCCAGCGACGCCGGTCGGGTGTCCGCACCGGCGAGCAGCGGGAGCCGGAAGCCGAACCAGGCGGTCGCCTCGCCCGGCTCGTCGACGGTGCCCGCAGCCACGCGTGGCGCCATCGCGTCGGCGTAGAAGGACGGGTAGTCCGGCATCCCCGGGATGCGGAAGCGGGGCAGGTCCTCGGCCAGTGCCACCGGCGGTGGGTCCTCGTGAGCGAGCGTCGGCACGTCCAGCGGCTGGTCCGGCACCGCGACGGTGACCGCTCGCGCGGTCGCGACCGTGGCGCCCTCGCTGGTGACCGTGGCCTCCCAGCGACCGGCGCTGCGGCCGGCGCGGCCGGTGACCGTGAGCTGCAGCGCAGTGAGCGGCACGGGGCGGAGGAACTCCACCGTCAGCCGTGCGAGCCGGTGGCCCTCGCCGGCCTCCTGCTCCACGCAGTGCGCGAGCAGGGCCGCCGGTGCGCCGCCGTGCTGGGCGTCGGCACTCCAGGGGCCGCGGGCGTACTCGGTCGGGAGGAAGGTGCCGGGACCGTCCCCGGGCACGAAGACGGCATCGGCGGAGGCGGCGGCAGTCACCCGAGGCATCGTACGGAGCCGCGCGCCTGCCTCGCCGTCAGGCCTGGTCGGCCAACAGGTCGCCGACCTCGCGGAGGCCGGCCAGGTCGTGCACGTCCCCGGCGAGCGCGGGCACGACGGCCCGGGGGACCTGGGGGTGGGCGGTCGCGAACCGCTCCCGCAGCGCCCGCTCGCGGGTCACCGACTGCACCTGGTCGGCGTGCAGCCGCAGCAGTCCCGCCGTCAGCGATGCCGGGTCCTCACGCCGCAACCGGCCCGCCGCGGCCAGCGCGTCCTCGGCCTCCAGGGCGCTCGCCGGCTGTGGGTTCGCGCGGTTGACGACGAGGCCCGCCAACGGCATCTCGTCCTCGCTGAGCCGCTCCACGAAGTACGCCGCCTCCCGCAGTGCGTCCGGCTCCGGGGCCGCCACCACCAGGAACGCCGTCCCGTCGGCCTGCAGCAACGAGTAGGTCTTCTGCGCGCGTTGGCGGAACCCACCGAAGACGGTGTCGAGGGCGGCGACGAAGGTCTGCAGGTCCCGCAGCACCTGGGCGCCCAGCACCTTGGTCAGTGCGCCGGTGACCAGCCCGAAGCCCGCCGTCATCAGCCGCGCGGGGCCGCGGGCCGGGGCCAGCATCAGCCGGATGAAGCGGCCGTCGAGGAAGCTCGACAGCCGTTCGGGGGCGTCGAGGAAGTCCAGCGCGGACCGCGACGGCGGGGTGTCCACCACGATCAGGTCGTAGTCGCCGCTGCGTTGCGCCTCGCGGTGGATCTGGCCGAGCTTCTCCATCGCCATGTACTCCTGCGTGCCCGCGAACGAGCTCGACAGGGCGACGTAGAAGGGGTTGTCCAGGATCTGCTGCGCCTTCTCCGGGCTGGCCTGGGACTCCACCACCTCGTCGAAGGTGCGCTTCATGTCCAGCATCATCGCGTCCAGCCGGCCGGACTCGCCGTCGGTCGCGTCCGTCGCGACCCCCTGCACCGGCCGCGGGGTGTTGTCCAGCTCCTCAATGCCCATCGACTGCGCGAGCCGGCGCGCCGGGTCGATGGTCAGGACGACGACCTTGCGGCCCCGCTCGGCCGCCCGCAGTGCGAGCGCGGCCGAGGTGGTGGTCTTGCCGACCCCGCCGGAGCCGCAGCACACGATGATGCCGGTGTCGCGGTCGTCCAGCAGCGCGTCGACGTCGAGCGGTCCGGCCGACTGCGTCGTGGTCGGCCCCACGCGGCTCCTGCTCCTGCTCATGCCAGTCCCTGCTCCCGCATCGTCGACGCGAGCTCGTAGAGCCCGCCCAGGTCCACGCCGCCCGCCAGCCGCGGCAGCTCGTACGCCGGCACGTCCAGCGCCGCGATGCGCTCGCGCTGGGAGTCCTCCAGTGCCCGCCGGTCGGCGTGGTTGCGCGCCTCGCTGAGCAGGCCGTCGACCAGGGCGTCGTCGGGCTCGAGGCCGGCACCGGACAGGTCGCCGGCGATCGCGTCGCGGTCCAGCGTCCCGGCGCGGGCCGCGGCGAGCTCCTCGGTCGTGAGGTCCTGCGGGCGTACTTGGTTGACGACGACGCCGCCGACCGGGATGTCGACCTCGCGGACCTCCTCGATGGCGTCGGCGGTCTCCTGCACCGGCATCTCCTCCAGCAGGGTCACCAGGTGCACCGCGGTCCGCGGCGAGCGGAACAGCTGCATCATCGTGTCGGACTGCTGCTTGATGGGGCCCACCTTCGCCAGCCCGGCCAGCTCGTTGCTGACGTTGAGGAACTGGGTGATCCGACCGGTCGGGGGAGCGTCGAGCACGACCGCGTCGTACTCCTGCGCCCCCCGGTTGCGCGTGTTGCGCTGCACCGCCTCGTAGACCTTGCCGGTGAGCAGCACGTCGCGCACGCCGGGGGCGATGGTGGTCGCGAACTCGACCACGCCGAACTTGTCCAGCGCCTTGCCCGCCCGGCCGAGGCGGTAGTACATCGCGAGGTACTCCAGCAGCGCCGACTCCGCGTCGATGTGCAGGGCGTGCACGACGCCCTTGCGGCCGCTCTCCTCCGGGAGCCCGGTGGTGAGCCGGCGCTCCTCGTAGGGCAACGGGTCGACGTCGAACATCCGCGCGATGCCCTGCCGACCCTCCACCTCGCACAACAGCACGTTCGTGCCCGCCCTGGCGAGGGCGAGCGCCAACGACGCGGCGACCGTCGACTTGCCGGTGCCCCCCTTGCCGGTGACCACGTGGAGCTTCACCCGCGACCAATCACTCACCCGGGCAGCCTAGCGATCGCACGGCACGGCCACCGGCTTTGCGGTGCGTGCTGGACGCCGCGGAGCGGCCGCCCGCTCACGCGAGCTTGTCCGCCAGCACGACCCAGGTGAAGAAGCACACGCCGAGCAGCATGCCCACGTGCCCCAGGATCGACAGCGCCGGCCCGTCGCCCCAGCTGTCGCCGGTCGTGGCCCGGGCGTGCGCGCCCGAGGCGGACTGCCACCGGGCCAGGATCAGGATGCCGATGACCACCTCCACCCACCAGGCGAGGAGTGCGACCGCGCCGAGGGTCCCGCCCGGGGCGGTGAGGTAGGCGATCCACGCGACCAGTGCCACGACGCCGACGGCGGTGTGGGCGTTGACCACGCCGAGGGGGACACGCGCGCTGCCCGCCTGCGACTGCTCCGAGGAGAGCCGCATCCGGGTGAGGAGGACGACGACGGCCGCCAGGCCGGTGAGCAGCCACACGGCGTTGTCGAGGTTCACGGGCGGCATCGTCGCACAACCCGTGACATGGGCCACGCCGTCTCGCGTGAGTAGGCTGCGGACCATGACCAAGTGGGAGTACCAGGTGGCGCCGGTGTTGAACCACGCCGCCACGCAGATCCTGAACAACTTCGGCGAGGACGGCTGGGAGCTCGTCGCCATCATGGGCGGCGAGGGCGGCAACGACATCGCCTACTTCAAGCGCCCCGCCGAGGGCTGACATGGCCGCGGCGAGCACCCCCGAGGAGCGGCTGGCCGAGCTCGGGCTGAGCGTGCCCGACGTCGTGCCGCCCGTGGCGGCGTACGTCCCCGCGGTGCGCAGTGGCGACCACGTGCTGACCGCGGGCCAGCTGCCGATGCGCGACGGCGAGCTGCTGGCCACCGGCAAGGTCGGTGCGGAGGTCACGCCGGAGACGGCGTACGACGCCGCACGGCAGTGCGCCCTCAACGGGCTGGCCGCCGTCCGGTCGGTGACCGGGGACCTGTCCGCGATCACCCGGATCGTCAAGGTGGTCGTGTTCGTCGCCTCCGACCCGGCCTTCACCGCCCAGCCCGGCGTCGCCAACGGCGCCTCGGAGCTGCTCGGCGAGGTCTTCGGCGACGCGGGCGTGCACGTCCGGTCCGCCGTCGGCGTCGCGGCGCTGCCGCTGGACGCGCCGGTCGAGGTCGAGCTGACCGTCGAGGTCGCCTCCTGATGCAGATCCCGGTCCCGCCGGTGCCGCTGCCGGAGAAGGTCGCGCAGGTGGCGCAGGAGTACGCCGACGGCACGCGGGAGCCGGCCGAGCCGCGCAACGCCGCGACCGTCGTACTGCTCCGCGACGCGGCGGCCGGCAGCGCCGGTGGGCCGGAGGTCTACCTGATGCGGCGGCAGGTCTCGATGGACTTCGCCGGCGGCATGTGCGTCTTCCCCGGGGGCGGCGTGGACGAGCGCGACTTCGACGGCACCGTCTCGTGGGCGGGCCCCTCCCCGGCGGAGTGGGCCCGGTTGCTCGGCACCGACGAGGAGGTGGCGCGGGCGTTGGTCTGCGCCGCGGTGCGCGAGACCTTCGAGGAGTCCGGCGTGCTGCTCGCCGGCCCGTCGGAGGACTCCGTCGTCGCCGACACCACCGGCGAGGACTGGGAGGCCGACCGCGTGGCGCTGGAGTCGCGCGAGCTGGCGATGACCGACTTCCTCGCCCGCCGCGGCCTGGTGCTGCGCACCGACCTGCTCGGCGCGTGGTCGGGCTGGCTGACGCCGGTCTTCGAGCCCAAGCGCTACCGCACGTGGTTCTTCGTGGCGGCGCTGCCGGAGGGGCAGCGCACGCGCGACGTCTCCACCGAGTCCTCCTCGGTGGTCTGGCAGGGCGCGACCTCGGCGGCCGAGGACGTCGAGGCGTCACGGATGGCGATGCTGCCGCCGACCTACCTGACCTGCCTCCACGTCGGCCAGCACCGCAGCGTGGCCGACGTGCTGGCCGCCGCGGACCGGGAGGTGGCGATGTTCATGCCCGAGGTCGAGCGCCTCGATGACGGCTTCACGCTGACCATCCCCGAGGAGCTGCGTCCCCTGCTCGCGGCACGGCGGCCATGACCCAGCAGCCGGAGTGGAACGGTGGCGCCTTCGGTGAGCGCGGACGGTGCGTGCTCGCCCCCAACCCCGGTGTCATGACGCTCGACGGCACCAACACCTGGGTCCTGCGCGAGCCCGGTGCGGAGCGGTCGATCGTCGTGGACCCGGGTCCCGTGGTGGACGAGCACCTCGACGCGGTCGCGGAGTCGGCCGGGCAGGTCGAGTACGTGCTGCTGACCCACCACCACCTCGACCACTCCGAGGCGGCGCGCGGCTTCGCTGAGCGCATGGGGTGCGGCGTCCGCGCCCTCGACCCCGAGCTGTGCTGGCGCTCGGAGCCGGTGACCGACGGCGAGCGGATCGACGTCGGTGGCCTTCAGGCCGAGGTCCTCACCACGCCGGGCCACACCTCGGACTCGATCTCGCTGGTGCTGCCGGCCGAGCGCGCCCTGCTGACCGGCGACATGGTGCTGGGGCGGGGGACCACGGTGGTGGTGCACCCCGACGGCGAGCTGTCGGCGTACTTCGACTCCATCGCGCGGATGCGCGCCCTGGTGAGCGAGGACCGGGTCGACACGCTCTGGCCGGCGCACGGCCCGGTGCTCGACGATGCCGCCGGCGTCCTCGACCACTACGTCGTCCACCGTCGCCAGCGCCTCGCGCAGGTGGAGGCGGCCCTGGAGCGACTCGGCCTCACCCCCACCGACCTGCCGCCCGACGTCGCCGAGCACGACACCCTGCCCCGCCGCGTCGTCGAGGTCGTCTACGCCGACGTCGACGAGTCGCTGTGGGGCGCCGCCGAGTGGTCGGTCCGCGCCCAGCTGGCCTACCTCGCCCGCCGCTGACCTCGCCGAGTCGGCGCCAACTCGGCTGTCCGGGGCGCCGAGTCGGCGCCAACTCGGCACTGAGCGCCGTCGTTGAGCCGAGTTCACGCCGACTCGACCCGTTCGTGGGCCGAGTTCACGCCGACTCGGTCAGTGGAACGTGGGGGCGCGCTTCTCGACGAAGGCGCTGATGCCCTCCTGGCCGCTGGGGGAGGAGCCGAGGTGGCTGATCGACTCGGCCTCGCGCCGCAGGGCAGACTCGGCGGCCGGCTCGGTCAGGTCGCGGATGAGGTGCTTGGCGGCGACCTGCGCGTCGCGGGAGCCGGCGAGCAGCGTCGCGACGACCTCCTCGGCAGTGGCCTCCAGCTCCTCGGCCGGTACGACGCGCGCCAGCAGCCCCGCGGCGTGCGCCTCCTGTGCCGAGAGCAGGTCCCCGAGGATCGCCAGCCGCAGCGTGCGGTGCATCCCGAGGGTGTTGACCAGCAGCGTGCCGCCACCGTCGGGGCTGAGTCCGACCTTGGCGTAGGCGAGGCTGAACTGCGCCGAGTCGGCGGCGAGCACGATGTCGGCCGCCGCCGACAACGGGAACCCCACGCCGGCCGCCGTGCCCTGCACGACGCTGACCACGACCGCGTCGCAGCGCTTGAGCTCGGTGACGATCCGGTGCGCGCCCTCGGCGAGCTCGAGCAGGTGCGACTTCGGGTCGCTCGCCTCGGCGAAGCCGTCCAGCGCACCGCCGACGGAGAAGAAGCGCCCCTCCGCCGCCAGCACGATCACCCGAGCGGCGTCGGCCTTGGCCTGCAGGATCGCGGCGAGCAGCGCGTCGCCGGACTCCGGCGTCAGCGGGTTGCCCGCGGACGGGTTGGTCAACGTGATCCGGGCACACCCGTCGGCATGGTGGTAGCGGACGGACTCGTGCTCACTCATCGGGTTCCTTTCACTCACGCGGCGCAGTCGCCGGTCGAGGCGGGGGAGGTGTCGTCGCGGGAGGCATCGGCGATCTCGGAGACCTGGCCCGCGGTGACGGCGTACCCGGTCTCGTTGTCGGTGACCGACGCAGCGAAGACCACGCCGGCGACGTCGCCGTCCTCGGTGACGATCGGGCCACCGGAGTTGCCCGGCCGCACCAGCGACCGGATCGAGTAGACGTCGCGCAGCACGGTGCCGCGGCCGTAGATGTCGGGTGAGCGCAGCCGCTGCTCGGACCGGATGCGGCCGGGCTGGGCGTCGTACGGCCCGTCCTCGGGGTAGCCGAGCACGGCCACCGGGTCGCGGGCCTCCGCGGCCGGGCCGCCCTGGATGTCGAACTGCAGCGAGGGCAGGTCCTGGGTGTCGAGGCGGAGTACGGCGATGTCGAGGTCGGAGTCGAACGCGACGACCTGCGCGGGCACCCGTTCCTGCCCGATCTCGACGACCGGCTCGCGGACGCCGGCGACCACGTGGGCGTTGGTCATCACGCGGTTGTCCTCGTAGATGAAGCCGGTGCCCTCGACGCCGCGGCCGCACACGTTGGTGCCGCGGACCTTGAGCACGCTGCGACGGGCCGCGACGACGTCGGGGTCCTCCAGCACCCGTCGCGGGCCGGGCCCGACCTCGACGATGCGCTCGGGGGCGAACGGCTCGAGGTAGCGCGGGAAGAAACCGAGACCGACCACGTTGTTGAAGGCGCCGAGCGCACTGGGGGCCGAACTCGGCAGCACCTCGTTGACCTTCGACAGGACCTGGGAGTTGCGCACCTGCTCGGTCACGCCGACGATGCGGGTGCCCGAGACGGCGACCCCCAGGGCCCAGGCGACCAGCAGCACCGCGAAGGCGCTGAGCGCGGCACCGCCCAGCGCGTCGAGGAACCGCGCCGGCTGCCAGGTGACCTTCTCGCGGACCTTGCTGCCGGCGTACTGCAGGACCGCCTGGCCCAGCGAAGCGCTGAGGATCACGATGAACAGTGCGCCCAGCGAGACCCAGATCGAGGGCTCGACGCCCGACAGCGCGATCGGGGCGAGCCAGATGCCGAACAGGCCCCCGGCGAGCAGCCCGACGGTGGCGAAGGCGCCGGTGATGAAGCCCTGCCAGTAGCCCGACAGGGCATAGGCCAGGACCAGCAGCAGGAGCAGGACGTCGAGGAAGTTCATCACTCCGCGTCCTCCTCCAGGATGTCCAGCTCGTCCGCGGACCGGTCGGGGTACTCCGCGAGCATGTAGTCAGGTAGTTCGTGCACCGGTGGCTCCGGGACCGGAGGCAACCATCCCAGAAAGTCGAGGAACCGGGTGATGATTCCGCCGGTGAATCCCCACAGGATCACGTCCTTGTCCTCGCCGATGAGGAAACCCGGGCCCACCCAGCCGCTGGGATGACGGACCTGGATGCGGTGGTCGGGGTCGATGAGCTCGGCCAGCGAGACCCGGTGGATCTCGTGGACCTCCTCCGGGGAGGTGATGGTGACCGGGTGCGGGTCACGCCACCAGCCGATCACCGGGGTGACGGCGAAATTCGACGGCGGGAGCCAGAGCTCGGGCAGCGCGGCGAAGACCTCGACGGAGGCGGGGGCGACCCCGATCTCCTCCTCGGCCTCGCGGACGGCGGCGGCCACGACGCTCTCGCCGGGATCGATCTTGCCGCCGGGGAAGGAGACCTGGCCCGGGTGCGAGCGCATGTCGTGCGCCCGCTCGGTCAGCAGCAGGTCGGGGCCGCCCTCGCCGTCGGTGTCCTCGCCGAAGAGCATCAGCACCGACCCGCGGCGCGGGTCGGACCCCTCCGGCGGCAGGAACCGGGTGAGGTCACTGCCCTGGATCCGCGCGGCACCGTCGCGGACGGGGTGCAGCCATTCCGGGAGGTCGGGTACGACGTCGGGCAGCCCGAGCGCGGGCGTCACCGGGTCGCCCCCGCGTCGAGGTCGACGTCGAGGTTGCTCTCGGCCTTCTCGACGACCTCCGCGAGCGTCTCGACGCCGCCGGTGGTGCGCTCGACGCTGCCGTCGGCACGGACGAACAGGAAGACCGGGAGCCCCTGGATCACCAGGTCGGTCTGCTGCAGCTCCCCGCACGGGTCGGCCAGGCTCGGGTAGTTGGTGCCACTGTCGGCGGCCAGCTCCAGCGCCGCGCTCGGATAGGTCTCGAGGTAGTCGACACCGAGGACAGGGACTTGGTCGCCGTACTGCTCCTGGAACTCCGCGAGGGCGGGCATCTCCTTGCGGCACGGCCCGCAGTTGGAGGCCCAGAAGTTGATGATCGCCGGCCCCGTGACCTCCGAGAGCGACATGGTGGCCTCGCTGCCCAGGCACGGCAGGTCGACGTCGGGCAGGTCGGCCGGCTCGCCCGCGTCCGTCCCGGCCCGCTCGGGGTCGCAGTCGGGGATGCCGGCCTGCGTGCGCTCCTGCTGCAGGTCGCCGGTGTCGACCTCGACCTTGCACGCGGCGGAGAACGGCTCGGCCTGGTCGCAGCCCGCCAACAGCACGGCGACGGCGACCAGGAACGCCGGGAGGACCGCACGTGGCCCGGGCCGGCTCCTCATGCGCGTCCCTCGCTGCGCACCAGCTTCGCCGCGACGTCGGGGTCGGTCGGGCCCGCGCCGTACGACGGGCACCAGCGCGCGACCGGACAGGCACCGCACGCCGGCTTCTGGGCGTGGCAGCGGCGACGGCCGTGCCAGATCAGGTGGTGGCTGAGCATCGTCCAGTCGCGCTTGTCGAACAGGTCGCCGACCGCGTGCTCGACCTTGACCGGGTCGGTCTCGTCGGTCCACGCGAAGCGCCGCGCGAGCCGACCGAAGTGGGTGTCGACGGTGATGCCGGGCAGGTCGAAGGCGTTGCCGCGCACCACGTTGGCGGTCTTGCGGCCGACTCCCGCGAGCCGCACCAGGTCCTCCAGCCGCCGGGGGACCTCGCCGTCGAACTCCTCGACCAGCTGGGCGCTGAGCTTGAGCAGCGCATCGGTCTTGGCGCGGAAGAAGCCGAGCGAGCCGATCAGCGACTCCAGATGGGTGCGGTCGGCCCCGGCCATCGCGGTGGCGTCGGGGTAGGCCGCGAACAGGTGGGGCCGGACGGCGTTGACCCGCTTGTCGGTGGTCTGTGCGCTGAGCACGGTCACCACGAGGCACTGGAACGGGTCGTCGAAGTCGAGCTCGGGACCGGCCTCGGGATAGGTTGTGGCCAGGACGCGGTTGATCCGTCGTGCTCGGCGCACCAACTGCGTGCGCGTCTCTCCGGCTTCGACTCGGGATCTCACGCTGGGCGGCACTCGGACAGCGTAATCGGCGGTGGGGACAGCTCCGGCGCCACCTCGACGCGGGGAGCGCCGTGCCGGCGCGCGGCGCAGAGGTACCGGGAAGTCGCTGTGAACTGCGCCACTACCTATAGGATGCTCAGGTCGCCCCGTCGTGGCGGCACGCCCGACAACAGGTTTGGAGGAAGAGTGGATAACGACGTACTCCGTCAGGCTCCGCTGTTCAGCTCGCTCGACGACGAGGCCGCCACCGCGCTGCGGACGTCGATGACCGAGACGGGGTTGCGTCGTGGAGAGGTGCTCTTCCACGAGGGCGATGCCGGTGACCGGCTCTACATCGTGATCGAGGGCAAGGTGAAGCTCGGCCGCTCGTCCGCCGACGGCCGCGAGAACCTCCTCGCGATCCTCGGCCCGGGACAGATGTTCGGCGAGCTCTCGCTCTTCGACCCCGGACCGCGCTCGGCGACCGTGACCGCGGTGACCGACAGCAACTTCGCCTCGCTCACCCACGACGACCTGCTCAAGTGGCTCGACGGCCGCCCCATGGTGGCCAACAGCCTGCTGGGCCAGCTCGCCAGCCGCCTGCGCAAGGCCAACGACGTCGTCGCGGACCTGGTGTTCTCCGACGTGCCCGGCCGGGTCGCCAAGGCGCTGATCGACCTCGCCGACCGGTTCGGCCGTACCGCCGACGACGGCGTGCACGTCCACCACGACCTCACCCAGGAGGAGCTCGCCCAGCTGGTCGGCGCCTCCCGGGAGACGGTCAACAAGGCGCTGGCCGACTTCGCCTCCCGAGGCTGGGTCCGGCTCGAGCCCCGCTCGGTCGTCATCCACGACATCGAGCGGATCACCCGCCGGGCCCGCTGACCCGACCCGGCGGGCTCAGTCCGGGTGTGCCGACCCGGGCTCAGGCGTCCACCGGGTCCCGGTGGACCGGGCAGCCCTGGGCGGTCGCCGGGAAGGTCCCCAGGTCGGCCAGCCGGAAGCTGCCGGGGGCGTAGGACCGGATCCGCGGGCTGTCGATGACGTAGGTCGGCTTGCGCCGCGACGGCGTGTGGCGCAGCACCCGGGCGCGTGCCCGCAGTGCGGCCGCCGAGGCCCGGCGCGCGGGCCGGCCCGGCTCGTCGTACCGGAACGCCGTGAGCAGCGGCTCGTCCATCAGGGCGCGGCTGAACACGTCCAGCACGCCGCGGGCCGGACGCGGGTAGAAGTCCTTGAGCAGGTCCAGCGTCGCGTCGGCCACCTTGCGACCACCCTCGTCGTAGGCGAAGTACTCACGCTCGTAGTCGTCCATGAGGTGCATGAACTCGTCGTAGGTCTCGGGGATGTCCCGGATCGCCATGTGCTGGCCGAGCGTGCGGAAGTAGTTGACCATGGCCCGCAGCTCGCCCTCGGTGAGGCGGCGCCAGCCGAAGTCGTTGATCCAGCGCTGCGGCACCACGACGAACGTCGAGAGCACGTAGCGCATGTCGTCGTTGCTGATGTCATACATCTTGTGCATCTGGTTGACGCGGCGTACGCCGGTGCGCCCGGCCTCGCTGTCGAAGCCGTGGACCAGGGGCGCCTCCAGCAGGAGCGCGGTGTCGTCGTAGCGCTGCTGGCAGCGCTCCTCGAACTGGCGCGTCTCGTGCAGCAGCCGGCCGATGCTGGGCACCGCGTAGGTGCGGAACAGCGCCAGGCTCAGTGACTGGTTGAAGTCCCAGGGGAACTCGTACAACGTCAGGTTGCGGTAGATCTCGACGAAGTCGACCTCGGGGTCGAGCTCCTCGTTGCGCCGACGCCAGAGCGAGCGCATGGGCAGGGCGAGCCGTGGGGGCATGGACGTCTCCTTCCGCCGGGACCGATCCTAGGTCAGTTGGCATGATGCCAACAAGGGTCCGTCGAGTGGAACGCGTTACAGTTCCGGTCGTGACCGACGTCTTCGCCGCTGCCGACCTCGGGCCGGTCCGGCTGCGCAACCGCACCGTCAAGGCGGCCACCTTCGAGGGGCGTACGCCGCACGGGCAGGTCACCGACGAGCTGATCGACTACCACCTCGCCCCGGCCCGCGGCGGCGTCGGCCTGACCACGGTCGCCTACCTCGCGGTGGCGCCCGAGGGGCGCACCCACCGCGAGGTCATCGTCGTCGGCGAGGACACCCGCGCCGGCCTCGCGCGGCTGGCCGACGCCGTCCATCAGGAGGGGGCGGCGATCGCCGGGCAGGTCGGCCATGCCGGGCCCGTGGCCAACGGCCGCTCCAACGGCGTACGCGCCGTCGCGGCGAGCCGCATGCCCAGCCCGCTGTCGATGCAGCTGGTCGGCGCCGCGACCGAGCGCGACCTGACCCGCATCACCCGTGCCTACGTGGCCGCGGCGCGGGTCCTGGTCGACGCCGGGTTCGACGTGCTCGAGCTGCACATGGCCCACAGCTACCTGTTGTCCTCCTTCCTGGCGCCGGGCCTCAACCGGCGCGCCGACCGCTGGGGAGGCCCGCTCGTGTCCCGGGCGAAGTTGGCGCGCCAGGTCGCCCGCGCCGTCCGCGAGGAGGTCGGCGACGCGGCGGCCGTCACCGCCAAGACGTCGCTGGGTGACGGGTTCCGCGGCGGTGTCACCACCGACATCGGCCTGGAGTTCGCCCAGCTGCTCGAGGCCGACGGGCACCTGGACGCCCTGCAGCTCAGCGGCGGGTCGTCGCTGATGAACCCGATGTACCTCTTCCGCGGCGAGGCGCCGGTGAACGAGTTCGCCGACGCGATGCCGCCCCTGGTCCGCTGGGGCATGCGGACGCCGGTCGGTCGCGGCTTCCTCAAGGAGTACCCCTTCGAGGAGGCCTACTTCCGCGACAAGGCCCTGCGCTTCCGCGATGCGCTGTCGATGCCGTTGATGCTGCTGGGTGGCATCAATCGGCTGGCCACGATGCAGCAGGCGATGGCCGACGGGTTCGAGTACGTCGCGATGGGCCGCGCCCTGCTGCGCGAGCCCGACCTCGTCCAGCGGCTGCGCGACGGCGCTGCGACCGAGGGCGCCTGCATCCACTGCAACCGCTGCATGCCCACGATCTACTCCGGCACCCGGTGCCCGGAATGGGTGGTCGACCCGCTGTGAGGCGCGACCCCTTCCACTGAAATAGAACGTGTTCTAGGTTGGGTCCATGTCCCAGGTGATTCCCGACCAGCCCCTCCGCGTCGTCGTGTGGTCCACCGGCACCATCGGCCGCCACGCGATCGCCGGCGTCCTGGCCCACCCCGACCTCGAGCTGGTCGGGGTGTGGACCTCCAGCGAGGCCAAGCACGGCGTCGACGTCGGCCGGCTCGCCGAGCTCGGACGCGACGTCGGGATCGCGGCGACCACCGACCGCGACGAGCTGGTCGCGCTGCGGCCCGACTGCATCGTGCACGGCGCGATGACCGACGACCGGGTCTTCGAGTCCATCGGGGACCTCACCGGGTTCCTGCGTGACGGCGTCAACGTCGTCTCCAGCGGGCCGGTCATCCTGCTGCACCGGGCCGGCACGCTGCCGCCGGAGATGATCGCCGACATCGACGCCGCCGGTCGCGACGGCAACGCCAGCCTCCATGTCAACGGCATCGACCCCGGCTTCGCCAACGACGTGCTCCCGCTGGTCATGAGCAGCCTCAGCCAGCGCATCGACCACCTCAAGGTCAGCGAGATCGCCGACTACTCCACCTACTACCAACCCGTCGTCATGCGCGACCTGTTCGGCTTCGGCCAGCCGCTGGACTTCGCGGCCATGCTCTGGGAGCCGGGCATCCTCACCACGGCCTGGGGTCCCGTCGTACGCCTCCTCGCCGACGGGCTCGGGGTGACCCTGGACGAGCCGCTCCTGGAGGAGGTCGAACGCCGTCCCGCACCGCGGGCGGTCGAGACCGCGTCGGTCGACGTCGCCGAGGGGACCATGGGCTCGGTCCGCTTCCGCGTGGTCGGCACCGTGGGCGGCGAGCCGCGGATCACCCTCGAGCACGTCACCCGCACCGACGCGACCACCGACGAGGACTGGCCGACGCCGCACGAGGGCGACGGCTGCTACCGGGTCGAGATCACCGGTGAGCCCCACATGAAGGTCGACTTCACCCACCACGGCGAACACGGCGACCACAACGTCTCCGGGATGATCGTGACCGCCCAGCGGCTGATCAACGCCGTGCCCGCCGTCGTGGCCGCCGAGCCGGGCCTGCGGACGCCGCTGGACCTGCCGCTGGTCACCGGCCGCGGCCTGGTCGCCACCGGAGTCCGGTCGACCGGCGCCGGCTCGCTGGTCGGGGACGGTGTCTGGTGAGCATCCTCGACCGCTTCACGCTCACCGACCACGTCGCCGTCGTCACCGGTGCCGGGCGCGGCATCGGCGCCGCCACCGCCGTCGCGCTCGCCGAGGCCGGCGCCGACGTCGTGCTCTCCTCGCGCACCGAGGGCCAGCTCGACGAGGTCGCCCACCGGGTCGAGGACACCGGCCGCACGGCCGTCGTCGTCCCCGCCGACCTCAGTGACACCGAGGCCGTCGCCGCCCTCGCGCAGCGCGCGTACGACGAGTTCGGCCGCCTCGACGTCGTGGTCAACAACGTCGGCGGCACCATCCCCAATGCCTTCCTCGACACCGACGTGGCCTACCTGGAGGAGTCGTTCCACTTCAACGTCTCCACCGCCCACGCGCTGACCCGGGCGGCGGTGCCGCTGATGCTGGCCTCGGCCGGCACCCCGGACGCCCCGCGCCAGAAGTCGGTCACCTCGATCTCCTCGATGATGGGGCGCTCCCCGGGCCGCGGCTACCTCGCCTACGGCACCGCGAAGGCGGCGTTGGCCCACTGGTCGCGGCTCGCCGCGACCGACCTCGCGCCGCAGGTCCGGGTCAACGGCGTCTACGTCGGCTCGGTGATGACCAGCGCGCTGGAGTTCGTGGCGGGGGTCCCCGAGACGCGGCAGCAGATGGAGGGTGCGACCCCGCTGGGCCACATCGGTGAGGCCGAGGACATCGCCGCGGCCGTCCTCTACCTCGCCTCGCCCGCGGGGAAGTACCTCACCGGCAAGATGCTCGAGGTCGACGGCGGCCTGCTGCAGCCCAACCTGGACCTGGGGCTGCCCGACCTGGAGCCCACCTCGGACTCGTAGAGTCGCGCCATGGCATCGGGAGTGAGCACGGGCGCAGCGATCTCGCCGGACTCCGGCGAGCACTGGGCCGCCGAGGGCGCCTGGCGCGTCACCGACGGGATCCACCGCATCCCGCTGCCGCTGCCGATGGACGGGCTGAAGGCGATCAACGTCTACGTCGTCGAGAGCGACGACGGGCTGACCCTCATCGACGGCGGCTGGGCCATCCCGGTCGCCCGCGAGCTGCTGGAGAAGTGCCTGGCACAGGTCGGCTACGGCTTCGGCGACATCCGCCGGTTCCTGGTCACCCACGTCCACCGCGACCACTACACGATGGCCTCGGTGCTCGGCGCGGAGTACGACGTCCCGGTGTCGCTGGGGCGCGGCGAGCAGCCGGCGCTGGACCTCCTCAACAACGCCGAGGACCTCGCGCACAGCCCCTTCATCGACGTACTGGTCAGTGCGGGGGCCCGCGACATCGCCGACCTCTGGCTCGCGGGCGAGGACGGCGAGCTGCCCGACGCCTCGCTGTGGCGCATGCCCGACGCCTGGCTGGAGGGCGACCTCACCATCGACCTCGGTCGTCGCACGGTCGATGCGGTCCACACCCCCGGTCACACGCCGGGCCACTACGTCTTCGCCGACACCGACGACGGGCTCCTCTTCGCCGGCGACCACGTGCTGCCGACCATCACCCCCTCGATCGGCTTCACCGTGCCGCCGACCGACCAGCCGCTGGGCGACTTCATGTCCTCGCTGGCGCGGGTCCGTGCCCTGCCGGACCTGCAGGTGCTGCCCGCGCACGGACCGGTCGCGCCGTCGACCCACGAGCGCGTCGACGAGCTGACCGCACACCACGAGGACCGGCTCGACCTGTGCGCCAAGGCGCTGCGCGAGCACCGCACCACCACGGCCCACGTCGTGGCGCAGGACCTGGGCTGGACCCGCCACGAGAAGGCCTACGACGAGCTCGACGTCTTCAGCCAGGGCATGGCCTCCATGGAGACCAAGGCCCACCTGGACCTGCTCGTCGCCCGCGGCGAGGCCACGCGGGCCGACCACGCCGACGGGATCCGCTACACCGCGTCCTAGACTGGGCGTGTCCGACAGGGGAGCACACCTCGTGCTGAGAGTGGGCCCGGCGCCCAGACCCTATGAACCTGCTCCGGTTAGCACCGGCGAAGGGAGTCCTCATGTTCATCCGTCCCGCAACCCGCGGCCTCGTCGCCCTCGGTGCCCTGTCGCTGGTCGCGACCGGGTGCTCGCTGAGTACCGAGGAGGGGTCGGCCTCCGGTGAGTCCGGCGGTGGCGAGGTCGTCCTGGTCACCCACGACTCCTTCAACCTGCCCGAGGAGCTGGTCGCCGCCTTCGAGGAGGACACCGGCTACGAGCTGGTGCACACCCCGGCCGGCGACGGCGGCGAGCTGACCAACAAGCTCGTCCTCACCGACTCCGAGCCGTTGGGTGACGTGGCCTTCGGCGTCGACAACACCTTCGCGTCCCGGGCGCTGGACGCTGACGTGTTCGCGCCGTACGACGCCGAGCTGCCGGCCGGCGCCGAGCAGCACACCCTGCCCGGCGACGAGGAGGGTGCGCTCGCCCCGATCGACACCGGCAACGTCTGCGTCAACGTCGACACCGCCTGGTTCGAGCAGCGCGACCGGCCGCCCCCCGAGACGCTCGACGACCTCACCGAGCCCGCCTACGAGTCGCTCTTCGTCACCCCCGGCGCCACCTCCAGCACGCCGGGCATGGCGTTCCTGCTGGCCACGATCGCCGAGTACGGCGAGGACTGGCAGCAGTACTGGCAGGACCTGCTCGCCAACGGCGCCAAGATCGTCCGCGGCTGGGAGGACGCCTACACCGTCGACTTCACCTACTCCGGTGGCAACCGGCCGATCGTGCTGTCCTATGACTCCTCGCCGGCCTTCACCGTCGCCGACGGTGAGACCAGCACCGCCGACCTGGCCTCGACCTGCTTCGGCCAGGTCGAGTACGCCGGCGTCCTGGCCGGGGCCGAGAACCCCGAGGGCGCGCAGGCGGTCATCGACTGGATGCTGAGCCAGCAGGTCCAGGAGGCGCTGCCGCCGAACATGTACGTCTACCCGGTCGCCGAGGACGCCGCGCTCCCCGAGGAGTGGGCGGAGTTCGCGCCGCCGGCGTCGCCGGAGCTGAGCCTCCCGCCGGAGGAGATCGCGGCCAACCGCAGCCAGTGGCAGCAGGAATGGACCGACATCACCACGCGATGAGCGTGGCGGTCGAGGTGCGAGGAGCGCCGGCGACGAGTCCCGGGACCACGGCATCGGTCACGCCGTGAGGCGCATCGCTGCCCTGCTGCTGCTCGCGGCCGTGCCGGTCGCGGTGCTGGGGGTCTTCTTCGCCCTGCCGGTTGCGGGCATGCTGCAGCGCGGCTTCTTCCCCGACGGCGCCTTCGACCCCGGGGCGGTCTGGGAGGTGCTGACCCGGCCGCGGACGCGGCGCGTCGTCTGGTTCACGCTGTGGACCAGCACCGCCGCCACGCTGAGCGCGGTCGTCCTGGGCCTGCCCGCGGCGTACGCGCTGTATCGGCTGCGGTTCCCGCTGCGCGGGCTGTTGCGGGCACTCATGCTGGTGCCGTTCGTGCTGCCGACGGTCGTCGTCGGCGTGGCGGTGCGGCAGCTGCTCACCGAGTCGGGGCCGCTCGGGTTCCTGGGGCTCGACGGCACGCCGGCGGCGATCGTCTTCGGCCTGGTGTTCTTCAACGTCGCGGTCATCGTGCGCACCGTCGGCGCCGCGTGGGAGGGCCTCGACCGCCGACCCGCCGAGGCCGCGGCGAGCCTCGGCGCCTCGCCCCGCCAGGTCTTCTGGTCGGTGACGCTGCCGGCGCTGCGGCCGGCGATCGTCTCGGCCGCGAGCGTGGTGTTCCTCTTCTGCGCCACGGCGTTCGGGGTGGTGCTGGTGCTCGGCGGCTCGCGCTACGCCTCGGTCGAGACCGAGATCTACCTGTTGACCACCGACCTGCTGGACCTGCCCGCCGCGGCGGCGCTCTCGATCGTGCAGCTGCTGGCCGTGGCCGTGCTGCTCGCGGTCGCGGGACGCCTGCGCCGCGTGCCCGACCCGACCGTACGCCGCGCCTTGGCCCGCCCGTCCCGCCCGACGGCGGGGGACCTTCCCGCGCTGGCCGCCACGGGTGCCGTGCTCGCCCTGGTCGCCGCGCCGCTGATCGGCCTCGTCACCGCGTCGCTGCGCCGCGACGGGGGCTGGACGCTGGTCCACTACCGCGCGCTGGGCAGCCCCGGCAGCGATGCCGGGGTCGGCTCCCTGCTGCGGGTGCCGGTGACCGAGGCGCTGGGGAACTCGCTGCGGATCGCGGCCGATGCGACGTGGATGTCGCTCACGCTCGGGGTGCTCGTGGCGGTGGTGGTGACGCGACGGTCCCGGTCGCTGGGGGAGCGCCGTGTCCGCGGCGTGCTCGACGGGCTCTTCATGCTGCCGCTGGGCGTCTCCGCGGTCACCCTGGGCTTCGGGTTCCTGATCACCCTCGACCAGCCACCGCTGGACCTGCGCTCCAGTGCGCTGCTGGTGCCGATCGCCCAGGCGCTCGTCGCGCTGCCGCTGGTGGTGCGCACGCTCGTGCCGGTGCTGGCCGGCATCGACGACCGCCAGCGGCAGGCGGCCGCCTCGCTCGGTGCCGGGGCGTGGCGGACCCTGCTGACGGTCGACGTGCCCGCGCTGTGGCGGCCGCTGCTGGCGGCGGCCGGGTTCGCGTTCGCGGTGTCCCTGGGCGAGTTCGGGGCGACGTCGTTCATCGTGCGCCCGGAGGTGCCGACGCTGCCGGTGGTGATCTTCCGGCTGATCGGCAACCCCGGGGCGCTGAACTACGGCACGGCCATGGCAGCCTCGGTGCTGCTGGCCGCCACGACGGCGGCCGTCATCCTGCTCGTGGAGCGACTCCGCGTGCCGGCGTTGGGAACCTTCTGATGTTGCGAGTCGAACGCGCCGAGGTGCGCTACGACGGCGTCCCGGCCGTGTCGGGGGTCGACCTCGAGGTGGGCGACGGCGAGGTGCTCGCGGTGCTCGGCCCGTCGGGATGCGGGAAGTCGACCCTGCTGCGGGCGGTCGCAGGCCTCGAGCCGCTCGCGGACGGACTGGTGCGGTGGGACGGTGAGGACCAGGCCGGCGTACCGGCGCACCGGCGGGGTTTCGTGCTGATGTTCCAGGACGGGCAGCTCTTCGACCACCTCGACGTGGCCGGCAACGTCGAGTACGCACTGCGGCGACGCGGCCACTCGCGGTCCGCGGCGCGGCCGCGGGTGACGGAGCTGCTGGACCTGGTCGGGCTCGCCGGCCAGGGCGATCGCCTGCCGCGGACCCTGTCCGGCGGTGAGCGGCAGCGGGTCGCGCTCGCCCGGTCGCTCGCGGCATCGCCGCGGTTGCTGCTGCTCGACGAGCCGCTCACGGCGCTCGACGCGGCGCTGCGCGCGCGGTTGGCCACCGACCTGCGCCGCATCCTCGCCGACACCACGGCGCTGCTGGTCACCCACGACCAGGCCGAGGCCTACGCACTCGCCGACCGGGTCGCGGTCATGCGGGAGGGCCGTGTCGTGCAGCAGGGCACGGTCGAGGAGGTCTGGCAGGCCCCCGCCGACGCCGAGACCGCGCTCTTCCTCGGCTACAGCCGCGTCCTCGACGGCGAGGCCGCCCGGACCCTGCTGGCAGGTCTCGACGGGCTCGACCAACGGGAGTCGCGCTCGACGCCATCGTCGGTCGAGGGACCTCCGTCGGTCGAGCCGTCCCCGTTGGTCGAGCCGTCTCCGTTGGTCGAGCCTGTCGAGACCCCCGTCGCCGTACGCCGCTCCGCGATCCGCGCCCACCCCACGGCCGACAGCGAGGTCACCGCCGTCGTCACCGCGGTCCACCCCACGCCGGACGAGCTCCACCTCACGGTCCGGTGGGACGGCGTCGGCGAGCTCGACGCGACCGGCGCCCCGACCTGGCTGCCCTCGGTGGGGGACCGCGTCGGAGTCGCCGTGCACCGGGACCGGATCGCCGTCCTGCCACCCGCCGAAGCGGACGACGCCCACGGCCCTGCCTAGAATCGGCCCGTGTACCGCCGCGCCTACAGCCTGCTCATCGGCTCCGCCGTGTGCATGTTCGGCATGGCGTTCCTGGTCTCGACCGTCTACGAGCGACCACTGGTCGAGCCGGAGGGCAAGCTGCTCGGTCCGTCGCTGACCTGGTTGCTGGAGCTGTTCGGCGCGCTGCCGACCAACACAGTGCTGTTGAGCCTCGTGCTGCTGGTCGACGTCGTCTTCCGTGCCCTGACGATCCTGCTCGCGGCGCTGCTGGCCGATCTCGTGGCGCGGTCGCTGTGGCAGTCGCGCGGCAAGTTCTCCCAGATCCAGCCGATGGCACGGGCGCGGTTCGCCAGCCACTGGACCCGGGAACGGATGACCCTGGTGGTGCTGGGCATCGTGTGCTTCTACATCACCTACGTCAGCTACCGGAACCTCAAGTCGAACCTGCCGTTCGTGCGTCCCGACCCGTCCCGCGCCCCGGGCGAGGTCAAGCCGCTGTCGTATGACCGCGAGCTGCACATCATGGACCGGGTGCTGTTCTTCGGCAACGACCCGTCCGACGTCATGCACGCCATCTTCGGCACCACGATCTCCGCGCACGTCCTCTCGCAGATCTATCTCACCTACCTGCCGCTGGTCGTGGTCCTGGTCACGGTGTGGGTCGTCTGGTCCCGCAACATCTCCTTCGGCTACTGGTTCGTGACCTCGCAGGTGGTCGGCTGGTCCCTGGGCACGCTGTCCTACTACCTGCTGCCCACGCTCGGCCCGGGCATCGAGTACCCCTCGGAGTACGCCGGTCTGGCCCACACCCCCACCACCGACCTGATGGAGGGGATCAAGGCCTCACGCGAGCAGTTCCTCTACGACAACTCCGTCGAGGGCCTGCTCAACTCCGTGGCCGGGTTCGCCAGCCTGCACGTCGCGATCACCCTGCTGTGGGCGCTGATGGTGCAGTACACGATCCGCTCCAAGGTGCTGCACTGGGTGTTCTGGGTGAACTTCGGACTCACCGTCATCGCCACGATCTACTTCGGCTGGCACTACGTCGCCGACGACGTCGCCGGCATCGCGATCGCGGTCATCGCCTTCTACCTCGGCGGGATCGCCAGCGGCCAGAAGTTCGACAAGGGCTTCCACTCCCACCCGACGACGACCACCTCCAAGGTGCCGATCGACTGAGCGCCGAGTGCCGGTCGAGAGGCAGCCCGCGGTGCCCGGGCCGCCTGCGGCCAACCGTGACGACAAAGGGCTGCGCCGTTCCGTCGTCGGTCCTACGGTGGACTCCCGACCCGAGAGGACCAGATCCATGAGCGAGATCCATGTCGTGGCCACCATCCCCATCAAGCCCGAGGCCGTCGAGGAGGCTCGCTCCGCGCTCGAGAGCCTCATCGTCGCCACCCGTCAGGAGCCGGGCGTCGTGTCCTACGACCTCTACGAGTCCGCCTCGGCGCCCAGCACCTTCGTCATGGTCGAGCGCTACCGGGACCAAGCGGCGCTGGACGAGCACATGGCCTCGCCCCACCTCGCCGCCGCATTCGCCGCGGCCGAGCCGCTGCTCGCCGGCGAGGTGGCGATCCACCCACTGCAGCCGGTGGACGTCGGCTGACCGCGCCGGTCTCCTCGCCCGGACTGCGGCAGGTGGGTGCGGTGATGGCCAGCCTCGTTCCTCGCGTGCTGAGTCCCACCTCACATCGGCTCCCACGCCGCTGGCGGCGCGACTAGTGTCGAGGGCATGGCCACCACCGAGCCCGCGACCGACGAGACCACCGTCCCCGACATCGGCATCGACGTCCCCGCGCTGACCGAGCTGCTCGACGGCGAGTACGCCGACGTGCGCCAGCGGGTGCGCAAGGTGCTCCCGGAGTACGCCTCGGTCCTGGAGGATGCCGAGACCCTGCCGCACGGCGAGTTCCGCGAGCGGGTGCTGGAGGTGGTGCGCGAGCTGGCGGACACCGGACACGTCGCGCTCGGCTTCCCCGAGGAGTACGGCGGGGGCGGCGACATCGGCGCCTCCATCGCGGCGTTCGAGACCCTCGCCTACGGCGACCTGTCGGTGTGGGTGAAGGTCGGCGTGCAGTTCGGGCTGTTCGGTGGCGCGATCCTGCAGCTGGGGACCGAGCGCCACCACGAGCGTTACCTCGAGCCGTTGATCAAGGGCGAGCTGCTGGGCTGCTTCGCCATGACCGAGACCGGTCACGGCAGCAACGTGCAGGCGCTGGGCACCACGGCCACCTACGTGCCCGAGACCGACGAGTTCGAGATCCACACCCCTGATGAGCAGTCGGGCAAGGACTACATCGGCAACGCCGCCCGCCACGGCCAGTACGCCGTGGTGTTCGCCCAGCTGCACGTCGCCGGGGAGTCCCACGGTGTCCATGCCCTCGTGGTGCCGATCCGCGACGACGCCGGGGAGGCGCTGCCCGGTGTCCGGATCGAGGACGACGGCATCAAGATGGGGCTCAACGGCGTCGACAACGGCCGCCTCTGGTTCGACCGCGTCCGCGTCCGGCGTACGGCGCTGCTCAACCAGTTCGCCGACGTCACCGAGGACGGTCGCTACACCAGCGAGATCGAGAGCGACAACAAGCGCTTCTTCACCACGCTCGGCACCCTCGTGCAGGGCCGGGTGTCGGTCGGCGCGGCCGGCGTGAGTGCGTCGAAGGTGGCGTTGACGATCGCGACCGAGTACGCCCTGCAGCGTCGTCAGTTCGAGGCGACCACCGACGACGAGGAAGAGTTGCTGCTCGACTACGGGCTGCACCAGCGCCGCCTCTTCCCGCTGCTGGCGCGCACCTATGCGCTGCACTTCGGGCAGGAGGTCCTGACCTCGCGACTGCACGAGGTCTTCTCCGGCCTGACCTCGGAGGAGAGCGAGCGCCGACAGCTGGAGTCCCGCGCGGCAGGGACGAAGGCACTGGCGACCTGGCACGCGACGCGCACCATCCAGGAGTGCCGTGAGGCGTGCGGTGGTGCCGGCTACCTCTCGGTCAACCGGTTCGCCGCGCTCAAGGCCGACACCGACGTCTTCGCCACCTTCGAGGGCGACAACCACGTGCTGCTCCAGCTCGTCGCCAAGGCGCTGCTCTCGGACTACTCCAGCGATTTCGAGGACCTGGACCAGGTCGGCATGGTGCGTTTCGTGGCGGGGCTCGCCGTCGACACCGTCCTGGAGAAGACGCGGGTGCACCAGCTGCTGGAGCGCATCAAGGACGCGTTCGGCGACGGTGACGACTGGGACCAGGCGGCCGGACTGCTGGACCCGGAGTACCACATGGCGATGTTCGTGTTCCGCGAGGAGCACCTCATCGGCAGCGCCGCTCGTCGGCTCAAGCGCGGGATCGACGCCGGCATGAACCCGGGCGAGGTCTTCTCCCGGGTGCAGCCGCACGTCATCGCCGCGGCCCGCGCCCACGTGGAGCGGATGGTGATGGAGGCCTTCATCGAGAAGACCGCCGCCCTGCCCGAGGGTGACCTCAAGGTGGGCCTGAACCTGCTGTGCGACCTGCACGCGCTGTCCTCGATCGAGGCCGACCGCGCCTGGTTCATCGAGCACGGGCGCCTCTCCAGCACCCGCTCGAAGGCGATCACCCGCGAGGTCGACGACCTGTGCCGCCGCATCCGGCCGCACGCGCTGGACTTCGTCCGCGCGTTCGACATCCCCCGCGAGATGCTGCGCGCCGACGCCCTGCTCCGGGAGGTCTGATGCTGCCGGGCCGCGGCCCGCTGAACCCGCTCACCCGCCTGCCGGGGATCGGTGGCTGGGACGAGGACCCCGCGTGGGCGTCGGTCTACGACTGGACCGTGGAGCACCCGCGCCTCGGGGGACTCCTCTGGCGGGTCGGCATCCACAGTGACCTGCGCAAGCTGTACGCCGCCACTGCAGAGATCGGTCGTCTGCCGGCGGGCAGCCGTGTCCTCGACGTCCCCTGTGGCGGTGGGGTCGGACTGCGTGGCGTCCGGCCCGGGCAGGGGATCGACTACGTCGCCGCCGACATCGCTCCGGCGATGCTGGCGCGGACCCGCCGTGCCGCCGTACGCCGCGGCGTGGCCGACCAGGTCACGACCACGGTGGCCGACGTGGCGACGTTGCCGTTCGGGGACGCCGCCTTCGACCGCGTGCTGACCCTCACCGGGCTGCACTGCTTCCCCGAGCCACGGGCCGCGATCCACGAGATGGCGCGGGTTCTGGCCCCGGGAGGAGTGCTCGCGGGCAGCGCGCTGCTCAACGACACGGGTCCGTGGCACGAGCACGTGCGCATCGGTGGGCGCCTGATCGGCGTCCTCGGTCCCGGCTGCACCGGGAGTGAGGTCGTCGACTGGCTGACCGAGGCGGGGATGCGGGACGTGACCCTGGAGCGCAGCGGCGCGATCGCCTACTTCCGCGGTGTCCGCGGCATCTGACCGGTCGGCCCCGTCGGCGCGACCGGCGTTACGGGGTCAGTGGCCGCCGTTGGCCTTGAAGCGCTCGATGGAGGCCTGGATCTCCTCCTCGGCCTCGTTGTGGCCGACCCAGTCCGCACCCTCGACGGACTTGCCGGGCTCGAGGTCCTTGTAGACCTCGAAGAAGTGCTGGATCTCGAGGCGGTCGAACTTCGCCACGTGGGCGATGTCGCGCAGGTGCTCCATGCGCGGGTCGCCCGAGGGGACGCACAGCACCTTGTCGTCGCCGCCGGCCTCGTCGGTCATGCGGAACATGCCGATGGCACGGCACTCGATGAGGCAGCCCGGGAAGGTCGGCTCCTGCAGCAGGACCATCGCGTCGAGCGGGTCGCCGTCCTGACCGAGGGTGTTCTCGATGTAGCCGTAGTCGGCGGGGTACATCGTGGAGGTGAACAGGAACCGGTCCAGGCGCATGCGCCCGGACTCGTGGTCGACCTCGTACTTGTTCCGGCTCCCCTTGGGGATCTCCACCAGTACGTCGAACTCCAGCACGTCAGCCTCCGCAATACGTGGCCCGCGGGGGGCCTTCCTCTCGGGTGTGGGCCTATCCTCGCGCACAAGGTTCCAGAACGCGCAGTCGAGGGGTGGGGGTGAGACCGATGGGCCGTGGCACGACCTCCTCCCGTCGTCCCCTCCGCTGGATCGCCGGGTTCCTGTGCGTCGTCCTCGTCGCGGCGGGCGCCGTCGCCTGGCAGTTGGGCTACGCCGAGCAGTGGTGGGAGCGCTGGCGGGGAGAGGATCCGGCCGCGACGCCGGCCGAGGTGGAGCCGCCGCCGGCGGTCGAGGTGCCGGACGTGACCACGCCGCGGTCGGTGGGGCGTCCCGCGATCGCGCGCGGCACGGTCGACGTCGATGTCGTCGACGAGATCCTCGACGACTACTTCGCCGACCCCGACGTCGGGCCGCACGCCCTGGCCGCCGTCGCGCCCCTGCGTGGCGACCTGCCCGGCCACGAGCGTGTCCGCGGCGGAGCGCGGGCGGTCCCGGCGTCCACGACGAAGGTGGTCACCTCCGCGGTCGCCCTCCGCCTGCTCGGCGGGGACCACCGCTTCACCACCCGCACCGTGCTCGAGCCGGGTGGCGGGGCGCCGCGCGTCGTCCTCGTCGGTGGCGGCGACCCGTACCTGTCCGCCGCCCGCTACCGCCCGGACCGGTCGGCGACCTTCGACTTCGGCCGGCAGAGCGTGGCCAAGCTGGCGCGACGTACGGCGGCCGAGCTGGTCGAGCGTGGCGTCACGCGCATCCGGCTCGCCCACGACGCGAGCCTGTTCGCCGGTCCCGGTGGCCACCCGACGTGGCGGGAGGACCCGCGGCTGGAGGTCGGGGGCTACCTCGAGGACGGCGTGATCGCCCCGATCAGTGCGCTGTGGATGGACCAGGGCGCCGTGCGCAACGGGTCCGGACGCGAGTCCGACCCGCCTGCCGCGGCGACGCAGTTCCTCGCCGAGCAGCTGCGCGAGCGGGGCATCGACGTCCGGCTGGTCGGGTCGGCCACCGCCGGTGCCGACGCCCAGGACCTGGTCGCGCTGCGCAGCGCGCCGCTGTCGGACATCGTCCACCGGCTGCTGGAGGTGAGCGACAACGCGGCCGCCGAGGTGCTGCTGCGCCACATCGGGCTCGCCGCGGAGGGGGAGGGCTCCTTCGCCGCCGGCGAACGCGGCGTACGCCGCACCCTGGCCAATGCCGGCATCCGCATGGGCGACAGCGTGCTCCACGACGGCAGCGGTCTCTCCCGCGACAGCCGGGTCACGCCCGCCCTGCTCATCGATGTGATCCGGTGGCTCGCCGACCCGGCCCGTCCCGAGCTGCGGCAGGTGCTGACCAGCCTGCCGGTGGCCGGCTTCACGGGGTCGTTGCGCGACCGGCTGTCCGAGGCGCCGCCGGTGGGGCTCGGCCGGGTCCGTGCCAAGACCGGCACGCTCACCGGGGTGTCCTCGCTGGCCGGCATCGTGCAGGACCGCGACGGGCGCGTGATGGCCTTCGTGCTGATGGCCGATCGCATCCCCGAGGACGAGGACCTCGCCGCGCGGCAGGCACAGGACGCGGCCGCCGCGGCGCTGGGTGGGTGTCGGTGCGGTTGACGAGCTCGCGAGCGGGACGGGTCAGGGAGCGGTGAGCCGGTCGACGTAGGAGACGACGCGGTTGAAGAGGCGCGTGACGGCCTCCGGTGAGGTCTCCCTTGCCGTGGGCTTGGCCGCCAGCTCCTCGACCAGCTGCGCCGCTCGGGCGTTGCCGGTGCCGGCCGCGGTGTGGGCGGCGACGGCGGCCGCATCGCGGACGGCGGTCGGGTCGACGGTCCACACCGCCTCGAACTCACGGTGGCGGTCCGGCACGTCGCCCTGGCCGGGCAGCTCCCAGGCGGAGAGGCAGGCGGTGCTGTCGTGGGCATCGCACACGACCGCCCACTCCCGGCGCATCGGCGCGTCCGGGGCGAGCGTGATCCGCTCCGGCCCGCCGGCCGCCTCGGTGTCCGGCCAGTCGTCGGCGAACACCACCGTCGCCCGCGCGGCACGGTTGAGCTCGGACCAACGGCCGGCGGAGGGGGCGTAGAAGTCGGCGTGCTGGAACGCGCCGAAGAGCAGCGGCCGGTCGGCGGCGGCGAAGCACTCGTCCTCGATGGCGTGCGACATCGCGATCAGCGTCGTCTTGCGCAGCGTGTGCACCGCGAGGCCGGGGTGGCGGGAGCGGAGCTCGGCGAACACCGACGGACTCTGCGGCGGCCGGCTCGCCGCGGCCTCGGCGATGGCGACCTCGAGGCGGACACCGGTCGCCCTGCGCCGCAGCACGGCGTGGATGATCGCGGCGTCCGAGGCGCGGTAGCGGCGGTGGCCGCTGTCCAGGCGCCGCGGCACGGGGAACCCGTGCCGGGCCTCCCACATCCGTAGCTGCGCAGGCTGGAGCCCTGTCCGTCGGGCGAGTTCGCCGATGGACAGTTCGGCCTCGAGGGGTTGCGCGGGGGAGCGTCGGTCCGTCATGATCTCCACAATAATCTACACAGGCTGTGGAAAGTCTTGTTGAGGTTCAGTGTCGTCGGGTCGGGAGGGTGTCATGAGCATCACGCAGCTGGGTCAGGACCAACGGCGGGAGGCCCTGCTCCGCCGGTCGCCGAAGCGGCGTACGGCGCGCAGCGTGCGTGCCGCTCGACGGCGCGACGCCGGGCTGTTGGTGCAGGCGGCGTCCGGGGACGAGGCGGCGTTCATGGCGTTCTTCGACTCCACCGTGGACGCGATCTACCGGCTGGTGCGCTGCCGTCACGAGCAGGAGGCGGCCGACCGGGTCACCTGCGACACCTACGTCGCCGCCTTCCTGCGCGCCGGCGAGCAGGCCGACTCCGGTCTCTCCCCGCTGGCGTGGCTGGCCACGCTGGTGCCCGCCGCCCACGGCCCGTACCCGACCGGCGGAGCGTGCGCCGCCTGAGGCTGCTCCGGCGCGGGGGCCCGTTGCGTAGGCTTCCCGCATGACTCACGCAGCCTCGCCCGCAGCGCCCGCGATGGTGGACTGGCAGTTCGCCAAGGGCCTGGCCGCGCGCCTCGCCGGAGACGGCCCGGAGGTCTCCCGCGCCGAGGCCGCCGCCGTCGTTGCCGAGCTGCGTGAGGACGCGAACAGGTCCACCGGCTACGTCCGTGACTTCACCGGCCTGGACGCCACCGAGGGCACCGCCCCGATCCTGGTGGTGGACCGCCCCGGCTGGATCCAGGCCAACGCCGAGGCGCTCGAGATCGCCTCCGGCCCCCTGATCGAGAAGGTCCGCGACTCCGGCGACCGGTCCGACGGTGGCGGTCTCACCACGGCGGTCGGCTCCAAGGTGACCGGTGCGGAGGTCGGCGGCCTGCTGGGCTTCCTCGCCGGCAAGGTGCTGGGCCAGTTCGACCCCTTCCACGAGCCGGCCGGACGGCTCCTGCTCGTGGCGCCCAACGTCGTCCACGTCGAGCGGCAGCTCGACGTCGACCCCCACGACTTCCGGCTGTGGGTCTGCCTGCACGAGGAGACCCACCGGGTGCAGTTCACCGCCGTGCCCTGGATGCGCGAGCACCTGTTCGGCGAGATCGCCGCCATCAGCGAGACCATCGAGCCGGCCGGGTTCCTCGACGGCGGGCTGGAGCGCATCGCCGACGCCGTCAAGGCCGGGCGCAGCGGAGCCAGCGTGGTGGAGATGTTCTCCACGCCCGCACAGCGCGAGATTCTCGACCGGGTCACCGGCATGATGTCGCTGCTGGAGGGCCACGCCGACGTGGTGATGGATGACGTGGGCCCGCAGGTCATCCCCAGCGTCGCCGAGATCCGCAAGAAGTTCACCAAGCGCCGCCAGGGTGTCGGCACCCTCGACCGGCTGCTGCGCCGCCTCCTCGGCCTGGACGCCAAGATGGCGCAGTACCGCGACGGCGCCAAGTTCGTCCGCGCCGTCGTCGACCGGGTCGGCATGGAGCAGTTCAACGCCGTGTGGGACGGCCCCGAGAACCTGCCCACCAAGGACGACCTCGCCGACCCCGACGCGTGGATCCGTCGGGTCCTCTGACCGGACCGCCGTGGCACTCCCGCCGGCCGTCGCCGCCTGCCGGCACGGCGTACGCCGCAGCGTGGCGGACCTGCCGCCGGGCCAGACCGTCCTCGTGGCCTGCTCCGGCGGGCCGGACTCGACCGCCCTGGCCGCCGCGGCTGTCCACGAGGGGCGCCGGGCAGGTCTCCGCGTCGTCGGGGTGACCGTCGACCACGGCCTGCAGGACGGCTCGGCCGCGCGCGCCGAGCAGGTCCGCGAGCAGTTGCTCGCGCTCGGGTGCGCCGAGGCGTACGCCGTGCCGGTGACGGTGGCAGCGGTCGGTGACGGCCCCGAGGGCGCTGCCCGGCGCGCCCGCTACGCGGCCCTCGACCGCCTCGCCGACGACCTCGGCGCCGCCTGCGTGCTGGTGGGGCACACCCGCGACGACCAGGCCGAGACCGTCCTGCTCGGCCTCGCGCGTGGCTCCGGGCCGCGGGCCGTCGCGGGCATGGCAGCCCAGCGCGGGCGGGTGCGGCGTCCGTTGCTCGACGTCCCGCGCGTCGACACCCTCGCCGCCTGCGCCGCCGCCGGTCTCGAGACCTGGCACGACCCGCACAACGACGACCCCGCCTTCGCCCGGGTGCGCGTACGCCGCCACCTGCTGCCGGCGCTGGAGGCGCAGCTCGGCCCCGGCGTCGCCGACGCGCTCGCACGCACGGCCGGCCTGGTGCGCGAGGACGCCGAGGCGCTCGACGCGCTGGCCCGGGCGGCGTACGACCGCCTGCAGGTCCCGGCGGGCCCGACCGCAGCGGCCGGCGCCGGTGGTCGAGCCTGTCGAGACCCCGCTGTCGGGCTCGCCGTGGCCGAGCTCCTCGAGCAGCCACGCGCCGTCGCGACCCGCGTGCTCCGGCTGGCCGCCGTCGACGCCGGCGCGATCGACGGCGAGCTGTCCCACGTGCACGTGCGCGCCCTGTGGGACCTGGCGACGGGGGAGGTCCGGGGCGAGGTGCAGCTCCCGGGCCACCTCTCGGCCCGTCGCGACGGAGGCGCGATCCGCCTCACACGCACCGATGTGCCATCCTGATCGCCATGGACGCAGCCCACGTCGACGACGACCTGGTCGAGGTGCTCTTCACCGAGAAGCAGATCCACGATCGCCTCGGTGAGCTCGCCGCCGACATCGAGCGTGACTACGACGGCAAGGACCTGCTCATCGTCGGCGTGCTGCGCGGCGCGGTCATGGTGATGGCCGACCTCGCCCGGGCGCTCGGCCGGCACGTCGAGATGGACTGGATGGCGGTGTCGTCCTACGGCTCCGGCACCAAGTCCTCCGGTGTGGTGCGGATCCTCAAGGACCTCGACACCGACATCTCCGGGCGCCACGTGCTGATCGTGGACGAGGTCATCGACACCGGCCTCACGCTGAGCTGGCTGACCTCGAACCTGAACTCGCGCAACCCGGCGAGCGTGGAGATCTGCACGCTGCTGCGCAAGCCCGAGGCCCAGCAGATGCCGGTGCAGGCGCGCTACGTCGGCTGGGACATCGGCGAGGAGTTCGTGGTCGGCTACGGCCTGGACTACCGCGAGAACTACCGCAACCTGCGCGACATCGGCACCCTGGCGCCCCACGTCTACTCCTGAGGTGTCGCCGGTCGGGCCCACCGGGGTCCGCCACGTGGCCGTGGGCGGTGCCACCGCACGAGCACGATGCACCGATCTTGTCGCCGCCTGCGACAATGGCCGTCCCGGGCGGCGTGTAGCGTCGTCCAATCAGTCAAGCCCCGGAGTCCGACTCCGGGATCGAGGTCGGCCCGGGTCCGTTGACCGACGAGGAACCCGGTAGGAGCGGAAGAGTCTGTGAAGCGCTTGTTCAGGGGCCCGTGGCTCTGGATCGTCGTCTCGGTGGTCGCCGTCCTGCTGGCCCTCGAGTTCATCGCGGGTGGCGACAGCCACCAGGAGATCACCACCTCGCAGATGGCGGAGTACATCGCCGACGGTGACGTCGACGAGATCACCTTCATCGACCAGGACCAGGTCATCGAGACCACGCTCGACGACGGCGTTCGTGACGAGGGCTCCGAGGTCAAGGCCCACTACATCGACGGCCAGCAGGAGGCGCTGCTCGCCTCGGTCGACGAGCAGATCGCCGCCGGGGAGATCGAGGAGTCCGACTCCGACAACCCGCAGCCGGGCATCTTCAGCTCGTTCCTGCTCACGCTGCTGCCGTTCGCGCTGATCATCCTGCTCTTCATCTGGCTGATGAACCGTGCCCAGGGTGGCGGCGGCGTCATGCAGTTCGGCAAGTCCAAGGCGAAGATGATCACCAAGGACATGCCCAAAACCACCTTCGGCGACGTCGCCGGGTGTGACGAGGCGATCGAGGAGCTCGGCGAGATCAAGGAGTTCCTCTCCGAGCCGGCGAAGTTCCAGGCCGTCGGCGCCAAGATCCCCAAGGGCGTGCTGCTCTACGGCCAGCCCGGCACCGGCAAGACCCTGCTGGCGCGGGCGGTCGCCGGTGAGGCGGGCGTGCCGTTCTACTCGATCTCCGGTTCGGACTTCGTGGAGATGTTCGTCGGTGTCGGTGCCTCCCGCGTGCGCGACCTGTTCGAGCAGGCCAAGGAGAACGCCCCCGCGATCGTGTTCATCGACGAGATCGACGCCGTCGGTCGCCACCGCGGCGCCGGCATGGGCGGCGGCCACGACGAGCGCGAGCAGACCCTCAACCAGCTGTTGGTGGAGATGGACGGCTTCGACGTGCGCGGCGGGGTCATCCTGATCGCGGCCACCAACCGTCCCGACGTGCTCGACCCGGCCCTGCTGCGGCCGGGCCGCTTCGATCGCCAGATCCAGGTCGACGCGCCCGACCTGGCCGGGCGCAAGCGCATCCTCGAGGTCCACGCGCGGGGCAAGCCGCTCGCCGAGGGCACCGACCTGATGTCGGTGGCGCGGCGTACGCCGGGCTTCAGCGGCGCGGACCTGGCCAACGTGCTCAACGAGGCCGCCCTGCTGTCGGCGCGCAACGGCCAGAAGCTCATCACCTCCGACGCCCTGGACGAGGCGATCGACCGGGTGATCGCGGGCCCGCAGCGGCGTACCCGCTTGATGAGCGAGAAGGAGCAGCTCATCACCGCCTACCACGAGGGCGGCCACGCGCTCGTCGCCGCGGCGCTGCCCGGCACCGACCCGGTGCACAAGGTGACGATCCTGCCGCGGGGTCGGGCACTGGGCTACACCATGGTGCTGCCCGACGAGGACAAGTACTCCCAGCACCGCTCGGAGATGCTGGACAAGCTGGCCTACATGCTCGGCGGCCGTGCCGCGGAGGAGCTGATCTTCCACGACCCGACCACGGGTGCGGGCAACGACATCGAGAAGGCCACCGGCCTGGCCCGCGCGATGGTGACGCAGTACGGCATGACAGAGCGCCTGGGTGCGATGAAGTTCGGTGAGGACAACTCCGAGCCCTTCGTCGGCCGCGACATCGGCCACGGCCGCAACTACTCCGAGGACATCGCGGCCGCGATCGACCAGGAGACCAAGAAGCTGCTGGCGACCGCCCACCAGGAGGCATTCGACATCCTGGAGGAGAACCGCGACGTCCTCGACTCGCTGGTGCTGGCGCTGCTGGACCGCGAGACGCTGGACAAGGCCGAGGTCGCCGCGATCTTCGAGCCGCTGCGCCGCCGTCCCGAGCGGCCCGCGTGGACGGGGTCGGACACCCGCACCCCCTCCAGCATCCCGCCGGTGGAGATCCCGCAGGAGATCCGCGACCGGGTGAAGGAGAGCGCGGCCGCGGTCGGGCGCCCCGACGCCCACCCCGACACCCCGACCGGGGAGCCGGAGAGCCCGTCGGTGGAGTCGGGCGAGCGTCCCGGCAGCCCGCCGGGCATGGCGCCGCCACCGCCCCCGCCGCCGGGAGGCTGACGTGGCGGACCCGATCTCCGTCCCCGACCGGGCCCCGGAGGACGTGCCCGAGTTCGACGAGGAGCGTGCGGCCGCCGCGGTCCGCGAGCTGCTCGCCGCGATGGGGGAGGATCCCGACCGTGAGGGACTGCGGGACACGCCGGCGCGGGTCGCCCGTGCCTACCGCGAGCTGACCTCGGGGCTGCGGCAGACGCCGGAGGAGGTCCTGACGACCACCTTCGACATCGGCCACGACGAGATGGTGCTGGTGCGCGACATCGAACTGTGGTCGATGTGTGAGCACCACCTGGTGCCGTTCACCGGCGTGGCCCACGTGGGCTACATCCCGGCCGAGAGCGGCAAGATCACCGGGCTGTCCAAGCTCGCCCGCCTGGTCGACGTCTACGCCAAGCGGCCCCAGGTCCAGGAGCGCCTCACCACCCAGGTCGCCGACGCGCTGATGCGCATCCTCGACGCGCGCGGCGTGATCGTGGTGGTCGAGGCCGAGCACCTGTGCATGACGATGCGCGGGGTCCGCAAGGCCGGTGCCCGCACCATCACCTCCGCCGTCCGCGGTGGCATGCACAACGCCGCGACGCGCGCCGAGGCCATGGCGCTCATCCACCGCGCGGGGTGAGCATGGGACGTCCGCTGGTGATGGGGGTCGTCAACGTCACCCCCGACTCCTTCTCCGACGGTGGTCGCTACCTGGACCCCGAGGCGGCCGTGGCGCACGGCCACGCGCTGCTGGCCCAGGGAGCCGACGTGCTCGACATCGGCGGCGAGTCGACCCGGCCGGGGGCGACCCGACCGTTGGCACGCGAGGAACTGGACCGCGTCGTCCCGGTCATCGAGGAGCTCGCCCGCGCCGGAGCGGCGGTCTCGATCGACACCATGCGCGCGGAGGTCGCCTCCGCGGCCGTCCGCGCCGGCGCCACCATCGTCAACGACGTCTCCGGCGGGCTGGCCGACCCGGAGATCCTCGACGTCGCCGCTGACACCGGCGTGACCTACGTGGCGATGCACTGGCGCGCCCACAGCGACCGGATGCAGGACTTCACCTTCTACGACGGTCCGGTGGCCACCGTCGTCGCTCGCGAGCTCGCCGACCGGGTGGCCGCGGCCAGGGAGGCCGGCATCGCGCCCGCGCAGCTCGTCCTCGATCCGGGGGTCGGCTTCGCCAAGACGCCGGAGCAGAACTGGGAGCTGCTGCGCGACCTCGCCGCCGTGGACGACCTCGGGTACCCGCTCCTGGTCGGGGCCAGCCGCAAGCGGTTCCTCGGCGAGCTGCTCGCCGGACCCGACGGCACGCCCCGCCCCGTCGACGACCGCGAGCACGCCCACGTGGCCCTGCTGGCCCTCCTCGCACGCCACGGCGTGTGGGGGGTGCGGGTGCACGACGTCCGTGCCGCCCGCGACGCGATCGCGGTGACCGAGGGGCTGGTGGGGCCGTCGTGACGGGCGTGACCGACGAGCTGGCGGTGACCGGCATCGAGTGCTTCGCCCACCACGGCGTGTTCGACCACGAGCGCCGCGACGGGCAGCGGTTCGTGATCGACCTCGTGCTGGGCTTCGACACCGGTCCGGCAGCCGCCTCGGGCGACTTGCGCGACACCGTCGACTACGGAACCCTCGTCGCCGAGGTCGTGTCAGCGGTGACTCGGGATCCGGTGGATCTCATCGAGACGGTCGCAGAGAGGGTCGCCGGTGTGTGCCTCACCAAGACTCGTGTTGAATGGGCGCGAGTGACGCTGCACAAGCCAGAAGCTCCGATCGAGGAGCCGTTCACGGACGTGGCACTGACCATCACACGGCACCGACGAGGACCTGGAGAGGGAGAGGGCCCCCATGACTGAGACCCCCAACCCGAACATCATCGACGCAGACACTCTGACCGGTGAGATGCGGCCGATCCGCCGGATCGTCGTTGCCCTGGGATCCAACCTCGGCGACCGCCTGGGCAACCTGCAGGGCGCCGTGGACTCGCTCTCGGACACCCCGGACGTCTGGCTGACCGGCGTCTCACCCGTCTACGAGTCGACCCCGGTCGACTCGCCCGCCGGTGCCGGGGACTACCTCAACGCCATCCTGCTCGCCGACACCACGCTGTCGGCCCACCGACTGCTCGACCGGGCGCTCGCCATCGAGGACGCCTACGACCGCGACCGCAGCCACGGCGTCAACGCCCCGCGCACCCTCGACATCGACCTGATCACCATCGGTGACCGCCGCAGCGAGACCGAGGAGCTCCGCCTGCCGCACCCGCAGGCCCAGGAGCGGGCCTTCGTGCTCCAGCCGTGGCTGGACCTCGAGCCCGACGCCTACTTGATCGACCGGGGCGCGGTCGCCGACCTGCTGGACAAGATCGGCACCGACGGCATCACCCGCCGCGACGACTTGGAGCTCGAGCTCGGGTGAGGGACCAGCCGGAGCCTCCCGAGGAGGACCCCGGCCCCGAGCCCGAGGGAACGCTCCACCCGCTGCCGCCGGTCGTCATCGCCGGCTGGGCGGCTGCCGGCCTGGTCGGCGGATGGGGACTGCACGTCCTCGCCGACCGGTTCGGCATGGTGGCACCGATGGTGGCGTGGGCCCAACCCCTCGGGTTGCTGCTGCTGGCCGCGCTGCTGGGAGTGACGGCGTACGCGACGCACCGCACGGTGCAGGTGGAGCGACGCCGGCTGGAGACCCACCAGGCCGTGAACCGGTTCGTCCTCGCGCGCGCGTGCGCACTGGTGACCGCCTTCGTGGGGGCGGGGTACGCCGGCTACGGGCTGAGCTGGATCGGTGACCCGGCCGCACTGGCCGAGGAGCGGATGTGGCGCTCGTTCGTCGCGGCCGGAGCCTGCGTGCTCGGCCTCGTTGCTGCGCTGGTGCTCGAGCGCGCCTGCCGGGTGCCCGACGAGGACGCCGGCTGAGGCCCGACCCGCCGATCCGGTCCTGCGACGCTCGGGCCGCAGGTCCACGATCCACCCGGTCCGATCGCCTACCGTGATGGCATGACTTCCCCTTCCTCCTCCCGCCGCCGCCAGCGGTCGACCCGCATCACGGTCGCCGCTGCCCTCGTCGTCGTGGGCGCCGCCGTCGTGCTGGCCGCCTCGCTGGCCGGCTCCCCGGCCTTCGTCCTTCTCTCCGCCGTGACCGCCGCCGTGCTCGGCGCTGCCGCCACCAAGATCATGCACAGCGAGCTGCTGGCCTCGCGCCGTGAGGCCGCCCGCGACCGCGCCCAGCAGGCGCAGGAGTACCGCGCCGAGGCCGAGGCCCGCTCTGAGGAGCACCTCGCCTACGTCGCCGAGCAGCGCGGTCAGCTGGCCCGCCGTGCGGCGACGATCCGTCGACTCGAGGGCCGGCTGACCGAGACCGCCCGCGACCTCGCCACTGCGCGCCGTGATCTCGAGGAAGCACGCACCCTGGCCGCCGAGGCCGAGGCCGAGTCGGGTCGTCTCGCCGGGCGTCTGGAGGAGGCCGAGGAGCGCTCCAGCGAGGCCATCCTGCGGGTGGCCGAGCTCGAGCAGGAGCTCGACCTGCTGCACGCCGAGTGGCGCGCCAGCTCCGCCCGGGCGGTCTGAGCCTGCTTCCACCGAACCTCCTCGACCGGTCGGCAGCGCAGGCCGGTGTGGAAGGGTGGCACGCGTGATCCCGGAGGACAACCGGTTCGAGAGCGACCCGGAGCAGGCACTGGACGGTGAGCCGGCCGCCCTCCCCGACGACTGGCAGTTCGCGATCCCCGATGCGGGGAGCCGTGCCGACGTGGCGCAGTTGCTGGCCCTGCTGCGCGCCCACGAGGAGCGGGGCCGTGGCTGGGCATCGTCGGGGGAGGACGACGTGCTGCTCGAGACCGGCGGGGCCGAGGTGCGGGAGAACCTCGTCATCCGCGACGAGCACGGCACCATCCGGGCCTGGGGCACGGTCAACGACCGCGCCGGTGGTCGCATGGTCTACAGCCACGTCGTCGACCGCGAGCTGGCCGCCGGGCCCGCCCGCGCCTGCAGCGAGCTGCTGCTGGAGTGGGCGGAGAGCCAGGCGCGGACCGTGGCCGAGGCCCGGGGCGTGGAGGTCCAGCAGATCGACTGCTCCGTCTTCGCCGACGACACCACCCAGCAGCGCGTGCTCGAGCGCGCCGGGTTCGCCAGGGTCCGCAGCTGGTGGCAGATGACCCGGCCCGTCGAGGCCGGCGAGGTCGACCTGGTCAGCGACCCTGCGGGCTGGGAGGCAGACGGCGTCCGCGTCCGCGTCGTACGCCGCGGCCCCGACGGGCTGCCGGACGTGGAGGACCTGCGCGAGGTGCACGAGGTGCTGGAGAGCGCGTTCGTCGACCACTTCAACTCCCACCGGGAGACGTTCTGGGAGTTCATCCACCGCCTCCGGGAGGAACCGGGCCACGCGTGGGACCACTGGTGGCTCGCTGAGTTGCTCGACGGCGAGGAGCCGGTGCCCGTCGGCACCCTGGTGGGGTCGGTGTCCCACAGCGAGGACGGCCCGGACGGGTCCTACGTGGAGTACCTCGGGGTGCTCTCCGCCGCTCGCGGCCGCGGCGTGGCCAAGGGGCTGCTGCACACCGCGATCGCCGACGCCGCCCAGCGCGGGCGCCCCCGCATCGGTATCGAGGTCGACGCCGACTCCCCGACCGGCGCCCAGGACCTCTACCTCGCCATGGGCTGGCAGACCCGCTACGTCACCGAGTCCTGGCACCGCGACATCGTGGTGGGCGGCGACGCCGGGCGCTGATCATGGTCAGGGCTGCTCGTAGAAGGACTTCTGGCGGTCGCGTTCCCAGAACTCCGACCCGGCCAGGATGCGACTGAACTGCTCGCCGGCATCGCCACGGCCGAACGCCGTCGACGCCGGGTACCGCTTGCTCCACTCCTGATCGAGGAAGGAGCGGATCGCCGAACGCTCGTCCGCCGCCACGTGTGTGATCGAGTCGTCTGTCGCCCGGTTGGTCTGACGCGAGCCCACATCGAGGCTGGGGACCCCGAGGAAGGGGGCCTCCCGGACACCGAGGGAGGAGTTGCCCACGATGGCCGCGGCGTGGCGCATCAGCACCGAGAAGTACGAGAACCGCATCGACGGGATGACCCGGAAGCGCTCCGGAGGCAGGCTCTCGAGACGGGCGAAGATGTGCTCGGAACCGGGGTCATTGTTCGGGCAGATCACCACGAACGAGCGCCCGGACTCCTCCAGGGCGTCGAAGAGGTCGGCGGTCTGCTGGGCGATCGTGTCGGACTCGGAGGTGACCGGATGGAACACCGCGATCCCGTAGTCGGCGAAGTCGATCTCGTAGTGCTTCCGGACCTCCTCGATCCGCACCTCGACGTCGCTGCCGTGGAAATCCAGTTCAGGTGAGCCGATCACGTAGATGTCGTCGGGGTGCTCACCGAGCGCTTGTAGGCGGGATGCGGCGGTATCGGAGCTGACGAAGTGATAGCGGCACAGCTTGGAGTTGCAGTGGCGGTAGATCTCGTCGATCGTGCCGGAGACCTCGCCGCCCTCGACGTGGGCGCACGGGATGTAGCGCATCGCGCACACGAGCGCGATCGCGAGCGCCTCGACGCGGTCGCCGTGGATCACCACGAGGTCGGTGGGGTACTCGGTGACCCAGTCCGCGAAGCCCTGCATGGTCTTGGCCAGGACGGTGTCGTGGGCGTCCCCTGGGCTCTGGTTGACGAACTCGTAGATGTCGCCCGGGGCCTGCCGGCGCACCTCCAGCCGGGTGTCGCCGTACTTGCGGAGCATGTGCATGCCGGTCACGAAGAAGATGGCTTCGTGCCCGTGACGGGCCGCGGCGTTGGCGAGTGGCTGGACCTTGCCGAAGTCCGCGCGGGTGCCGGTGACGAAGGTGATGCGGCGCGCTTCGCCGCTACGGTCCGGGGACTCGTGTGGGGTCATGCGGTCGGCTCGAAGTCGGACCACGTCAACTGCGTGTTCCGGGGAATGGCGCGGGTCGTCCGACGGCCGAGGACCTTGTAGTAGTCGAAGCCGGGGATCTCGCCGGACCCGGGACGTCGTGCCCAGATGTCGGCGCGGTCGACCACGGTGCCGGCCTCGAGGTCTCGATCGGCGACGAGAGATGCTCGCGCGAAGCGGTAGACCGCCTCCTCGTCCGCCGTGCGGTGCTTGTCGTTGTTGGCCGCGATGTGGATCTCACGGCTGAGCGTGATGAGGCGGCGGAGCTCCGGCGGGTCCATCGACGCGGTGATGTCGGGTCCCTGGCGGTAACGACTGTCGGTGAAGTGTCGCTCAACGATGGCGGCACCGAGGGCCACTCCGGCCAGCGCCATCTCCGGTCCGATCGAGTGGTCGGAGAAACCGATCACCGCGTTGGGGAAGGCCTCCCGCAGGTCCGCGATACCGCGCAGCGACACGTTCTGCGGAGGCGAGGGGTAGAGGTTGGTGCATTCCAGGAGTGCGTAGTCGACGCCGCTCTCGTCGAGGATCTTCACCGAGTCCTGCAGCGTGTCGATGGTCTGCATCCCCGTGCTCATGATGATCGGGCGCCCGAAAGCCGCGACGTGCTCGACGAGGGGGAGATTGTTGCACTCGCCGGACCCGATCTTGAAGGCCGGCACGTCGAGCTCGTCGAGGAAGTCGGCCGCCGAGCGGGAGAAGGGCGTCGAGATGTACATCATCCCGAGGTCCTCGGTGTAGGCCTTGAGCTCCTTCTCCTGCTCGCGGTCCAGGGCGCACTCGGCGATGACGTCCCAGATCGACTTGTCCGCGTTGGGAGGGAAGATCTCCTTGGCCTCGTCGGTCATCTCGTCCTCGACGAAATGGGTCTGGTGCTTGACCATCTCGCAGCCCGCGGAATGCGCGGCGGCCACCATTTCCTTGGCGACGTCGAGATCGCCACCGTGATTGATACCGATCTCCGCGATCACCAACGGGGGGTGCTCCGGCCCGACGTCACGATTCCCGATCTTCATTGTTCTGTCCTTCTCCGTGCGTTGAGTACACGTTCGCACTCGTCGAAGTCTGCAGCGTTGTCGATGTCCCACGAGTCTGCCGACGGCATCTCGAATGCACCAATCGAATCGGTGGCGAGACTGCCGCGGTGCCGGAACCATTCTGCAGCAAACACGTAGATCGCCCCGTTGGGTCGATGCACCCGGGGCAGGGACTGCCTGTTCTGGAAGGGGTGTTCGGCAGAACGGAGCGGACGGAAACGGTCGTCCTCGATGGTGCCGTACTTCAGGACGCCCCGGTCGGCCTCGCACACCGACATCACCAACTCCCAGGCGCCGGCCCGGAAGAGGTCGATCGCGCCACGGACTTGGGCCACGCGCCGCAACGGTGAGGTGGGTTGCAGCAGTACGACGTCGACGTCGTCGAACTCGCCGCGGGCCAGGACGTCGCCCAGAACGTCGTCCATGGTCGCCGTGTCACTGGCCAGTGCGTCGGGTCGGTGGTGGAGCACCACGTCCTGACCGTGGTCCGCGGAGAGGACCTCGGGGACGTCGGTGGTGATGACGATCCGAGTCGCACCGGCGTCGCGGGCGTGCTCGACGGCATGACGATAAAGCGGCCGTCCCGCCAGTTCTCGTACGTTCTTGCCTGGCAACCCCTTGGACCCGGCCCTGAGGGGAACGACGGCGACGAAGGGCGCGCCGCCACGGCCTTTCGCCTCCGGGGAATCGAGCATTGCGCGATGCTAGCCTGCAGGCGCGGTGGGCTTGTGAAGCCCCTCCGCGGCACGTTGGCGCAATGGTCGTAGGAAAGTCGTGGTCGGTATCAGGGACATAGTTCGGCGTATCTCCCGCCTCCGGCCCGCCCTTCTCGGGTACTTGGCCCGGCTGCTCGCCGCGACCGCCGCACGCGGCGCCCTCCCGGTGATGGCACCGCTCCTGGGCGCCCTTCGGGCGCTGGGCGGGGAGCCGCGCGTGACGTCCGCCCTGATGGCGGCGGCCGAGGGACGCGCTGCGGCAGGCGATGCCGACGCCGCATGGCGGCTGCTGGACGCGGTTCCGTCCGAGGACCGCCGCGACGCGTCGTGGCGGCGCGTCGCCGGCCCCGTTCTGGTCGATCTGGAGAGGTGGGACGACCTGGCTGCTGCCCTCCCCCCGGTGGAGCTGGCCCTGCAGCTCGCCGCGCTCGGCCGCGTCCAGGACGCCCTGACCGCTTGGCGTCGCGCCACAAGTGACGAGGTGCCGGCCGGCCGCCTCCGCCCGAGGCGCCTGGCCTCGGCGACGGATGAGCTCGTCGCCTCCTTCGATGAGCGGGACGAACGTGAGGCCGGGAGTGTCGTGGTCGACCTCGCACGGCCGGCGTTGGCGCAGCACCGGCCCGACCTGCTCTGGTCCCTCACCCGGACCTGCTTGCGCACCGGTCGCCGTCGTGCTGCCGTCGCCGCGGGGGAGGACCTCGTTCGGGCGGCACCGACCTCGCGTCATCTCGTGGTGCTGGCCAAGGCGCTCCAGCGCGCCCGCCGGTACGACGAGTCGCTGGCCGTCTTCGAGCGCGCATCGCGCCTGGACCCGTCGTCGGTGCCGTTGCACGCCAATCGCGCCGCCCTGCTCAAGGCCACGTACCGCTTCGACGAGGCGATCCTCGCCTACGAGCAGGCGGTCGGACTCTCCGAGCGGCCCGACTTGCTGACCAAGCTGGGGCAGCTCCTCGCCTACGTCGGTCGAGAGGATGAGGCGATGGAGACCTTCGCGCGGAGCCACGCGCTCCGACCCACCGCCACCGCGGTCGACTGGATGGAGCGGCTCAGTCTGCGCCGCGGTGAGTTGGACCCGGCCGACCTGCGCCGACAGGACACCCCCGAGGGTATTTACGACCAGGTCGTCGACCTCATCGACGTCGATGCCAGCCACGTCGCTCGGGACCGACTCGAGGGCTGGCTGCGTCAGGAGACCGTGTCGTGAAGTTCAACCTGCTGGAGGTCTACGACTCGATCGCCGAGATCGAGAGCACCTTCGACGTTGACGCCCTCGAGCTCGACGGCGTCAACGTGTGGATCCCGTTGCGCGGCATGATGCTGATCAAGCCGTTCGTGGACCACCGGGGTCACACCTACCGGGAGGTGCTCGGGGACCAGGCGTTGGTCAAGCCGATGTCGGCGGGGCGGCCGATGCCGGAGCTCGGTCCCGACGAGGTCGACGTAGAGTTCCGCCAGGCCGGCGGCATGACGTGTTTCCGGACGTCCGCCGCCGACGTGCCCGCGGACCTGGATCTGCTGTTCTTCCACGCCTTCCAGGACTACGGGGAATCCGATGGACAGGGCTGCTACAACCGCATCGCCGACAGTGTCCTGGAGCTCTACGGGAAACCCGAGCGGTGCGCCAAGCTGGTACGTGCCACGCCGGACTCCCTGCGTGCCCGGTTCACCCACACCCCGTGGCGCTACGCCCAGGAGATGAACGGCGGCCGGCCGAGCCCGCCGGTCCCCGGCGAGGACCGGCTCTTCGGGGAGCTGGAACACATCGTTGCCCACTGCGAGGAGCGTGGGTTCGCGATCGAGTACCAACCGGAGTACATCCGTCACCGATTGCGCACCATGCTCTGGCAGGCAGAGCAGTTCCAAGGCCTGTTGGAGGAGTGGCGACCGCGGGTGGTGGTCCAGTCCTCCATCGCCAACACCGAGCGGATGGCCATGATCATCGCGGCCCGACGCGCAGGGGTGACCAGCGTCGACGTCGAGCACGGGTTCATGGGCTACCTGTCGGCCTACGGCCGGCTGGGATGCGTGCCGGCCTCGGGGTGGGCGAGTCTGCCCGACTATTTCTGGGTGTGGGGCGAGGAGAGCGCGCGGCTTCTGCGACGCTCGCTGGGCGACGCGGCCGCGGTCCATCGCCCGGTGCTGGGCGGCAAGCCGGAGCAGCAGCTCGCCCCGAGCGAGGTCTCCGTCGCGTCCGGCACCGTTCCCGATGCCCTGCACCGCATGCGTGCCGAAACCAAGCGCGTCGCCCTCTTCTGCTGGCAGCCCGACATGCTGGTGCACGAGGAGGCGGGCAGCCTGCTGCCCTCGGCGCTCGAGGCCGCGATCCGGGCCGACCCGGACACCCTCTGGCTCATCCGGCTGCACCCCCGTTCGCGGCACGTCATCCCGAAGGTCGAACGCCACCTTGCCGGCATCGGCCACGCCAACTTCGAGGTGGACCTGGCGACGAACGAGCCGTTGTCAGCGCTCATTGACTTCTCTGATGCGGTGCTCACGAGCTACTCGACCGTGGCGTTCGAGGCCAACGAACAGCGTCGGCCGGTCATCATCATCGACGAGGTGGGCGAGGCCATGATGGAGGACTACCTCGAGCGCGGCGTCTTCAGTGCCGGAGTCGACGGGCCGTCACTGATCGCCGCGCTCGACGCCTGCATCGGACGTCCGGTGGAACACAGCGACTACATCAGTCGCGACCCGGAGTGCCATCGCGATGCGTTCCGCACAGTCCTCGGCGAGTACTGACCGGGCTCACCGGCCGGCGAGCCGGCGCCACCAGGACGGTGCCGGCTGTTGCTCGAGGTCAGCCTGCTGTCTCTGGTCGAGCTCCTTGCGAAGCCGTTCGATCCGCTTGTCCCGCCGGTCGAGCTTGGTGTACTGCGCGCCGAGGTAGCGACAGGTCTGCGCGAGTGCTGCCACCGTCAGCGGGTCGAACGATGGCTCGGCCGCCGGCGTATCCGGTGCGTCGGGTGGTGCCCCGGCCGGTCGCAGCTCTGACTCCTCGCCGATCAGGTGGACACCCAGTTCGTCGATGGTGGAGATCGTGGTGTCGGCCAGGTCGACCGCCCACGGCCGGTGGCGCTCGGGGAAGGAGATCCGGGCACCACCGGAACGGGCCTGGACGGATGCCACCATGTCGTTGCGGATGACGCGGTAGCCCGGACGGGGCCAGTTCACCTCGCCGCCGAGCTCGACGACGACCTGGCGGAGGAGCTCGGTCTGGTCGTGGTCCAGGCTGGTGTTGGAGTTGCCGTCGGGCAGATCCACCTCCACGTCCTCGGCGTCGACCGCCCGGGCGAACCGACGCCAGAGCGTGTCGCGGGGCAACGAGCTGTCCGGGACCGACACCACGGTGATCCGGTCCGCCGGGACGTGGCGCGCCCACCGGCGGAGCAGCGTCGGCAGGTGCTGCTGGACGTTCCAGCTGTCCACCTGGCCGTCTGCCACGAGCGCGGCGTAGTCACCCAGCGGGGGTGGGCAGTCGGGGAAGTCGGGACGGCCCGCCTGCTTGACGGTCTGTTGCCACAGGCTGGTCAGCTGGCGCGCGGGGTCCCGTGCGGTGATGACGACGTGCACCGCCGTGTCGGGCACCGACTGCAGGAGGCGTTCGATGCGGTCGTCGGGCAGGTAGGACAACAGCTCCTGGCTCACGATGGTGTCGCGGTCGGTGCTCTCCACGGTCCGCGCGAGCTCCAACCACCGCTCGAGCGCTCGCGGGTTCCCGTCATTGGCGCTCCCCATCAGGCCGGCGGACGCCGACTTCTGGGCGGCCGCCTTGTCGAGTGGGAGCACGAGTCCGGCGTCGACCATTGCTGCCCGGTTCGACCACAGCGCCTGCTGAACGTAGGTCGTCCCGGACTTCGGAGGACCGATGTGGAGGTGGAGGCGGCCGGCCATGCTCGGGAGCCTACTGCGTGTATGGGTCCCCGGGACCCGACGGCTAGAGTGCGACCATGTTCGCCGATCTCAACGACACGAGACGGCTCGATCGCCAGCTTTCCCGGCTGGATTCGATGGCCTACGTCGACCGCGACGTCGCCGCCTTCATCAACAACCCGCAGTCGATGCTGTTGTTGACCATCCCGAAGTGCGGCACGACGTGGCTCCGCTATCTGCTGATCAACTATTCGCTCCAGGTCGCTGACCCGGGAGCCGATCGTGCGGACTACGCCGCGCTGTCGCGCTACTCGGTGGAGCGCAGCTTCATCCGGCGGGGGACCAACCCGGTGCCGGAGACGATGGGGGATCTGCGGCCCGGACTCGGCGTGGACTACCTGCTCGTCCAACACCTCCAGCGCGGCCGGGCCATGGGCGGTCGGCTGATGGTCGACGTCATGGAGCACGGCGGGCCCAAGCTCTGCGCGTCCCGCAACGTCCTGGACTTCCTCGTCTCCTGCTACTACTACTTCTTCGAGTACCGCGACGCGAACCGCGGCAAGGCCTCGCACCCACGCGACTTGATCGACGTCTACGTCCGCTACTGGGCGCTGAACCACCGCTACCTCACCGAGCGCGTGATCCCGGGCGGGGGTGCCGCGATGGTCGACTACGACGACCTGATGCGCGACACCGCGGGCACGCTCGCCGTCGCGCTGGACGCGATCGACGTCGTCCCGGACACCGATGCACTGACGCGTGCGGTCGAGCGATCCACCGCAGAGAACGCCGCCGAGGACGAGCAGCAGCAGGGCCGCACTCTCGAGGCCGACCTCGACCGCGGGTCGTTCGTCCGCAGCGGCGCGGTGGGCCAGTGGCGCGAGTATTTCGACGACGACGACGTCGCCGCAGTCGAGCGCGTGCTGTCCGACTCCGGAGTCGATCCCGAGGTGACGATCGGACCGCTGCGCTGAGCCGGGCGCCGGCCAGCGGATCGGTCAGTGCTCTCCTCGTCGCAGCGCCATTGCCTCGGGGGCGACGCCGGCGTGGTCCAGGCCGGGTACGTCCACCCGCACCGTGCCGTCGGGGAGTGGGACGCGGGGGAGCGGTCCCTCGTGGGTGGCGCGGTAGCGGCGTACCAGTGCGGCGTCGTCGCGACGCCCCTGCTCGACCAGCCAACCGGTGAGCCGGTCGACGGGCAGCATGGTGGAGTGGACCAGCGAGCGATCCTCGCCCCAGAACTCGCGAACGCCCGCGACGAGCAGGTCCCACCACTCGTCGTCGGCCTCGGGGATCAGCCGGAAGTAGCGCCACAGGTCGCCAGGCAGCACCCGGTCGAGGAACGCCTGCGTCATCTCCGGTGATCCCATGCCGGCCACCGTGGCCAGCGACATCCGCTTGGTCGTCCACCGGTCCCGCAGGTCCTCGACGCTGGCGCGCTGCTGGCTGATCGACGTGCCGTCCTCGCGCTGGCGCCAGTGGTAGACCACCTCGGGCACGATCCCGATGCGCTCGGCCGCCACGAAGGCCTCGGTCGTGGTGGGCTGGTCCTCGTACCGGATCCGCTCGGGCCACCGCAGCCCGGCGCGGTCCCAGAACTCGCGGCGGTAGAGCTTGTTCCACGCGAAGACGTCGCCGAGGAGCTCCGGACGCTCCGCGATGCGCAGCCAGCGCCGGTCGGCGTCGTGCAGGCGCTGCGACCACCCGAGCGTGCGCACCTCGTCGCCCACCAGTCGCGCCACGTCACCGGTGACCAGGTCGGCACGTGTGCGCCGCCCCTGCGCCAGCAGCCGCTCGTACGCCGTCGGCGGGACCACGTCGTCGGAGTCGGCGAAGGTGATCCACTCCCCACGGACGTGCCGCAGGCCCTCGTTGCGTGCCCCGCCCAGCCCGCGGTTGTCGATGTGGAGGACGCGCACGCGCTCGTCGCGGGCGGCGTACTGCTCGGCGATCTCGCCGGAGTCGTCCGGCGACCCGTCGTCGACCACGACGACGTCGAGGTCGCGGTGGGTCTGGGCGAGCAGGCTGTCCAGGCAGGCGGGCAGGTAGGCGGCGACGTCGTACGCGGGGACGACGACACCGATCTGGGGGGCGGAGCGGCGCCGGGACAGCCAGGACACACGAGGAACCGTAGCCGGACGATAGGGTGAGATCCCGTGAGCGCCATTCCCCACAGCCCGGATCGCCGTGTCGTTTTCGTCGCCGGCGCCGGCCGCAGTGGCACCAGCAGCATGTCGGGCCTCCTGCGGATCCTGGGGATGCACGTGCCGCAGCCGGAGATCGTCGCCGACGAGACCAACCCGAAGGGCTTCGGCGAGCCGTCGTGGGTGGTCGAGACCCACGACCGCATGCTTGGCCTCGCCGGCGTGCAGGTGTCGGACTCCCGTCCGCAGGCCTGGGACCTCGCCCGCGAGGTCGCCGAGCGTGACGTCGAGCAGCAGCGCGCCGCGGCGTGGCTCGCCGAGCACCTGGCCGACCATCCCGCGCTGGTCGTCAAGGACCCGCGGCTGAGCTGGTTCCTCCCCATGTGGCGGTCCGCGGCCCAACGCAACGACGCGACGCTGGGCTTCGTCACCATGCTGCGGCCGCCGGCCGAAGTCGTCGGCAGCAAGCGCAAGTACTACAACGCGCTCAACAGCCCCTCCCACCTGGCCGCCTCCTGGGTCAACATGTTGCTCCACACCGAGCACGAGACCCGGTCCGCCGGCGGCGGACGCGCTTTCGTGCGCTACGCCGACCTGCTCCAGGACTGGCGCGGCACCGCGGCGCACGTCAACTCCTCACTCGGCGTGGCGCTGAGCGAGGACCCCGACCGTGTCGCGGAGGCCGATTCCTTCATCGACCCCGCGCTGCGTCGTGTGACCCCCGACCTGGCCGAGCTCGGCCTCGCCCCGCCGCTGCACGACCTGGTGATGGACACCTGGAATGAGCTGGCCGCGCTGGGCCAACCGGGTGGCGACACCCCGGACGCGCAGGCGCGACTGGACGAGCTGCGCGAGACCTACGCCGGGCTCTACCAGGCCGCCGAGGACATGAGCACCTCCTCGCGCATCGCGGCACGGCGCGAGGTCCGTCGCGAGATGCGTCAGAAGTTCAAGGCCGAGCGCGACCGCGTGGACTACGAGCCGATCCCGGGCAACCGCCGCCGGGTCGACCTGATCCCGCACGAGGTGCGCGCGCTGGTGCCCGCCGGGGTGCGTCGCGGCGTACGCCGCGCCCTGCGCCGGCCCCGCTGACCCGGCCGTCAGTCAGGACAGGCCGAGCTTGCGCGCGATGCGCTCGGCGAACTCCGCCGCCGGCAGGTGGCCGTGGGCGACCTGCCACGTGGGCCAGTGGGAGACGTCCATGCCCGACAGGTGGGTGAACTCCTCGAGGTCCCGGGCATAGGAGTCCACGAGCTGCCGCACGTGGTCGGCGGTCGGCGGAGGGCCTGACTGCTCGGTCGAGGACCGGTGCCCGTGGCGGGGCTCCGGGTGGGACTCGAACCGTGGCAGGTCGAGGTGGTCGGTGACCCGATCCAGCACGCGGTGTGGCGCCCGGGCCACGTCCTGGAAGTCCAACAGAAGCCACTGCTCACGGGGAAAGAGCGACAGCCCCCGCCTGAGCTGTTGCCCGTAGAGCCCGCGGGTGTATTGCTGCTCCCGACGGAACTGCGCCTGGGGACGGTCCGCCGGAACCTCCAGCGGAAGTCGAGCCGATGCGAACTGCTCGATGGTTTCCGGCACCGACGGGTAGCGCTTGCGCGCTCGCTCCATCGCCCACTGGGACATGGCCCGCTCGATCGGATCCCGGACCACGACGATGAGCCGCATGTCGGGGCGGTAGCGCTGCATGCGCTCCATCGCACGCGGCCAGAAGAAGTAGATGGGGGTTGCGTCACCCGCACTGCGGTGCTGGGGCCGCATGGCCGGTCGCCGGTAAGTGTCATAGGCCGGGTCGCTCCAGTCGTGGTCCTCACGGTCGAAGAAGTGCATCTCCTTCTCCGGGCCGCGGGTGACGAGCCGGTGGGCGCTGACCAAGCGGTAGAGCGTGCTCGTCGCTGCCTTCTGCACCCCGGCGATGGCCCACGTGATCGGCAGGCTCGGTCCATCGGCGAGCATGTCGACTCGCCGCCGTTGGCGCCGGAGCTGTCGCTGGCTGCGCTGGCTGGTGTGTCTCACGGTGCTTTCTCGCTGCGGCGGAGGCCGGCGGCACACTCGCGGAGGTGTCGCCCTCGGTGGACCGAGGCTACCGGTGTGACCCGTCCCACGCTCCCGGGGCGTTCCGTCCCGCCGCGGCGCGGCGTACCGTTGTCAGCGACGACTCACACCAGAGCACACGTCCGGTACCCACACCGGCCCGCACCCGCGGGTGGTCGGCGGGACTGGAACGAAAGGTTCTTCGATGAGCACACCTGAGGCACGCCTGCGCATCGGCCTGGTCGGCGCCGGCAAGGTCGGTTCCGTCCTCGCGGCCCGGTTGCAGCGCGCCGGCGACCCCTTCGAGGTGGTCGCCGCGTCCGGCGAGTCCGACGCCTCCCGCGACCGCGCCGCTGACCTGCTGCCCGGCGTACCGCTCGACAAGCCCAGCGCCGTGGCGCGCGGTTGCGACGTGCTGCTGCTGACCGTGCCCGACGACATGCTCGCCAACGTCGTCCGCGTGCTCGCCGACAGCGGCGCCCTCCGCGAGGGCCAGTACGTCGTCCACACCTCCGGGCGCCACGGCCTGGCGCCGCTCGCCCCGGCCGCCGCCCTCGGGGCGCGGGTGGTCGCGCTGCACCCGGCGATGACCTTCACCGGCACCGCGGTCGACCTCGACCGCCTGAGCGGCTGCGTCTTCGGCCTCACCGCCGGTGATGCCGAGCGCGACTTCGCCGAGCGCCTGGTCGCCGCCCTCGGTGGCCGCGCCATGTGGGTGCCCGAGGAGATGCGCACGCTCTACCACGCGGGTCTGGCGCACGGCGCCAACCACCTCGTGACGCTGGTCAGCGAGGCGATGGGCATGCTCGCCGCCGCCGGCGTGGCCGAGCCCGGCAACACGCTGCGCCCCCTGCTGCAGGCAGCGCTGGACAACACCCTCGAGCACGGCGACGCGACCCTGACCGGTCCGATCGTGCGCGGTGACGTGCAGACCGTCGCCGCCCACCTGGAGGACATCGCGGTCAACGCGCCCGACGCGCTGCCCACCTACGTCGCGCTCGCCCGCGCCACCCTCGACCGCGCCGTCACCGACGGGCGGGTGCTGCCGATCCGCGCCGCGACCATCGCCGCGCTGCTGGACGGTCTCGCTGGCCGGGCCGCGCGCACCACCGGTCGTGTCGAGACCCCCGCGGCCGCCGAGACGCCGGAGGCGCCGTGAGTACGGCGGTCCACACCCCCACGGTCGCGGCCACGCGCGCCGAACTCGCCGCAGTGCTGGAGCAGCGCGACGGCGACGTCGTCCTGGTGCCCACGATGGGCGCCCTCCACGAGGGCCACGCCAGCCTCGTCCGCCGCGCCCGTGAGCGCGCCGGGACCGACGGCTCGGTCGTGGTCTCGATCTTCGTCAACCCGCTGCAGTTCGGGCCCGGTGAGGACCTGGACCGTTACCCCCGCACCTTCGACGCCGACCTGGACGTCTGTGGCCGCGAGGGCGCCGACGTGGTGTTCGCGCCGGCGGTGGACGAGGTCTACCCCGACGGCGTACCGACCGCTGACGCCACCGACCGCGTCACCGTGGACCCCGGCTCGCTCGCCTCCCAGCTCGAGGGCGCGATCCGTCCCGGCCACTTCCGCGGCGTCCTCACCGTGGTCGCCAAGCTCTTCGGCCTGGTGCGGCCCGACGCGGCGATCTTCGGCGAGAAGGACTACCAGCAGTTGGTGCTGATCCGGCGCCTGGTCGCCGACCTGTGCTACTCCGGCCGCCGCGGGCCGCTGGAGATCATCGGCGCTCCGACCGACCGCGAGTCCGACGGCCTCGCCCGGTCCAGCCGCAACCGCTACCTCGACGACGAGGAGCGCTTCCGGGCCGCCGCCCTCAGCCGGGTGCTGTACGCCGCCCGGACCGACGCCGAGTACGGCCCGACCGCTGCGCTCACTGCCGCCCGCGCCGAGTTGCGCAGCGCGACCGGCGTCGACCTGGATTACCTCGAGATCCGCGCCGCGGACCTCTCCGAACTCCCCGCCGAGGTGCCGCCCGGCACCCGGGCCCGCGCTCTCATCGCTGCCCGGGTCGGCGGGATCCGACTCATCGACAACGTGGCACTCACCCTCGGGGTGCCGGCAACCGGAGGAGACAACTGATGTTGCGCACCATGATGAAGAGCAAGATCCATCGCGCCACGGTGACGCAGGCCGACCTGCACTACGTCGGCTCCGTCACCGTCGACGCCGACCTCCTCGAGGCGGCCGACCTTCTCGAGGGCGAGCTCGTCCACATCGTCGACATCACCAACGGCGCCCGGCTGGAGACCTACACCATCGCCGGCGAGCGCGGCAGCGGCGTCATCGGCATCAACGGCGCCGCCGCGCGCCTCGTGCACCCCGGTGACCTGGTGATCCTCATCGGCTACGGCCAGATGACCACCGAGGAGGCACAGGAGTTCCAGCCCCACGTGGTGTTCGTCGACGCCGACAACAAGGTGATGGCGACCGGCTTCGACCCGGCCGAGACCTTCGGGGACCCCTCGCTCACCCGCGGCGACGTCACCGCGGGCCACTGAGCGCCCGCCACGGGGCACCCATGGATCCCACGTCCGCGAGTCCGAGCGTCACCCGTGCGCTCCCGGGCCGGCTCGCGGCCCCCGAGCCCGGGTGGACCACCCGGGCCGACGTGGTCATCATCGGTTCCGGCATCGCGGGCCTGACCGCTGCGCTGCGACTGCGGCACCGGGTCGAGAAGATCATGGTGATCACCAAGGACAAGCTGTCCGCCGGCTCGACGCGGTGGGCGCAGGGCGGCATCGCGGCCGCGCTGGGCCCCGAGGACTCGCCCGACCAGCACCTGCGCGACACCCTGGTCGCGGGTGCCGGTGGCTGCGACCGGGACGCCGTACGTGCCCTGGTCACCGAGGGCCCGGAAGCCGTGCGTGAGCTCATCGCGCTCGGTGCGGAGTTCGACAAGACGCCCGCGGGCGAGCTGTCGTTGACCCGCGAGGGCGGGCACCACCGCGACCGGATCGCCCATGCCGGCGGCGACGCCACCGGTGCCGAGATCCAGCGCGCCCTCAAGGCCGCCGTCAAGGCCGCCCCCGACATCGAGGTCATCAAGCACGCCCTCGCCGTCGACCTGCTGCACGCCGAGGACGGCGGCGTCGCCGGCGTCACCGTCCACGTCATGGGTGAGGGGCAGCGCGACGGCGTCGGTGCGGTGCGCTGCCGTGCCGTCGTGCTCGCCGCCGGCGGGCTGGGACAGGTCTTCAGCCAGACCACCAACCCGCCCGTCTCGACCGGCGACGGCATGGCCCTGGCGCTGCGCGCCGGCGCCACGCTGCGCGACCTGGAGTTCGTGCAGTTCCACCCGACGGTGATGTACCTCGGCCCCGACTCCCGCGGGCAGCAGCCGCTGATCTCCGAGGCGGTCCGCGGCGAGGGAGCATTCCTCGTCGACGACGCCGGTGACCGGATCATGGTCGGCGTCCACGAGCTCGCCGACCTCGCCCCGCGCGACGTGGTCGCCAAGACGATCATGAAGCGGATGCTCGCCACCGGCCGGCCGCACGTGTGGCTCGATGCGCGCCACCTCGGCGGGGCGTTCTGGGAGGAGCGCTTCCCCACCATCCTGGCCACCGCCCGCGCCCACGGCGTCGACCCCGTCACCGAGCTGATCCCGGTCGCCCCTGCCTGCCACTACGCCTCCGGCGGCGTCGCGACCGACCTCCACGGCCGTTCCGACCTGCCCGGGCTCTACGCCACCGGCGAGGTCGCCTGCTCCGGCGTGCACGGCGCCAACCGGCTCGCCTCCAACTCGTTGCTGGAGGGGCTGGTCTTCTCCCGGCGCATCGCCGAGGTGTTGCCGGATGAGCTGCGACCCTGGGGGGACCCGGTCACCGACGACCGCGTCCCCGGCCTGGTCGCTGGCGCCGCCCGCGCCGAGATGCAGGAGACGATGACCTCCCTCGTCGGCGTGCTGCGCACCGCCGACGGGATGACCGAGGCGCTGGCACGGCTGGACAAGCTCGCCGGCCAGGGCAGCGAGGTCGTGGACCAGGAGTCCTGGGAGACCACGAACCTGGTGATGCTCTCGACGGCCATGGCCGAGGCGGCGTCGCTCCGCGAGGAGACCCGCGGCTCGCACTGGCGGGAGGACTTCCCGCAGCGCGACGACGACCGCTGGGCCGGCCACTTCGACGTCACCCGCAGCGACGGCGAGACGACCGTGGGCTTCACGCCCGCCCCACAGACCGACCCCACGGTGGAGGAGCTGTCATGAACCCGGTGGCGACGGCGTACGACGACCTGCCCGGGCCGCTCCTGGCCGAGCTGGCCGACGCCGGACTGGACCCGCGGTCGACCTACGACCTGGTCGCGGCAGCCCTCGTGGAGGACGTGCCGTCCGAGGACGTGACCAGCGCGGCGACGATCACCTCCGAGGCGCCGGTGGTCGGCGACTTCAACGTCAGGGAGCCCGGGGTCGTGGCCGGGCTCGCCATCGCCGAGCTGACCTTCCGGATGGTCCTCGGTCCGCAGGTGCAGGTCGGGCACCGCACCCCCGACGGCACGATCGTCACCCCGGGCGACGCCGTGCTCACCGTGACCGGCCCGGCCCGTGGCCTGCTGACCGCCGAGCGCGTCGCGCTCAACATCGCCTGCCACCTGTCGGGCATCGCGACCCACACCCAGCTGTGGGTCACCGCCCTGGCGGGCACCGGCGCCCGCGTGCTCGACACCCGCAAGACCCTGCCGGGCCTCCGCGCGCTGCAGAAGTACGCCGTCACCTGCGGCGGCGGCCTCAACCACCGGTTCAGCCTCTCCGACCGCGCCATGGTCAAGGACAACCACGTGATCGCTGCCGGCGGCGTGGTCGCGGCGTACGAGCGGGTGCGGGCGGCGTACCCCGACCTGCGGGTGGAGGTGGAGGTCACCGACCTCGACCAGCTCTCCGCCCTGCTGGATGCGGGCTGTGAGGAGATCCTGCTCGACAACATGGACACCGCCACCATGGCCGAGGCCGTCCGGATCACCGCCGGCCGCGCGACACTGGAGGCCTCGGGCGGGCTGACGCTGACCAGCGCGCGGGAGGTGGCCGGCACCGGGGTCGACTTCATCTCCGTCGGCGCGTTGACCCATTCGGTGACCGTCTTCGACATCGGCCTGGACCTGCGCGAGGAAAGCGCGGTGTCGCCGTGAGCCTGCTCGCCGTGGACATCGGCAATGCCCACACGGTGATCGGCCTGGTCCGTGGGGGCGAGGTCATCGCGCACTGGCGGGTCGCCACGGTCGAGAACCGCACCCGGGACGAATGGGCCGTGCTGCTGCGGGGCCTGCTGGAGGACCGTGCCGCGGAGGTGTCGGGAATCGCGGTGTGCGCCACCGTCCCGACGGTGCTCCACCAGTGGCGCGAGATGCTGGCGGCGCATTTCGACCACCTGCCGCAGGTAATCGTCGAACCCGGCGTCCGGACCGGAATTCCCATCCAGGTCGACAATCCCCGAGAAGTCGGCACCGACCGGATCATCAACGCCCTGGCGGCGTCCCGACTCGTCGGTGGTCCCGCCGTGGTCGTCGACTTCGGTGGCACGGCGACGACCTTCGACGTGGTCGACGACCGGGGCAGCTACGTCGGCGGCGTGATCTCGCCGGGGATCGAGATCTCGCTGCAGGCGCTGGAACGCCGCGGTGCGCAGCTGCGCATGGTCGAGCTGGCCCGTCCCCGCAGCGTCATCGGGAAGAACACCGTCGAGGCCCTGCAGTCGGGCATGGTCTTCGGCGTCGCGAGCCAGGTCGAGGGCCTGGTGGCGCGCATCGTGCGGACCCTGGAAATGCCCGAGGAGAACGTCAGGGTCGTCGCGACCGGCTATCTCGCCGAACTCGTCGTCGACGAATGCGAGTGTTTCACCGACCACCTGCCGTGGCTCACGCTGCGGGGGCTGGAAATGGTCTTCGAGCGCAATTCCCGCACGTGATTCCCCGCGATTTCCTCCGGTATTCGGAATTGGCTTTCCTGTCGAGTTGATCGCGCTCCCTTCGTGCCCTAGGTTTCTGTTTGTTCATATCCACCTGGGGGGACTGGGAAGGAGCTGGACGTGGCCCAGAAGGTCAACATCGTCCTGATCGACGACATCGACGACACCGATGCGAGTGAAACGGTCCGTTTCGGACTCGACGGGTCGAATTACGAGATCGACCTCAACGACAAGAACGCCAAGAAGCTGCGCGAGGCCCTCGCGCCCTACGTCGCCGCCGGCCGCAAGGTGGCCGCCGGCAAGCGCAGCCGGGGGGCCGCGAAGGGTGGCGGCTCGAGCACGCCCGCCAGCCAGATCCGCGACTGGGCCCGCGACCAGGGCTACGAGGTGCCTGACCGCGGCCGCATCCCCGCCGACATCCGGTCGGCGTACGACGCCGCTCACTGAGCCGTTCCCTCCGGCGGGCTCGACCGGTCGGTCGGGCCCACCGGAGTGGTTGTTCGCTCTCAGCGCACTGATCCTCGCCGCGAACCGGGAACGCGTAGGGTGGTCGGACAGTTGGACTACCAGAAGTTGCGGTAGTCGCAGCCACACATGGCTTGAGGAGATGCGCACATGTTCGAGCGGTTCACCGACCGAGCTCGTCGGGTGGTCGTGCTGGCCCAAGAAGAGGCCCGCATGCTGTCCCACAACTACATCGGCACCGAGCACATCCTGCTCGGCCTGATCCACGAGGGGGAGGGCGTCGCCGCCAAGGCGCTGGAGTCCCTCGACATCTCGCTGGAGGCCGTGCGTGCCCAGGTCGAGGAGATCATCGGCCAGGGCCAGCAGGCGCCCTCGGGCCACATCCCGTTCACCCCGCGCGCCAAGAAGGTGCTGGAGCTCTCGCTGCGCGAGGCCCTGCAGCTCGGCCACTCCTACATCGGCACCGAGCACATCCTGCTCGGCCTGATCCGCGAGGGCGAGGGCGTCGCCGCCCAGGTGCTGCAGAAGCTCGGTGCGGACCTCAACCGCGTCCGCCAGCAGGTCATCCAGCTGCTCTCGGGCTTCCAGGGCAAGGAGTCCGGTTCGCAGGCCGCCACCTCCGGTGCGCCCGGCGGCGAGGCGCCGTCCTCCTCGCTGGTGCTGGACCAGTTCGGTCGCAACCTGACCCAGGACGCCCGCGAGGGCAAGCTCGACCCGGTCATCGGCCGGTCGCAGGAGATCGAGCGGGTCATGCAGGTGCTCTCGCGCCGCACCAAGAACAACCCGGTCCTCATCGGTGAGCCCGGCGTGGGCAAGACCACCGTGGTGGAGGGCCTCGCGGCCGACATCGTCAAGGGCGACGTGCCCGAGACGCTGAAGGACAAGCAGATCTACACCCTCGACCTGGGTGCCCTGGTCGCGGGCAGCCGCTACCGCGGTGACTTCGAGGAGCGCCTGAAGAAGGTGCTCAAGGAGATCAAGACCCGCGGCGACATCGTGCTGTTCATCGACGAGATCCACACCCTCGTCGGCGCCGGCGCGGCCGAGGGAGCGATCGACGCCGCCAGCATCCTCAAGCCGATGCTGGCCCGCGGCGAGCTGCAGACCATCGGTGCCACGACGCTGGACGAGTACCGCAAGCACCTGGAGAAGGACGCCGCGCTCGAGCGCCGCTTCCAGCCCATCCAGGTCGCGGAGCCGTCCATCGCCCACACCATCGAGATGCTCAAGGGCCTGCGCGACCGGTACGAAGCGCACCACCGGGTGACCATCACCGACGAGGCGCTGGTCTCCGCAGCCACGCTGGCCGACCGCTACATCTCCGACCGCTACCTGCCGGACAAGGCGATCGACCTGATCGACGAGGCGGGCTCGCGGATGCGGATCCGGCGCATGACGGCCCCGGCCGACCTGCGCGAGTACGACGACAAGATCGCCGAGGTCCGCGAGCGCAAGGAGGCCGCGATCGACGGTCAGGACTTCGAGGTCGCCGCCAACCTCCGCGACGAGGAGAAGCAGCTCATCCTCGCCAAGTCCGAGCGTGAGAAGCAGTGGCGCGCCGGCGACATGGACGAGGTCGCCGAGGTCGACGAGGAGCTGATCGCCGAGGTCCTGGCCGTGGCGACCGGCATCCCGATCGTGAAGCTCTCCGAGGAGGAGTCCACGCGACTTCTCAAGATGGAGGACGAGCTCCACAAGCGCGTCATCGGCCAGGAGGAGGCCGTCCGTGCGCTCAGCCGGGCGATCCGGCGTACGCGTGCCGGCCTGAAGGACCCGAAGCGGCCGGGCGGATCGTTCATCTTCGCCGGGCCCTCCGGTGTCGGCAAGACGTGGCTGTCCAAGTCGCTCGCGGAGTTCCTCTTCGGCGACGAGGACGCGCTGATCCAGCTCGACATGTCCGAGTACGGCGAGAAGCACACCGTCTCGCGGCTGTTCGGTTCGCCCCCGGGCTACGTCGGCTACGAGGAGGGCGGCCAGCTCACCGAGAAGGTGCGCCGCAAGCCGTTCTCCGTGGTGCTCTTCGACGAGGTCGAGAAGGCCCACCCCGACATCTTCAACTCGCTGTTGCAGATCTTGGAGGAGGGGCGCCTCACCGACTCGCAGGGTCGGGTCGTCGACTTCAAGAACTGCGTCATCATCATGACCACCAACCTCGGCACGCGCGACATCGCCAAGGGCGTCAACCTCGGCTTCCAGCAGGCCGGTGACGCCAAGGGCTCTTATGAGAAGATGAAGGGCAAGGTGTCGGAGGAGCTCAAGCAGCACTTCCGCCCCGAGTTCCTCAACCGTGTCGACGAGGTCATCGTGTTCCCGCCGCTGAGCCAGGAGCAGATCATCTCGATGGTGGACAACATGGTCGGCGCCGTCGAGGAGCGACTGCGCGACCGCGACATGAAGATCGAGCTCACCCAGGCCGCGAAGAACACGCTCGCCGAGCGTGGCTTCGACCCGGTCCTCGGTGCCCGTCCGCTGCGCCGCACGGTCCAGCGCGACATCGAGGACGTCCTGGCCGAGAAGATGCTCTACGGCGAGGTCGGACCGGGCCAGATCGTGCTCGTCGACGTCGAGGGCGAGGGTCCGAACACGACCTTCACCTTCGAGGGGCAGCGGATGGGCGACCTGCCCGACATGCCCCCGCTGGAGACGACGGCCTCGGAGTCGGACAGCTCCGGTGAGGAGTCGGGCGGCTCCGACGAGTCCTCGGAGGGCTAGTAGCACGTGACCGGGGGGTTGGTCTGCACGGTCAGCACCGTCAAGGACACGCTGCCGCGGGTGCAGCGGTTCGTGGCGGGCAATCTCGCTGGCGGTGTGGACCACCTCTTCGTCCTGCTGGACGGGGCCGGTCCCGACGTCCGCGCCTGGTGTGACGACCACCCGCACGTCACGTGCATCCGCACCGACCAGGCCTGGTGGCAGGGGTCGCGTCCCAAGCAGCTCAACGAGCGGCAGCGGATCAACGCCAACGCGGTCCAGGCCGCGCTGCGCGAGGTCGGCTGCGCGGACTGGCTCTTCCACATCGACGGCGACGAGGTCGCCCAGATCGACCGCGACCGGCTGGCGGGCGCCCCGCCCACCACGCCGGCCGCCCGGCTGGGCGTCCTCGAGTCCGTCGCCCAGGCGCAGTGGGACGGCTGGCCGACCTGGTTCAAGCGCCCGCTGACCGAGGACGAGCTGTCCCTCGTCGCCACCCTGGGCATCATCGACGCGCCGCGCCAGGGGGCGTACTTCCACGGGCACGCCGAGGGCAAGACCGGCGTACGTCCCGGCGCCGGGGCGTGGCTGACGCTGCACGACCCGATCGACGAGGAGGCGCGCGGCGTCGACACCTGGGTCGACCCGTCGTTGCGTGTCCTCCACTACGAGTCCTACTCCGGCGAGGAGTTCGTCCGGAAGTGGATGGCCCTCATCGACGCCGGCCCGGCCCTGCGGCTGCGGCCGGGACGCCAGGGCACCCAGGGTGCGGTCCGCGCGCTGCGTGACCTCGCGCTGCCGCCGGAGGTCACCGAGCGGTACCTGCTGCGGATCTTCGAGGAGACCACCGCCGACGACTTCGACGCCCTGCAGGAGCTCGGCCTGCTCGTCGAGGCCGACCCCGACCGCGGCACCCACCAGCCGGCGGCCCTCGACGGCGCCACCCGCAGCGCGCTCGACCGGGCCGTCGTGGCGGTCACCGCGGAGCCGAAGTCCTCCTTCCGCCCGCCGGCCAAGCGACCGATCGACCGCGACGGCGAGCCGCACGCGACCGACAGGCCGCTGGCCAAGGCGATGCGTCGCCTCCGCCCACGCTGACGGCGTAGGCCGCCCGCCTCATCCGCGCGGGGGAGGCGAGGTTCCGTCCTGCGACCGATGTGCGCGGCGGCCGGGTGCGGAACGATGGCGCCATGATCAAGGTCGAGGGACTCACCAAGCGGTACGGCCAGTTCACGGCCGTGGACGATGTCAGCTTCACGTGTCGGCCGGGCCGCATCACCGGCTTCCTGGGACCCAACGGGGCCGGGAAGACCACGACGATGCGGATCATGGTGGGCCTGACGGCACCCTCGGCGGGCTCGGTGACCATCGGTGGTCACGACTACGCCGCCATCCCCAACCCGGGCCAGCACGTCGGCGTCCTGCTCGATGCCTCGGCCCAGCACGCGGGGCGGACGGGGCGGGAGGTGCTCTCGCTCGGTGCCCGGATGGTGGGCGCGCCCCAGTCGCGGGTCGACGACATGCTGGCGATGGTCTCGCTCAGTGATGCCGAGGCGAGCCGGCGGTTGCGCAACTACTCGCTCGGGATGCGGCAGCGACTCGGCATCGCGAGTGCGCTGCTGGGTGACCCGGAGGTCCTCATCCTCGACGAGCCCGCCAACGGCCTCGACCCGGCGGGCATCCGCTGGATGCGCGGCCTGCTGAAGGACTTCGCGGACCGGGGCGGCACGGTGCTGCTCTCCAGTCACCTCCTCAACGAGGTGGAGCTCATCGCCGACGAGATGATCCTGATCGGGCGCGGGCGGATCGTGGCGCAGGGCGACAAGCGCGCCCTGCTGGACGGCACCCGGCACGACGTCACGCTCGCGACCGCGGTCGACAACGACGCGCTGGCCGCAGCAGCGCAGCGGCGGGGCTGGTCGGCCGACGTCGCCGGTGAGGGCGTGCGGATCGGTGCGGCCCCGACCGAGGTCGGCAGGCTGGCCGTGGATGAGCGCATCGTGCTCTCCGACCTGCGGTCGGGGGCATCCGGGCTGGAGGACCTCTTCCTCGACCTGACCGCCGACGCCCAGCGCGAGGGCAACCTCGCCGGGGCGACCACCGAAGGAGGGACTGGACTGTGAGCGACGGAGTCGAGCGAGGAACGAGCGAGCGACCGAGCTCACCGGAAGGTGCTGTGAGCGACGGAGTCGAGCGAGGAACGAGCGAGCGACCGAGCTCACCGGAAGGTGCTGTGAGCGACGGAGTCGAGCGAGGGACGAGCGAGTTGCGGATCGACGTCTCGGGGACGCGACCGGTGCCGTTCGGGCGCATCGTCGCCGTCGAGTGGCGCAAGATGACCGACACCCGTGCCGGCTTCTGGCTGCTGGCCGTCAGCGGAGCCCTCCTGGTGCTCGCGCTCGGCATCACGCTGCTGGTTGCCGCGGTCGACGACACGGTGCGGCTCTCGGCGTCGGGCATCTCGGAGATCATGGTGATCCCGGTGTCGCTGCTGGTGCCGGTCTTCGCCATCCTGACCGTCACGAGCGAGTGGAGCCAACGCACCCACCTGGAGACCTTCACCCGGGAGCCGCAGCGGATGCGGGTGATCTGGGCCAAGCTGCTGGCGGTGGGTGCGCTCGCGGTGCTGACCATCGTGGCCGCCGTACTGCTCGGTGCCGTGGGGAACCTGCTCTACGGCGCGATCACGGGCAACGAGGTGGTGTGGAACCTCGAGGTGTCGACGCTGCTGTGGACCGTCGTGGTGCAGGTGCTGTTCTTCCTGATGGGCTTCGGGTTCGGCATGCTGGTGCTCAACACCGCGGGTGCCGTCGCGATCTTCTACGTGATCGGGTTCCTGCTGCCGTTCATGGTCTACTCCACGCTGTTCTTCCTCTTCGACTGGGCACGCGACGTCCTGCCCTGGGTCGACATGACGACGGCGAGCATGCCGATCGTGTCCGGCGAGGACTACGCCGGTCAGGCGGTGGACGTGGGGGGTCTGGAGTACGTCCAGTTCGGGTTCACCGCCGTCCTCTACGTCCTCGTGCCGATCGTGATCGGTGCCTGGCGCGTGCTGCGGGCCGAGGTGAAGTAGCGCTCCCGCCACCGACCGTCAGGGGAGCGCGTAGCGGCCCTCGGCGGTCCGGACCGCGAGCCCGTCGGCCAGCAGCGAGGCCAGACACCGCGCGCGCTGGTCCCGGTCGTCCCACGCGGCGTCGAGGTCGGCGGCGGTCACCGAGCCCTCGGCGTCGCGCAGCACGGCGAGCAGCCGCCCCCGGCACTGGCGGTCCGTGCCCGCCCATGCCTGCACGGGCCGCGGCGGACCGTCGTACGCCGGCCGGCCGGCGGCCACCCAGGCGCACTGGTCGGCGACCGGGCAGGCCCCGCAGCGGGGGCGTTCGGCCGTGCAGACCAGGGCACCGAGCTCCATCACGGCCACCGACCAGGTCGCCGCGGTCGGTTCGTCCTCGGGCAGCACCTCGGCAGCCAGGTCGCGCTCGGCGCGGCGCACCGAGCGGGCCGGGAACTGCTCGCCCTGCACGGTCCGCGCCAGGACCCGGCGCACGTTGGTGTCGAGCACGACGTGGCGGCGGCCGAACGCGAAGGTCGCGATGGCGGCGGCGGTGTAGTCGCCCACGCCCGGCAGGGCACGGAGCTCGTCGTAGGTGGCCGGCACCGCTCCCTCGTGCTGCTCGGTGATCGCGACCGCGCTCGCGTGCAACCGCAGCGCGCGCCGGGGATACCCCAGTCGGCCCCAGGCGCGGACCGCCTCGCCGGAGGCCTCCGCGGCCAGGTCGCCCGGCGTCGGCCAGCGGTCCAGCCACGCCTCGTGCACCGGGAGGACGCGCGACACCGGGGTCTGCTGCAGCATGAACTCCGAGACCATCACCGACCAGGGCGTGGCCGACGGCTGCCGCCACGGCAGGTCGCGGGCGTGGACGTCGTACCACGCCACGATCGGTGCCACCAGACGCTTGGACATCACGCAGATTCTCCCCGACGTCCCTGGTCCGAGTGCCCCCGGTGTGGCACCCGCATCGAGCGTGACCGGCTGACTACGGTGGCGCCATGCCCGCGATGACTCGAGGCCCGCTGCCGCCGGGGGTCTACTGGCGCCGCCGCCTCTTCGTGGGACTGCTGGCGCTGAGCATCGTCTTCGTCATCGCGACCGCACTCGGGCTGGGCAGCGACGGGTCGTCCGACGACGCCCCGGTCGCGCAGCAGGCGGGCGCCGAGGCGACCCACACCGTGACCCTGCCGCCCGAGGGCGGCGCCACGACGGCTCCGACCACCAGCACTCCGACGGCGAAGGCCACGAAGGGCAAGAAGAACAAGCGGGCCGAGCCCGAGCTCGCCGCCCCGTCGGGCAACTGCGCCGCCGGGGACGTCCGCGTCACGCCGGTCACCGAGAGGGCCGTCGCCGGCCGCCCGATCGAGCTGACGTTGAGCTTGCAGACCCGCACCGACCCCGCCTGCCACTGGCGCGTGGGCAAGCAGCGGCTCGCCGTCCGCGTCAGCGGCGACGGCGGCGAGGTCTGGTCGACCCGTCACTGCCAGCAGGCGATCCCGTCCCAGCAGGTCGTGCTGCGCCGCGAGGTCGCCACCGAGTTGACCATCACCTGGGACGCCCGCCGGTCCTCGCCCGGCTGCCCCGACGCCACCGAGTGGGTCCTGCCCGGCGAGTACGTCGTCACCGCTGCCGCACTGGGCGGGGAGCCGCGCGAGCAGGCGCTCCGCCTCGTCGCGCCGCAGGCGGGGAGTGCGGCCCCGGACCTGCCGGCCGAGGTCAAGACCGGCAACGCGCTCGACCGGATCAAGCAGCGCAACGAGTAGTGGCAGCCGGCTCGGGCCGCCGGCGCCCGGTCAGACGTGCCGCTCGAGGATCGTCGACTCGGCCAGCCGCGACAGGCCCTCGCGCACGCTGCGCGCACGCAGTTCGCCGACGCCGTCGACGTCGCGCAGGTCCTCGATGCTGGCGGCCAGCAGTTGCTGCAGGGTGCCGAACCGGTCGATCAGCCGGGCGATGACGGCGTCGGGCAGGCGCGGCACGCGCGCGAGCAGCCGGTGGCCGCGGGGCGAGACGGCACCGTCGAGGTGCTCACCGCCGCCGAGGCCGAGCACCGAGGCGACCGCGGCCACGTCGACCAGCTCGGTCGGCCCCAGCTCCTCGATCCGTCCGAGCCGTTCGGTGGGCGCCGGCCCGCGCTTGGTGGCGGGGGCGTAGTCGCGGACGACCAGCTCCCGCTCGAGGTCGACGCCGGAGATGAGCTCCTCCAGCTGCAGTGAGAGCAGGCGACCGTCGGTGCCGAGCTCGACGACGTAGTCCTCGATCTCGCGGGCGATCCGGGTGACCATCTCCATGCGCTGCGCCACGATCGCGACGTCGCGCACCGTGACCAGGTCCTCGATCTCCAGCGCCGACAGGGTGCGGGTGACCTCGTCGAGACGGGCCTTGTAGCGCTCCAGTGTCGCGAGCGCCTGGTTGGCCCGGGCCAGGATCTGGCCGGCGTCCTCGAGCACGTGGCGGGTGTCGCCGACGTAGGCGGCGATGATCTGCATCGACTGCGACACCGAGATCACCGGGAACCCGGTCTGGCGCGCCACCCGGTCGGCCGTGCGGTGCCGGGTGCCGCTCTCGGCGGACTCGATGGTGTGGTCGGGCATGAGGTGCACGGCGGCGCGCACGATCCGGGTGAGGCCCTCGTCGACGATGATCGCGCCGTCCATCTTCGCCAGCTCGCGCAGCCCGGTGGCCGAGAACTCGACGTCGAGCTCGAACCCGCCGGTCGAGATCGAGTCCACGGTGTCATCGGTGCCGATGACGATCAGGGCGCCGGTGCGGCCGCGCAGGATGCGCTCGAGGCCGTCGCGCAACGGCGTGCCCGGCGCGATGAGCGCCAGCACCTCCCGCACGCGCGGATCTCCCAGTCGTTCGGCCACGTCGGCACTGTAGACGAATGGGCCGACACGGCGCCCCCGGCATCGCCGCGCGAGATCAGCCCGGCTCGATGACCTCCAGGGCGTGCTTGGTGCGCTGGTCCAGGTGCAGCAGCCGCAGGGCGGTGCCGACGTCGGGCGCCTCGACGATGCGCATGCCGTCGATGCTGCGGTCGGTGCGGGTGCTGCGGACGCCGCGCCGGTGCGGTCCCGGCTCGGCCGGCACGATCGCCATCTCGAACCCGAGCCGCGCCGCCTCGGCCAGGCGCTGCGGCAGGTCCCGCACCCGACGCAGCTCCCCGGACAGCCCGATCTCGCCCATCGCCACCAGCCCTGCCGGCGGCGGCGCCATGAAGTGCGCCGAGGCGAGCGAGACGGCGAGCGCCAGGTCGGCGGCGGGGTCGATGAGCTTCGCCCCGCCGACGGTGGAGGCGAACACGTCCTGGCCGTGCAGGTGGATCCGGCCGTGCTGGTGCAGCACCGCGAGCACCATCGCGAGGCGGGAGGAGTCCAGCCCCGACGTCGTACGCCGCGGCCGCTCCAGCGGCGAGGTGGTGACCAGGGCCTGCACCTCCGCGAGCAGCGGGCGGCGCCCCTCCATCGTCACCGCGACGCACGTGCCGGCCACACGGCCGTGGTGCTGCTCGACGAAGATCCCGGTCGGGTCGGTCACCGCGGCGATGCCGTCGGCGCTGAGGTCGAAGCACCCCACCTCGTCGACCGGGCCGAAGCGGTTCTTGACCGCACGGAGCATGCGGAACTTGGTGTTGCGGTCGCCCTCGAAGTGCAGCACGACGTCGACGAGGTGCTCGAGCACGCGCGGCCCGGCGATCGAGCCGTCCTTGGTGACGTGGCCGACGAGCACGACGGTGATGCCGCGCGACTTCGCCATCCGCACCAGCGCCGCGGCGACCTCCTTGACCTGGGTGACGCCACCGGGGACCCCGTCGACGCCCGCGGCCGAGATCGTCTGCACCGAGTCGATGACGACCAGCTCGGGGCGGGTCTGCTCCACGTGGGTGAGGACGGCGCCGAGGTCGGTCTCGGCGGCGAGCAGCAGCTCGGGCTCGAGCGCGTTGGTGCGGTCCGCACGCAGTCGCACCTGCGAGGCCGACTCCTCGCCGGTGAGGTAGAGCGTCCGTCGACCGCCGCGGGCCGCGCTCGCGGCGACCTCGAGCAGCATCGTGGACTTGCCCACGCCGGGCTCCCCGGCGAGCAGTGCTGCGGCGCCGGGCACCAGGCCGCCGCCCAGCACCCGGTCGAGCTCGGCCACCCCGGTCGACTGGTGCACGGCCTGCTCGGCCGAGACCTCGCCGATGGGCACGGCCTTCCGGGTCACCGGAGCGGCGGTCGTGCGGCCCTGCGGCTCACCGGCGGCCTCCGCCATCGACCCCCACGCCTGGCACTCGCCGCACCGGCCCACCCACTTGGGGGTGGTCCAGCCGCACTCGGAGCACTCGTACGTCGTGCGCTTGCGATTCGAAGCCATGTTCGAACGGTAGTCCACGGCTCCGACAGTGTCGTCGAACCACGCAGGACCCGACGCCTCAGAACTCCTTGGTCCACAGGTTCACCGCGTAGTCGACCTCGAGCCCCTCGTGGTGCCGCACGATCTGCTCGGCCACCTCGGGCCGGAACTCGATGCGCACCACCGCCTCGAGGTCGGCCCGGCTCTCGAAGCGCCACCCCATGTCGACCGCGTGACGGGTCCACCCGCGCGTGGTCCAGAAGCGCTCGATCTCCTCCGGGGGCGGCAGGTGGCCGAAGCCGCGACGGAACCACGCGCCGAAGGTCGACCGGGACCCGTCGTTGTCGATGACCAGCGCGGTGCCGCCGCGGCGTACGACGCGGTTCAGCTCGGCCAGTCCGGGCTCGCAACCCGGCCCGAAGAAGTAGGCCCACCGGGCGTGGACGACGTCCACCGACGCGTCGGGCAGTGGGACCTCCTGCGCGGTCCCCGACAGCACGGTGACCCGCTCGCGGTCGCGCGTACGCCGTGCCGCGAGTCGTTGCAGGCCGGGGTGCGGCTCCACGCCGATCACCCGCGCGGCGGTGTCGGCGAAGCGCGGCAGGTGGAAGCCGGCGCCGCACCCGAGGTCCAGCACCGTGCGGCCGCGCCAGTCGGCCTGCCGCTCCATGGTTGCCCACAGGCGGCCGTCGGGGTCGGCTGCGCGGTTCTCCAGCTCGTAGGTGGCGGTGTGGTGCCAGATGTTGGGGCTGGTGATCGTGCCCCGCGGTGTCGTCGTCACGGGCGTCCTCGTCCTGGTCGGCCCCGTGGTGTGACGGGACGCTGTGACGGTCGACGGCCGGTCAGATGCGGACGACCCCGTTGGGGGTCTGCACCTGGGCGGCCAGCATGCCGGGGGTGCCGTGCGGGGCGACCCACTCGACCTTGACGTCCTCCAGCGGCGCCTCGACCGGGACGCCCAGCCACTCCGAGACGCGCAGCGGGTCGCCGGCGATCTCGATGCCGGCCAGCGACAGCGTGCCGTCGGCACCGGCGGAGGGGTGCAGCGAGAGGTCGGACTCCCACTGCACGAAGAAGGGGAGCTGCGGGTCGGCGATGAGGCCGTTGACGCCGATCTGCTTCCAGTTCAGCTCGATGCCGCCGGGCAGGTGCCGGTGGCCGTCGACGGCGGAGCGACCCAGGCGTGCCTCGACCGCGGCGAGGTCGTCGACCGCGACGACCCAGCCGAGCCAGCCGCCGCCGAGCTGCGAGCGGGCCTTGACCGCCTGGCCGAACGGGGCCTTGTCCGAGGCCGGGTGCTCCAGCGGAGCCACGACCTCCAGGTAGGTGTTGTCCGCCATCGGCAGGGTCATGTTGGTCGTGCCGAAGCGGGGGTGCACGCCCCCGTCCACGAACTCCTGACCGAGCGCTTCGCCCAGCCGGTCGGCGGTGGCTTCCAGGCCCTCGGGGCCCGCTGCGTAGGAGATGTGGTCGAGACGCATGCGGACATTGTCAGCCCGGCGCAGCAGGGACGGGGCGGCGGGGTCGGGGTTTCTTGACGTCGAGAGTCGGGGGAGTCCTCAGGACGGGCCGGCGGGGTGCAGCGCCAGCGCCGAGCGCGACCGCAGGTGCGCCTCGCAGTGCCGGACCAGCTCGGCGTACGCCGCCTTGCCCATCAGCTCGATGAGCTCGGCCTCCTGGGTCACGTAGAGCGGCTCCGGGGCGACGTGCGCCTCGGTGTTGGCCGAGCAGTACCAGTCGAAGTCGTGGCCGCCCGCGCCCCAGCCGCCGCGGTCGTACTCGGTGATCGTGGTCTCGGTGTACTCGCTGCCGTCGGTGCGCTCGACCTCGCGGAAGGTACGCCGCAGCGGCAGCTGCCAGCACACGTCCGGCTTGGTCTCGAGCGGGTTGCGGTCCTGCTCCAGCGCCAGGCCGTGCAGGGCGCAGCCGTAGCCGCCGGGGAAGCCGGGCTGGTTGGCGAAGACGCAGGAGCGCTGGCCGTCGGCGTGCTGGACCTGGAGGGTCTTGCGCTCGCCGTCCTCGTCGGTCTCGATCCAGTCCTTCTTCTTCACCTTCCGCCCCGGGTGCAGCTGCCACCGCTCGGGTGTGAGCTGCTTGACGTACTCCGCGACGCGCTTCTCGTCCTCGCCGTCGGCGAAGTGCGCGCCGAGCGTGCAGCAGCCCATGTCGGGCGAGTCGGTGACGATGCCGGGGCATCCCTGCCCGAAGATGCACATGTAGCTCGAGGTGAGCCAGGTGAGGTCGCAGCGGAAGATCTCGGCCTCGTCGTCGGGGTTGGTGAACTCCACCCACGCACGCGGGAAGTTGGGATTGACCTCTGGCACGTGGACCACCGTAGTTGCTGCGCGGGTAGGTTGGTCCCATGCGCCTTGGCGTCCTCGACATCGGCTCCAACACGGGACACCTGTTGTTGGTGGACGCCCGTCCGGGTGCCGCGCCGCTGCCGGCCTCGAAGTACAAGCGCCCGCTGCGGCTCGCCGAGCACCTCGACGACGACGGTGCCGTCACCAAGACCGGCATCGACGCCCTCACCGACTTCACCGCCGAGTCGCTCGCGGTGGCGGAGGAGAAGGGCTGCGAGGAGATGGTGCCGTTCGCGACCTCCGCGGTGCGCGACGCGGTCAACTGCGACGACGTGCTCGAGCACGTCGCGAAGCGCACCGGCGTGGAGATCGGCGTACTCCACGGGGAGGACGAGGCCCGGCTGACCTTCCTCGCCGTACGCCGCTGGTTCGGCTGGTCGGCCGGCCGGCTGACCGTCTTCGACATCGGCGGCGGGTCGCTGGAGATCGCCGCCGGCCCCGACGAGCATCCCGACGTCGCGCTCTCGGAGCCGCTGGGTGCGGCGCGCCTGGCGCGCCGGTACTTCGAGAAGAAGGTCGACGAGGACAAGCTGCGCAAGATCCGCCGCAAGCTGCGCGCCGAGATCGCCCGCGACGCCGACCGGGTGCTGCGGGGCGGGACGACGCACCGTGCGGCGGCGACCTCGAAGACGTTCCGCTCGCTGGCCCGCATCTGCGGTGCGGCGCCGTCGGCGGACGGGCCGCTGGTGCCGCGCACGCTGGCGATGGCCGACCTGCAGTCGTGGATCCCCAAGCTGCTCCAGATGAGCGACTCCGACCTCGCCGACCTCCCCGGCGTCTCGCCCAGCCGCACGCACCAGATCGTGCCGGGTGCGCTGGTGGCGGAGGCCTGCATGGACATCTACGACCTCGACGAGCTCGAGATCTGCCCGTGGGCGCTGCGGGAGGGCGTGATCCTGGAGCGCATCGACCGGCTCGGCGCCGCCGACGGGACCTGACATGGCCCGGATGCCGCGGATCGGCCTCTCCACCTCCTCGGTCTACCCGGAGTCGACGGCGCACGCGTTCAGCTACGCCGCCGAGACCGGGTACGACGCCGTGGAGGTGATGGTCGGCATCGACGCGCTCTCCCAGCAGGTGGAGGCGGTGGAGAAGCTCATCGACCACCACCAGTTGCCGGTGTGCGCCGTGCACGCGCCGTGCCTGCTCTTCACCCAGCGGGTGTGGGGCATCGAGCCGTGGGGCAAGCTCGAGCGGTCCGCGGAGATGGCGACCGCCGTCGGCGCCGAGGTGGTCGTCGTCCATCCGCCGTTCCGGTGGCAGCGTGAGTACGCCGCCGGCTTCGTCGAGGGCATCGCGGCGCTGGAGGAGTCGACCGGCATCGCCTTCGCGGTGGAGAACATGTATCCGTGGCGGGCCTCGCGCGGCAAGGTCGAGATGTATCAGCCCGGCCGTGACCCGTCGGCGGAGGAGTACGCCAACGCCACCATCGACCTCTCCCACGCGGCGATCGCCAAGGACGACCCGGTCGCGATGGCCGAGCGGCTGGGGGAGCGGCTGCGGCACGTGCACCTGACCGACGGCACCGACTCGGCCAAGGACGAGCACCTCGTGCCCGGACGCGGCGACATCGGCGCGGACACCTTCCTGCACCACTTGGCCCGCAGCGGGTTCGGCGGCGAGGTGGTGCTCGAGATCAACACCCGGCGCTGCAACTCCCACGAGGAACGGCTGGCCGACCTGCGCGAGTCGCTGGAGTTCGCCCAGCGCCACCTCGCCGCGACCGCCGTCGAGTCGTGACCAGCGTGCGGCCCGGGCGCCGCGGTCGGCGCCCCGGCAGCCCCGACACCCGGGCCGCGATCCTGGCTGCCGCGCGGGAACGCTTCGCCGAGGTGGGGTACGCCGGCACCACGATCCGCGCGGTGGCCGCGGCCGCCGGGGTCGACGGCGCGCTGGTGCACCACTACTACGGGAGCAAGGACGACCTCTTCCTCGCCGCCCTGGAGTTGCCGGTCGACCCCCGCGAGGTCCTGGCCGAGGCCGTGGTCTCCGGCGACCGGGACGACGCCGGCGAGCGGCTCGTGCGCACCTTCCTCGCCGTGTGGGACGACCCGGACAACCAGCCCGCACTCATCGCGTTGGTGCGCCGCGTGCTCGAGCCCGGCGGCGAGCCGCTGCTGCGCGACGGCTTCCTGCCCGTGGTCCTCGTCCCCATCGGCGAGCGTCTGGGCATCGATCGTCCCGAGCTGCGCATGCCGCTGCTCGCCAGCCAGGTCCTCGGCCTGATCACCCTGCGTTACCTGGTCGTCGTCGAGCCCCTCGCCTCGATGGACGCCGACGCCCTCGTCGCGGCGTACGCCCCCGTGGTGCAGCGGTACCTCACGGGGCCCTTGCCGGGCTGAGCCGTCGGGATCCCCGGTTGACCGGGGATCCCCGCCGCTGTGCGGAGGATTGCGGTCACCAGGTGACACCGATCCTCCACACAGTCGATCAGGGCGGCGGGCAGTCGGGGCAGCGGCGTACGGCGCCCGGCCAGCCACGAGCAGCGAGGCCGGCGCCGATCCGGGCGGCCGTGGCGCAGGGGCGGTCGAACACCTGGCCCCAGCCCAGCCGCGCGGTCGAGCGGTCGGTGGCGAACGCGTCGAGGTCACGCTCCAGGTCGTGGTCGCGGTCGTGGGTGGAGGTGTGGTGCAGGCGCCCGTCGAGCTCGACGATCGCGGCGTACTCGACGTAGCAGACGTCGCGGTAGAGCGTCCCCTTGATCGACTCGCGGAACTGTCGCCGCGCCACCGGCAGTCCGTGCGGTTGCTCGACGCGCACGAGGTAGGCGTGCTCGAGCGTCGAGCAGGTCCCGTGGGAGAGGTCGGTGATCACCTGCTCGAGGAAGTGGCGCCGCCGGTGGCGCGGTCGCGACGCCAGCGCGGTTGCCAGGCGACGGGGCGTGGTCCGGCGGGCGCGGAGCACGTCGGAGAGGTGGGCGACCGCGTCCACGTCCCGCCGAGCACTCGCCGCCAGCTCCAGCGCGGCGTACTCCGGCCGTTGCCGGGGTGGCCCGGTGTTCCACAGCACGGTGTCGTGGAGGTGGCTCGAGCGTCGCAGGCGTACGCCGGCCGGTGCCGTCACGCGGCGCTCGCGCCCGACCGCGACCTCGATCGGCAGGCCGTCGTCCGCCTCGCTGCGCCCGGGGCCGTCGGCGGCCCGGCGCGCCGAGGCGCCGCGCAGCGCTGCTGGCCAGCACGCCAGCACCGCTGCCCACGCGCGCTGCAGCCAGGTGAGCGGGCCGGTGTGGTCGACGTACACGCCGGGATGCACCGTCGTGAGCAGTCGCCGCCGCTGCAGCCGACGGATGTCGTGGTCCGTGACACCGCACCCGAGGAGCTGCCGTCGCCCCACGACGCCGGCCTGGCGGCCGAGCAGGTCGACGAAGCGGGGAGCGGCGGGGTCGTCCATGCCCCGAGGCTGCTCGCCCGCGGCACCGCCGGCAACCGCCGCCGACCGCCCTGTGGACGACTGTGCGGAGGATCGCGGTCACCAGGTGGCACCGATCCTCCACACAGGCTTGCCCGAGCACCGCGAAGCGGCATATATTCAACGTATGATGAAAAACGCGGTCGAGGTCGCCGACCTCTCCGTCGAGCGGGGCGGGCGCGACGTACTGCGCGAGCTCGCCTTCGCCGTGCCCGTCGGCCAGGTGACCGGCCTCCTCGGCCCCTCCGGCTGCGGCAAGACCACCCTGATGCGCGCGCTCGTCGGCGTGCAGGCCAAGGTCCGCGGCTCCGTCAGCGTCTTGGGGCAGTCCGCCGGCACGGCGCCGCTGCGCGACCGGGTCGGCTACGTGACCCAGGCGCCGAGCGTGTACGACGACCTCAGCGTCACCGAGAACCTCGCCTTCTTCGCCCGCGTGCTCGGCGTGGACCCCGGGGAGGTCGACCGCTGTGTCGAGGCGGTGGCCCTGGCGGACCACGCCGACCGCGTCGTGGCCGACCTCAGTGGCGGGCAGCGCTCCCGCGCCAGCCTCGCCGTCGCGCTGCTCGGCAGTCCCGAGCTGCTGGTGTTCGACGAGCCCACCGTCGGCCTGGACCCGGTGCTGCGCGAGGAGCTGTGGACCACCTTCCACGACCTCGCCGACACCGGCACGACCGTGCTGGTCTCCAGTCACGTGATGGACGAGGCCGAGCGCTGCGACCGGCTGCTGCTGATGCGCGAGGGCCGGATCATCGCCGACGGCACCCCCGGAGAGATCCGCACCCGCGCCGGTGCCGAGGACATCGAGCAGGCCTTCCTCACGATCGTGCGGGGTGATGCCGCATGAACCCCCGCGTCACGCTCGCCGTCGCCGGCCGCGTGCTGACCCAGCTGCGGCGCGACCACCGCACGCTGGCGATCATGCTGGTCCTGCCCTGCCTGCTCATCGCACTGCTGTGGTGGATGTTCGCCGACGTCCCGGGCAACAGCTTCGACGACCTCGGTCCGGGCCTGCTGGCGCTCTTCCCGTTCATCGTGATGTTCCTCGTGACGAGTGTGACCACGCTGCGCGAGCGTGCGAGCGGCACGCTGGAGCGGTTGTTGGCGATGCCGATGGGCAAGGTCGACTTCCTGCTCGGCTACGCACTCGCGTTCGGCATCGTCGCCGCCGTCCAGTCCGCCGCCGCGGTCGGGTTGAGCGTGGGCGTGCTCGGCCTGGAGATCGACGGGGCGGTGTGGTTGCTGACCGTCGTCGCCGTCGTCGACGCCGCTCTCGGCACCGCGCTCGGGCTGCTGGTCAGCGCCTTCGCCCGCACCGAGTTCCAGGCCGTGCAGTTCATGCCGGCGCTCGTGGTGCCCCAGATCCTGCTGTGCGGCCTGTTCCTGCCCCGCACGGCGCTGCCGTCGGTGCTGGAGACGATCAGCGACGTGCTGCCGCTCTCCTACGCCGTGGACGCGATGGCCGCCGTACGCGACGGCCAGGCGGCCGGTGAGGTCTGGTGGGACCTGCTCGTCGTCGGCGGCTTCGTCCTGGCCGGGCTGGCCGTGGGCGCAGCGACCCTGCGGCGGCGTACGCCCTGACCGGCGTCCCACCCATGCCCTAGCCTCGGGTCATGTCTCCGTTCCGCCAGCCGCTCCTGCTGCTGTCCCGCAGCGGCACCGCCAAGACGCTGCTGACCAAGCTGCCCCTCGCCGGCGACATCGTGGCGCGCTTCGTGCCCGGCGAGACGCTCGAGGAGGCGGTCGCGGCCGCGCGCGAGTTGGCCGATGCCGGCATCCACACCACCATCGACCACCTCGGCGAGGACACCACCGACGCCGCGCAGGCCAACCGGATCGTCGCCGAGTACGTCGCCCTGCTGGAGGCGCTCGCCGCCGAGGGCCTCGCGTCGTGGGCCGAGGTGAGCGTCAAGCTGACCGCCATCGGACTGGACCTGCCCGGCGGCCGCGCGGTGGCGCTGGAGAACGCCCGTCGCATCTGCCGCGCCGCGCACAACGCCGGCACCACGGTCACGCTGGACATGGAGGACCACACCACCACCGACGACATCCTCGCGGCCCTGCGCGACCTGCAGCAGGACTTCCCCGAGACCGGTGTCGCGGTGCAGGCCTACCTCCACCGCACCGAGACCGACTGCCGCTCGCTGGCGCGTGGCTCGTCGCGCGTGCGGCTGTGCAAGGGCGCCTACGACGAGCCCGAGGAGGTCGCCCACGCCGCGCCGGTCGACGTGGACCGGGCCTTCGTGCGGTGCCTGAAGACCCTGCTCGACGGCGAGGGCTACCCGATGATCGCGACCCACGACCCGCGCCTGGTCGAGATCGCATCGGCGCTGGTCAGCCGCTACGGCCGTGCCGCCGGCACGTACGAGTTCCAGATGCTCTACGGCTGCCGCCCCGAGGAGCAGCAGCGGCTCGCGGCGACGGGGGAGCGGGTCCGCGTCTACCTGCCTTACGGCAGTGACTGGTACGGCTACCTCGTACGTCGACTCGCCGAGCGTCCGCGCAACCTGTCATTCTTCCTGACGGCACTGGTGTCGAAGAAGTGAGCCGGGAGGCAGCCGTGAAGCAGACCGCCGTCATCGGTGGCGGGGTGATGGGGGAGACCCTGCTCGCCGGCCTGATCCGTTCCGGCCGTCCGGTCGCCCAGCTCCTGGTCGGTGAGAAGCGCCCCGAGCGGGCCACCGAGCTCATCGAGCGGTACGGCGTCACGGTGGTGGGCAACGTCGAGGCCGCCGAGAAGGCCGACACCCTCGCTGTCGTCGTCAAGCCGCAGGACATGGCCGTCGTGCTCGCCGAGCTCGCGCCCGCGCTGCGCCCCGGCCAGCTGCTGGTCTCGCTGGCGGCCGGCACGACCACCGCATTCATCGAGTCCCACGTGCCCGAGGGCGTCGCCGTCGTCCGGGTCATGCCCAACACCCCGGCGCTGGTCGACGAGGGCATGTCGACGCTGTCGGGCGGCACCCACTGCGACGCCGACCACCTCGCCGAGGCGGAGGAGCTGATGGCCTCGGTGGGCAAGGTGATGCAGGTGCCGGAGAAGCAGCAGGACGCCGTCACGGCGATCAGCGGTTCCGGTCCGGCGTACATCTACTTCGTGGTGGAGTCGATGATCGAGGCGGGCGTCCACCTGGGGCTGCCGCGGTCCACGGCGCGCGACCTGGTCGTCCAGACCCTCGTCGGGTCGGCGCGGATGCTGGCCGAGACCGGCGAGCACCCCACGGTGCTGCGCGAGCAGGTGACCTCTCCGGGCGGCACGACCGCCTCGGCGTTGCGGGAGCTGGAGACGCACAAGGTGCGCGCGGCGTTCCTCGAGGCGCTCAAGGCCGCGCGCGACCGTTCGGTCGAGCTCGGCAGTTGACCGCCCGGCGCGGTGCGCGGGGCCGTCGCGTAGCGTCCCCGTCATGAGCGAGTGCAGCGCGGAGGCCGGCGCGACGAGCGTCGTGTTCGACCCGACGCTGACCGAGTACGACTTCGGGGGCGAGCACCCCATGGCGCCCGTGCGCGTCGACCTGACGATGCGGCTCGCCGAGGACCTCGGGGTGCTCGAGGGGCTCACGATCGTGCCCGCGCCGGTCGCCAGCGAGGACCGGATCGCCACCGTGCACGACCCGGCGCTGATCGAGGCGGTGCAGCGCATGGGCGCCCGCCCCGGGCCCGGTGAGGAGGCGCGGGGTCTCGGCACCGACGACAACCCGGTCTTCCGTGGCATGCACGACGCGGCCGCCCACGTGGTCGGGGCGACGCAGGAAGCGTTCCGCCAGGTGTGGTCGGGCGAGAGCCGCCACAGTGCCAACATCACCGGCGGCCTCCACCACGCCATGCCCGACCGCGCGAGTGGGTTCTGCATCTACAACGACATCGCCGTGGGCATCCAGTGGCTGCTGGACCAGGGCGCCACCCGTGTCGCGTACGTCGACGTCGACGCCCACCACGGCGACGGCGTCGAGCGCATCTTCTACGACGACCCGCGGGTGCTGACCATCTCGCTGCACGAGACCGGCCAGTTCCTCTTCCCCGGCACCGGATTCGCCGACGAGACCGGGGGGCCGGGTGCGGAGGGCAGTGCGGTCAACGTCGCGCTGCCGCCCGGCACGGGTGACTCCGGGTGGTTGCGGGCCTTCCACGCGGTCGTGCCCGAGCTGCTGGAGGCCTTCGCGCCGGAGGTGCTGGTCACCCAGCACGGCTGCGACTCCCACTCCGAGGACCCGCTGACGCACCTGATGCTCAGCGTCGACGGCCAGCGGGCGGCGTACGACGCCCTGCACCGGCTCGCGCACGAGGTGGCCGGTGGCCGGTGGGTGGCGACCGGTGGGGGCGGCTACTCGATCTACAACGTGGTCCCGCGCGCATGGACCCACCTGCTCGCCACGGTGGCGGGGCGGCCGATCGCGCCGGAGACGCCGGTGCCGGCCGCCTGGCGGGAGCACCTCACCGCCACCACGCGCCGCCGTGCGCCGACGTCGATGAGCGACGGGCGGATCCCGTCGTTCCGTGCCTGGGAGGAGGGCTACGACCCCGGCATCTGGCTGGACCGCGCGATCCACCAGACGCGCCTGGCGGCGTTCCCCCTGCACGGCATCGACCCCGTGCTCTGATGACCGCAACGGGCCCGATCGGACCCTGTTGGCGGCTCCGCGTCAAGGCGACACGCCGTCGCCTCAAAAGTTTCACGCGTCCCCCTCTTCCCAACAGTCACACTGGGCTCTAGGGTGCTGTGCATATCGCTCGTGGCTCGCCACCGGGGAAGGTGGCGACGAGCGCGAAGAAAGCGTGGTGCGCCGTGGCTACCTCCCGGACGGGGTCCGAGAACGTGCCGGACCCGAAGTTCCTGACCATCGCCGAGGTGGCGACGATGATGCGCGTGTCGAAGATGACCGTGTATCGCCTCGTCCACAACGGCGAACTGCCGGCGATCCGAGTCGGCCGCTCCTTCCGGGTGACCGAGGAGGACGTCAACGCCTACCTGGAGAAGAGCTTCTACAGCGCCGGCTGAGGGATCCCGGTGATCGGCGAGTCCGTCGCCGGTCGCCGGGGACCCTGAACTCCTCCTGATATTCGCCGCCCTGGGATTCTGCCCGTCGCGCGCCCCGGCTAGGCTGGGCCGCGTCGACTACGGCGTGGGAGTGGTGCATGGCTACGGATTCGGGACGGGTCGTCCTCGTCACCGGCGTCTCCCGCCCCCTGGCACGCAACTTCGCCAGCCTGCTCGCCGCGGACCCGGGCGTGGACCGCGTGGTCGGGGTCGACGTGATCCCGCCGCGGGGCGACATCGGCGACGTCGCCTTCATCCGCGCCGACATCCGCAGCCCGATCATCGCCAAGGTGATCGCCCGCGAGGGTGTCGACACCGTGGTCCACATGAGTGTCATCGCGACGCCCGGCAGCGCCGGCGCGCGCGGCACCATGAAGGAACTCAACGTCATCGGCACGATGCAGCTGCTGGCCGCCTGCCAGCAGTCCGAGCACGTCCGCCGGTTCGTGCTGAAGTCCACCACCACCGTGTACGGCGCGAGCCCGCGCGACCCGGCGATGTTCACCGAGGACATGGAGCCCAAGCGGCCGGCCTCCAGCGGCTACGCCAAGGACGTCGCCGAGGTCGAGGCCTACGTCCGCAGCTTCGGGCGGCGTCGTGACGACGTCGACGTGACGACGCTGCGGTGCGCCAACGTGATCGGGCCGCGCGTGCAGAGCCCGGTGACGTCGTACTTCCGCCTCGGGGTGGTGCCGACGGTCCTCGGCTACGACCCACGGCTGCAGTTCCTCCACGAGAGCGACCTGCACCGGGCGCTCACCCATGCCGTGCACTCCTCGGTGCCCGGCACGTTCAACGTCGCCGGCGAGGGCATCATCACCCTCTCCCAGGCGCTGCGTCGCCTGCAGCGGGCGCGGGTCGCGGTGCCGAGCTTCGCGCTGCCCCAGCTCGGGTCGGCGCTGAAGTCGGCCCAGTTGGCCGAGCTGCCCCACGAGCTGCGGTCCTTCCTGACCTTCGGCCGGGGCGTGGACACCACCCGCATGCGCACCGAGCTCGGGTTCGAGCCCACCTACTCCACGCCCGAGGCGTTCGCGGAGTTCGCCAGCTCGCTGCAGCCCACCGGCGGGCGTACGGCGCGCCTCGTCGACGCACTCGCGGAGCGGATCGACGCCGAGGAGCTCACTGCCGTCGGCCCGGGGGGCTCCCGTGGGTGACGCCGAGATCATCCCGCTGGGCACCCGCGGTCGACCCGGCCGGGGCAGCGGCAAGGACCGCCCCTCCTCGGCCGCCCGAAGCCTTGCCGGCGACGCCGGTCGCGGCAGTGCCGCGAAGCGTCCGCAACACCGTCCGGAGCCCGCCGAGGCACCCGACGGAGTCGCGCCGACGGAGGCGGGGTCCGCCACCGCATCGGCGGGCGGACGTGGCGACCGGGCGCCGGTGCAGGCCGTGGAGCGCGACGCCCACGGCATCCCCGTCGGCGACTGGCTCCAGGCGATCCAGGTGGGGGCCCGCGAGATCTGGGGAGAGCACTGGGAGCCGGAGCTGGCGGGCTTCCTCGCCTTCCTGCGGCGGCGGCTGACCGGTGAGTACGCCATCGACGAGTACGGCTTCGACGCCGAGCTGACCGAGCGGTTCCTGATGGCCGTGCTGCGGCCGATCGCGGAGAAGTGGTTCCGCGTCGAGGTCCGCGGGGCCGAGAACATCCCGACCGACGGCGGCGCGCTCATCGTGTCCAACCACTCCGGCACGATCCCCGTCGACGGACTGATGACGATGTTCTCCGTCCACGACCAGACCGGACGCCACCTGCGCGCGCTCGGTGCGGACCTCGTCTTCCAGATGCCCTTCGTCAGCTCCCTGGCCCGCAAGGGCGGGGCCACGCTGGCCTGCAGCGCCGACGCCGAGCGGATGCTCGCCGGCGGCGAACTGGTCGGTGTCTGGCCCGAGGGCTTCAAGGGCATCGGCAAGCCGTTCTCGCAGCGCTACAAGCTCCAGCGCTTCGGCCGCGGCGGGTTCGTCTCGGCCGCGCTGCGCACCGGTGTCCCCATCGTCCCGGTCTCGGTCGTCGGCGCGGAGGAGATCTATCCGCTGGTCGGCAACCTGCCGGCGCTGGCGCGACTGCTGGGCATCCCCTACATCCCCATCACGCCGACCTTCCCGCTGCTGGGGCCGCTCGGCCTGGTGCCGCTGCCCTCGAAGTGGCTGCTGGAGTTCGGCGAGCCGATCCGCACCGACGACTACCAGCACGGTGCCGACGACGACCCCATGCTGGTGTTCAGCGTGACCGACCAGGTGCGCGAGACGATCCAGCAGACGCTGTACGCACTGCTGCGCGAGCGGGGCTCGGTGTTCGGTCGGGGCTGAGCCCCCTCGGTCGGCCGCTGCCGGACCGCGCTGCCCGGCGCGTCGGCTCAGTTGCCGCCGGTCAGCCCGAGCCCGTCGGTCAGGTCACGGACCAGTCCGTTGTTGAGCAGCGTCCAGTCCTCGCCCTCGGCGGGCTGGCTCAGCTTCTCCAGGTCGTTGCTGACCTCGTCGAGCAGCGTCGTCACCGGACCCTTGGACTTCTTCAGCGTCTCCGGGACGATCGTGCTCAGGTCGCTCGACCCGCCCGAGGTCGCACCCGACTGGCCCTGGCCGGTCGGCGTCGAGCCGCCACCCGAGGGCGCGGACGGCGTGCTCGGGGCTGCGCCGGTGCTGGGGGCCGCCGTCGGTGCGGCGGTCGGGCCGCCCGGGAGCGTCGGGTCCACGCTCGGGGCCTCCCCGGCGATGTCCTCGGCGGTGCGGGCCAGGCTCTGCAGTTCGGTGGGGTCGCCGCTGAGCAGGGTCTGCAGGTTGGCGACCAGCATCGGGTCCGGCAGGTCGGCCGGGCCGGCGCACGTGGCGCAGGCCTGCACCGCAGCCGCCTCGATGTTGCGCAGCGCGTTGACGGCGCCGACGAGTGCGGGTCGGGCGTCGGCCGGCACGTCCTCGCTCAGGCCGGTGAGCTCGGCGAGCGCGGTGGCGGCGAAGGAGCGCACCTCGCGTACGCCCTGGTCGTCACCGCTCGCGCGGTAGTCCTCCAAGGACAGCGTCGCGGCCTCGGTGGCCTGGTTGTTGAGTCCGTCGAGCGCCTCGGCGACCTCGACGCCGTCGCTGCCGTCGGCGCTGAGCTCGCGGACCTCGACGAGGCGTCGCTGGGCGTGCTCGAGCAGGGTGTGGGACTTCTCCGCGCCGTCGGCCTGGAAGGTCGACTCGGCGTTCTCGATGGCCCGCTTGACGGGGTAGAGGGTCTCGCCGGGCAGGGCGCCCTGGGAGGCGACGGCCATGGACGTCGTCGCGCTCGCGACGGCGAGGCCGCCGAGCACGGTGGCGATCCGGCGTTCGCGCCGCACGGTGGGCTGGTGGAGGCTGAGGTGCTCGACGGTGGCCCGGTCCGGGTCGACGGCGGGCATCGTGGCCGCCTCGGCCATGAGGTGCTCACGCAGGGAGGCGACGAAGTCCGGTCGCGCCTCGACCGGCGGGAGCTCCCGCATGGCGCCGACGAGCTCGGCGAGCTCGGCCTCGACGCCGTCGACATCGGTGATCTCGCCCGAGAGCACGGCATCGAACCTGTCGGCTCGTCGCTTCGTTGCGAAGCCGCCCTTCATGCTGGCCGCCCTTCCTTGGTCCCTGCGTGTCGCTGGTCACCACGCACCCCATGTGCCGCTGTGCGGTGGTATGGGGACAACGAGGCCGACGCGCGGAAAGTTACGTCGGCCGACGTGGGCTCGATCACCGTCATCGCAGGCCCTCCGGCATCAGCTTCGCGAGGTTGCGGACGCCGCGCAGCTGCAGCTGCTTGACCGCACCCTCGCTGCGCTCCAGGGCGGCGGCGGTCTCGGCGATGCTCCATCCCTGCAGGAACCTCATGATGAGGCAGTCGCGCTGCTCGGTGGGCAGCTCCTTGAGCTTCTCGATGAGCACCTCGTGGGTGAGGTGTGCGAGTACGCCGTCCTCGGGGCTCTCGGTGGTGTCGTCGTGCTGCCCCATGTCGTCGGTGGACAGCTCCAGCCGGGTGCGGCCGGCCTTGAAGTGGTCGGTGGCGAGGTTGCGGGCGATCGTCATCAGCCACGCGCCGAAGTCCTTGCCCTGCCAGCGGAAGTTGGGCATGTTGCGCAGGGCCCGGATGAAGGCCTCCGAGCAGAGGTCCTCCGCGACGGCGACCGAGCGCGTCCGGTAGTACAGGAAGCGGTAGACCGAGGGCTGGTAGTGGTCGTAGAGCATTCCGAAGGCCTCGGCGTCGCCGCCGCGTGCCAGCTCCACCAGGCCGATGAGGCGCTCACGCTCGTCGGCGGAGTCCTCCGAGGAGGTGGCCAGCCCGGAGTCGCCGTGCGGGCCGGTGGCCACGCCGCGCTCGGCATCGGCGGCGGCGGAGACGAGCAACCAGGACGCGGTGCGCTCCGGTCGGCGGCCGGTGGACCCGGACGACCCCGACGGGGCGGTCACGGGGGCGGGTGTCCCGGGCACGGCCATGGCGGCGACGACGGCAGCGCGGAGCGCGTCGAGGCCGCGCTGGAGCGCCGGAGACGATGCCATGTTCCCTCCCTGTACCACCGATCCTAGGGGGCCCGGCGCTCGGGGGGAACGGATTCCAGCTATTGGCCCTCGGCTGGGTCGCGGGCCTCAGGGGCTGCGACGCAGCGCGTGCCGCACCAGGCTCCCGGCCACGGCGGCGCCCCCGGCGGCCCCGCCCAGGAGCAGGCCGGTGCGGGCGGCCTTGCGTCCGGTCCGGTAGTCACGGATCTCCCACCCGTGCTCGCGGGCGTGGGCGCGTAGCTTCGGATCGGGGTTCACCGCGACCGGCTTGCCGACCAGCGTGAGCATCGGCAGGTCGTTGGAGGAGTCGGAGTACGCCGCGCAGCGGTCGAGGTCCAGGCCCTCCCGCTCGGCGAGGGCGGTGACGGCGGCGGCCTTGGCCGGCCCGTGCAGCATCTCGCCGACCAGCCGGCCGGTGTAGACGCCGTCGACGCTCTCGGCGACGGTGCCCATGGCGCCGGTGAGGCCGATGCGGCGCGCGATCACGCGGGCGATCTCGACGGGGGCGGCGGTCATCAGCCAGACCCGTTGGCCCTGGTCGAGGTGGATCTGGGCGAGCGCGCGCGTGCCGGGCCAGATCCGGTGGGCCATCAGCTCGTCGAAGATCTCCTCGCCGACCTCCTCGACCTCCTCGACGCGGTGGCCGGCGATGAAGGCGAGCGCGGAGTTGCGGGCCTCGGCGATGTGCTCGGGGTCCTCCACGCCGACGTAGCGGAAGTAGGCCTGCTTCCAGGCGGCGCCGGCGAGGTCGCGCTTGGTGAAGAACTGCCGGCGGTAGAGGCCGCGGGCGAGCTGGAAGATCGCCGCGCCCTCGAGCATGGTGTTGTCGCAGTCGAAGAAGGCCGCGGCGGTCGGGTCGGCCGGGGTGTCGAGCGCAGCCTCGACCTCGGCGGCCGCGGCCGCCGCCTCGCCGGCCAGCAGCGAGCGCTTCTTCAGGTTCAGCCGACGGTGGGCCGGTGTGCCGGGCATGTCCTCAGCCTAGTGATCGGTGTGGACAATGGGTGCATGTCCGGCGCGCGCATCACGCTCTACACCCGCCCCGGGTGCCACCTGTGCGACGACGCCCGCCGGGTGATCGAGGACGTCTGCGCCGAGGTCGGCGCGGCGTACGACGAGGTCTCCATCGCCGACGACCCCGACCTCGAGCGCCGCTTCGGACACGAGATCCCCGTCACGTTCGTCGACGGCCGCCAGCACGACTTCTTCCGGGTCGACCCCGCTCGGCTGCGGGCCGCCCTGACGGGTTGAGTCGGCACTTCCTCCCGCCGAGTGCGCACTTCGTCCCCGTCGAGTGCGCAGGAGTTGTCGGTTGAGTCGACACTCCTCGAGGTGTGTTCGGCCCGCTGCCCCGGCCCTCGCGGGGGCCGTCACTGGATTTTGTTCTCGCGTTCACAAACTCCTACAGTGAATCTGCCGCGGCGCCGACTGTCCGGGTGCGGCGGCTGGAGAGAAGAACGGTGTCCCCACGGAGTTCCCACGAGACCGCCCGGGTGATCCCGGAGGCCACGGTCGCCCGGCTCCCGGTGTACCTGCGTGCACTCACGGGCCTGGCCGAGCAGGGCATTGCCACCTGCTCCAGTGAGGAGCTCGCGACCGCCGCCGGCGTCAACAGCGCCAAGCTCCGCAAGGACCTCTCCTACCTCGGCAGCTACGGCACCCGCGGCGTCGGGTACGACGTGGAGTACCTCCGCTACCAGATCGCCCGCGAGATCGGGGTCACCCACGAGTGGCCCGTCGTCATCGTCGGCATCGGCAACCTGGGCCACGCGCTCGCCAACTACTCCGGCTTCCGCAGCCGCGGCTTCCGCGTCGTCGCGTTGCTCGACGCCGACCCCGCCCGGCACGCCGAGATCGTCGCCGGGGTCGCCGTGCGCCCCTTCGCCGACCTCGACGCGGTCGTGCACGAGCACTCGGTCGCCATCGGCGTCATCGCCACCCCGCCGACCGCCGCCCAGGACGTGGCCGACCGGCTCGTCGAGGTGGGCATCACCAGCATCCTGAACTTCGCGCCCGGCGTGATCTCGGTGCCCGAGGGAGTGGCCGTCCGCAAGGTCGACCTCTCCATCGAGCTGCAGATCCTCGCCTACCACGAGCAGCGCAAGGCGGCCGGCGACCCCGATGCGGTCGACCCAGCCGTGACCTTCCCCGCCGCCGGAGGTGACAAGTGAGCGTCCTGGTCGTGGGCATCTCCCACAACTCGGCTCCCGTCGCGCTGCTGGAGCGCGTCGCGCTCGAGGAGTCCGCCGTGCCGAAGCTCGTCGAGGAGGTCGCTGCGTGCGACCACGTCAGCGAGGCCACGGTGATCTCCACCTGCAACCGGGTCGAGATCTACACCGACGTCGACCGTTTCCACGGCAGCGTCGAGGCCCTGTCGCGCATCCTGGTCGACCGGGCCGGCGAGAGCGTCGAGGCGATGCTGCCCCACCTCTACGTCCACTACGACGACGGCGCCATCTCCCACCTGTTCCAGGTCGCCGCCGGCATGGACTCGATGGCGCTGGGCGAGGCGCAGATCCTCGGCCAGGCCCGCGAGGCGCTGCGCATCGGGCAGGAGCTCGGCACCGTCGGCCCCGCCCTGAACTCGCTGTTCCAGGAAGCGCTGCGCGTCGGCAAGCGCACCCGCGCCGAGACCGACATCGACCAGGTCGCCCCGTCGCTGGTCAGCCGCGCCCTGGAGGAGTCCCGCGAGGCGGTCGGCTCCATCGAGGGCAAGTACGTCGTCATCCTCGGCGCCGGCGCCATGGCCGGCCTCGCCACGGCGACTGCCAGCCGCGGGGGAGCGGGCCACCTCGCCATCGTCAACCGCTCCCGTGAGCGCGCCGAGCGCCTTGCCGCGGCGTACGACGGCACCCCGGTGCCGCTCAGTGGTCTCGCCGACGAGATCTCCCGCGCCGACGTGCTGATCACCTGCACCGGCTCGGCCGGCACCGTGGTCGGGGTCGAGGCGGTCGCTGCGGCCCGTGCGACGACCCCGGAGCGGCCGCTGGTGGTCATCGACGTGGCGCTGCCGCACGACGTGGCGCCCGAGGTGGCCGACCTGCCCGGCGTCACGCTGATCGGGCTCTCCCAGCTCGCCGAGTCGCTCGAGGGCGGCGACGCCGGTGCCGAGGTGCAGGCGGTGCGCCGCATCCTCGGCGAGGAGGTCACGGCCTTCCTGGCCGCCCGGCGTGCCTCGAGCGTGACGCCCACGGTCGTGGCGCTGCGGTCGATGGCGACGTCGGTGGTCGACGCGGAGATGACGCGGCTGGAGAGCCGGCTGCCCGAGCTCGGCGCCACCGAGCGCGACGAGATCCGCCACGCGGTGCGCCGTGTGGCCGACAAGCTGCTGCACGAGCCCACGGTGCGGGTCAAGGAGCTGGCCAATGAGCAGGGCGCGGTCTCCTACGCGGCCGCGCTCGCCGAGCTGTTCGCCCTCGACCCCGAGGCCGTCGACGCCGTGACCCGCCCCTTCGGCGTACCCGAGGAGGAGGACCGATGACCGACACCGCGACGCGCACGCTGCGGATCGGCACCCGGCGCAGCGAGCTGGCGCGCACCCAGTCCGAGACCGTCGCCGCGCTGCTGCGCGAGACGCTGGGCGTGGCGACCGAGCTGGTCGTCGTCTCCACCGAGGGTGACCGCACCCAGCGCGCCGGCACCCCGCTGACCGAGCTGGGCGGCGCGGGCGTCTTCGTGAGCGCGCTGCGCGAGGCACTGCTGGCCGGCGAGGTCGACGTCGCCGTCCACTCCCTCAAGGACCTGCCCACCACCCCCGAGCCGGGCATCGCGCTGGCGGCCGTCCCGTCGCGGGAGGACCCGCGCGACGCGGTCGTGGCCCGCGACGGCCTCACCCTGGGCGAGCTGCCCGCGGGCAGCGTCGTCGGCACCGGCTCGCCGCGGCGAGCCACCCAGATCCGCGCACTCGGCCTCGGTTTGGACGTGGTCGGCATCCGTGGGAACGTCGGCACCCGGATCGAGAAGGTGCGTTCGGGGGAGTGTGACGCCGTGGTGCTGGCACGAGCCGGACTGGCCCGGACCGGGCGCCTCGAGGACGTGACCGAGGTGCTCGACCCGCTGCAGATGCTGCCGGCACCCGGACAGGGTGCGCTGGCCGTCGAGTGCCGCGCCGACGAGCCCGACCTGGTCGCCGACCTCGCCGGCATCAACGACCCCCTCACCCACGCCGCCGTGGTCGCCGAGCGCGCCACGCTCGCCACCCTCGAGGGCGGCTGCTCGGCCCCGATCGGTGCCCTCGGCGAGGTCGCCGAGGGCGAGGACGGCCCCGAGCTGTGGCTGCGCGCGGTCGTGCTCTCCGCCGACGGCGCCCTGTCCGTACGCCGCTCCGCCACGGCCCCGCTGCCCGACACCGACCCGATCACGGCCGCCACCCACCTGGGTGACCGGCTCGCCGCCGAGCTCCTCGACGAGGGCGCCGGCGAGCTCGACACCACCCCGTCCCCCGCGACACCGCCCGCACATCCCGCACGATCAGCAGAGGTGCACAACCGATGACCGCCAAGACAGCCGCTCCGGCTGCCAAGTCCACCCGCCAGCAGACCACCCCCGGCGACGTCGCCTTCGTCGGCACCGGCCCCGGTGCGCCCGAGCTCCTCACGGTGCGTGCCACCGCGGTGATCGCGGAGGCCGACGTCCTCATCACCGAGCTCCCCGAGCACGCCGACCTGATCGCCCACGTGCTCGGCCACGCCGCGCTCGAGGGGGAGACCGAGGACGGTCCCGAGGTGGTCGACGGCGGCTTCGGCGAGGACGGCCAGCCGCTGACCCACGCCGCCCGCGCCAAGCTCGTCGTCAAGCACGCCAAGCGCGGCCAGCGCGTCGTCCGGCTGCTCGGTGGCGACCCCTTCCTCTACGCCTCCGGCCCCGAGGAGGCCCAGGCCGTGGCCAAGGCGGGCATCACCTTCGAGGTCGTCCCGGGCGTCTCCTCGGTGGGCGCGGTCCCGGCGTACGCCGGCATCCCGCTGACGACGAAGAACCACCGCGAGGTCGCGGTCGTGACCTGTGGCGACAAGGTCGACTGGAGCCGCTACGCGAAGGTCCCGACGCTGGTGCTGCTGTCCGCGGTCGGCCAGATCGGCGACATCGCGCGTGACCTGATCGACGCGGGTCGCAAGCCCGCGACGCCGGTCGCGATGACCCAGGTCGGCACGACGACGGAGCAGCAGACCGTCACCACGACGCTGGAGGAGGTCGCCGAGGACCCCCGCGCCGCGCGGGTCGCGCCTCCGGCGGTGATCGTGGTCGGTCAGGTCGTGGACCTGCGCGACAAGCTGTCGTGGTTCGAGACCAAGCCGATCTTCGGATGGCGCGTGCTGGTGCCGCGCACCAAGGAGCAGTCGGCCTCGCTGTCGGTCAAGGTCCGCTCCTACGGCGGCGTGCCCGAGGAGGTCCCGACGATCTCCGTCGAGCCGCCGCGCAACCCGCAGCAGATGGACAAGGCCGTGCGCGGCCTGGTCGAGGGGCGCTACGAGTGGATCGCCTTCACCTCGGTCAACGCCGTCAAGGCGGTGCGTGAGAAGTTCGAGGAGTACGGCCTCGACGCGCGTGCCTTCTCCGGCCTGAAGATCGCCGCGGTCGGCGAGAAGACCGCCGCGTCGCTGGCCGCGTGGGGCCTGCGGGCCGACCTGACGCCCTCGGGCGAGCAGTCGGCCGCCGGCCTGCTGGAGGACTGGCCGGAGTACGACGACGTGCTCGACCCGATCAACCGCGTCTTCCTGCCGCGGGCCGACATCGCGACCGAGAACCTGGTCGCGGGGCTCATCGACAAGGGCTGGGAGTGCGACGACGTGACGGCGTACCGCACGGTGCGTGCTGCGCCGCCGCCGGCGCCGACGCGTGAGGCGATCAAGTCGGGCAAGTTCGACGCGGTGCTGTTCACCTCGTCCTCGACGGTGCGCAACCTGGTCGGCATCGCCGGCAAGCCGCACCCCTCGACGATCATCGCCTGCATCGGTCCGGCCACGGCCAAGACGGCCGAGGAGCACGGGCTGCGCGTCGACGTCATGGCTGCCAAGCCCGACGTCGAGGTGCTGGTCGACGGACTGGCCGACTTCGGTGCCTCCCGCCGCGCCTCGCTGCTGGAGGCCGGTGAGCCGATCACCAAGCCCTCGGACCGCAAGCCCGCCACGCGCCGCCGCCGCAAGGCCAGCGCCAAGTGAGGCGTTGAGTCTGCAGTTGTTGACCCTCGAGTCGGCACTTGTTGTCGGTGGCGGGTCGACCACTGCAGACTCACTGCGCAACAACTGCAGACTCGACCGTGGGAACTGCAGTCTCGACGGGAAGAAGTGCCGACTCGACCGGCTGGGAGGATGGGGCCATGCCTGACATCGAGGTGCCCACGATCCGGCCGCGGCGACTGCGGACCACCCCGGCGATGCGGCGGATGGTCGCGGAGACCGCCGTGCGCCCCAGTCAGCTGGTGCTGCCTGCGTTCGTGCGGGAGGGCGCCGACGAGCCGACGCCGATCGGGTCGATGCCGGGCGTCGTGCAGCACAGCCGCGACTCGCTCCGCCGCGCCGCCACCGAGGCGGCCGAGCGCGGCGTCGGCGGGCTGATGCTCTTCGGCGTTCCCGAGTCCAAGGACCCCGAGGGCAGCGGCGGGATCGACCCCGACGGCATCCTCAACGTCGCGATCGCCGAGGTGAAGGCCGAGGTCGGCGACGCCCTGGTCGTGATGAGCGACCTGTGCCTGGACGAGTTCACCGACCACGGCCACTGCGGCCTGCTCGCCCCGGACGGCACGGTCGACAACGACGCCACGCTCCGCTCGTACGCCGAGATGGCGCGCGCCCAGGCGGCCGCCGGTGTCGACATGGTCGGCCCGAGCGGGATGATGGACGGCCAGGTGGCGGTGATCCGCACCGCGCTGGACCGGGCCGGGCACACCGACACCGGCATCCTCGCCTACGGCGCGAAGTACGCCTCGGCGTTCTACGGGCCCTTCCGGGAGGCCGTGGGCTCGACGCTGCAGGGTGACCGCCGCACCTACCAGCAGGACCCGCCCAACGCCCGTGAGGGCGTGCGGGAGGCGCAGCTCGACGTCGCCCAGGGCGCCGACATGGTGATGGTCAAGCCGGCCCTGGCCTACCTCGACGTGCTGCGGCAGGTGCGCGACGCGGTGGACGTGCCGGTGGCGGCGTACAACATCTCGGGGGAGTACGCCATGGTCGAGGCCGCCGCCGAGCGTGGGTGGATCGACCGCGAGCCGGCGATCCTGGAGACCTTGACCTCGATCCACCGCTCCGGTGCGGACGTGATCCTCACCTACTGGGCCAGCGAGGCCGCAGCGCTCCTGGCCTGATCGCGCGACAGGTCAGTTGCCGAGCCGGCTCGGCAGGCCGGTGAGTGCGTCGACCAGCGGGTCGATCACCGGCGCCAGTGGGTTGTCCGGCGCCGGCTCGTCCTCGGGCTCGTCGGGCTCCTCCGGCTCCTCGGGGGGCGGCTTCTCGGTGTCGTCACCGCCGCCACCTCCGCCGCCGGATCCACCACCGTTGCCACCGCCGGTGCCGCCCGAGCCGCCGCCCGAGCCGCCACCGGTACTGCCGCCGCCACCGTTGCGGTCGCCGTTCTCCGTGCGCCCGCCCGTGGGGGTGGTGGGCGCCTGCGGCTGGCTGGAGGGGAACGTGGGGGACTCGAAGGTCGGCTCGGGGAAGTCGGGGTCCTCGAACGTCGGCTCGGGGAGGTCCGGGTCCTCGAACGTCGGCCGGTCCAGCTCGGTGATCTCGACCGGAAGCTCACTGGTGAGGTCCGAGGTCGGGTCGTTCACGCCGCCGGGCAGGCCGTCGAGCACGTCGAAGATGGCGTCGGGGGACTCGGTGGACTCCTCGCCGGTGCCGGCCGGGTCCGCCGTCACCTTGGCGTCGGACCCGGGACGGACCGTCCCCACCGCCCAGGCGCCGACGGCGAGCGCCACGACGACGGCCGCCATGACGTAGAGGACGCGCGCCCGGAGCCGGCGCGCCGTGATGATGGCCATGCTCGTTCAACGAGGCGGGCGCATCGGGGTCACCGTCGTGCGCGTCACCCCGGGACGACGAGGGGCCCGGACCGTGATCGGTCCGGGCCCCTCGTCGACGATTCGCGGTCGGTCAGCCCCGCAGGCCGTAGGACAGCAGGCACTCGGTCAGCTTGAGCTCACGCACCAGCAGCGGCTTGTCCGCCACGCTCTGCTTGCACTTGGTGCGGACCTCGTCCTTGGCCAGCGGGCCGAGCAGGCCGTCGATGAGCGCCGTCGTGACACCGCCGACGACCTCCTTGTCGACCTCCTCCACGGCGCCGCCGACGTCGCCCTTGGCGAGCTTCTCCGTCGTCTTCTTGACGCCGTCGGTGACCTTCTTGGTGGTGTCCTTGGCGGCCTGGCCCGGGTCGTTGGAGATGACGTCGCCGCCACCGCCGTCGCCGCCGGTCTCGCCACCGGAGCCGCCGGTGCTGCCACCGGTCGAACCACCGCTGCTGGAGCCGCCGTTGCTGCCGCCGGAGGAACCGCCGCTGTTCTGCGTGGGCGGCGTGTAGCGGTCACCACCGGCGCGCGGCGGGTTGTAGGCCGGCGGCGGCTGGTAGGTCGGGTCCGGGACGATGAAGCCGCCCGCGGTGGTGGTGCCCTCGACGGCGGTGTAGTCGCCCTCGAGGTAGGCCTCCATGATGTCGAGCACCAGGTTCACGTACTCGGTGGAGTTGTTGTAGCGGAAGATCGCGCTCTTCTGGCCGGCGAGCGTGGACAGGTCGTCGTCGCCGGAGCAGAGGTAGACCGCCGCGGCCAGTGCGGCGTCGTCGATGTCCTGCGGGTTGCGCATGCCGTCGCCGTCGGCGTCCACGCCCACGACCGACCAGGTCGAGGGGATGAACTGCATCGGGCCGACCGCTCGGTCCCAGCGCTCGTCGGAGTCGTACTGGCCGGCGTCGGTGTCGGCGATCGCCTTCACGCCGCCGGTGCCGTTGAGCGCGGGGCCGTAGATGCCCGGGCTGGCCACACCGTCGCTGTCGAGCACGTTGCCGTTGACCCGGCCGTGGTTGGACTCGACCCGACCGATCGCGGCGATGAGCTGCCAGGTGATGTTGCAGCTCTCGTCGGCCTTGTTGATGACCGACTCGGCACGCTGGTACGCCGCCAGGGCGGCGGACGGGATCGCGTTGGTCGAGGACGCCGCGATCACCGACGCGCCGTTGCCGCCGGTGAGGTCGTCGGTGTTGGACAGGCTGGCCGGCGCGTCGATCGCCTCGGAGGGCACGCTGCTGCCGTCGGGCAGGTCCGGCGTGGGCTCCTCGGCGGCGGAGACGGCGGGCAGGCCGCCCATCCCGGCGACGCTGAACGTCCACGCGCCCGAGAACACGGCTGCGATGAGGATCGCGACGCCGCGCAACAGGTAGCCCTGACGCATTCTCGACATGTGTGGTCTCTCCCCTTTGGATCTGGCGGTCCCGAAGCCACCGGTTGATGATCGCGCCTCCTCCCGAAGCGGCGCGACATCCTCCTCAACGAATGGTGTCACACCGCGTTACGCGTGTCACACGATCTCGTTGACCGGCCCACCCACGCCACGGCGTGGCGGCGTGCACCGGCGCTGCTCTCCGTGCATGCTAGCCCGCACGTCTGTGAGGTGTGTCACGCCGAGCGCCCGCGGCGCCGATCGGCCGGTTGGGTGTGCCATCCAGGCATCGGTGACAATGGCCGCGTGACCTCCACGCCACTCACCACGGACAAGTCCGCGGCGCTGTTCGAGCGCGCCCGCGCGGTCACGCCCGGCGGGGTCAACTCACCGGTCCGCGCGTTCAACGCGGTCGGCGGCACCCCCCGCTTCATCGCCGAGGCGCAGGGCCCCTGGCTGACCGACGTCGACGGGCACTCCTACGTCGACCTGGTCGGCTCCTGGGGGCCGATGCTGCTCGGCCACGCCCACCCCGAGGTGGTCGCGGCGGTGCAGGCGGCGGCCGCCCGCGGCACGTCGTACGGCACCCCGACCGAGGGCGAGGTCGCCCTCGCCGAGGAGATCGTCTCCCGTACGCCGGTCGAGCGGCTCCGGCTCGTCTCCTCGGGCACCGAGGCCACCATGTCGGCCATCCGGCTGGCGCGGGGCTTCACCGGCCGTGACGTGGTCGTGAAGTTCGCCGGCTGCTACCACGGCCACGTCGACTCGCTGCTGGCCGCGGCCGGGTCCGGCCTCACCACCTTCTCCATCCCCGGCACGCCCGGCGTCCCGGAGTCCTCCACCGAGCTCACCCTCGTGCTGCCCTACAACGACCGTGCCGCGGTCGAGCAGGTCTTCGCCGAGTACGGAGACCGGATCGCCTGCCTCATCACCGAGGCCGCGCCGGGCAACATGGGTGTCATCGCTCCCGAGGTCGTGGACGGGCAGGGCTTCAACGCCTTCCTCGCCGAGACCTGCCGCGCCCACGGTGCGCTCTTCGTCAGCGACGAGGTGATGACCGGGTTCCGCGCCTCCGCCCACGGCCAGTGGGGCCTGGACGGCGAGGTCGAGGGCTGGGCGCCGGACCTGATGACCTTCGGCAAGGTCATGGGTGGCGGGCTGCCGGCCGCCGCGTTCGGTGGGCGCGCCGAGGTGATGGCCCACCTGGCGCCCGACGGTCCCGTCTACCAGGCCGGCACGCTGTCGGGGAACCCCATCGCCACCGCCGCCGGCCTCACCACGCTGCGCTGCGCGACCGAGAAGGTCTACGCCCACCTGGACCGGGTGGCCGACACGTTGCGCACCGAGGCCTCCCGTGCACTGGAGCAGGCCGGCGTACCGCACGTCGTGCAGTCCACCGGCTCGATGTTCTCGGTGTTCCTCACCGAGGGGCCGGTGCGGAACTTCGCCGAGGCCCAGGGCACCGACGTGGCGGCGTACGGCGCCTTCTTCCACGCGATGCTCGAGCGCGGGGTGCACCTGCCGCCGTCGGCCTTCGAGGGCTGGTTCGTCTCGGCCGCGCACGACGACCGCGCCGTGCAGCAGGTCCTCGACGCGCTGCCGGCCGCCGCGCAGGCCGCTGCCGCCGGGGGTGGCCAGTGAGCGGCACCCCCGACACCGTCGTCCACCTGCTGCGCCACGGCGAGGTGCACAACCCCGACGGCATCCTCTACGGCCGCCGCGACGGCTTCCACCTCTCCGAGCGCGGCCGTGCCATGGCGCGCCGGGTCGCCGAGACCTACGGCGACCGCGACATCACCGTGGTCCGCTCCTCACCGCTGGAACGGGCGCAGGAGACCGCCGCGCCGTTGGCCGAGACGCTGGGGGTCGAGGTCGGGCTCGAGTCGCGGATCCTGGAGTCGGAGAACCAGTTCGAGGGCATGCAGTTCAGCGGCCCCCGCACGCTGCGCGACCCCCGCCTGTGGCGCCACCTGTGGAACCCCTTCCGCCCCAGCTGGGGCGAGCCGTACGCCGAGATCGTCGCCCGCATGATGGCCGCGATCGAGGACGTACGCCGCGACGCGGCCGGGCACGAGGCGCTGCTGGTCTCCCACCAGCTGCCGATCTGGACCACACGGCTCCACGTGGAGGACCGGTCGTTCCTCCATGATCCCCGCAAGCGCCAGTGCACGCTGTGTTCGGTGACCTCGTTCGGCTTCGTCGGCGACCGCATCACCCAGGTGTCCTACCGCGAGCCCGCGATCGACCTGGTGCCCAAGGGCGACCGCCACGCGCCGTTCTCGGCCGGCAACGCCCCCGACGACGTGAAGCCCGACGGTGGCTGAGGTGCCGGGGCTGCCGAGTCGGCGTGAACTCGGCCGACACGGGCGTCGTGTCGGCGCTGGTTCGCCGAGTTCACGCCGACTCGGCGTCACAGCTGCGGTGGGCCTCGTCCTCGCCGCGCTGCTGACGGGCTGCTCGACCTTCCAGGGCACCGGCGACCTCGACTACGTCGCCGGGCAGGGCGCGGTCACCCAGGTCGCACCCGAGGAGCGCGAGGAGCCGGTGGAGATCGCGGGGGAGACCCTCGACGGCGACCGGCTCGACCTGGCCGACCTGCGCGGCACCGTCGTGGTCGTCAACGTGTGGGGCTCCTGGTGCGGCCCGTGCAAGGCCGAGATGCCGATGCTGGTCGATGCCTACGGGGAGACCGACCGCGACGAGGTGTCCTTCGTCGGCATCGACATCCGCGAGACCGACCCGGCCAACGCGCGGGCCTTCGAGCGCGAGGTCGGCGTGGAGTACCCCTCCTTCTACGACCCCGGCAGCGAGCTGCTGCTGCGGTTCGGCAAGCGGTCGCCGTACGCGACGCCGAGCACGCTCGTGCTCGACGACCGCGGCCGTGTCGCCGCCCTGATCAGCGGGGAGATCCCCTCGAAGCGGACGCTGCTGGACCTCGTCGAGGAGGTCGCGGCCGAGGGTGGCGATGGCTGAGTTCTTCCAGGAGCAGGCCGCCGTCGGCTCGCTCGGCCTCGCACTGCCGATCGCGCTGCTGGTCGGGCTGGTCTCCTTCTTCACGCCCTGCACGCTGCCGCTGCTGCCGGGCTACCTCTCCTACGCGACCGGGCTGTCGGGCGCCGACATCGTCGACGGTCGCGGCCACCGCGGCCGGATGCTGCTGGGCTCGGTGCTGTTCGTGTCCGGCTTCGCCGCGGTCTTCGTCGCCCTCGGGGCGGCCTTCGGCAGCGTCGGCACGTGGCTGCGCACCTGGCAGGACACCATCACCGTCGTGCTCGGCGCACTGCTGGTGGTGCTGGGCCTGGTGTTCGCCGGGGCGGTCCCGTGGCTGCAGCGCGAGTGGCGCATCCACACCCTGCCCGGGGTCGGCCTGGGGTCGGCACCGTTGGTCGGGGCGCTGTTCGCCATCGGCTGGCAGCCGTGCGTCGGACCCACCTACGGCGTCATCGTCGGACTCACCTTCGACGACGCCACCGCCGCCCGCGGCGCCCTGCTGTCCTTCGTCTACGCCCTCGGGCTGGGCCTCCCGTTCATCCTCGCCGCGGTCTTCTACCGGCGCCTCATCGGTGCCTTCGGCTGGGTACGCCGCCACCAGGCCTGGGTGATGCGCCTGGGCGGCCTGATGCTCATCGCCGTCGGCCTGCTGATGGTCACCGGCTGGTGGGGCCACCTGACCCAGTGGGTGCAGATCCAGTTCGTCGACGACTTCGGGGTGTACGTGTGAGCGATGCCCCCGTACGCCGTCCCGGGGAGCTGACGGCGCGCGAGCTGCTGCGCTGGACGTGGCGCCAGCTCACCTCGATGCGCACCGCCCTGGTGCTCCTGCTGCTGCTCGCGCTCGCGGCGGTGCCGGGGTCGGTGATCCCGCAGGAGGGCGTCGACTCGCTCGCGGTGACGCGGTGGAAGGACCAGCACCCCGACCTGACGCCGATCTATGAGCGGCTGGACCTGTTCAACGTCTACGACTCGGTGTGGTTCTCCGCGATCTACCTGCTGCTGGTGATCTCGCTGGTGGGCTGCATCGTGCCGCGCACGGCCGTCTACTGGCGCGCGCTCCGCGCCCAGCCGCCCGCCGCGCCGCGCAACCTCTCGCGGATGCCGGACAGCACGTCGTACGAGACCGACGAGACGCCGGAGGCCGTGCTCGCCCACGCGCGGGCGGTGCTGGGGCCGAGGTCGTTCGGCAGGGGCCACCGGCTGCGGCGGGTCCCGACGAGCTCGACCGAGAAGGCGGACGACGCCGTCAGCGCCGAGCGGGGACGCCTGCGCGAGGCGGGCAACCTGCTCTTCCACCTCTCGGTGCTGGTGGTGCTCGCCGGGTTCGCCGTCGGGGGGCTGCTGGGCTACCAGGGCGGCGTGATCCTGGTGAAGGGGTCGACGTTCGGCAACAGCCTCACCCAGTACGACGACTTCAACCCCGGCGGGCTCTTCAGCCCCGACCAGCTCGACCGGTTCGCGTTCACCGTGGAGGACTTCCACGTCGACTGGCTCACCGAGGGGCCGCGTGCGGGGATGGCGCAGGGCTTCGAGGCCGACCTCAGCCACTACACCGACGACACCGAGAGTCGCGACGAGTACACGCTGCGGGTCAACCACCCGCTGACGATCGAGAACACCGACGTCTTCCTCATCGGGCACGGCTACGCCCCGGTCATCACGGTCCGCGACGGCGACGGCGAGGTCGCCTACAAGGGGCCGACGGTCTTCCTGCCCCAGGACGCGAGCTTCCTCTCCTTCGGCGTGGTCAAGGCGCCCGCCGCCGAGCCGCAGGCGATCGGCCTGGAGGGGCTGTTCTACCCGACCTTCGCCAACGTCGAGGGCGACCCCGTCACGCTGATGGGTGACGACCTCAACCCCACGATCTCGATGCTCGCCTACAGCGGCGACATCGGGCTCGACGACGGCTCGCCGGAGTCGGTCTACGTGCTGGACAAGAGCAACGCCGACCAGCTCCGCGACGCCGAGGGCGACCCGCTGCGGCTCGACCTCCAGCCGGGCCAGACCCAGCAGCTGCCCGACGGGCTCGGATCGGTCACCTTCGAGGGCGTCGAGCCCTGGGTGCGGGTGCAGATCAGCCAGAGCCCCGGCAAGGAGGTTGCGCTGATCGGCGTCGTGCTGGCCCTGATCGGGCTGTGCGGCTCGCTCTTCATCCGGCCGCGCCGCGTCTTCGTCCGGGCGCGGGCCGCCGATGGGGGCGGCGCGTCTACGCTGGTGGAGGTCGCCGTGCTGGACCGCTCGGGCAACGCCGAGGTCGACGAGCTGCTCTCCGACATCGTGTCCGCCCTGCGGGGCCCGCGACCGGAGACGAGTGCAGAGGAGAAGGACCCATCATGACCAACGCGATGTGGGAGGGCCTGAGCAACCAGGCCGTGGCGGTCGCCGGCGTCGTCTACTTCCTGGCGCTCCTGGTGCACCTGGGCGAGTTCGCCGCGCTGCGCCAGCCCAAGGAGGCGGCGGTTGCGGTCGGCGCCGGTGGGGCACCGGACGCGCCGGTCGAGGGCGACGACAGCGGCGCGCGTACGCCGTCGGAGCGGATCGCGTTCCTCGGGCGGCTGGGCTACCTGCTCACCGTCATCGCGGCACTGGCGCACTTCGTGGCACTCGTGGGACGCGGGATGGCCGCCGAGCCCAACCGCGTGCCGTGGGGCAACATGTACGAGTTCACCGTCTCCGGCACGTTCGTCGTGACGGTGATCTACCTGGCGCTCTTCCGCCGCTACGGGCTGGGCTGGATGGCGCCGCTGGCGGTCGGGTTCGTGCTCAGCGTGCTGATGGTCGCCGTCATCTGGCTGCACGAGCCCGTGGCGCCGCTGACCGAGGCGCTCAACTCCTACTGGCTGGTGATCCACGTCGTCTCCGCCGCGGTCGCGACCGGTGCCTTCACCGTCGGCGGCATCGCCTCGGTGATGTACCTGGTCAAGCTCCGCACCGGCGACGCCGAGGATGGCTGGCTGGCGCGCGTGCCGGGGCTCGTCTCGCTGGACAAGCTGGCCTACCGGATCCACGCGTTCGCCTTCCCGGTGTGGACCTTCGCGGTGCTCATCACCGGCCCGATCTGGGCCCACGAGGCGTGGTCGCGCTACTGGAACTGGGACCCCAAGGAGGTCTGGGCCTTCATCACCTGGGTCGTGTACGCCGGCTACCTCCACGCCCGCGCCACCGCGGGCTGGAAGGGCCGCAACGCAGCGATCCTGGCCCTGATCGGCATGGCGACGCTGTGGTTCAACTTCATCGGCGTCAACTACTTCGCCTCCAACTCCCAGCACTCCTACGCCGCGCCGGGGACGCCGGCGGAGGTCCCGGCCGTCACCATCGTTGACAGGCCGTGATGGGGTGGGCCCATGGCCCGCCTCCTCCGTGCTCTCGTCCTGGCCCCACTCGGACTCCTGCTCGCCGCCTGCGGACTCGCGGGCGGCCAGTGGCAGGCCGGTGAACCAGCCGCGGACGAGACCTGGTCGACCACGGCGACCGAGGCGACCGAGGAACCGGTGGCGGAGTCGGGTGGCCTGACCCGCGCGCAGGTGCGGGAGGAACTCACCGGGCTCGGCTACCCCGGCAAGGCCGCCGACTGCCTGCTCGACGACCTCGAACGCCAGGGGATCGACATCTCGCAGTACGCGTTGGAGGACTTCGCCGGCGCCGGTGCCGATCTCTACGAGGCAGCCCGCACGGCCGGCATGGCCTGCGCCGAGCACATGGACGCCGACTCCTACGACGCCGTGCTCGGGGACGACCCGTTCGCACACCCGCAGGTCCGTGAGGAGTTCGTCCGCGGCCTCATGCTCGACCCGCAGGTCGACCGAACCCTCGCCGAATGCGTCGTGGAGCGCCTCGTCGAGATCGACGCCGACGTCTCGGCGTTCCTGGCAGCGAAGCCGGGCGACCCGGCGCTCGACCCGGTGATCGAGGCCTTCCAGCACTGCGAGGTCGCGGCAGGCTGAGCAGCTGACCCCGCTCGGCCCTCAGGAGTCCTCGGGCGGGGGGTTCTGGCGCTTCTTCTTGCGACGCTTGCGGTCCAGGTCGCGCAGGAAGTCCTCGTCGTCGTCCGGGGCGGAGGGCCGCGGCTTCGGCTTCGGCAGGACGTCGGGGAACGAGGGGCGACGGCGTACCGGGGTGTTGCCGCGCGCCTGCATGGCGCGCGTGATCAGGTAGGTCGCCACCGCGAAGATGAGAACGACTGCCAGCACCTTGCCCATGCCCCAAGGGTAGGCCGTGGGCGGTAACCGCGGGTGGGGTTCCCGGCAGGCGGTTACGTAGGCTGGGGCCGTGAAGGCTTTCTGGATCTACACCGCGATGCGGCTCGGCCTGTTTGCGGGCTCGTTCGCGATCATCTTCGGCGTCTGGTTCCTCGTCGCCGGTTCGGTGCCGATCTTCTGGGCGGTGCTGATCGCGTTCGTCGTCAGCGGCGTGGCGTCGTTCTTCATCCTCGAGCGGCAGCGACGAGCCTTCGCGGTCCGCGTCGAGGGCCGCGCCGAGCAGGCGGCGGCGAAGTTCGACGAGCAGCGGTCCAAGGAGGACCGGGACTGATCCGGGCTCTGCCCGGCCGGTCGTCGATCGCGTCCGGTCCGCTCAGGCCAGGCCGAGCAGCAGCCCGGCGCTGACCAGCACGGCCCAGGCGAGCTCGGCCTGCCCGGTCTGCTGCAGCACCGGGATCAGCGACGGCCCCGACGCGCCGCCGGTGACGATGCGCACCGCGATGACGACGAACGCGACGAAGCCCAGGCCCAGCAGGGCCCACCACGTGGTGAGCGCGGCGACGCCGATCACGGCGAGGCCGGCGAGGACCACGAGCGCGACGTAGAGGCCGCGCGTGCGCCGGTCGCCGAGGCGTACGGCGAGCGTCAGCTTGCCGGCGTCGGTGTCGGTGGGGATGTCGCGCAGGTTGTTGGCGACCAGGATCGCGCACGCCAGCGCGCCGATGCCGACGCCGGCCGCGAGCGCCGTCCACGACCACGCCTCGACCTGGACGTAGGTGGTGCCGATGACCGCCACCAGTCCGAAGAAGACGAACACCATCACCTCGCCCAGCCCCAGGTAGCCGTACGGGCGCGAGCCGCCGGTGTAGAACCACGCCGCCAGCACGCACACCGCGCCGACGGCCACCAGCCACCATGCGGTCGTCGCGGCCAGGACCAGGCCGGCGAGGCCGGCGACACCGAAGGCGGCGAACGCGGCCCGCTTGACGGCGTACGGCTCGGCGAGACCGGAGCCCACCAGGCGCAGCGGTCCCACCCGGGAGTCGTCGGTGCCGCGGATGCCGTCGGAGTAGTCGTTGGCGTAGTTGACGCCGACCTGCAGCGCGAGGCTGACCAGCAGGGCCAGTAGTGCCTTCCACCAGACCGCGCCGCCGAGGTCACCGGACCGGCCGTCGTACGCCGCCACGGCGGTGCCGGCCAGCACGGGCGCGACCGCCGCGGGCAGGGTGCGGGGACGGGCGCCGGCGAGCCAATGAGCAGGGGTGGCCATGCCCGGATTCAAGCAGGCCGGCGACGGCGTCGACGCGACGGGCGGTGGGGTTGTCCGGTGTTCGCCTACGTTGTCGGGCAGTGCAGTGCCGGACAAGGTGGGCGATCCCCGGTCGGCCGGGGATCGCTCCCACCGCTGTCGGAGCCCAGTGGCAGGCTGACGGCCATGCTGACCACCGACCAGGCGCTCCGGCTCCGGCTGGCCGCCCACGGACTGACCAGGCCGCTCGGGCTCGACCCGGCGGGGGTGGTCGAGCGGGCGGTGGCGCTGCAGGGGCAGGACCTGCCGGCGGTGCTGCAGGCGATCGGACTGCGGTCCGGCGAGGACGTGACCGGGGTGCGGGCGGCGTTCGACCGGGGCGAGCTGGTGCGCGGGTGGCCGATGCGCGGCACCCTGTTCGCGACGACACCGCACTGGTTGGCGGGCCTGCTGAGCCTGACCGCGGCCCGCACCGAGCAGGCCATGGTCAAGCGCTGGGGGCACATCGGGCTCGACGAGGACATCGTCGCGCGGTCGGCCGAGGTCGCCGCGGAGGCGATGACCGACGGTCCCCACACGCGCGCTGAGATGCTGCAGCAGTGGGAGGACGCCGGGGTCCCGACCACGCAGGGCCGCGGCTACCACCTGATCGTGCTGCACTCGGTGCGCTCACTGTGGCACTGGGGCCCGTTCCGCGACGGCGAGCAGTGCCTGGTCGCGACGCCGCCGGTCGAGGTCGCCGCGCCGGAGGAGGTGCTCGCCGACGCCGTCGCCGGCTACGTCCGCGCCCGCGGACTCGCCACGGTCGACGACATCGCCTGGTGGACCAAGCTCCCCAAGGGGCAGGTACGCCGCGCGGTCGCGCGCTGCGTGGGTCTCGCCGAGGTCGCCGTCGCGGGCCTCGACACGGTCCACCTGGTCCACGAGGAGGACTACGCCGCGCTGGCCGACCTCCCGCCCGCCGAGGGCGTGGTGCTGCTGCCCGGCTTCGACGAGTACTACCTCGGCCACGCCGACCGCAGCCTCGTCGCCACGCCGGCGATGCAGCAGGCCGTCGTGCCCGGCAAGAACGGTGTCTTCCGGCCGCTGGTGGTCCTGGACGGCCGGGTGGTCGCCACCTGGCGGAACACCAAGAAGGGGGCCGAGCTCGTCGACCTCGTCGAGCAGGTCCCCTCACCGCAACGCGCCGCGATCGACGCGGCGCTGGCCGAGGTGGCCACTGGGTGAGCCTCCGATAGCGTCGGTGCCGTGGAGGACGTCAGCCCGCGCGGCACCCCGGACGAGGTCGTGGCCCAGTTGCGCGACTGGCTCGCCGGCCCCGACCGGCCCCTCGTCGTGGAGACCTCCGGCTCGACCGGTGCCCCCAAACGGGTCCGCCTGCCCCGCGCCGCCGTCCTCGCCTCCGTCGCCGCGAGCGCGCAGCGCCTCGGCGCCACCGGCCCGTGGGTGCTGGCGCTGCCGCCGACCTACGTCGCCGGCATCCAGGTCGTTGTCCGCTCACTGGTCGCCGGTCACGAGCCCGTCCTCCTCCAACGCGACGGGTGGCCGGACGGTGCGGGATGGTTCGTGTCGCTGGTGCCCACCCAGCTGCACCGCATGCTCGCCGACGGCCGTGACCGTGCGGCGTTGGCCCGCGCCCACACCGTCCTGCTCGGCGGCGGCCCCATCGATCCCGGGCTCCGCACGGCGGCGGAGGAGGCCGGCGTACGGATCGTGGCGACGTACGGCGCCGCCGAGACCGCTGGCGGATGCGTCTACGACGGGGTGCCGCTGGACGGTGTCGCCGTCGCGTTGGGCGAGTCCGGCCGGATCCGGATCGGCGGGCCGACGCTGTTCTCCGGCTACGCCGACGACCCGTTGCTGACCGACAAGGCGCTGCTCGACGGCTGGTTCCACACCTTTGATGCCGGCCGCTTCGACGAGGACGGACGGCTGCAGGTGCTCGGCCGGGTCGACGACGTCGTCGTCTCCGGCGGGCTCAACGTGCCGGCGCCGGCCGTCGCCGCCCGGCTGCGCGCCCACCCCGACCTCGCCGCCGCCGAGGTGCTCGGCATCCCCGACGAGGAGTGGGGCCACCGGGTCGTCGCGTTCGTGGTCGGCCACGCCACCGGGCTCGACGACCTGCGCGACTGGGTCGCGGCCGCGCACCCGCGGTCGTGGGCGCCGCGGCAGGTCGTCGCCCTCGACGCGATCCCCGAACTGCCCAACGGCAAGCCCGACCGCCGGGCCCTGCGCGCCCTCGCGGAGCAGCCGTGAAGGTGGTCTCGATCGGCCTGCGGACCCGGTTCCGCGGCATCACCACCCGCGAGGCCGCCCTCGTCGAGGGCCCGGCCGGCTGGGGGGAGTGGAGCCCCTTCCTGGAGTACGACGCCGCCGTCGCGGCGCCGTGGCTGCGCTGCGCCGAGGAGGCCGCCGCCGGCGACTGGCCCGCGCCGGTGCGCGACCGGGTGCCGGTCAACGTCACCGTCCCCGCCGTCGACCCCGCCACGGCCCACCGCATCGTCACCGACGGCGGCTGCCGCACCGCCAAGGTCAAGGTCGGCGAACGCGGGCAGTCGCTCGCGGAGGACCAGGCCCGGCTCGAGGCAGTCCGCGACGCCCTCGGCACGGCCGGCCACGTCAGGATCGACGCCAACGGTGCGTGGGGCGTCGACGACGCGGCGTCCGCCATCGCCCTGCTCGACCGCGCCGCCGGCGGTCTGGAGTACGTCGAGCAGCCCTGCGCCACCGTCGAGGAGCTGGCCGCGTGCCGCCGCCGCGTCGAGGTGCCGATCGCCGCGGACGAGTCGATCCGCCGCGCCGAGGACCCCTACCGGGTGCGCGACCTCGCCGCCGCCGACATCGCCGTGCTGAAGGTGCAGCCGCTGGGTGGTGTCCGCGCCTGCCTCGAGATCGCCGAGCAGATCCAGCTGCCGGTGGTGGTGTCCTCGGCGCTGGAGACCTCCGTCGGGCTGGCCGCCGGCGTGGCGCTCGCGGCGGCGCTCCCGGAGCTGCCGCACGCGTGCGGGCTCGCGACCGGCCAGCTGCTCACCGACGACGTCGTCGACGAGCCGCTGCTCCCGGTCGATGGTGCGCTGCCGGTCGTGCGGCCCAGCGTCGACCCGGCCGCACTCGAGCGGTGTGCCGCTGCACCGGACCGCGTGGCGCACTGGCAGGCGAGACTGCACGCAGTGCAGGCCCTGGGGCAGGATCGACTCCCGTGACCGACGCGACCACCCTGGCCCGGACCACGCTCGAGCGGCTCCTCGCGGCCGGCGTCACCGACGTCGTCGTGGCGCCCGGCTCCCGCAACGCCCCGCTCGCATTCGCGACCTGGCAGGCCGACCGTGCCGGCGCGCTGCGACTCCACACCCGCATCGACGAGCGCTCCGCAGGCTTCCTCGCCGTCGGCCTCACCAAGGTCGGCGCCCGGGCGGCGGTCCTCTGCACCTCCGGTACGGCGGTCGCCAACCTCCACCCCGCCGCCCTCGAGGCCGCCCACACCGGACTCGGCGTCGTGTTCGTGACCGCGGACCGCCCCGCCCGCCTCCGGGGGACCGGCGCCAACCAGACGACCGACCAGCGTGGCGCCTTCGGGTCGCTGGTGACGGCGTACGACGTCGCGACGGAGGCAGACCTGCCCCCGGTGGCCGACCTCCGCGGCGACCGGCCGACCCACCTCAACGTCCAGCTCGACGACCCGCTCGTGCCCGAGGCGTCGAGTGGTGAGTTGTTGCCGGTCGAGTCCGCAGGAGTGGTCGCCCCGGAGCGCAAGAAGTCACGACTCGACGGTGAACAACTCACGACTCGACTCGGTGCCGGCCCGCGGACCGTGGTCGTGGCCGGTGACGAGGCCGGCCCCCCGGCCCGGGTGCTCGCCCAGGACGCGCAGTGGCCGCTGCTCGCCGAGCCCAGCAGCGGGTCGCGGACCGGGGCCAACGCCATCCGCACCTACCGCCTCCTCCTGGCCGGCGAGCTCGGCGCGGCCATCGAGCGGGTCGTGGTCGTCGGCCGTCCCACGCTCTCGCGGCCCGTCGCGCGGCTGCTGGCGCGCGAGGACGTCGAGGTGCTCGTCGTCCCCGGCCGCGGCGTCTGGCCCGTGCGACCACCGCTGGCCACGCTGCTCGACCACGTCCCCACCGCCGAGCCCGACGACGGCATCTGGCTCGCCGCCTGGCAGGAGGCCGACCGCACCACCGGACGTCGCCTCGACGCACTGCTCGCCGAGCAGCCCGCGCTGACGGCGTACGACGTCGCGGCGGCGACCTTCGCGGCCCTGCCCGCCGGCGGCCTGCTCATGGTGGGCGCCTCCAGCCCGATACGCGACCTCGACCTGGTCGCCCGGCCGGCCCCGGTCGGCGAGCGCCGCAAGGTCATCGCCAACCGCGGTCTCGCCGGCATCGACGGCACCGTCAGCACCGCCGTCGGGGCCGCACTCGGGCGACCCGCCTCCACGCGCAACCTCGCGCTGCTGGGCGACCTGACCTTCCTCCACGACCAGAACGGCCTCGTGCTCGGTCCGCACGAGCCGCGGCCCGACCTGACGATCGTGGTGCCCAACGACGACGGTGGCGCCATCTTCTCCCTGCTCGAGCAGGGTGCACCGGCACACGCCGACGCCTTTGAACGGCTCTTCGGCACCCCGACCGGCGCCGACCTCGCCAGCGCCTGTGCAGCGACCCGGACGCCCCACCTCCGGGTGGCGTCACGCCCCGAACTCGAGCAGGCACTCGCCAGCCCCAACGGCGGCATCGAGGTCGTCGAGGCCACCGTCGGCCGCGCCGACCGCCGCGCGCTGGACGCGGCGATCCGCGACCTCGTCGACTGAGTCAGGCGCGTCGGTCGAGCGCCTCCTCCAGCGTGCGCGCCGCACGGCCGGTGACGCGGCGTACGTCGTCACTCACGGCGGCCACCGACCCGTCGGCGATCGCGGTGTAGGTGCTGACCCAGGCGTCGAGCTGCCAGTCGGGGGTGTCCGGCCAGCCGGCCCGACGTGAGGCGTAGGCCTCCTCGACCGTCTCCTCGAGGTAGCGCAGCGGCCGGCCGAGCACGGCCCCGGCCCGGTCCGCCACCTCGGTGAGCGTCAACGCCTCCGGTCCGGTGAGCGTGTAGGTGGCGCCGGCGTGCGCGGCCGGGTCGCGCAGCACGGCCGCCGCCACGTCGGCCACGTCGGCACGGGCGACTGCCGCCACGCGCCCCTCGCCGGCGGGTCCGCGCAGCACCCCCTCGGTGTCGGCGAAGAGCGGCAGGATGTCGGCGTAGAAGTTGTCGCGCAGCAGCGTCGCGGACATCCCGGAGGCGGGGATCGTGGCCTCGGCGTCGGCGTGGTCGCGGCCGAGGGTGAAGGTCGCGTCCGGGGAGGCGCCCTGGAAGGAGGTGTAGACGACGTGCCGTACGCCGGCGGCCGCGGCGGCCTCGATCGCGCTGCGGTGCTCGGCGCGGCGCCGGCCCGACTCGGCGGCGGAGACGAGGAAGAGCGTCTCGACGCCGTCGAGCGCGGCACGCATGGCCGCGGTGTCAGCGTACGTCGCCTCGCGCACCTCGCCGCCGAGGTCCGGTGCCCGGCCCGCGTCGCGCACCACCAGCCGCGGCCGCAGGTCGGCCAACCGGTGCGCCACCAGCCCGCCGACGGCGCCCGTCGCGCCGGTGAGCGCGATCATCGCCGCACCATCCGCAGCTCGGTGCCGAACGGCGGGTCGTCGTGGGCCGCGCCGTCGAGGACGAACCCCTGCCGCTGGTAGAAGCCGATGCCCCGCTGGTTGCCCCGCAGCACCCAGAGGTACGCCGGCCGGTCACCCAGCCCGTCGCGCAGCATCCGGTGCCCGAGCCCGTCGCCCCACCAGGACGCGCGCACGTAGAGCGCCCACAGCTCCTCGGCGACGTCGAGGTCGTCGCTGCGACCGGGACCGACCGAGCTGAACCCGACGAGCTCACCGTCGTGCTCGGCCACCGTCGTGGTCGCGGGGGAGGAGTCGATGATGGTGCGCCACCGATCGACGCGCTGGGCCAGGTTGCGACGCCGCTCGGCGAGCACCGCGGCGGGCATCAGGTCGGCGTACGCCTCCTCCCAGGCGTCGACGTGCAACGTCGCCATCGCCGCCGCGTCCGCGGGCACGACGGGGCGCAGGACGACCTCCGAGAGCGCAGGCATGCGTCCAGCGTAGGTCGTGGGTAGGTTGCCCCCATGAGGCTCACCAAGTTCGGGCATGCGTGCGTCCGGGTCGAGCACGAGGGCACCACGGTGGTCATCGACCCCGGCGTGTTCACCGAGCCGGAGGCGCTCGACGGTGCGGACGCCGTCCTCATCACCCACGAGCACTTCGACCACTGCGACGTGGCGAACCTGCGCCGCACCGACGCGCCGATCCACACCATCGGCGCGGTCGCGGCCGTGCTGCGCGGGGACGCCCCCGACGTGGCCGAGCGGGTGCGGGTGGTGGCGCCCGAGGAGCGGTTCGACCTCGGCGCGATCCCGGTGCGGGTCGTCGGCGAGCAGCACGCGGTGATCCATCCCGACCTGCCCCGCTTCGACAACAGCGGCTACGTCCTCGACCTCGGGGAGACGAAGGTCTTCCACCCCGGCGACGCGCTGACCGGGCCGGGCGAGTCGGTCGACGTGCTGCTCACCCCGGTGAGTGCCCCGTGGATGAAGGTCGCCGAGGGCATCGACTTCGCCCGCCGCGTGGGCGCGCAGCGCAACGTCGCGATCCACGACCGGGTGTACTCCGAGGCCGGGCTGGGCATCGCCGACACCCACTTCTCCCGGCTGCTGGACGAGGGACAGGAGTACGTCCGCCTCGCCGACGGCGCCGACCTGTAGCGGACGCGGCTCACCCGGTCCCGACATGCTCGACCACCGGTGGTCGAGCATGTCGAGACCGATGCCGGGCGACGACCCTCAGGGGAGGAGCGCCTCGCGGACCGGTTCGAACTTCGCGGCGGCCTCGGCCAGCTCGGCGTCGGGGTCGGAGTCGGCGACGATGCCGCACCCGGCGAAGAGGCGGACGGCGTTGCCCTCCACCTGGGCCGAGCGGAGCGCGATGCCCCACTCGCCGTCGCCGGCGGCGTCCATCCAGCCGACCGGGGCGGCGTAGCGGCCGCGGTCCATGCCCTCCAGCTCGCCGATGAGCGCGACGGCGTCCGGGGTCGGCGTGCCTCCGACGGCGGCGGAGGGGTGCAGCGCGGCCGCCAGCTGCAGCGAAGAGGTCTCGCGGGAGTCGTGGACCACGCCGTTGACGTCGGTGGCGAGGTGCATGACGTTGGGCAGGTGCAGCACGAACGGCGTCTCGGGGACGCTGGTGGAGGAGCAGTGAGGGGCGAGGGCGTCGGCCACGGACCGGACGGCGTACTCGTGCTCCTCGAGGTCCTTCGACGAGCGCGCGAGTGCGCCGGCCAGCGCCAGGTCGTGCTCGTCGTCGCCGGTACGCCGGATGGTGCCGGCCAGCACCCGGGAGGTCACCAGGCCGCGCTCGCGGCGTACGAGCATCTCCGGGGTGGCGCCGAAGAGCCCGTCGACGTGGAACGTCCAGCACGTCGGGTAGGTCGCAGCCAGTCGCCGCAGCGGCCAGCGGACGTCGACCGGCTCCTCGGCGGTCGCGCGCAGGTCGCGGGCGAGCACGACCTTCTCCAGCTCGCCGCCGTTGATGCGGCGCACGGCTTCCGCGACCACGTCGCCCCACGCTCCGGCGTCGAGGGCTCCGTCGTCGAAGGTCAGGCCGGCCGGTGCGGGTGGCGGGTCGGCAGGATGCAGGGCCCGGTCGATGCGGTCCAGGCTGCCGCTGGTCACGGTCGTCACCCAGGCCGTGCCCTCGCGCACCCCGACGATGACCTCCGGCACGACCAGGACCGAGGATCCCGGGGCGTCGGTGAAGCCGAAGCTTCCGAAGCACAGCAGTCCGGTGCCGTGCTCGCGCACCTCGTCACGGACGACGGCGTGCTCGACGACCTCCTGCCACCAGGCGTCGGCCTCGGCGAACCGTGCCGGTCCCGAGGTCTCCACCCCGGCGGCACGCCCCCAACCGACGATGCCCTCGCCGTGGCGCAGCCAGGCCAGCGGCTGGCGCTCGGGCAGCAGGTCGACGAGCGACTCGATCGCGTCCACGGGGACAGCGACGGTCCGCGCGACCAGCGGTCCGGTCGCGACCGCGGGGGCATCTGTCGTCACGCCGCTCGTCACGGCGCGAGCCTACCCAGTCGGGGATCGCCACCCACCGTTCGGGCACCATGGCGCCCATGCGTGCTGCGTCCCCCGTCCTGGCCCTCGTCGCCGGCCTCGTCCTGCTCGCCGGCATGGTCGGATTCGCCGTCGGGCTGCCCGCCGTCGCCGACGACGAGGCGGGCGGCTCGGTGCCGGCCGACCCGTTCCCGGACCGGGTGCTGGGCGGCGACCTCGTCGTCTACGACGGGCTGGAGCAGCTGCCCGAGGGCGCCCAGGTGACGCCGGAGCAGATCACCGAGCAGCTCGACGAGCAGAACGAGTACGCCGCCGACAAGCTCGGTGAGGTCTTCGAGACCGACGTGGCCGTCACGACCTACCTCGCCACCGACCTCTCCGCACAGGCCGAGGCCTCGATCTCGGCGGGCGAGCCCGGGACGTTCCGCCTCGGGCTGCCGGTCGACCCCGACGAGCCGCACGGCGGCCCGTGGTACGACGTCGTCCGCCAGGGCGAGACCGCGTGCTACGTCGCCTGGTCCTCCGACGACCAGGCCGCCGCGGCGGACGCCGTGCCGAGTGCGGTGCACTGCCAGCGCGGCGACGACGGCGCCACCTACGAGATCCGGGCCGCCGGGCTCAGCGTGGACGACACCGTGGGGGTGCTCGACGAGATCGTCGCCCACGGCGCCGGCTGACGACACCGCTCGACACCGAGACGTTCGTCAGGACCAGTAGACGACGACCCGGTCGCCGACGCGCACTTGGTCGAAGAGCGTGGCGATGGCGTCGCGGTCGCGCACGTTGACGCAGCCGTGCGAGGCGCCGTTGTAGCCGTTGGCGGCGAAGTCGGGCGAGTAGTGCACCGCCTGGCCACCGGAGAAGAACATCGCGAAGGGCATCGAGGTGTCGTAGATCGACGACACGTGGTCACGGCTCTTGAACCGCACCGCGAACGAGCCCTCCCGGGTCGGCATGCTCTCCCGGCCGAACCGCACGTCGACGGTGCGCTGGACGGTGCCGTCGACGACCCAGCGCAAGGTCCGGCTGGACTTGTCGATGCACAGCACGCGGCCGCTGCTGCAGCGGGCGTCGAGGGTGCCCGGCTGGTTGCCGATCGGGGCGTCGGTGAGCTCGGCCGCGGTCGGCTCGCGCGACATCTCGCGCAGCCGGTCCAGGGTGCGCCGGTCGACCTCGCCGGTCACCGGGAAGCCCCGCTTGCCCTGGAAGCCGCGCACCGCGGTCGCGGTGACGTCGCCGTAGTAGCCGGTCACGGAGTGGTCGAACCAGCGGATCTGGCGCAGCCTGGCCTGGAGGTCGCGGACCTCGTCACCCCGGTCGCCCTGTCCGAGCAGTCGGGGGCCGGGGGTGAGCGTCGGCGTCGGGGACGGGGTCGCCGTCCGGCTCGGCGACGGTGCGCTCGTCGTGGGCGTGCGTGTGGGCTCGGGTGCCGTCGTCGTGGCCCCGGCGCTCGCGGGGGCGCTGGGGGACGCGGCGCTCGGCGACGGTGCGGGACGCGCCGACGGCGTCCCCTGCTGCGCCGCCTCGGTCCTTGCGCCCGGCCAGAGGTCGTCGCGGTCCACCAGCCCGGCGGCGTACGCCGCGCCCACGGTGACGGCTCCCGTGGTCAGCAGTGCCAGCACCAACACGATGCGTCGTAGGAGCCTCATCGTCGTCCGCCTTTCGCCACGCTTCCCATGGATGGTCGTGCAGGGAGGAGACGCTCCCGGGCGGTGTTCGGTTGCATCGCCGGGCCGTCGAGCCCGACATCGAGACCGTTTCGTGATGCGCGTAGATTCTGCGCGTGGCCCGTGCAGAGTTGGACAAGCAACCCGCCGACGTACGTCGCATGTTCGACGCCGTCGCCCGGCGCTACGACGTCACCAACGACGTGCTGTCCTTCGGGCAGGACCGTCGCTGGCGCACCCACGTCCTGGACGCCGTCGATCCCGGCTTCGGTGACCGGGTGCTCGACCTGGCGGCGGGCACCGGCACGTCGGCGGAGCCGTTCGAGGAGGCGGGCGCGAGCGTCGTGCCGTGCGACTTCTCCATCGGCATGCTGCAGGTCGGCAAGGAGGCCCGGCCCCAGTTGCCCTTCACCGCCGGCGACGCCACCAGGCTGCCGTTCGCCGACGACGTCTTCGACGCGGTGACCATCTCCTTCGGCCTGCGCAACGTGGTGGACCCGCTCGCGGGCCTGCGGGAGATGCGGCGCGTCACGCGTCCGGGCGGGCGACTCGTGGTGTGCGAGTTCAGCCACCCGACGTGGTCGCCGTTCCGCACGGTCTACCTGGAGTACCTGATGAAGACGCTGCCCACGATCGCGCGCGGCGTCTCCTCCTCACCCGACGCCTACGTCTACCTCGCCGAGTCGATCCGCGAGTGGCCCGACCAGCAGGGCCTGGCCGACCTGATCGCCGAGGCCGGCTGGTCGCACCCGCAGTGGCGCAACCTCAGTGGCGGCATCGTCGCGCTCCACCGCGCGACCGCGTGAGGCCGGGCGGCCCACGCCGCATTTTCGACACGTCGGCATGACTTAAATCCGCAGGTCAGCGCCGGAATTGCGACCCGGCGACCCCCCTTGTGTCGACCCCCGTGACCAGTGGCACTATGTGTTGCGGGTCACTAGTGATTCGGTTCACAAGGTCACGAAGTGGCTCTCGGGAGTGACACCCAGGGAAGGACGCTCATGGAGCTGTACGTGCCGGTGCTCGCGCTGACCGCGCTGGCCGCCGCCTTCGCGGTCGGGTCGGTCGTGATGAGTGCCTTCGTCGGCGGCCCGAAGCGCTACAACCGCAACAAGCTCGAGTCCTACGAGTGCGGCATCGACCCCACGCCGCAGGCACTCTCGGGCCGGTTCCCGGTGAAGTACTACACGGTCGCGATGACCTTCATCATCTTCGACATCGAGATCGTCTTCCTCTACCCCTGGGCGGTCTACTTCGACGAGCTGGGCTGGTTCGGCTTCCTGGCCGTCCTCCTCTTCCTCGTGAACATCACCATCGCCTACGTCTACGAGTGGCGCCGCGGCGGATTGGACTGGGACTGACCAATGGGACTCGAAGAGAAGCTGCCGAGCGGCATCCTGCTGAGCACGGTCGAGGGCGTCGCCGGCTACATGCGCAAGGCCAGTTTCTGGCCCGCCACCTTCGGGCTGGCCTGCTGCGCCATCGAGATGATGACCAGCGGTGCGCCGCGTTACGACCTCGGGCGCTACGGCATGGAGGTCTTCCGGGCCAGCCCGCGCCAGGCCGACCTGATGATCGTGGCCGGCCGGGTCAGTCAGAAGATGGCGCCCGTCGTCCGCCAGATCTATGACCAGATGGTCGAGCCCAAGTGGGTGCTGGCCATGGGCGTGTGCGCCTCCTCGGGCGGCATGTTCAACAACTACGCCGTGGTGCAGGGCGTGGACCACATCGTCCCCGTCGACATGTACCTCCCCGGCTGCCCGCCGCGCCCGGAGATGCTCATCGACGCCATCCTCAAGCTCCACGACCAGGTGCAGCACCAGCCGCTCGGCGCCAACCGCACCGCGCAGATCGAGCAGCTCGAGGCCGAGGGCCTGGTCGCGATCCCCACGCACGAGCAGAAGGGGCTCCTGCGATGAGTGACGAGACCTCGCGTCGCGACGACCCCACCAGCGCCGAGGAGCACCAGACCCACGTCCCCGCCCAGGCCGGTGAGGTACGCCGCGTGGGCGAGCGCCGCGGCATGTTCGGCGCGTCCGGGTCCGGTGACACCAGCGGCTACGGCGGCCTGGTCAAGCCGGTGGTCCTGCCGCCGGCCGCGCAGCGCCCCTTCGGTGGCTGGTTCGACAACGTCGCCGACGTGCTCGACCCGCTGATCGAACGGGTCGTCATCCACCGTGGCGAGATCACCTTCCACGTGGCGCGCGAGAACCTCGTCGAGGTCGCCCGGCTGCTGCGCAACGACCCCAAGCTGCGCTTCGAGATGTGCTCCAGCGTCAGCGGCGTGCACTACCCCGGCGACGAGGGCCGCGAGATGCACGTGGCCTACCACCTGACGTCGATGACCTACAACCGGCGCATCCGGGTCGAGGTCAGCGTGCCCGACGCCGACGCCCACCTGCCGTCGTTGACCCGGATCTACCCCTCGGTCGACTGGCACGAGCGCGAGACCTACGACATGTTCGGCATCGTCTTCGACGACCACCCGGCGCTGACGCGGATCCTGATGCCCGACGACTGGCCGGGCCACCCGCAGCGCAAGGACTACCCCCTCGGTGGCATCCCCGTGGAGTACAAGGGAGCGACCGTCCCACCCCCCGACGAGCGGAGGGAGTACTCATGACGACCCAGCAGGATCCCTTCGCCGGGTCCACCGAGACCGACGAGGGCCGCGTCTTCACCGTCACCGGGCAGGACTGGGGCGAGATCGCCGCCGGTCTCGCCGATGGCGACGCCGAGGAGCGCGTCGTGGTCAACATGGGTCCCCAGCACCCGTCCACCCACGGCGTGCTGCGACTCATCCTCGAGCTCGACGGCGAGTCGGTGACCGAGGCCCGTGCCGGCATCGGCTACCTCCACACCGGCATCGAGAAGAACATGGAGTACCGCTCCTGGGTGCAGGGCGTCACCTTCTGCACCCGGATGGACTACCTCGCGCCGTTCTACAACGAGATGACCTACGTGCTCGGCGTGGAGCGGCTGCTCGACATCGAGGACGACATCCCTGAGAAGGCGCAGACGCTGCGGGTGCTCCTGATGGAGCTCAACCGCATCTCCTCCCACCTGGTCTGCATCGCGACCGGCGGCATGGAGATCGGCGCACTGACGGTGATGACCGTCGGCTTCCGCGACCGCGAGGCCGTGCTCGACCTGTTCGAGCTCATCACCGGGCTCCGGATGAACCACGCCTACTTCCGCCCCGGTGGCGTCGCCCAGGACCTGCCCGACGGGGCGATCGAGAAGCTGCGCGACCTGATCGCGCTGCTGAAGAAGCGTCTCCCGGAGTACGCCGCCCTGTGCAACGCCAACCCGATCTTCAAGGCGCGGCTGCAGGGCGTGGGCCACCTCGAGCTCGAGGGCTGCCTCGCGCTGGGCCTCACCGGACCGATCCTGCGCAGCGCCGGCTACCCGTGGGACCTGCGCAAGGTGCAGCCCTACTGCGGCTACGAGACCTACGACTTCGACGTGCAGACCTGGGACACCTGCGACTCCTACGGCCGCTTCCGGTTGCGCCTGAACGAGATGTGGGAGTCGCTGCGGATCGTCGAGCAGGCCGTCGACCGGCTGGAGAAGATGTCGGGCGACCCCGTCATGGTGGCGGACAAGAAGATCGCCTGGCCCAGCCAGCTCGCGATCGGCAGCGACGGCATGGGCAACAGCCTCGACCACATCCGCCACATCATGGGCGAGTCGATGGAGGCACTGATCCACCACTTCAAGCTGGTGACCGAGGGCTTCCGGGTGCCGCCCGGTCAGGCCTACGTCCCGGTGGAGTCCCCGCGCGGCGAGCTCGGGTGCCACGTCGTCTCCGACGGCGGCACCCGCCCGGCACGGGCCCACTTCCGGGACCCGTCGTTCAACAACCTGCAGGCCGTGGGCGTGATGAGCGAGGGCGGCATGCTCTCCGACGTGGTGGTCGCGATCGCCTCGGTGGACCCGGTGATGGGAGGCGTCGACCGATGACTGAGGCGAGTACGCCGGAGCTGGACGAGACCACGATCGGCGAGCTGCGCGAGATCGCGGCCCGCTACCCCGAGAAGCGCTCGGGCCTGCTGCCGATGCTGCACCTGGTGCAGTCGGTGCAGGGCAAGGTCACTCCCGAGGGCATCGAGACCTGCGCGGAGATCCTCGACATCAGCGCCGCGGACGTCAACGGCGTCGCGACGTTCTACACCATGTACAAGCGGCACGCGGTCGGCGACTACCACGTCGGGGTGTGCACCAACACGCTGTGCGCGGTGATGGGCGGCGACCAGATCCTGGCGCGGCTGCAGGACCACCTCGGCGTCGGCAACGACGAGACGACCGAGGAGGGGCCCGGCGGCAGGTCGATCACCCTCGAGCACGTCGAGTGCAACGCGGCCTGCGACTACGCCCCGGTGATGATGGTCAACTGGGAGTTCATGGACAACATGACCCCCGAGTCGGCGGTCGAGCTGGTCGACCGGCTCCGTGCCGGCGAGGAGGTCACCGCGAGCCGCGGCCCCCGCCTGTGCACCTGGCGCGAGACCGAACGGGTGCTGGCCGGCTTCCCCGACGGCCGCGTGGACGAGGGACCCGCCGCCGGACCCGCGAGCACCGTCGGCCTGGCGATCGCCCGCGAGCGCGGCTGGACCGCCCCGGACCCGCAGGCCTCCGGTGCCACCGAGCTGCCCGGGTCCAAGGAGGGCGCGGTCGCCGACGCGGACACCCAGCGTGCCGAGTCCGACACCGTCGCCGAGCAGAAGCCCGGCGCCGGGAGCCCGGCCGAGCGCACCGATGCCGAGGAAGGTGACGCCTGATGTTGACCCCGGTCCTCACCGACATGTGGGACGTGGAGCAGTCCTGGAAGCTCGCGTCGTATGAAGCCAAGGGCGGCTACGGGTCGCTCGACGCGGCGTTCGGCACGGAGCAGGACGCCATCATCGAGATGGTCAAGGAGGCCGGCCTCCGCGGACGCGGCGGCGCGGGCTTCCCCACCGGCATGAAGTGGTCCTTCATCCCCCAGGACAACCCCAAGCCGAAGTACCTCGTCGTCAACGCCGACGAGTCCGAGCCGGGGACCTGCAAGGACATCCCGCTGATGATGGCCAACCCCCACGTGCTCGTCGAGGGCGTCATCGTCAGCTCCTATGCCATCCGTGCCAACAAGGCCTTCATCTACATCCGTGGCGAGGTCGCCCACGTGATCCGGCGCGTGCAGGCCGCCGTGGCCGAGGCGTACGCCGCCGGCCACCTCGGCAAGGACATACACGGGTCGGGGTTCGACCTCGACGTGGTCGTCCACGCCGGTGCGGGCGCCTACATCTGCGGTGAGGAGACCGCGCTGCTGGAGGGACTGGAGGGTCGCCGCGGGCAGCCGCGGCTCCGGCCGCCGTTCCCCGCGGTCGCCGGCCTCTACGCCAGCCCGACGGTGATCAACAACGTCGAGTCGATCGCGTCGGTGCCCAGCATCGTGGCCAACGGTGCGGACTGGTTCAGCTCCATGGGCACCGAGAAGTCCAAGGGCTACGGGATCTTCTCGCTCTCGGGCCACGTGCGGAAGCCGGGACAGTACGAAGCGCCGTTGGGCATCACGCTGCGCCAGCTGCTCGACCTCGCCGGCGGGGTCCGCGAGGGCCACGAGCTGAAGTTCTGGACACCCGGCGGCTCCAGTACGCCGATCCTCACCGACGAGCACCTCGACGTGCCGCTGGATTTCGAGGCGATCGGGGAGGCGGGCTCCATGCTCGGCACCCGGGCGCTGCAGGTCTTCGACGACACCGTCTGCGTGGTGCGGGCCGTGCTGCGGTGGACGGAGTTCTACAAGCACGAGTCCTGCGGCAAGTGCACCCCGTGCCGTGAGGGCACCTGGTGGCTGGTGCAGACCCTGGCGCGGCTCGAGCGCGGCGAGGGCGACGAGGCCGACCTCGACCTGCTGCTGGACCAGTGCGACAACATCCTGGGCCGCTCCTTCTGTGCCCTGGGTGACGGTGCGACGAGCCCGATCTCGAGCTCGATCAAGTACTTCCGCGAGGAGTACCTCGCCCACCTCACCGAGGGTGGGTGCCCCTTCGATCCCGCGCGGTCGACCGCGTGGGCCGGGACGGAGGTGCCGGCATGAGCGCCGGTGAGGTCGAGCGGACCGACCTGGTCAACGTCACCATCGACGGCGTCCAGGTCTCGGTGCCCAAGGACACCTTGGTGATCCGCGCCGCCGAGCAGGTCGGCGTGGAGATCCCGCGGTTCTGCGACCACCCGCTGCTGGAGCCGGTGGGCGCCTGCCGTCAGTGCCTGGTCGACATCCCCGACGCGGGCAACGGACGCGGCTTCCCCAAGCCGATCGCCTCGTGCACCCAGCCGGTCGCCGATGGGATGGTCATCAACACGCAGGCCACCAGCGAGGTCGCCGACAAGGCCCAGCAGGGCGTGATGGAGTTCCTGCTGATCAACCACCCGTTGGACTGCCCGGTGTGCGACAAGGGCGGCGAGTGCCCGCTGCAGAACCAGGCGATGAGCAACGGTCGCGGCGAGTCCCGCTTCAACAGCGGCCAGCACCAGAACGTCAAGCGCACCTTCCCCAAGCCGATCAACCTCGCGCCCAACGTGCTGCTGGACCGCGAGCGCTGCATCGTGTGCCAGCGCTGCACCCGGTTCGCCGACGAGATCGCCGGTGACCCGTTCATCGCGCTGCTCGAGCGGGGTGCGGAGCAGCAGATCGGCATCGCCGAGGACGCGCCGTTCCTCTCCTACTTCTCCGGCAACGTGATCCAGATCTGCCCGGTGGGCGCGCTCACCTCGGCCCAGTACCGCTTCCGGTCCCGTCCCTTCGACCTGGTCTCCACGCCCGCGATCGCCGAGCACGACGCCTGCGGGTCGGCGATCCGTGTCGACCACCGCCGCGGCACGGTGATGCGCCGCCTGGCCGGCAACGACCCCGAGGTCAACGAGGAGTGGATCACCGACAAGGACCGCTTCGCCTTCACCTACGCGGCCGCTGCGGACCGCCTGACGCATCCGCAGGTCCGTGACGAGGACGGCCAGCTGCGTCCGGCGTCGTGGCCGGAGGCCTTCGTGGTGGCGGCCCGCGGCCTGGCGGCTGCCCGCGACGCCGGCGGTGTCGGCGTACTCCCGGGCGGTCGGCTCATCGCCGAGGACGCCTACGCCTACGGCAAGTTCGCGCGGCTGGCGGTCGGCACCAACGACGTCGACTTCCGCGCCCGGCCCCACTCGGCCGAGGAGGCGGAGTTCCTCGCCGCCCGCGTCGCGCTCACCACGCCCGACGGCGGTGGCGTGACCTACGCCGACCTCGAGCGCGCCGGCACCGTGGTGCTGGCCGGTCTGGAGCCCGAGGACGAGGCCGGCGCGATCTTCCTGCGGCTGCGCAAGTCCGTCCGCGCCGGCGGCACCGAGGTCGTCGCCGTCGCTCCCCACACCACCCGCGGCCTCGGCAAGCTGGGGGCACGGTTGGTGCGCACCGCCCCCGGTGAGGAGGCCGCCGCGCTGGCCGACCTGGCCGACGAGCTCGACGGCTCCGCCGTGGTCCTGGTCGGCGAACGACTCGCGACCGTGCCCGGGGCACTGGCCGCGGCCGCCGACCTCGCCGACCGCAGCGGTGCCCGGCTGGCCTGGGTGCCGCGTCGTGCGGGTGACCGTGGCGCGGTCGAGGCCGGCTGCCTGCCGTGGCTGCTCCCGGGAGGACGCCCGCTCGCCGACGCCAGTGCCCGTGTCGACGTCGCCACCGCCTGGGGCGTCGAGGGCCTGCCCGACACCGCCGGCCGCGACGCCGACGCGATGCTGGCCGCCGCCGCGGCCGGACAGCTCGGTGGCCTGGTCGTGGGCGGCGTCGACCCCGCCGACACCGCCGACCCCGAGCTGATGCGCGCGGCCGTCGAGGCCGCTGGTTTCGTCGTCGCGCTGGACCTGCGCGAGACCGAGGTGACCCGGGCCGCCGACGTGGTCTTCCCCGTCGCCGCGGTCAGCCAGAAGGCCGGCACCTTCGTCAACTGGGAGGGGCGCGCACGCTCCTTCGAGGCCGCGATGGAGCAGCCGGGTGCGTTGCCCGACCTCCGGGTGCTGGCCGGCATCTCCGAGGAGATGGGCCACCCGATCGGGTTCCGTACCGTCGCCGAGGCGCGCCGCGAGATGGCCCAGCTCGGGCCGTGGGACGGGGAGCGGCCGGGGCTCGAGACCTCGGAGGCTCGCTCCTCGCACTCGACGCCTCGCACAGCCGGTGATGCCGGTGACGGTCTTCGCCTGGCGACCTGGAAGCTCTCGCTGGACAACGGGTCGATGCAGGCCGGTGACAAGTACCTCGAGGCGAGTGCCCGTCCGGTCGTGGCGCTGCTGCCGCAGCGGGTGTACGACGCCTGCGGGCCGACCGTGACGCTGACCGGTGACCGCGGCTCGGTCACCCTCCCCGCCGAGGTCGCCGACCTGCCGGCGGACACCGTGTGGGTGCCGGCCAACTCCTTCGGTGCGGGCGTCCTCAGCGACCTGGCGTCGCCGGGCAGCCGCGTCCGGGTGACCGGCGAGGATGGTCAGACCGACGAGGGGAGTGGGTCCTGATGGAGGACTACGGCCTCGGACTCTTCGGCGGCGACCCGTGGTGGGTCGTGCTGATCAAGACCCTGCTGGTCTTCGTGGTCCTGGTGCTGCTCACGCTGTTCAACATCTGGTGGGAGCGCCGGGTCGTGGCCCGGATGCAGCACCGGATCGGGCCCAACGTGCACGGCCCCTTCGGCCTGCTGCAGTCGTTGGCCGACGGCGTGAAGCTGGCGCTGAAGGAGGACATCATCCCCAAGGCGGCCGACAAGGCCGTCTACCTGATCGCCCCGGTCGTCGCCACGGTGCCGGCGTTCGTCACCTTCAGCGTGATCCCGTTCGGTCCGGAGGTGAACTTCTTCGGCGTGCAGACGCCGCTGCAGCTCACCGACATGCCGGTGGCGGTGCTCTTCGTGATGGCGATCGCCTCGATCGGCATCTACGGCATCGTGCTCGGCGGCTGGTCGAGCGGGTCGACGTACTCCCTGCTGGGCGGTCTGCGCTCCAGCGCCCAGATGATCTCGTACGAGGTCTCGATGGGGCTCGCGCTGGTCAGCGTGTTCATGTACGCCGGCTCGATGTCGACCAGCGAGATCGTCGCCGCGCAGGACGACCTCTGGTTCGGCCTGGTGCTGCTGCCCTCCTTCGTGATCTACGTGATCTCGATGGTGGGCGAGACCAACCGCGCGCCGTTCGACCTCCCCGAGGCCGAGGGTGAGCTGGTCGGTGGCTTCCACACCGAGTACTCCTCGCTGAAGTTCGCGCTGTTCTTCCTCGCCGAGTACATCAACATGGCCACGGTCTCCGCGCTGGCGACGACGCTGTTCCTCGGCGGCTGGGCCGCGCCGTTCTGGATCGACGAGGTCTGGGCGGGCGCCAACGAGGGCTACTGGCCGGTGCTGTGGTTCTTCGGCAAGGTCCTGTTCTTCATCTACATCTTCATCTGGCTCCGGGGCACCCTGCCGCGGCTGCGCTACGACCAGTTCATGGCCTTCGGCTGGAAGGTGCTGATCCCGGTCGCCCTGGCGTGGACCGTGGCCGTGGCCGCGATGCGGCTCATCCGTCCCGAGCTGGAGCTGGACCGGCAGGGGCTGCTGTTCATCGCGGCCGGACTGGCGCTGGTGTTCGTGCTGCTGATGCTGATCCCCGAGTCCAAGGCGGATCGCGACGAGGAGTCGACCGTGGCCGGCCCGCGGGAGGGCGGCTACCCGGTGCCGCCGATGCCGGCCGGTGGCCCCGTCCGCGGCTCGGCGCAGCCGCTGGTCTTCGAAACCGACGCGGAGGAGAGTCATGAGTGACGAGAAGGGCCAGAGCCTGAGGGAGCAGCTCTGGGACCCGGTCGCCGGGTTCGGGGTGACGTTCCGGACGATGTTCCGCAAGACCGTCACCGAGCAGTACCCCAAGGAGCCCAAGCAGACCGCGCCACGCTTCCACGGCCGCCACCAGCTCAACCGGTGGCCCGACGGCCTGGAGAAGTGCGTCGGCTGCGAGCTGTGCGCCTGGGCGTGCCCCGCGGACGCCATCTACGTCGAGGGCGCCTCCAACAGCGACGAGCCCGACGCCGCGGGCAACTCCCAGCGGTTCTCGCCGGGGGAGCGCTACGGCGCCGTCTACCAGATCAACTACCTGCGCTGCATCCTGTGCGGCCTGTGCATCGAGGCCTGCCCGACGCGCGCGCTGACGATGACCAACGAGTTCGAGCTGGCCGACGACAACCGGGCGGACCTGATCTATGAGAAGTCCGACCTGCTCGCGCCGCTGCTGCCCGGCATGGAGCAGCCGCCGCACGAGATGAAGCTCGGCGAGGACGAGGTCGACTACTACCGCGGTGAGTTCACCCCCGTCGCGGAGCCGCCCGAGGCCGACGCCCCCGGCGGCGCCCCGGCCGCGATGACCGAGCAGCTGACCGAGCAGGGGGAGGCCCGGTGACCGCGTTCTGGGTCCTCGCCCCGCTGATGGTGGCGGCGGCGCTGGGCATCCTCTTCGTCCGCAAGGCCGTGCACGCCGCGCTGCTGCTGGCGACGGTGATGATCAGCCTCGCCGTGCTGTACGCCGTCCTCGAGGCGCCGTTCCTGTTCGCCGTGCAGATCATCGTCTACACCGGCGCGATCCTGATGCTGTTCCTGTTCGTCGTGATGCTCGTCGGCGTGGACGCCTCCGACTCCCTGGTGGAGACGATCCGCGGCCAGCGGGCGTCTGCCTGGGCGGTCGGCCTCGGCTTCGTGGTGCTGCTGGTCGTCGGCTTCGCCCAGCTGTCCTTCGGTGCCGCGGTCGGCCTCGAGGAGGCCAACGACCCCGGCAACGTCGAGGGGCTGGCCGGCCTGATGCTCTCCCGCTACGTCATCGCCTTCGAGGCGACCGCCGCGCTGCTGATCACCGCCGCGGTCGGGGCGATGGTCCTCGCGCACCGCGAACGACTCGACCCCAAGCGCAGCCAGGCCGAGGTGGCCGCGGACCGCGTCCGCGCGCTGACCGAGGAGGACAAGCCGCTCGGCTCCCTGCCGGCGCCCGGTGTCTACGCCCGGCACAACGCCGTCGACACCCCGGCGCTGCTGCCCGACGGCAGCCCGGCCCCCTCGTCGGTGTCCCGCGTGCTCGCCGCCCGCGGCAACGTCGGCTCGGCCGCGGACGCCGCCGACGACGTCAGCGACCTGCTGGGGCGCGAGGACCGCGGTGACCGGACGCCACCCGACGGCCCCGTCGACCACGAGGACGGTGAGGACGCATGACCGAATACGTCGTCCTGTCGGCCATCCTGTTCACCATCGGTGGCATCGGCGTACTGACGCGGCGCAACGCGATCGTGGTGTTCATGTGCGTGGAGCTGATGCTCAACGCCTGCAACCTCGCCTTCGTGGCCTTCGCCCGCCAGCACGGCAACCTCGACGGTCAGGTGGCCGCCTTCTTCGTGATGGTGGTCGCCGCGGCCGAGGTCGTCGTCGGACTGGCGATCATCATGACCATCTTCCGGACCCGTCGCTCGGCCTCGGTCGACGACGCGAGCCTGCTGAAGTTCTGAGGCGCTGATGACACCCTCCCTCGTTGCCCTGTCCGCTGCCGCCGAGGAGCCGCACGTCCCGGTCGTGGACCCCTCGGTCGCCGACGGCGCCTTCTCGCTGCTGTGGCTGATCATCGCGCTGCCGCTGCTGGGAGCGGTCGTGCTGCTGGTCGGCGGTCGGCTCACCGACCGGTGGGGCCACCTGCTCGGCACGGCCACCGCGCTCGGCTCCTTCGCGATCAGCCTGGTGCTGTTCCTGCGCCTCCTCGGCCGTGCCGATGACGACCGGCAGATCAGCCAACACCTCTACGACTGGATCGACGTGGGCGGGCTCCACGTCGGGATGGACCTGCTCTACGACCCGTTGAGCGCGCTGTTCCTGCTGCTCATCACCGGTGTCGGGTCGCTGATCCACATCTACTCCATCGGCTACATGTCCCACGACGTGCGTCGGCGCCGGTTCTTCGCCTACCTGAACCTCTTCGTCGCCGCGATGCTGATGCTGGTGCTCGCCGAGAACTACGTCGGCGTCTTCCTCGGCTGGGAGGGCGTGGGCCTCGCCTCGTACCTGCTGATCGGCTTCTGGCAGCACAAGCCCTCGGCGGCCGCCGCGGCCAAGAAGGCCTTCGTCATCAACCGCGTCGGTGACATGGGGATGTCGCTGGCGATCTTCCTCGCGTTCGTCACCTTCGGGTCCACCAGCTTCACCGTGATCAGCGCGGCCGCCCCCGGCGCCGCGGAGGGCACCCTGACCGCCCTCGGTGTCCTGCTGCTCATCGGCGCCTGCGGCAAGTCCGCCCAGGTGCCGCTGCAGGCCTGGCTGCTGGACGCGATGGAGGGTCCGACCCCGGTCTCGGCCCTCATCCACGCCGCCACGATGGTCACCGCCGGCGTCTACCTGATCGTGCGCTCCAACTTCATCTTCGAGCTCGCGCCGCACGCGCAGACCGCCGTGGTCGTCGTGGCCGTGGTGACGCTGCTGTGGGGTGCGGTCATCGGGTGCGCCAAGGACGACATCAAGAAGGCGCTGGCCGGGTCCACGATGAGCCAGATCGGCTACATGATGCTCGGAGCGGGCCTCGGCGTCGCGGGCTACGCCTTCGCGATCTTCCACCTGATCACCCACGGCTTCTTCAAGGCCAACATGTTCCTCGGCGCCGGGTCGGTCATGCACGCGATGGACGACGAGGTCGACATGCGGCGCTACGGCGGGCTGTCGAAGATGCTGCCGGTCACCTTCCTGACCTTCGCCATGGGCTACCTGGCCATCATCGGCTTCCCCGGCTTCTCCGGGTTCTGGTCCAAGGACAAGATCATCGAGACCGCCCTGGTGGAGAACTGGGTCGTCGGTGTCTGCGCGCTGCTCGGTGCCGGCATCACCGGTTTCTACATGACCCGCCTGATGCTGATGACCTTCTTCGGCGAGAAGCGGTGGGCCGAGGACGCCCACCCGCACGAGTCGCCTGCCGTGATGACCGGCCCGCTGGTCGTGCTCGCGGCCCTCTCGGTGCTGGGCGGTGTCCTGGTGCTCGGCGACTGGATCGTCACCTTCCTCGAGCCGGTGGTCGGCCATGCCGAGCACCACGAGCCGCCGCTGCCGATCATCGTGATCACGATGATCACCGTGGCGACGGTGGCGGTCGGCGTCGCGCTCGCGTTCTGGCTCTTCGGTCGCCAGGCCGTGCCGCGGGAGGCGCCGAGCGAGGTCTCCTTCCTCACCCGCGCCGCCCGTCGTGACGTCTACGGCGACGACATCAACGAGGCGCTCGTGGTCGGGCCCGGTCGGCACCTGGTGCGGACCGCCGTGGCCACCGACAAGGCCCTCATCGACGGCGCCGTCACCGGCGGCGGCACGATGATCGGTGCCCTCGGAGCGGTGCTGCGGCGTACCCAGACCGGCTACGTCCGCTCCTATGCCCTGTCCGTGCTCGGCGGCGCGCTGCTGCTCGTGCTGATCATCGTGGCGGTGAACCTCTGATGCTCTCCCTGCTCATCGCTCTGCCCCTGGTGGGTGCCCTCGCGGTGGCGCTGCTGCCGCAGCGGCTCAGCAAGCCCGCCGGCCTGGGCGTCGCGCTCGTGACGCTGGCGATCAGCCTGGTCGCCGCGGCGCAGTACCAGCTCGACGGCGGCATGCAGTTCACCTACACCGCCGACTGGATCGAGGCGCTCGGCGTGCACTACGCCGTGGGCCTGGACGGCCTCGGCCTGCTGATGGTGCTGCTCACCACCGTGCTGGTGCCGATCGTGCTGGTCGCGGAGTGGCTCACCGTCGAGGACGAGTCGGGCCGCGGTCCGCGCAGCTTCATCGCCTGGACGTTGGCGCTGGAGGCCCTCTCGCTGGCGGTCTTCACCGCCACTGACGTGTTCCTCTTCTACGTCGTCTTCGAGGCCACGCTGATCCCGGCGTACTTCCTCGTCGGTGGCTTCGGCCGCGACGGACGCGGTGCCGCGGCGCTGAAGTTCCTGATGTTCCAGCTCGCCGGCGGCCTGGTGCTGCTCGCGGCGGTGATCGGGCTCTACGTCGTCTCCGCCGAGGCCGGTGAGCCGTCCTACCTGCTCACCGACCTGGCCGCACTCGACATCGGCACCGAGGCGGGCCGCTGGCTCTTCGCCGGGTTCTTCTTCGCCTTCGCGGTGAAGGCGCCGCTGTTCCCGGTCCACACCTGGCTGGCCGACACCACCGAGAAGGCCACCCCGGGCACCTCCACGCTGCTGGTGTGCGTGCTGGACAAGATCGGCACCTTCGGCATGCTGCGCTTCTGCCTCGGGCTCTTCCCCGAGGCCTCGCAGTGGGCGACGCCGCTGGTGATCACCCTGGCGCTGGTCTCCATCGTCTACGGCGCGCTGCTGGCCATCGGCCAGGACGACGTGCTGCGGCTGATCGGGCTCACCTCGCTGAGCCACTTCGGCTTCATCACCCTCGGCATCTTCGCCTTCACCACCCAGGGCGGCTCCGGCGCGATCCTCTACATGGTCAACCACGGGCTCGCGACCGCCGGGCTGTTCCTGCTGGCCGGCTACGTCTACCACCGCAGCGGCACCATGAGCATCCGCGAGATGGGCGGCATGGAGAAGGTCACGCCGGTGCTCGCCGGCCTCTTCCTGATCGCCGGCCTGGCCACGCTCGGCCTGCCCGGGCTCAGCCCCTTCATCAGCGAGTTCCTCGTGCTGCTCTCGGCGTTCGACTACGCCTGGTGGGCCGGTGCGGTCGCGGTCACGGGCATCGTGCTCGCCGCGATCTACGTGCTGTGGCTCTACCAGCGCACGATGACCGGTCCGACCACACCGGCCGTGGCGGACGCGAAGGACCTCGGCGTCCGTGAGCTGGCGGCCGTCGTCCCGCTCGTGGCGGCCCTGGTGTTCTTCGGGTTCTTCCCGGGTCCGCTGCTCGACGTCAGCAACCCGATGATCGGCGACCTGCTCACGGAGGTGGGGGTCAGCGACGACCCACCCGTCGTGAGCGGTGAGCACGCGAGCGGCGAGGAGGCGCACTGATGGACTTCGTGAACCCGACCATCGAGTACTTCGAGCTGCTGCCGCTGATCATCGTCTTCGGCGGCGGGGTCCTCGGCGTCCTGCTCGAGGCGTTCCTGCCCCGGCAGCGTCGGCTGCTGCCCCAGGCCCTGCTGGCCGCGGTGACGCTCGTCGCCGCGTTCGTCGCCACGATCATGGTGGCCTTCGACCTGCCCGAGCACGCCGACGGCGCCGCCCGCGGCATCGTCGGGGCCGAGGGCAGCATCGTCGTCGACGGTCCGACGGTCTACCTGTGGGCGCTGCTGCTGGTCTTCGGCATCGGCGGCGTCGCCCTGTTCGCCGAGCGCCAGCTCGAGGGCGGCGTGACCGCCTTCTCAGGCCAGGCGTCGGCACTGCCCGGCACCGACGCCGAGCGTGAGGTGTCCGCACGGGGCTGGGAGCACACCGAGGTCTACCCGCTGCTGCTGTTCGCGGTCCTGGGCATGCTGCTCTTCCCGGCCTCGGGCGACCTGCTGATCATGTTCGTCGCGCTGGAGGTCCTCTCCCTCCCGCTCTACCTGCTCTGTGGCCTCGCGCGCCGTCGCCGGCTGCTGAGCCAGGAGGCGGCGATGAAGTACTTCCTGCTCGGCGCCTTCTCCTCCGGGTTCTTCCTCTACGGCGCGGCGCTCGTCTACGGCTATGCGGGCTCGATGTCCTTCGCCGGCATCCACGACGCGGTCCGGGCCGGTGGCGACAACCACGGCCTGCTGCTCGCCGGCATCGCGCTGCTGACCGTCGGCCTGTTCTTCAAGGTCGGTGCGGCGCCGTTCCAGGCGTGGACCCCGGACGTCTACCAGGGGGCGCCGACCGCGGTCACGGCGTTCATGTCCGCCGGCACCAAGGTCGCTGCCTTCGGTGCGCTGCTGCGGCTGCTCTACGTCGCCTTCGGTCCCGAGCGCTGGAGCTGGGAGCCGGTGCTGTGGGTGGTGGCGATCGCCAGCATGGTCGTGGGCGCCGCCCTCGCCGTGGCGCAGAGCGACGTGAAGCGGATGCTGGCCTACTCCTCGATCGCCCACACCGGGTTCATCCTCACCGGTGTGCTGGGCGTGCAGGGCGCCGACCAGCTCGGGCCCGGCCAGTTCTCCTCCCTCGAGGCGGTGCTGTTCTACCTGACGACCTACGGGTTCGCCATGCTCGGCGCCTTCGCGCTCGTCTCCATGGTGCGTGACCCCTCCGGTGAGGCGACGTCGCTGCACCACTGGAACGGGCTGGGCCGCCGGGCCCCGCTGGTGGGCGGTGCGTTCGCGCTCTTCCTGCTCTCCATGGCCGGCATCCCGCTCACCTCGGGCTTCGTCGGCAAGTGGGCGGTCTTCACCAGCGCGGGTGCCGCCGGCGCCTGGCCGGTGGTCGCGGTCGCGATCGGTGCCAGCGTGGTGGCGATCTTCTTCTACGTGCGCACCATCCGGACCATGTTCTTCGCCGACCCCAGCCCCGACAGCGACGTCGCCGTCGTGCAGCCGTCGGTGCTGACGGTCGGCACCATCGGGCTCTGCCTGGCCGCGACCGTCGTGCTCGGCATCTACCCGGGCCCGGTGTTCGACTGGGTCGGCCATGCGGGAGACTTCATCAGGTGAGTCACTCCTCGACCGGGTCCGCAGTGGGGCCGAGCCCCGCCGAGTTGGCCCTGCCGATCGACGACACGGCGCTGGCCGACCGCCTCCGCACCCGCATGGAGGCTGTCGAGGAGGCGCTGTACCACCACGCGCAGGGCCGGACGGCGTACGTCACCGACGCGGCGCGCCACCTGCTCGCCGCCGGCGGCAAGCGGTTCCGGCCGCTGCTGGTGCTGCTGGCCGCCGAGTCCGGCCCGCACCCGGAGGCACCGGAGGTGCAGACCGCGGCGTGCGTCGTGGAGATCACCCACGTCGGGTCGCTCTACCACGACGACGTGATGGACGAGGCCGAGCTGCGGCGCGGCGAGGCCTCGGCCAACGCGCGCTACGACAACCTGGTCGCGATCCTCACCGGCGACTTCCTCTTCGCCAAGTCCTCCGAGCTCACCTCGCAGCTGGGCCCGGACGCGGTGCGGATCCAGGCCGAGACCTTCGCGCGGCTCGTCGAGGGCCAGATCCTCGAGACCGTCGAGCCTGGCCCCGACGAGGACCCGCTGGAGCACTACCTCGAGGTCGTCGCGGGCAAGACCGGGTCGCTCATCGCCACCTCCGCGCGCTACGGCGCGATGTTCGGCGGCGCCGACCCCACGGTCGTCGCCGCGCTCACGGCGTACGGCGAGCTGGTCGGCACGGCCTTCCAACTCTCCGACGACATCCTCGACATCGCCTCCGAGACCGAGGAGTCGGGCAAGACCCCGGGCACCGACCTCCGCGAGGGCGTGCCGACGCTGCCGGTGCTGCTGGCGCAGGCCTCGACCGACCCCGCGGACGCCCGGCTCAAGGAGCTCCTCGCCGGTGACCTGACCGACGACGACCGTCACGCCGAGGCACTGCGCCTGCTGCGGGTCCACCCCGCGATGGAGGAGGCCCGCTCCTACGTCGTGGGCCGTGCCCAGGAGGCCAAGGAGCTGCTGACGGCACTGCCGGAGGGCTCGGTGCGGGCGGCGCTGGAGGACTTCGCCGACGTCGTGGCGGTCCGCTCGGCCTGAGGTCCTACGGTGCGGCCGCCTGCCGCACCAGCACACTCCGCCGGTGCCGTGCCCGGAGCGCGTCGGTGGTGAAGACCGCCAGTGCCAGCCAGACCAGGCAGAAGCCGGCCCAGCGGCCGGCCGGCATCACCTCGTCGAAGACGGTGATGCCGAGCAGGAAGTGGGAGATCGGCGCGATGTACTGCAGCAGGCCGATCGCGCTGAGCGGGATGCGGGTCGCGGCGGCACCGAAGCACAGCAGCGGCACGGCCGTCACCAGGCCCGCGGTCATCAGCAGCACCGCGTGCCCGGGGCCCTCGGTGGTGAAGTGGCCGTTGCCGGTGAGCCACAGCCACGCGACCCACGCCACGGCGACGGGTGCGACCAGCACGGTCTCGAAGGTCAGCGACTCGATCGCGCCGGCATTGGCCTTCTTCTTGCACAACCCGTAGGTGCCGAAGCTGAAGGCCAGCAGCAGCGCCACCCACGGCAGGCGCCCGTAGTCCCAGGTCAGCACCCCGCACGCCAGGGCGCCGATGCCGATCGCCACCCACTGCGCCGGCCGCATCCGCTCGCCCAGCACGAGCACGCCCAGCAGCATCGAGACCAGCGGGTTGATGAAGTACCCCAGTGACACCTCGACCACCCGGCCCGAGGTCACGCCGAAGATGAAGCCACCCCAGTTGAGGCTGATCACCACCGCGGCCGCCAGCAGGAACAGCGCCGTACGGCGGTCCCGTGCGAGATCGGCCAGGCGACGTCCCCGCCGAAGCGCGACGACCAGCAGGACCAGCGTGACCGCCGACCACAGGATGCGGTGGGCGAGGATCTCGCCGGCGCCGCCGGGCTGGAGCAGCGGGAAGTAGAGCGGGAACGCGCCCCACAAGCCGTACGCCGCGACCCCGTAGAGGTAGCCGGAGCGGGTGGACGTCACTGCCGGATCGTAGGCCAGCCCGCCGCCTGGCGACGTATCCGCGGGACCGCCGGAGTCACCGGCGTCCGTGCCGGCTCTTGTACCGCGCGGCGGCCTGCGCCTCGCGGTACATCCGCCCCAGTCGCTTGGACTCGCGCCGGTGCGCGGCGGGGTCGGCCCGCAGCACCGCGTTCTCGTTCGCTGCGCGGATGCGCCGCCACCCCTCGAAGCGGTCGGCGGCGAGCCCGCCGTCGGCCACCGCCTGCTGCACTGCGCAGCCGGGCTCGGTGTCGTGGCGGCAGTCGTGGAAGTGGCACTGCTCGGCGAGCTCGGCCACGTCGGGGAAGGCCAGGTCGCGCCCGGTGTCGTCGCCGCCGAGCGTGAGGCTGCGCAGCCCCGGGGTGTCGATCACCGCCCCGCCACCCGGGACGACCAGCAACTCGCGGTGCGTGGTCGTGTGGCGCCCCTTGTGGTCACCGCGCACCTCCCGGGTCGCCATGACGTCCGCCTGGAGCAGCGCATTGACCAAGGTCGACTTCCCGACGCCGGAGGCGCCCAGGAGCACCGCCGTCCGGCCCGTCGCGAGGTGGGCGGCCAGCGTGTCGATGCCGGCGCCGGTCACCGCCGAGGTGGCGAGCACCTCGACCCCCACGCACGCCTCCTCGAGCGTCGCCATGGTCCCCGCGAGGTCCGCGGCCAGGTCGGTCTTGGTCGCCAACACCAGCGGCGTGGCGCCGGACTCGTAGGCCATCACGACACCGCGCTCGACACGGCGCAGGTTCGGCGCGGTGTCGACCGGGGTGACGAGGGCGACCAGGTCGACGTTGGCTGCCAGCACCTGCTCCGGTGACGCCTCGGCACGATCTCCGTGGGGCCGCGGCCTGGTCAGGGCGCCACGACGCTCGGCGCTGCCGACCACCACGGGCGGGTCGCCCGCCACCGCGACCCAGTCACCGGTGACCGGGGTGGGCGCCCCGGCGGGGACGCCGGCCCGCACCGTGCCGTCGGAGACGAGTGCGGTGACGCGCCCGCGGTCGGTGCGGACCACGCGGGCCGGCCGGCCGTCGTACGCCGCCAGCTCGGCACGGATCCCCGCGTCGAGACCGATCGCCTCCAGTGCGTCCATGCCGCGAAGTTATCCGTCGTACGGCGCGCCGGGCCACCGGTTTTCGTGCGTGCTCGGTGGTCTCGACACGTCGCCGCTCGTCCCTCGCGGCGCCGGCTCGACCAGCAAGGCCCAGTTGGGTCCCCTTGGTGGTCGAGCCCGCGAGTGCAGCGAGCGGTGTCGAGACCTCGGTCAGTCGACCTGCCAGGTGTCGCCGGCGCTGATCAGCGCGGCGAGTCGGTCCTCGGGGGTGCCATCGCCCTCGGTGTCGGCGGCCATCGCGACCTGCTGGCGGGCGAGGTCGTCGTAGGTGGGGCGTTCGACCTGGCGGAAGATGCCGATGGGGGAGCGGTTGAGGTAGCCGGCGTCGGTGAGGCGGGAGATGGCGAAGGCGGTGGAGGGGTCGTCGTGGTGGGCGTCGTGGACGATGACCTGGTCGATGCCGACCTCGGCGACCTGGGCGACGTCGACGCCGCCGGCGGTGTTGCGGACCAGTCCCTTGTCGCCGTGGCCGGTGTCCTCATCAAGGGTGCCGAAGGTGATGGGTTCGCCGTGGACGAGGGGGATGATGGCGTGTTCCTTGGTGTCGCGGTCCTTGATGGCGTCGAAGGCGCCGTCGTTGAAGATGGGGCAGTTCTGGTAGATCTCGACCAGGGAGGTGCCGCGGTGTGCGGCGGCGGCCTGGAGGACGGCGGTGAGGTGCTTGCGGTCGCTGTCGATGGTGCGGGCCACGAAGGTGCCCTCGGCGCCCAGGGCCAGCGACACCGGGTTGAAGGGGTGGTCCAGGGAGCCGACGGGGGTGGACTTGGTGACCTTGCCGACTTCGCTGGTGGGGGAGTACTGGCCCTTGGTGAGGCCGTAGATGCGGTTGTTGAACAGCAGGATGGTCATGTTCACGTTGCGGCGCAGGGTGTGGATGAGGTGGTTGCCGCCGATGGAGAGGGCGTCGCCGTCGCCGGTGACGACCCAGACCGAGAGGTCTTCGCGTGCGGTGGCCAGGCCGGTGGCGATGGTGGGGGCGCGGCCGTGGATGGAGTGCATCCCGTAGGTGTCGAGGTAGTAGGGGAACCGGGAGCTGCAGCCGATGCCGGAGATGAACACGATGTTCTCCCGGCGCAGGCCGAGGTCGGGCAGGAAGGACTGCACGGCCTTGAGGACGGCGTAGTCGCCGCAGCCGGGGCACCAGCGGACCTCTTGGTCGGAGGTGAAGTCCTTGCCGGTCTGCTTCTCGTCAGTGCCGGGCACCAGCTCGTTGCCGGTGCGCTGGCCGGGCACGCCCAGATCGATGCTCATCAGTGTTCCTCCTTCGATGGATGCTGCGGTGCCTCGCTCCGGCAGCCCTCGTTCCTCGCGCTACCTCCGCGGGGGCTCCTCGCATCCATCAGACGGATGCCTCCTCGTGGTCGGAGGGAAGGTTGAGTCCGTGTTCGCCCAGGTCGACGTCGATGCCCTCGGCCTCGCCGACCAGCCGGCCGACGGCCTCGGCGAGCTCGGCGGCCTTCAGCGGCAGGCCACGGACCTGGTTGTAGCCGACCGCGTCGACGAGGTATTCCGCCCGCAGCAGCTTCGAGAGCTGGCCGAGGTTCATCTCGGGCACCAGCACCTTGTCGTAGCGGGCGAGGACCTCGCCGAGGTCCTGGGGGAAGGGGTTGAGGTGGCGCAGGTGGGTCTGGGCGACCTGGTAGCCGGCGCGGCGTACGCGGCGGCAGGCGGCGCCGATGGGGCCGTAGGTGGAGCCCCACCCGATGACCAGCACCTTGGCGTCGCCGGTGGGGTCGTCCACGGCCAGCGGCGGGAAGCTGTCGGCGATCCGGGCGATCTTCTCCGCCCGGGTGCGGACCATGAGGTCGTGGTTGGCCGGGTCGTAGGAGATGTTGCCGTGCCCGTCGCCCTTCTCCAGGCCACCGATGCGGTGCTCCAGCCCCGCGGTGCCCGGGATCGCCCACGGTCGCGCGAGCGTCTCGGGGTCACGCAGGTAGGGCCAGAAGTCGGGGTCGGTGTCGTCCCCGGTGCTGTGGTTGGGCTCGGTGGCGAAGTCCGGGTCGATCGCCGGCAGGTCCTCCACGTCGGGGATGGCCCACGGCTCGGAACCGTTGGCGAGATAGCCGTCGGACAGCAGCATCACCGGCGTGCGGTAGGTGATCGCGATCCGCGCGGCCTCCACCGCGGCGGCGAAGCAGTCGCCGGGCGACTGGGGCGCCACGATCGGGACCGGCGCCTCGCCGTTGCGGCCGTACATCGCCTGCATCAGGTCGGCCTGCTCGGTCTTGGTCGGCAGCCCCGTCGAGGGGCCACCGCGCTGCACGTCGATGACCAGCAGTGGCAGTTCGGTCATCACCGCCAGCCCGATCGTCTCCGACTTCAACGCGATGCCCGGACCCGACGTGGTGGTCACGCCGAGTGCGCCGCCGAACGCTGCGCCCACGGCCGCGCCGATGCCGGCGATCTCGTCCTCGGCCTGGAAGGTGGTGACGTTGAAGCCCTTGTGCTTGGACAGCTCGTGCAGCACGTCCGAGGCCGGCGTGATCGGGTAGGAGCCCAGTACGACCGGCAGCTTCGAACGGACCCCGGCAGCCACCAGGCCGTAGGACAGCGCCAGGTTGCCGGTGATGTTGCGGTAGGTGCCCTGGGGCAGCTTGGCCGGCTTGACCTCGTACTGCACGACGAAGGTCTCGGTGGTCTCGCCGTAGTTCCAGCCCGCCTTGAACGCCGCGATGTTGGCGTCGCGGATGTCGGGGGCCTTGGCGAACTTCTTGCCCAGGAAGTCCAGCGTGGACTCGACCGGGCGGCCGTACATCCACGACAGCAGCCCGAGCGCGAACATGTTCTTCGCCCGCGAGGACTCCTTGCGGGTCAGCCCGAACTCCTTGACCGCCTCCACGGTGATGCCGGTCAGGTCGACCGGGTGGACCTGGAACTCACCCAGCGGGTCGTTGGTGTCGCCCAGCAGGTCCAAGGGGTTGGTCTCGTAGCCGGCCTTGGTCAGGTTGCGCTTGGTGAAGTCGTGGGTGTCCACGATGATCGCCGCGCCCTTGGGCAGGTCGTCGATGTTGGCCTTCAGCGCAGCCGGGTTCATCGCCACCAGCACGTCGGGCCGGTCGCCGGCGGTCAGGATGTCGTGGTCGGCGAAGTGCACCTGGAACGACGAGACACCCGGCAGCGTCCCTTGGGGGGCGCGGATCTCGGCCGGGAAGTTCGGCAACGTCACCAGGTCGTTGCCGAACACGGCCGACTCCTGGGTGAAGCGGTCACCGGTCAACTGCATGCCGTCACCGGAGTCACCGGCGAACCGGATGATCACCCGGTCCAGCTGCTTGACCTCTTTGGTCTCACTCACGTCTGGGTCCAACTTCCTCACACGACGATGGCGGTGGTGGTCCGGCGGGCGGGGCCCATCGCCAGCGATTCTAGAACGTGTTCCAGTTTGCCCCGGACACCTGTCCAGTTCCCTGTGTCACACGTCCAACGTCTCTCGTTGTCAAGGGTAGTCCCCGGGCGAGTCGGTCCCCAGCCGTCGCCAGCCACTGAGAGGGACGAGTGGTGTGAGGTCGCCCACCCCGTCAGGGCGCGAGGCGCTCCGCATGGCTCCGAAGGGCCTCCGCGTGCCGTCGGAAGCCGTCCGCCACCCGGCCCGGGCCGGCGAACCGGACCAGCGGTCCGGAGAACTCCTCGACGGTGTCGTACGTCGTCGGTCCGCCGGGGCGCTGCGTGAGCCGTTGGTGCCGGGTGCCGCGGACGAGCCCGAGCCGGGCGGGCCAGCCCTCGTAGACGTAGCTCAGGCGCGCCGTCACCGTGCCCTCGGTGTCCGTGACCGGGGGCTCGATCGCGGTGATCCGCTCCGGGGAGGTCGTGCGCGAGCCGTCGGCCCACCGGACGTGCAGCACGATCGGGTTGCCCACCGCCGGCGGCTCGGCGGTCTCCGCGCCGACCACGAACGGGTTCCACGCGGCGTACGACGCGGTGTCCAGCATCACCTGCCAGACCACCTCGAGCGGTGCGTCGATCTCGACCGATGCCCGCGGATCGCTCATCGTGCGGCGTTGCTCAGCGGTAGTTGGTGAACTGGACGGCGAAGTCGTAGTCCTGGTCCTTGACCAGGGCGATGACCTCCTGGAGGTGGTCACGCTTCTTGCTCGACACCCGCAGCTCGTCGCCCTGGACCTGGGCCTTGACGCCCTTGGGGCCCTCGTCGCGGATCAGCTTGGAGATCTTCTTGGCGTCCTCGGTGCGGATGCCCTCCTTGAGGGCGATGGCCATCTTGTAGTCCTTGCCCGACTGCTTGGGGTCGGAGGCGTCGAGGACCTTGAGGCTGACCTGGCGCTTGACCAGCTTCTGCTGGAACACGTCGTAGGCGGCCTTGGTGCGCTCCTCGGCGCTGCTGGAGATGACGATCGCGTCCTCGCCCTGCCAGGCGATCGTGGCCCCGGTGCCCTTGAAGTCGTAGCGGGTGGCGATCTCCCGCGCCGTCTGGCCCAGCGCGTTGTCGACCTCCTGGCGGTCGATCTTGCTGACGATGTCGAAGGAGGAGTCGGCCATGCGGATCACCTGGGGCAGATTCGTGGGGGTCGGGGGTGCTGCGCTATTGTGACGCGTCGTCCGGGGTCGCGGACTGCCGCCCCCGCCGACGACCCGGCAGGTTGCCCGAGCGGCCAAAGGGAGCTGACTGTAAATCAGCCGTCATTGACTTCGAAGGTTCGAATCCTTCACCTGCCACCGACAGAACCGCCCCTCACCTGGGTGACAGGTGAGGGGCGGTCTCATTCCTGGGGTCATTGGTACAAGCGTGGGACTGGAACGCCCAGGAGGCGATCACGCCCTCGGTGCTCCAAAGGCTGCGCGGGGGCCGACTTGGGGACGCTTCCCGATCGCTGAAGGGCGATCCAGCCTGATGTTCAGTGACTAGGCTCACCTTCGTGCTGGACTGGATTGGCGACAACGCCCCGGCGTGGATCGCCGCGTTGACCGCTCTCGTCGTCGGCGGATACTCGATCGTGAACGTGAATATCGCCCGCCGCGCCTATCAGGACAGCGTCACTGCGCGGGAGGTTGCGCAGGCGCGACTCGTCTGGGCGCAGGTGGGTGGGCACGTTGGAAAGCACGCCGAGTCGTCGCCCGGTGACATGGGCGAGAAGTATCTCGGGCGGGGTCGGCTCTTTGATCGGCAGGACGACTACGAGGGACGCTCCGAGAACGGCGACACCAAGGTGGTTATCGCTCGCGAGTTGACCATATTCGAGGTGAAGCTGGTCAACAACGGCAACGAGCCGATCGGGCGATGTCGCGTGACATTGTCTGGCTCTTGGCGCACTTCCGCGACAAGACCGATAGAGGGGCCTCCGCGGTGGGAGCACACTCCGATCGAGTTGGTCGCCAAGGTCTTGCCGCCTCAATCGGAGCGGACGATTCGTGTCGCGGTTCCGATCGCGTTCGATGATCTGAACCCACTCAAGGCGCAAGTCAGACTGTCGTTCATCGACTCAGCCGGTCTGCGCTGGTCTCGCAGTGGCACGCTGCCGCCCAAGAAGGCCAACGGCACACAGAGCAGGGAAGGCTGGCTCCGTCGTCGGTTGTGGAGCTAGCGGTCGGGTTCTCGCCGCACCGTCAGTAGGTCCCCCAGGGCCGGGCTCGCGTCGTTCCGCGGCCCCGGTCGCGTCGGTGATCAGTCGACCGGGGTGAGGCGGAAGACCGGGATGACCCGGTCGGTGCGCTCGGCGTACTTGTCGAAGTTGGGCCACGTCGTCCGCATGACCGCCCAGGCGCGCTCCCGGTCTGCGCCCTCGAGCTCGCGCCAGGTGACCGTGTGCTCGCGCCCGCCGGAACGCACCGTGGCGGTCTCGCAGGCACGCAGGTTGGCCGCCCACAGCGGCGGCTTCGGCGCACCGAAGTACGACCCCGCGATCAACCAGTCGGCGCCGTCGGGCACACAGAGCAGCGGCGTCGAACGCGGGATGCCGCTCCTGCGGCCGGGCACGGTCAGCATCAGGTTCGGCAGTCCGGCGATGTCGAGCACGCCGATCCGGCCACGCGTCGCGCGCTGCAGTCGGTGGTCGACCCAGGTGACCTGCGGCAGGAAGCGCGGCATCCACGGCTGGGCGCCGATGGTGATGGCGAGCGGTGTCAGGAGTCCCACGCGCCGGAATCTACAACGGCGCCGGCGTACGCCGCTGCGCCTTCCGGCGGCGCAGCGCGCCCGGCGCCCGGTCGACGAGCCACCAGGCGGCCACCCCGACGGCGAGCGAGGCGAGCAGGCCACCGAGCGGCCACCGGAACTCCAGGTGCGGGTAGACCTGCCAGTGGGTGAGGTAGACGTAGAGCGAGGCGCTCGCCAGGACGCCGGTGACGCCGCCGAGCAGCCGGGGCCACGGCACCGTGGGCAGCCACGTGAGCACCGCGACGCCACCGACGACGACGGCCGTGCGCTGGGTGTCGTCGAAGAAGTCCACGCTGCCGACCACCACCACGGCGGTGACCAGGAGCCGCTGCGGCCACGACGTCGCCCGCGCGGCCGCCCAGCCGGCGACGAAGTACCAGGCGACGAAGACGGTGGAGTGCAGGACGTCGCCGGTGTGGTCGGTGACGGCGGCCCAGGCCACGGGCACCAGCGTCGCGGCGAGGAGGGCGGTGGCGAAGCCGAACGGCCACCGCTGCTCGGCCCACCGCAGCCCCGGCACCAACAGCAGCGCCGCGGTCGCGAGCAGTAGCATCACCAGCACCTCGACGAACCAGAAGTAGAACTCCGGTTCCGCCCAGGTCCGCGGCCCCAGTACGTCGTTGAGGAGCAGCACGTTGCGCCAGCCGTAGGCGCCGGTCACGGTCGCCACCGCACCGATCCAGATGACCGCCGGCACCGCGATCCTGGCGGCGGCACGCAGCAGTCCGCGGCCCCGGTCCCGAGGCGTCGCCCCGGTCAGCAGGAAGCGCGCCAGGTTGAACCCCGCGACGGCCAGCAGCACGTGCGCACCGCCGGTGACGGCGAACAGGTTCGTGTGCGAGCCGACGATCAGCACGATCGCCAGCGCCCGCAGCACGATGGTCGTGTCCAGCCACTGCCACCCGCGCCGAGGTCCGTCGTGCTGGAGCCGGGCGAGGTCCGCGACGCTGCGCGTCGGCCAGTCGTGGGGGAGCCGCCGCAGCCGCGCCTCCAGGCGCACCGACAGCTCGACGTAGGACAGTGAGTCGCCGCCGAGGCCGACGAAGGTGTCCTCGGGGGTGACCGCGCGACCGAGCACGGCGGCGTACTGCCGGGTGAGCGCCTCCTCGGGCGAGTGCTGCTCGGGGGCCGCCGCGGGGCGCGACAGCCGCGCGACGGCGGCCTGGTCGACCTTGCCGTTGTCGCGCCGGGGAAGTGAGTCCACCGGCACCACCCGCACCGCGTGCGCCGGGAGCCCGGTGCGGTCGACGGTGGCCACGCGGACCAGGTCGACCGCGATCGCGTCCGGTGTGCCGGCCGCCGCGACCACGAGCTCGCCCGATCCGTCGGCGGCCTCGGCACAGGCCACCTCGTGGCCCTCACAGCCGAGCAGGTCGACGACCCGGTCCAGGTCGATGCGCTGCCCGAAGAGCTTGGCGAACCGGCTGACCCGGCCGGTGATCTCGAGCAGCCCGTCGCCGGTGCGACGGGCGAGGTCGCCGGTGCGCAGCTCGGTCACGTCCCGACCGTGAGCGAGGTCGGCCACGCCGTTCGCGTAGCCGAGCATCACGTTGGGTCCGGCGAAGACCAGCTCGCCCACGCCGTGCGTGTCCGGGGCGTCGATGCGTAGGTCCCCACCGGGGACGGGGACGCCGATCGCCTCCGGGTGGGCCTCGGTCAGGTGCGGCGGCAGGTAGGCCATCCGGGCCGTCGCCTCGGTCTGGCCGTACATCACGACCAGGTCCCAGCCCGCGCGGCGCCCGCGCGCGGCGACCTCACGCACCCGGTCCGGCGCGAGACGGCCACCGGCCTGCGTCACGTAGCGCAGCGACGGCAGCTCGGGCCACCCGGCGGCGTCGAGCAGGTCGAAGGTGTGGGGGACTCCGGCGAACGACGTCGCCCCCGCGTCCCGGGCGACCTCCCACAGGGCAGGATCGGTGACCGACCGGTCGGTGAGCGCCACCGAGCCGCCGACGCTGAGGTGCGAGTGCAGCACCGACAGGCCGTAGCAGTAGCCCAGCGGCAACGTCGTCACCGCCACGTCGTCCGCGGTCAGGCCCAGGTAGTCCACGATCGCGGCGGTGTTGGCCTCGATCCCCGCCGCCGAGAGGCGCACCAGCTTCGGCGACCCCGTCGATCCCGACGTGCTCAGCAGCAACTGCAGCTCGGGGTGCAGCTCCGGTCCGGTCGCACCCGTCGCCTGCCACCGGCCGCCGGCGCGCACCACCTCGGCACGGTACGCCGCGACGAGGGCGTCGTCGTCGGTCAGCAACACGGGATGGCCACCGGCCAGTGCCGCGAGGTGGGCGACCACGAAGTCGACCGTCGGTGAGGGGCGCAGCGCGACCAGGCGGCGTACGTCGCCGAGGCCGGCGGCCGCGTCGGCGACCCGTGCGGCCAGCTCCCGGTGGGTCACGACGTCGCCACCTGCGCGCAGCGCAGGCCGCGCACCGTGCCGGGCGAGGGCACGGGCGAACTCAACGCCGCTGCGCAGCGGCTCCGGGGCAGTGGTGACCACCGGAAGATGGTAAGGCAAGGCTGACCTTGCTGTCGTGGCGACCGCAGCGTGGTCGCGACCCGGGTCAGCCCAGGCGTTCGCGCAGACCCGTCAGGGTCTCGTCGCCCGCCGCCAGGTGCACGGCTCGGCACCAGCGTCGCGCCGTGGCCAGCTGCTCCGCGGTCGGGGCCGGTTCGCGCAGCGCCGTGACCGCCGCGTCCGCGCCGTGGCCGTCCCAGAGGGCGGCCGTGGCCGCGAGCACGCCGAGGGCGAGGTCGGCGCCGTCGACGTCGATCACCGCGAACGGGGTCTCCCGGTCCAGCAACGCGTCGATCCAGCCCACCAGCGCCTCCGGCGGCACCGGTACGCCGCCCCGCGTCGTCGGGAGCGCGGCGTCGAACTGCACCGCGGCGACCTCGTCGGCGGCCGCCTCCCAGGCGTGACCGACCGGCTCGGCGGGCAGTGCGACCCGGACCGCCACCTCCTCGCCGAGGACGCCCTCGTCGCGGGCGGCGTCGACGGCCGCGACGATGCGCCGTACGTTGCCCGCCGGGTCCGACGGGTCCGCGACACCGGTCGTGAGCGAGGTGAGCGCCAGGCCACGGCGTACGGCGAGCCCGAGCGGACCGGCCACCTGGCCGGCGCCGCCGGTGTTGACCAGCGCGATCGGGGTCGCGGGATCGTCGACGTCGGGCAGCTCGGTGTCGGTGACCAGCCGCGCGCCGACGAGGGGCTCGCTCGCCGCGGCCGTGCCGGCGGCGACGAACAGGCCGTGCAGTGCGTCCGACGGTGCCGATGAGGACATGGCGCCACCCTAGGTCGTGCCGCATGCCCCCGGCCCGCCGCGCGCTGCCCCAGCCGTCGCCCGACGGTCTCCGAGTGGTGCCGCCGCGTTCAACCGGCCGTCGCCCGGCGTCCCTAGCGTGCCCGGGTGCTTCTCCGTGGCTTCACCGGCAGCCTGCTCGTCCTCGTGGGCGGCCTCGGCGTCGCGACCCTGCCGCCGACGGCGCCGCTGCTGGCGTGGGAGACCGTGACCGACGTCCGCAACAGCGAGCTGGGCCGCATGACCGCGCTGACCGTCGTCCTCGTCGGGCTGGGGTTGGTCGCGAGCGCCTGGCTGGCGCTGTGCCGACGCGTCGCGCTCGCCGACGGCGACGACCGCGGTGCCGGCCTCCTGCTCGTGCGCCACGCGATGGTGCTGTGGTCGGCGCCGCTGCTGCTGGCACCCCCGCTGTTCTCCCGGGACGGGTGGTCCTACGCCGCGCAGGGCATGCTCGCCCGGGTCGGGATCTCGCCGTACGAGCACGGGCCGTCCGCCCTGCTGCCCCAGGGGGAGGCCGGCCTGCTGCTGTGGCACCAGTACCCGATCGTGCAGGCCGTCGACCCGATGTGGCTGGACACCGCCGCGCCCTACGGGCCGCTGCCGATCGCCGCCGGCGCCCTGATGGCGGTCGAGACCGGCAACCCGTGGGTGCTGGTCGTCGGCCACCGCTGCGTGGCGCTGCTCGGCCTGCTCCTGCTGGCGTGGGCGGTGCCGCGCCTGGCGTCGTGGGGCGGGGTCAATCCCGCCCTGGCGTCGGCGTTGGTGCTGGTCTCGCCGCTGATGGTCGCCAACGGCGTCGCCGGGCTGCACAACGACCTGCTGATGGTCGGCCTGATGGCGGCGGCGCTCGTCACCGCCGTCGAGCGCGGCTGGGCGTGGGGCGCCGTGCTGGGTGGGGCCGCTGCCGCGGTGAAGCTGCCCGGTGGACTGGTGTGTGTGGGGATCGCACTGGCGACGCTGCCGGTCGCCGCGTCGCTCACCGACCGGCTGCGGCGCTTCGCCGCCGTCGCCGTGGTGTCGGTCGGGACCCTGGTGGCGCTGGGCGTGGTGACCGGCCTCGGTCAGGGATGGTTCGCCGCGCTCACCGTGCCGGGCTCGATCAGTACGCCGCTGTCGATCACCAGCCTGCTGGGTGGCGCCCTGGACTGGCTGGCGCTGCAGGGCGGGGTCGGCACCGAGCCGGCGACCTTCCTGGAGCTGCTGCGCACCCTCGGCGTGCTCGCCTCCCTCGTGGTGGCGGCCGGCGTCGCCCTGCGCTGGCGCACCGGCGACCGGTCCGCGTCGGTCGCCGCCGTGGCGGCCGTGGTCGCGGCGTTCGTCGTGCTCTGCCCGGTCGTGCACCTGTGGTACTTCCTGTGGCTCACCCCATTCCTGGCCAGCCTGGAGCTCTCACGCACGGCGATGAGTGCACTCCTCGCCGGGTCGGTGGTGCTGGGCATGGTGGCGCCGCTGGACTCCTCGCTCCACGGCGCCTACGAGGCGATCGTCCTGGCCTGCATGGTGCTCGCCGTGCTGCTGCCGGTCCTGCTCCTCACGCGCCGCAGTCGTGAGCGCATCGACCGGATCGCGTCCTCGCGCTGGCTCGTGGTGACCTGACCGGGACCGGTCCGGCCCGGGCGCTCAGGCGACGTCGGAGAGGCCCGCGGAGTCGCCGGCGTGGATCGCCAGCATCCGCTCGACGGTGGCGGCCCAGGGGAACTGCTCGGCCCGCCGCCGCGCCGCGGCCCGCCGCAGCGCGACCGGGCGGCCGGCGAGGTCCCGGGTGGCGTCGGCCAACGAGACCGGATCGGGGTGGGCCCACGCGCCGCACCGGGCGTCGACGAGCTCGCGTGCCCCACCCCGCGCCGCGGTCACCACCGGGGTGCCGCTGGCGAGTGCCTCGAGGACCGCGAGGCCGAAGGTCTCGCTCGGGCACACCGACAGCGCGACGTCGGCCCGGGCGATCCGCCGGGAGAGCTCCTCACGGCCCGCGACGAACCCGTGGAACGCCACCGGCGTCTCGCCGGCGATCGTCCGCAGCTCACCCAGGTGCGGCCCCTCGCCGTACACGTCCAGCTGTACGGGTACGCCGCGCCGGTGCAGCTCCGCGGCGACCGCGACCGCCAGGTGCGGCGACTTCTCCCGCGACAGCCGCCCCACGTGGACCAGGCGCAGCACGTCGTCGGACCGGTGCTCCTCCGGATGCGGACGGAAGGTCGTGAGGTCGACGCCCAGGGGCACCCGCTCGACCGGGCAGCCGGCGGCGTCGGCGACGTGCTGGAACTCCCGCTGCGCGTAGCGCGAGGTCACCACCACGGTGTCGAAGCTGCGCACCAGCAGTCGGTTGAGCAGGGCGATGGACACCATCGAGGTCGTCGGGCGGCCGCTGCGCAGGGCGAACATGTCACTGAGGCGCTCGTGGGAGAGCAGCACGGTGCGCACGCCGTTGCGGCGCGCCCACCACGCCACGGGCAGCAGCGTGAGCTTGTCGTTCCACTCGATCGAGGTCGGACGGAACCGCTCCAGGATCTCGGTCAACCGCCACGGCTCCACGATCAGCCGGTAGCCGCTGCCGACCCGCGGGGCGCGGACCTGCACCACGTCGCCGACCTCGGTGGTCGTGACGGTGTCCACCGGACCGGGGACGACGAGCAGCCGCTCGGCGCCGGCGTCGACGTAGCCGCGACCGAGCTCGGCCAGTGCCGTCTTCATGCCCCCCGAGGCCGGGCCGACGAAGTTGGCCAATTGGGCGATGCGCACCGCGCCACCGTCCCAGCCCCCGATGAACGCGGGTCGACCTCGCGGTGGCAGCCGCGTGGCCGGCGTACGGCGTCCGGCCGCATGGCCGTCAGGGGCCGGCGGGAGGGCCCGTCAGCACGCGGTGCGTGTAGCTCGTGCCGAGCAGCACCAGCGGCAGCGCCACGACGAGTCCCACCAGCAGCGCGAGCGCGCCCACGACCACGACGACGGCGGCCAGCAGGAACCACACCACCGTGTCGGCGAGGTGGTCGAGGACCAGGCGGAGGCTGTCACCGAGCGCCGCCAGCGGGGACCGCGCGGCATCGACGACGAAGAACAGCGCGTAGCCCGTCGCGAACAGCGCGACGAAGCCGGGCACGTAGAGGAGCAGGAACCCCGCGGTCGCCACGGCGGACACGATCGCGGCCGTCAGCACGACCGGCGCGAGGCCGTCGAGGCGGTACGCCGCCCTCAGGTCGGGCGGCCGGCCCGCGGCGATCGCGTGGGTGAGGCGCAGCGGGGCGATGGCCGCCACTTGGATCGCCAGCAACGCCACGAAGCCGGCGACCGCCTCCCGCAGCGTGGCGCCGAGGTCGCCGGCGGTCGCGGCGGCCTCGTCCGGGGTGCCGAGCAGCACGGCGGCGGCGACCTGGGCGATCCCGATCACGGCGACCACCGGCAGCGTGGCGAGGATCAGCAGGGCCGCGTGCTCCTGGAACCTGGCGGTCGACCAGGCGACGCACCGGCGTACGGTCCATCCGCCGGGTGGCTGCGTGTGGGGCACGGCGCGCCCTCCTCGAGCACTCGCTTCGGCGCAACGTATGCCATCGCGGTCGAGTCCCGCCACGGTCGCGACCGCCGCCGTGGTGGCACGGCCGCCGGGACGCGGCAGGATGGGCCCATGAGCAACACGGAGCGGCGGCCCGACGAGGTCGTGTGCGAGGCGGCCGGTGCCGCGGCGATCGAGGTGATGACCTCGCGGGAGGTGCCGTTGGGCGGTCCCCGTGCGATGCGCGTACGCCGCACCCTGCCGCAGCGCCAGCGGTCCCTCATCGGTGCCTGGTGCTTCGTGGACCACTACGGTCCCGACGACGTCGCCGAGACCGGCGGCATGAGCGTCGCCCCGCACCCCCACACGGGGCTGCAGACGGTCAGCTGGCTCTTCACCGGCGAGATCGAGCACCGCGACAGTGCCGGGAACCACGCCTGGGTACGGCCCGGCGAGCTGAACCTGATGACCGGCGGTCGCGGCATCAGCCACTCGGAGGTGTCGCCGCCGTCCACGACCACGCTGCACGGGGTGCAGCTGTGGGTCGCGCTGCCCGACGCCGACCGAGCGGTCGACCCCGGCTTCGAGCACCACGTCCCCGACGAGGTCGCCGGCGAGGGCTGGCGGGCGCGGGTCTTCCTCGGGTCGCTGCTGGGCGAGGTGTCACCAGTGGTCACCCACACCCCGCTGCTGGGGGCCGAGGTCGTCCTCGACCCGGGGGCCACGCTCGACGTCCCGCTGGAGGAGTCCCACGAGCACGGCGTGCTCGTCGACACCGGCGGCGTGGCGATCACGGGGGCGGCGACCACGGACGACCAGCACGGGGTGGAGCCCGTCGAGGTCCCCCGGCACGACCTGGCCTACGTCCCCACCGGCACCGGCAAGGTCCGGCTGACCGCCGGGCACGAGGGAGCACGGCTCCTGGTGCTGGGCGGTCCGCCGTTCGGCGAGGCCATCGTCATGTGGTGGAACTTCGTCGGCCGCAGCCACGAGGAGGTCGCGGCATTCCGGCAGCAGTGGCAGGACCAGATCACCCGCGACGGCGAGGTCGTGGCGGACTCCCAGGACGTGGCCGACGGGCCGTTCGGCACCGTCCTGGGCGACCACCTACCGCCGATCCCCGCACCCGCCCTGCCCAACGCCCGCCTCAAGGAACGCCGATGACGCGCGGGGACGGACGGTCGCCGTGGGACCGGTGACCGGCGAGGACGGCGTACCCCGCTGCCCGTGGGCGGGCACCGAGCCGTCGACGATGCGCGACTACCACGACCACGAATGGGGACGCGCGGTCCGCGGTGAGGCGGCGTACTTCGAGCGGCTGACCCTCGAGGCGTTCCAGTCGGGCCTGTCGTGGGCGACGATCCTGGCCAAGCGGCCCGCGTTCCGCGAGGCCTTCGACGGCTTCGACGCGGACGCGGTGGCGGCGTACGACGACCGTGACGTCGCGCGACTGATGGCCGACGCCCGCATCGTGCGCAACCGGCGCAAGGTCGAGGCCGCCCTGACCAACGCCCGCGCGACGGTCGCGCTGCGCGAGGACGGCGGACTGCCCGCGTTCGTCGACGGGTTCGCGCCCGCGGCGCACCCGCGACCCACGACGACCGAGGAACAGGCGACCACCTCGACGGAGTCGACCGAGCTGTCGCGGGCGCTGAAGCGGCACGGGTTCGCCTTCGTCGGGCCGACCACGATGTTCGCGCTGATGGAGGCGATCGGGATCTTCGACCCGCACCTGCTCGGGTGCCACCGGAGGTCCGCGTGATCCGAGGACTCACCGGACTCATCGTCTTCCAACTGGCCGGGGAGCTCGTCGTGCAGCTCACCGGCCTGCCCGTGCCGGGCCCGGTGGTGGGGATGCTGTTCCTGTTCGTGTGGCTGCAGTGGCGCGACCCCGGCGAGGACACCGCGCTGGTGCGCGCCGGGTCCGGCCTGCTGCGCCACCTCCAGCTGCTGTTCGTCCCGGCCGGCGTCGGCATCACCGCCTACCTCGGCGAGCTCGCCGACTCCTGGCTCCCGATCCTGGTCGCGATGCTCGGGTCGTGGCTCATCGCGCTCGCCGGGGTCGGTTGGACCGCCGTCGCCCTGGAGCGGCTCCTGGGCCGCCCGCGGGACGACTACGCGGGGGAGGGGGCCTGATGCTCGACCCCGTCCTCGACGTGCTGCGCTCGCCGGTGGGCCTGATCGCCATCACCTTGGCCGGCTACCAGCTCGGCCGTCGCCTGCAGGACCTCTCCGGAGGCCACGCCGCGGTGCAGCCCACGCTGGTCACCATCGTCGTCGCCGGCACCGCCATCGGCCTGCTCGGCGTCGACTACCCCGACTACCGCGCCGGCACCGAGCTGATCGCGTTCTGGATGGGACCGGCCACCGTGGCGCTGGCGATCCCGCTGCACCGCCAGGCCGGCCGGCTCAAGGGATTCGTGGTGCCACTGCTGACCGCGGTCGTCGTCGGCGCCGTGCTCTCGATCAGCAGTGCCGTGCTGCTCGCGCGCGCCCTCGGCGCCGACGAGGTCATCGCCAAGACCCTGGGCACCAAGGCCGCCACGACCCCGGTGGCGATCGCGCTCAGCGAGGGGATCGGCGGTACGCCGCCGCTCGCGGCGGTGTTCGCGATCATGATCGGCATCTTCACCGCGATCCTCGGCCCGGCCACCCTCAACCTGCTGCGGATCCGCGACCGGCGGGCCCGTGGCCTGGCGGTCGGGGCGGTGGCGCACGGGATCGGCGCGTCGCGGATGCTGCGCGAGGACGAGACCGAGGGCGCGGTCGCCGGCCTCTCGATGGGACTGACCGCCCTCGCGATCAGCCTCGTGCTTCCGCTGCTCGCACTGTGGCTGTTCTGAGCCCGGATCTTGAGCCGTGGGCGTGCCCCGGCCACCGCGACGTGGACGCTAGCGTCGTGCCATGACGCGGATCCACGCCTTCACCGACGATGCCCTGGGAGACCTCGACGCGGTGGGGGTCGCCGAGTCGCTGCGTGCCGGCTCGGTCTCGCCCCGCGAGGTGCTCGAGGCCGCGATCGCCCGGGTGGAGCAGGTCGACCCGGAGCTGAACGCGATGGCGCACCCGGCCTACGACCGCGCCCGCACGGGGTCCGGCACCGTCGGCGACTCCTTCCTGGCCGGCGTACCGACGGTGGTGAAGGACAACTGCGACGTCGCGGGCATGCCCACGATGAACGGTGCCGACGCCTGGGACCCCACGCCCGCGAAGAAGGACGGCGACTGGGCCCGGATGTACCTCGGCACCGGTCTGGTCAACCTCGGCAAGAGCCAGCTCTCCGAGTACGGCTTCAGCGCCGCGGCCGAGCACCCGCGGTTGGGCCCGGTGCGCAGCCCGTGGGACACCACCCGCATCGCCGGCGCCTCGAGCTCCGGTGCCGCCGGCCTGGTCGCCTCGGGGGCGCTGCCGATCGCCCACGCCAACGACGGGGGCGGCTCGATCCGCATCCCCGCCTCGGTCAACGGGCTGGTCGGGCTCAAGCCGACCCGCGGTCGGTTCGCACAGGACCAGGCGCTGCGGACCATGCCGGTCCGGATCATCTCCGACGGGGTGCTGACGCGCAGCGTCCGCGACACGGCGGTGTTCTGCCGGGAGGCGGAGAAGGTGTTCCGCGACGTCGAGCTGCCGCCCATCGGTGACATCCGGCGCCCGGGCAAGAAGCGGCTCACGGTCGCGCTCAACACCACCGGCGTCGCGCGCGGGGCCGACCCGGAGGTCACCGCCCTCACCGAGGGCGTCGCCCGTCGGATGGAGGAGCTGGGGCACCGCGTGGTCGAGGTCGAGCCGCCGGTCTACGACGGCTTCGAGGCCGACTTCCTGCTGTACTGGGGGAGCCTCTCGACGGCCATGCTGAGCACGGGGCGGCTGGTCCACGGCAGCTCCTGGCGCCGTGACCGCCACGACAACCTCACCCTCGGCCTGGACCGCCACGTGCGGCGCAACCTCCACCGGCTGCCGGGGGCGATCCGGCGACTGCGGCGCAGCGCGGCGATCGCGGCGGAGTTCTACGAGACCTACGACGTCACGCTCACGCCGGTGCTGGCGCACCCGACGCCCGAGGTCGGCCACCTCGACCCGACGCAGGACTACGACATCATCCTCGAGCGGCTCCTGGACTGGGTGGCCTTCACCCCGCTGCAGAACGCGACCGGGACGCCGGCGATCTCGCTGCCGCTGGCGACCACCGCCGACGGGCTCCCGCAGGGCATGATGTTCGGCGCCGGTGCGGGCGACGAGGCGCTGCTGCTCGAGCTCGCCCTGGAGCTGGAGGAGGCCGCTCCCTTCGCCCGGATCACCGACTCCTGACGCGCTCCCCGCTGGCCGTCGTACGCCGCGGAGCCGGCTGGGGGAGGCCGGATTTCGCACCGGTGGGCAGGCGTGTGTATCGTTCAGCGGCGTTGCCCCTTTAGCTCAGTCGGCAGAGCGTCTCCATGGTAAGGAGAAGGTCTACGGTTCGATTCCGTAAAGGGGCTCTGGGAGCAGGGCTGCTCGATCCGGTTGCCCTCGACCCCATGGCGGGGTAGCTCAGGTGGTTAGAGCACACGGCTCATAATCGTGGTGTCGCGGGTTCAAGTCCCGCCCCCGCTACGCCAAAGACCCAACGCATCCGTCCGCAGCAGAAGGATTCCCCGTGGCCAGCAAGACCTCCGACGTTCGTCCGAAGATCACGCTCGAGTGCACCGAGTGCAAGGAGCGGAACTACATCACCAAGAAGAACCGGCGGAACAACCCCGACCGGATGGAGATGTCGAAGTTCTGCCCGCGCTGCGGCAAGCACACCGGTCACAAGGAGACCCGCTGACCCAGCGGTCCTGACACGACGACGCGGCCCGGCACGATGCCGGGCCGTTCGTCGTTTTCGGGGCCGCTTCACACCGTGCAGTCCGGCGGTCGCCAGTCGGCGAGGTCGGCCACCTCGAACCGCGCCAGCTGCGGGACCAGCGGCCGGCCGCCCCGACGCCAGTACGGCGCCGAGGTCGACTCGCTCAGCACCCACAGGTGCTCCTCGCCCAGGGCGGTGCCCTCGGCGCCCGGGATGAAGCCGCGCCGGCGCTGGCCGGCCTTGAGCTCCCCGCAGCGGGTCGTCGAGCGGACGAACCACACCCGCGGCTCGCCACCGGCCGGCGCGCCCCAGAACGCACCCTGGGTCCGGGGCGGCACCCACCGCCGTCCGGCGGCCGCGCCGCGACGTACCTCGATCACACCGTCGGCCAGCAGGTCCTGCGGGTCGTACCAGTGGAGCCGGGCACGGCGGTGGTCGCTCCACCCGACCAGCCCCAGCCGTCCCCGCGCGTCGTGGAGGACGGTCGACCCCCAGACCGGCAGCACGATCGCCCAGGCCCGCTTCGTCGCGAGGGTGTCGGGGTCCAGCAGCCACAGTCGACGCTTCTCGGTGAGCCACAGTCCGTGCTCGTCCCGGCTGAGCCCGCCGCCGTGGCGGCAGCCGACCGGGTCGCGGTGCCCGACCTGGCCACCGACCCGCGCCCGCTGCGTGACCCGCTCCCCGTCCCGCAGGTCGATGCGCAGCACGCGGCAGTACTTGTGGCCCACCGCTCCGTGGTCGTAGCCGCTGACCCAGGCCGTCCGACCGCGCACGACCAGCCCCTGCGGCACGAACTCGCTGTCGGTGTGGGGCAGCCAGCGTGCCGCGCACATCGACTCGTCGTTGGGGAAGCGGTCCAACGCGCCCCGCAGGTACGCCGGGGCGGTCCCCCCGACGTCGTCCCGCGTCGGCGGACCGCAGCCGGCGACCGGCCGGTCCTCGGTCGCCGGAGGCTCAGCGGCGGTGCACGCGGTGACCGCGGCCAGCAGGGCGACCCAGGGCACCAGCCACCTGCCGCGTCGCGCTCGCATGCCGCCGCAGCCTACGAGGTCCCGGTGCCCGAACGGCTGCCCTAGGCTGGCGCCATGCCGATCGATGCCTCGCTGGCCGGACGGGAGTTCCCCGAGACCGCGCCGTACGCCGTCACCGCGGACGCGGTGGCCGCCTTCGCCGAATCCGTGGGTGCCGCCGCCGAGCCGGTGCCACCGACCTTCCCGATCGTGGTGACCTTCGAGGCGATGCTGGGCTTCCTCGAGGCCGAGCAGGTCGACCTGTCCCGGATCGTGCACGGCGACCAGAAGTTCTCCTACACCCGCCCGGTGCGGGTGGGCGACGAGCTGCGGGCGCGGCTGCGGGTGGAGAAGGTCCGCTCGCGCGGCGGCGCGGACTTCGTGTCGACCACCAGCGAGATCGTCGATGCCGACGACGCGACCGTCTGCACCGCACAGGCCACGCTGGTCCACCGGTCCGGGGAGGACGCATGACACTCACGACGGGTGCGGAGCTCGCGCCGCAGGACTACACGATCACGCGGGCCGACCTCCGTGCGTACGCCGAGGCCAGCGGTGACCACAACCCGATCCACCAGGACGAGGCGGTCGCGACCGCGGTGGGCCTGCCGGGCGTGATCGCACACGGCATGTACACCATGGCGCTGGTCGCCCGCGCCGTCGCCACCTGGACCGACGGTGCGGAGGTCGTCGACCTCGGCTGCCGCTTCACCGCCCCCGTCGTCGTGCCCGCGGAGGGCGGCGCCACGGTGCGCGTCGCCGGCACCGTCAAGGCCGTCGAGGACGGCCTCGCCACCCTCGCACTGGAGGTCACCAGCGGCGAGGAGAAGGTGCTGGGTGCGCCCAAGGCGGTCGTGCGGCTTGGCTGAGCCGAGGAACCCCCAGGCAGTGCAGGCCGAGCCGCGTGGTCCGGCCGGGTCCCATGCACTCGCCGCCCGGACGACCCTGCGGTTGGGCGGCCCCGCCCGCGCCTGGGTACGGGCCGAGACCGAGTCGGCGCTGGCCGATGCCGTCGCCGCCGCCGACGCCGCCGGCGAGCCGGTGCTCGTGCTCGGCGGGGGCAGCAACGTCGTCGTCGCCGACGACGGCTTCCCGGGCACCGTGGTCGAGGTCGCCACCACCGGCATCGAGGCCGACGGCACCCGGGTCCGGGTCGCGGCCGGCGAGGACTGGGACGCCCTCGTCGCGCATGCCGTCGATCGTGACTGGTCCGGCATCGAGGCACTCTCCGGCATCCCCGGCTCGGTCGGCGCCACGCCGGTCCAGAACGTCGGCGCCTACGGCCAGGAGGTCTCCCAGACCATCGCCGAGGTGCGGGTGTGGGACCGCCGCGCCGGCGAGGTGAGGAACTACCCCGCCGACGAGTGCGACTTCGGCTACCGCACGTCCCGGTTCAAGGCCGACCGGTACGACGACCGCGGCGGCGCCCACGTGGTGCTCTCGGTGACCTTCGACCTCGCCGAGGGACCCCTCGGCGCGCCGGTGGCCTATGCCGAGCTGGCGCGCCACCTCGGCGTCGCGGTGGGGGAGCGGGCGCCGGCGAGCGACGTCCGGTCCGCGGTGCTCGGGCTGCGCCGCGGCAAGGGCATGGTGCTCGACCCGGACGACCACGACACCTGGAGCGCCGGGTCCTTCTTCACCAACCCGATCATCGCGCCCGACCGTGTCCCCGACGGCGCGCCCGCCTTCGCGACCGACGACCCGGACCTGGTCAAGACCAGCGCCGCGTGGCTGATCGAGCACGCGGGCTTCGGCAAGGGGCACCCGGGATCGGGCGCCGCACGGCTGTCCACCAAGCACACGCTCGCGCTGACCAACCGGGGCAGCGCGACGACGGCGGACCTGCTGGCGCTCGCCCGCGAGGTCCGCGACGGGGTGCGTGAGGCCTACGGCATCACGCTGGTCAACGAGCCGGTGCTCGTCGGCTGCACGCTCTAGGGAGAGTCAGTAGCCGGGGCCGGAGAACGCGCCCAGTCCGATGAAGGCCAGCACCGCGAGGGTGCCCAGCAGCGTGAGCACGCCGAGCACGGTGCCGATGATGCTGCACACCAGGCCGGCGACGGCGTTGCCGCGGTTGCCGTAGCGGGCCGGGTCGGCGTCGATCTCCGAGCGGGCCCGCAGGCCCTGCCAGATCCCGAACGGGCCCACCAGGGCGCCGAGTGCGCCGAGGAACCCGCACAGGCAGGCACCGATCACCGCGACCGCGATGCTGGTGATCCCCAGCGCCAGCGACGTGGTCGCCCCGGTGTGCGACAGCGGCACCGCGGGTCCGTAGCCACCCATCGGGGCGCCGTACGCCGGCGGCGTGCCGTAGGGCGGCGTACCCGGTGGGGGTGGGGGAGGCGGCGACCCGCCGTCGGACCAGTCGGACCAGCCGGACTCCTCGGGACGGTCCTCGCCACCCGGGGGCGGGTAGTGCTCGCTCACGCGGGCAGTGTTCCATCCCGTGGGTCCGGGGCCGCCAACCAGGCGTCGATGTCGGCCATCGCCTGCTTGACGACCTCCTCCGGCGCGCGGCTGGCGCGGAAGGACATCCGTGCCAGTTCGGCGAGCTGGGTGTCGTCGAGGTCGTGGGCGGCCCGCATCGTGGCGTACTGCCCGGCCAGACGGGACCCGAAGAGCAGCGGGTCGTCGGCCCCCAGCGCGAGGGTGGCGCCGGCCTCCATCAGCTGCGGGACGGGCACCGAGCTCAGGTCGGAGTGGACGCCGAGGGAGACGTTCGAGGTCGGGCAGATCTCCAGTGCCACGCCGGCCTCGACGATGCGGTCCAGCAGTGCGGGGTCCTCGACCGCACGCACGCCGTGCCCGAGCCGGTCGGCGTGCAGCACGTCCAGGCACACCTCGATGTGCTCGGGCCCGCACAGCTCGCCGCCGTGCGGTGCGAGCATCAGGCCGGCGCGCTCGGCGATCGAGAACGCCTTCTCGAACTCCCGCGTCGTCCCACGCCGCTCGTCGTTGGACAGCCCGAAGCCGATCACGCCGTGACCGACGTACTGCGCCGCCAGGCGGGCCAGCGTGCGGGCGTCGAGCGGGTGGCGGGTGCGGTTCGCGGCGATGATGACGCCCATGCCGACGCCGGTGCGCTCGGAGGCGTCGCGCACCGCGTCCAGCACGAGGTCGGTGAAGGCGGTGGTGTTGCCGAACCGGCTGGCGTAGCCGCTAGGGTCGACCTGGATCTCCAGCCAGCGGCCGCCGTCGCGGGCATCGTCCTCGGCCGCCTCCCGGACCAGCCGGCGTACGTCGTCCTCGGTGCGCAACACGCTCCGCGCGACGTCGTACAGCCGCTGGAAGCGGAACCAGCCCTTCTCGTCGCGTGCCGACAGCTGCGGTGGCCACTGGTGCACGAGTGCGTCCGGGAGGTGGATCCCGTCGCGTTCGGCGAGCTCGAGCAGGGTCTCGTGGCGCATCGACCCGGTGAAGTGCAGGTGCAGGTGGGCCTTCGGCAGCGCATGGAGGTCCCGCATCCGGGCAGCGTAACGGCCACCGGGAGCGGGCGATTGGTCGCCGCTGGTCGGAGTGCGTAGACTCCACCCCTGGTGGCTTTCCCACATGCTCAGTCGCGCCCTCACGCAGGTCGCGCTCGGGGCGGGTCGGCCGTCGGAGGGCACTAGCTCAATTGGCAGAGCATCGGTCTCCAAAACCGAAGGTTGGGGGTTCAAGTCCCTCGTGCCCTGCGAGAAGTGACGAACTCGGAAGCGATGGATGAGGTGAGCAGCGTGTCGGACGCCGACACCGTCCGCGGGGACCGCGGTCCCGGCAAGCCGGACCGGTCCGGCGCTGACAAGCGCACCGGTCCGGTGACCTTCTACCGCCAGGTGGTCGCCGAGCTCCGCAAGGTGGTCTACCCCACGCGGGACCAGCTGGTGACCTACTTCCTCGTCGTGATGGCCTTCGTGCTGGTGATGATCGGCATCATCACCGCGCTGGACTACGCCTTCGGCCAGTTGGTGTTCGAGGTCTTCGGTGGCGCAGGAAGTCTCTGATCAGGATGGAGCAGGACGTGAGTGAGCAGTACGACGGCGACTCGATGACCGAGCAGGACTCGGCGACCGAGTCGGACTCGACCTTCGAGCAGGACTCGGTGGTCGATCCCGTCGAGACCCCCGAGGACTCCGTGGAGGAGACCGACGACGCCGGGACCGACGCCGACGAGGCGACGGAGGAGGAGCCCGCCGCGGCCGCGGACCCGCTGGAGGAGTTCCGCCGCGAGCTGTGGGCCAAGCCCGGCGAGTGGTTCGTCGTGCACACCTACTCCGGCCAGGAGAACGGGGTCAAGCGCAACCTCGAGAACCGCATCACCTCGCTCAACATGGAGGACTACATCCACGAGATCGTGGTCCCCACCGAGGAGGTCGCGGAGATCAAGAACGGCCAGCGCAAGATGGTCAAGCGGACCGTCCTGCCCGGCTACGTCCTGGTCCGCATGGACCTGACCGACGAGTCGTGGGCCGCCGTACGCCACACCCCGTCGGTGACGGGCTTCGTGGGCCACAGCCACCAGCCCGTGCCGCTGAGCATGGGTGAGGTCGAGAACATGCTGGCCCCCACGATCGTGCCCTCCGAGCCGGTCGTCGTCGACGCCGACCAGGGTGCGGCGGCTTCCTCCGGCGGTGGGCAGCCGGCCAAGAAGCCGGTCGAGGTCGCGGACTTCGCCGTGGACGACTCGGTGCTCATCGTCGACGGCGCGTTCGCGACGCTGCACGCCACGATCACCGAGATCAACGCCGAGTCGCAGCGGGTCAAGGCGCTGGTGGAGATCTTCGGCCGCGAGACCCCCGTCGAGCTCAGCTTCGACCAGGTGCAGCGCGTCTGACGGTCCGGCCTCGCTCGCGAGCTTGCGAGCGAGCATGCCGGACCGACAGGACCGAGTTGGGTCGAGCGAGCGCGCGGCTGAGCCTGCGAAGCCGCGACCGCGGGTCGAGACCCACCGCAGCGTTCGGACGGACCGCACCCGATTTCGTCCCCACGCGAAAACCCCGCACAATGTGAGGGTTGCCCACGTGGCGACCGCAGGTGGCAGAGGGCGCCCGACGCCCTCGTCATGACCACGAGAGAGAAAGAGAAACGCAATGCCTCCCAAGAAGAAGATCGCCGCACTCGTCAAGGTGCAGCTGCAGGCGGGTTCTGCCTCCCCGGCCCCGCCGGTCGGTACGGCGCTCGGTCCGCACGGCGTCAACATCATGGACTTCTGCAAGGCGTACAACGCCGAGACCGAGTCCCTGCGTGGCGAGATCGTGCCGGTCGAGATCACGATCTATGAGGACCGGTCCTTCGACTTCATCACCAAGACGCCGCCGGCGTCGGAGCTGATCAAGAAGGCAGCGCAGATCAAGAAGGGCTCGAGCGTCCCGCACAAGGAGAAGGTCGGTTCCATCACCGCCGACCAGGTGCGTGAGATCGCCGAGAAGAAGATGCCCGACCTCAACGCCAACGACGTCGACCAGGCGATGAAGATCGTGGCGGGCACCGCCCGTTCGATGGGCATCGACACCCCCTGACCGTCGGCACGTACGCCGAACCCTGTGGCAGGGCCGCGCTGGCCCGCTGACCACGACTTCTGAGAAGAGGAACCCATGCAGCGCAGCAAGTCCTACCGCGCCGCCGTCGAGACCTTCGACCGCGACGCCCTGCACACCCCGGCCGAGGCGATCAAGATCGCCAAGTCGGTCAGCAAGAAGAAGTTCGACGAGACCGTCGAGGTCGTCCTGCGGCTCGGGGTCGACCCGCGTCAGGCCGACCAGATGGTCCGCGGCACCGTCAACCTGCCGCACGGCACGGGCAAGACCGCCCGGGTCCTCGTGTTCGCCACCGCGGACAAGGCCGAGGCCGCGCGTGAGGCCGGCGCGGACGAGGTCGGCGACGACGAGCTGATCGAGAAGGTGGCCGGCGGCTACCTGGACTTCGACTCGGTCGTGGCCACCCCGGACATGATGGGCAAGGTCGGCCGGCTCGGTCGCGTGCTCGGTCCCCGCGGCCTGATGCCGAACCCGAAGACCGGCACCGTCACCCCGGACCCGGCCAAGGCCGTGACCGACATCAAGGGCGGCAAGATCGAGTTCCGCGTGGACAAGCACGCCAACCTGCACTTCATCATCGGCAAGGCGTCCTTCGGCGAGGAGGCGCTCACCGAGAACTTCACCGCCGCCGTGGACGAGGTGCTGCGACTGAAGCCGTCCAGCTCCAAGGGCCGCTACGTCAAGAAGGTCACGGTCTCCACGACCATGGGCCCGGGCGTGCAGATCGACCCGAGCTCCAAGGAGGTCGCCACCAACTGAGGTGGTCCGACCCCCTGGGTACTGACGCCGAGTCGGCGTGAACTCGACGAGTTCACGCCGACTCGGCGCTTTTGTGGGCCGAGTTCACGCCGACTCGGCCCCGGGGCTCAGTCACTTGGTGAGCTGTTCCACCGCGGCCAGGGCGACGCACAGGGCGACGCCGGCCATCGCGGTCTCGACGTCGGCCAGCGAGGGGAAGGTCGGGGCCAGGCGGATGTTGCGGTCGTGCGGGTCGTCGCCGTGCGGGAAGGCCGACCCGGCCGGGGTGAGCGCGATGCCGGCGTCGCCGGCAAACGCGACCACGCGCGAGGCGGTGCCGTCGACCACGTCGAGGTTGACGAAGTAGCCGCCGGTCGGGCGGCTCCAGGTGGCCACGCCGCGCCCGGCCAGCCGCGCGGTGAGTGCGTCCTCGACCGCGGCGAACTTCGGTGCGATCAGGTCGCGGTGCTGACGCATGTGGGCGCGCACGCCCTCGGCGTCGCCGAAGAACTCCAGGTGGCGCAGCTGGTTGACCTTGTCGGGGCCGATCGCGGCGAAGGAGAGCCGCTCCAGCCACCACGCGACGTTCTCCGGCGAGGCGGCGAGTGCCGCGACGCCGGCGCCGGCGAAGGTGATCTTGGAGGTCGAGGCGAACATCACCGGCCGGTGGGGGTGGCCCGACGCCGCCGCGAGCCCGAGGGCGTCCGCGCTCTTGGTCTCCTCGGCGGTGAGGTGGTGCACGGCGTAGGCGTTGTCCCACAGGATGCGGAAGTCCGGGGCGGCGGTCGGCATCGCCATCAGCTCGGCGGCGACCTCGGTGCTGCACACCGAGCCGGTGGGGTTGGCATAGGTCGGCACCAGCCACATGCCCTTCACTGCCGGGTCGTCGGCGACGAGCTCGCGTACGGCGGCCACGTCGGGACCGTCCTCGTGCATCGGCACCGGCAGCATCTCGATGCCGAGCTCCTCGAGCATCGTGTAGTGGCGGTCGTAGCCCGGGACCGGCGTGATGAACTTGACCGTCGGCTCGGCCGACCACGGCCGGGGCGAGTCCGGCCCGCCCTTGAGGATCAGCCAGGTCAGGGTCTGGTACATCATCGTCAGGCTCGAGTTGCCCCCGCACACGACGCGGTCGGCGTCGACGCCGAGCAGGTCGGCGAAGATCTCCCGCAGTGCCGGCAGGCCCTGCAGTCCGCCGTAGTTGCGGACGTCGGTGCCGTCGGGGTCGACGTGGGTGCTCGGCAGGTCCAGCAGGCCGTTGGACAGGTCGAGCTGCTCGGGGGCGGGCTTGCCACGGGTGAGATTGAGGTCGAGGCCCTTCGCCCGCAGCGCGTCGTACTCCTCACGCAGGCGGGTGAGCTCGGAGGCGAGGTCGTCGGCGGACAGGTCGGCGTACGGCGTGGTGGTCACCGCCCCATCTTCTCAACTCCCCGGTCCGTGGTGTCGAGACCCCGACGATCGGACGACTCGGCCGGGAGGTGGCCCTGCCGCGGTTTTGGCGGTGGCGCCGCGACGGCGTACTGTACTTCTCGCAACCAGAGACCGCCGGTTGTCCGGATCGTCCCGCCGCACGCGCAGGGCGACACGGACCGAAGGTGCCGCTCACGCGGACGGCCAGCGCAGGTGGACCAGAGCAGGATTCGATCCTCACGCCCTGAACGCCTGCGTTCGGGGCGTTTCGCATGTCGGTCCCCGGAAACGAGCGTCGGTCTCGTCAGATCCGGAAGGAGACCCATGGCGCGGGCAGAGAAGCAGGCCGCCGTCGCGGAGATCGTTGAGTCGCTCAACGAGTCCAACGGCGCCGTGCTGACCGAATACCGTGGCCTCAGCGTGGCGGAGCTGCAGCAACTGCGGCGCTCGCTCGCTGAGCACGCCGACTACGCCGTGGTCAAGAACACGCTGGTCAAGATCGCCGCGAAGGAGGCGGGCGTCGAGGGCATCGACGACCTGCTCACCGGGCCGACGGCCATCGCCTACATCACGGGCGACGTCGTCGAGGCGGCCAAGGGCCTGCGTGACTTCGCCAAGGCACACGAGGCCCTTGTCATCAAGGGTGGTGTGCTCGACGGCGAGAACCTCGACCCGAGTCAGATCGCCAAGCTGGCCGATCTCGAGTCGCGCGAGGTGCTCCTGGGCAAGCTGGCGAGCGGCATGCTCGCCTCGCTGTCCCAGGCGGCCCGACTCTTCCAGGCCCCGCTCTCCCAGACCGCCCGCCTCGCGGGTGCGCTGGAGGCCAAGGCCCAGGAGGACCCCTCGGTGCTGGCGGGTGCGGGCGACGCCCCGGCCGCTGCCGAGGAGCCGGCCGCCGAGGAAGCCGCCGAGGAGTCGGCCTCCGAGGAGTGAGTCGCGGCCGGCGACGCCGGCCACGGCCCTTGACCACACCTGATCCACATCCCATCCGGTCCCAGTGGGACCACCACGGCATCATCTAGAGGAAGGAACGCCACCATGGCGAAGCTCAGCACCGACGAGCTGCTCGATGCATTCAAGGAAATGACCCTCATCGAGCTGTCCGAGTTCGTGAAGCAGTTCGAGGAGACCTTCGACGTCACCGCCGCCGCGCCCGTCGCGGTTGCCGCGGGTGGCGCTGCCCCGGCCGCCGGTGGCGGCGACGAGGGCGGCGAGGCCGAGAAGGACGAGTTCGACGTCGTCCTGGAGTCCGCCGGTGACAAGAAGATCAACGTCATCAAGGAGGTCCGCGCGCTGACTTCCCTCGGCCTCAAGGAGGCCAAGGACCTCGTCGAGGGTGCGCCGAAGGCCGTCCTCGAGGGCGTCGACAAGGAGGCCGCCGAGAAGGCGAAGGAGGCCCTGGAGGGCGCCGGCGCCGAGGTGACCGTCAAGTGACCCTCGCCTGAGGCGAATCACTCCCGGAGGGCGGGTCCTGCTGCGGCAGGGCCCGCCCTCCGTCGTCGTGTCGTGGTGGTGCCGGCGCGGTGGCGGTGCCGACCACCCGTCGACAACGATTCCGTCTCGCACCATGGCGGTTTCGTGACGCGCGCCACGGTCAACGCGTAACCTCCGTGTTCGGTCATAGTTAACTGGTGAGTAGGTGCCCGACACCGTCGCCCGAGGGAGGGCGGAGCGAGAACGGCGGGCCCACCGGCGACGACGACACTGAGGAGAGGTCGCATGGGAGTGGAGATCAAGATCGACGACTTGACCAAGTCGTTCGGCAAGGACCTGATCTGGGACGGCGTGACCCTGACGATCCCCGCCGGTGAGATCTGCGTGATGCTCGGCCCGTCCGGCACCGGCAAGTCCGTCCTCCTCAAGACCGTGATCGGGCTGCTCAAGCCCGACCGGGGCTCCGTGCTCATCGAGGGCACCGACATCGCCTCCTGCTCCGAGCGCGACCTCTACGAGATCCGCAAGCTCTTCGGCGTGCTGTTCCAGGACGGCGCGATGTTCGGCTCGATGAACCTCTACGACAACGTCGCCTTCCCGCTGCGTGAGCACACCAAGAAGGGCGAGTCGGAGATCCGCGACATCGTCATGGAGAAGATGGACCTGGTGGGCCTCCTCGGTGCGGAGGACAAGCTGCCCGGTGAGATCTCCGGCGGTATGCGCAAGCGCGCCGGCCTGGCCCGTGCACTGGTCCTGGACCCGGAGATCGTGCTGTTCGACGAGCCCGACTCCGGCCTGGACCCGGTCCGCACCAGCTTCCTCAACCAGCTGATCGTGGACCTGAACGCACAGATCGACGCGACGTTCCTCATCGTCACCCACGACATCAACACCGCCCGCACGGTGCCAGACAACATCGGCCTGCTCTACCACAAGCACCTGGCGATGTTCGGTCACCGCGAGCAGCTCCTCAGCTCCGACGAGCCGGTGGTGCGGCAGTTCCTCAACGCGCAGAAGATCGGCCCGATCGGCATGTCCGAGGAGAAGGACGCCGACGAGCTCGCTGCCGAGGGCGACCAGGAGATGCCGCCGTTGCCCCCGATCGCACTGCAGCTGGAGCCCTCCAACGGCATCCCGCGCAAGGGCCAGCGCCCGCCGGGCGAGTGGTGCCGCGAGCACGGCGTGACGCCTCCGCCGGGATCCTTCACCCCCGAGGCCGCCACGGCGGCAGTGGGCTGAGGGAGGCTCCACTTCCGTGTCCCAGATGGCGACCCGCGTCCTGGCCCCGGTCGGGACCGCGGGCAAGCTCTTCGCCTTCGGCCTCGACGTCGGCCGTGGGCTGTTCCGGCGACCCTTCCAGCTGCGTGAGTTCCTGCAGCAGGCCTGGTTCATCGCCTCGGTCACCATCGTCCCCACCGCGCTGGTCGCGATCCCGTTCGGTGCGGTCATCGCTCTCCAGGTGGGTGGCCTGATCAAGCAGTTCGGCGCCCAGTCCTTCACCGGTTCGGCGTCGGTGCTGGCGGTGATCCAGCAGGCCGGCCCGATCGCGACCGCGCTGCTGATCGCGGGCGCCGGCGGGTCGGCGATCGCCGCGGACCTCGGTGCCCGCAAGATCCGTGAAGAGCTCGACGCCATGATGGTGCTCGGCATCGACCCGATCCAGCGCCTCGTCGTGCCCCGCGTGCTGGCCGCGATGCTGGTGGCCGTCTTCCTCAACGGCATGGTCAGCGTCGTCGGCGTCGCGGGCGGCTACGTCTTCAACGTGATCCTGCAGGACGGCACGCCGGGCGCCTACATGGCCAGCTTCACCGCGCTCGCCCAGATCCCCGACGTGTGGATCGGCATGGTCAAGGCACTGATCTTCGGTCTCATCGCCGCCATCGTCGCCGCCTTCAAGGGCATGAACGCCGGTGGCGGTCCCAAGGGCGTCGGCGACGCGGTCAATGAGTCGGTCGTCATCACCTTCCTGCTGCTCTTCGTGGTCAATTTCGTCCTCAGCACGATCTACCTCGAGCTCGTCCCGCCGAAGGTCGGCTGAGCCATGGCGAACGTGAAGGCGATCTACGAGCGGCCGCTGAAGGGTCTGGACACCCTCGGCCAGGAGCTCTCGTTCTACATCAAGGTCCTCATGGCGCTGCCCCGCTCGGTGCGGCGCTACCCCAAGGAGATCCTGCGGATCCTCGCCGAGGTGACGCTCGGGTCGGGCGCGCTCGCCGTGATCGGCGGCACCGTCGGCGTCATCGTCGGCATGACCTTCTTCACCGGTGCCCAGGTCGGGCTGTCGGGGTACGCCGCGCTGGACCAGCTGGGCACGGCGGCACTGTCGGGCTTCGTCTCGGCCTACTTCAACACCCGCGAGATCGCGCCCCTGGTCGCCGGCATCGCACTGGCCGCGACCGTCGGCTGCGGCTTCACCGCCCAGCTGGGCGCGATGCGCATCTCCGAGGAGGTCGACGCGGTCGAGGTGATGGCGATCCCGTCGATGCCGTTCCTGGTGGCCACGCGCGTGATCGGCGGCCTCATCGCGATCGTGCCGCTCTACGTCGTCGGCCTGCTCTCCTCCTACATGGCCAGTCGCCTGGTGGTGGTGCAGTTCTACGGCCAGTCGACGGGCACCTATGACCATTACTTCTACCAATTCCTGCCACCGGGCGACGTCCTGTGGTCCTTCGGCAAGGTGTTGGTCTTCGCGGTCGTGGTGATCCTGATCCACTGCTACCACGGCTACACCGCGAGCGGCGGTCCTGCGGGCGTGGGCGTCGCGGTGGGACGCGCGGTGCGCACCAGTATCGTCGCGATCAACGTCATCGACCTGTTCTTGTCGATGGCCATCTGGGGCACGACGACGACGGTCAGGCTGGCGGGGTGATGCGCTGATGATCCACCGGTTGCTGACCTTCCACAAGGCGCTGGGCGTCGTGTTCATCGCGCTGCTGCTGCTCGGGGTGTGGGCCTCCTACGGCATCTTCACCAAGAAGTTCGCCGAGTACGAGGAGATCACCCTCCAGGCCGGTTCGATCGGCCTGCAGCTGCCCGCGCGGGCCGACGTGAAGGTGCGCGGCGTCATCGTCGGCGAGGTGCTGGAGATGGACCCCGGCGGCGCCGACGACGCGATGCTCACGCTGGGCATCTACCCCGACGAGCTCGACACCATCCCCGCCGGGGTCACCGGCGCGATCGTGCCCAAGACGCTCTTCGGCGAGAAGTACGTCTCCTTGAAGATCCCCGACGGCACCGACACCAGCGGCCCGGCGATCCGGGCCGGTGCGGTGATCGACGAGACCGAGCTGGCCGTCGAGGTCGAGCAGGTGCTCACCGACATCTACCCGCTGCTGCGCGCGGTGCGGCCGGCCGACCTGAACGTCACGCTGACCGCCCTGGCGACCGCGCTGGAGGGCCGCGGCGAGGCGCTCGGCGAGAACCTCACGCGGCTGGACTCCTACCTGAAGCGCTTCAACCCGCAGATCCCGGCGCTGCTGGAGGACCTGCGACTGACCGCGGAGACGTCCGACATCTACGCCGACATCCTCCCCGAGGTCGCGACCATCCTGGACAACACGGTGAAGACGACCCAGACGCTGGAGGGACGCGAGGGCGTGCTCAACCAGTTCCTGCGCGACACCGACTCCTTCGCCTCGACCGCCCGCGGGTTCCTGGACCGCAACGGCGACCTCATCGAGCGGTTCGGCAACCTCAGCGTCCGTCAGCTGCGGTTGCTCAGCAAGTACTCGCCGATCTTCCCCTGCGTCACCGAGGGCCTGGTCGGGGCCAGCGATCGCCTGAGCGAGGCGTTCCGCGGCTACGAGCTGCACATCATCCTCGAGCCGCTGCCCAACCAGCCCCGCAAGTGGACCCCGCAGGACCAGCAGCGATTCGCCGACACCCGGGGGCCGGACTGCGCCGAGCTGCCCAACCCGCCCTTCAGCCAGGAGGGCGACAACTTCCGCAAGTCGGTGCCGGACTTCAACGACGGCGTCGACGAGCCCACCGGCAAGGGCACCCAGCGCGTGGCACCCGGGTTCTCCGAGGGGTACACGGGCACCGGCGAGGACATGGACGTCCTGCGCTCGCTGCTTGAGGAGCACTACGACGTCCCCGGCAGCGACCTCGGTGTCGCCTTGGCGGGGCCACTGGCGACAGGAGGTGACCGCTGATGGCACGCATGGACAAGGAGACCACCTTCGACCTCGTCCGGCTGGTGATCTTCGGCGTCGTCACCACGCTGTTCACCGGGCTGCTGGTGATGACCATCGGCAACCTCTCCTTCGGTGCCACGCTCTCCTACCGGGCGCAGTTCTCCGACGTGACCGGCGTCGTCGAGGGCGACGACGTGCGCATCGCCGGGGTGAAGGTCGGCTCGGTGGAGGACATCGAGATCATCGAGGGCAACCGGGCCCGACTGACGTTCACCGTCGACGAGGACAAGCGGCTCGCCACGAGCACGCAGGTGAAGATCCGCTACCGCAACCTCGTGGGACAGCGCTACCTCGCGCTGACCCAGACCGCCGACGGCGGCGACGACCTGGCCGAGGGCGACGAGATCCCCATCGACCGCACCGAGCCGGCGCTGGACCTGACCAAGCTCTTCAACGGGTTCAAGCCGCTCTTCGAGGCGCTCACCCCCGACGACATCAACCGGCTCTCCTTCGAGGTCGTCCAGGTCTTCCAGGGCGAGAGCGGCACGGTCGAGAGCCTGCTCGCGACCACCGCCTCGGTGACCCAGACCCTGGCCAACCGGGACGCCCTGATCGGCGACCTGCTCGACAACCTCGACTACGCGCTGGACCACATCGCCGACCGCGAGCGCGAGCTCACCGACACCATCCAGAGCTTCCGCACCCTCGTCGGGGGGCTGAAGCAGGACCGTCGGGCGATCCTGGACTCGCTGGACGGGATCTCCGAGCTCTCCGTCGAGACCGCCGACCTGCTCCAGGGCCTCCGGGCGCCGTTGGTGCGCGACATCAAGGAGCTGCGCAGCGTCGCGACCAACCTGGACAACAACAAGGCCGAGGTCGACCGGGCGCTGCAGGTGCTGCCGATCAAGCTCAACAAGATCGGTCGCACCGCCACCTACGGCTCCTGGTTCAACTTCTACCTGTGCAACTTCTCCGCCTCGGTGAAGCTCAGCGGCGACAACCTCATCCCGCCCATCAACTACCAGACCTACAACGGCAACGACGACCACCGTTGCGAGCTGCCGTGAGGTGCCGATGAAACCCTTCCGCGAACGCAACCCCGTGGTGATCGGGGCGATCAGCATCTCGGTGCTCGCGATGCTGCTGCTCGCCGCCTTCCGCGCCGGTGACCTGCCGCTCATCGGCGGCGGGGACACCTACTACGCCAACTTCACCGAGGCCGGCGGGCTCTCGGTCGGCGACCCCGTGCGCCTGGCCGGTGTCCGGGTCGGCGAGGTGGACACGATCGAGCTCGCCAGCGGCGAGGTGAAGGTGGGCTTCAAGGTCGACACCGACGCCCAGCTCGGCGACCGTCCCGAGGCCGACATCCGGGTGCAGACGATCCTGGGCCAGATGTTCGTCGCCCTGGTCCCCGCCGGGGAGGGTGAGTTCGCCGAGGGCGAGACGATCCCCTCCGAGCGCACGCGGTCGCCGTACAACGTCATCGACGCCTTCGAGGGCCTCGCCGAGACCTCCGAGGGCATCGACACCGACCAGCTGACCGAGGCGCTGACGACGCTGTCGGACCTCACGCGCAACACTCCGGACGAGTTCCGTGACGCGCTCAACGGGCTGTCGGCGCTGTCGGAGACGGTCGTGAAGCGCGACGCCGAGCTCAACTCGCTGCTGCAGAACACCCAGCGCGTGTCCCGCGTGCTCGACGAGCGCGACGAGGACATCATCGCCCTCATGGACGACGCGCGCGTCCTGTTCGAGGCCCTGGTCAGCCGGCGCGACGCGGTGCACGACCTCCTCGTGTCGGCGACCACGCTCAGCCGCGAGCTCAAGACGTTCGTGCGCGAGAGCCGCGCCGACCTCCGGCCGGCGCTGCAGCGGCTGGAGAGCGTCGTGGACGTGCTGAACAAGAACCAGGACAACCTCGACAACAGCCTGCGCCTGGCCGCGCCGTTCGCGCGGGTCTTCGCCAACACGCTCGGCACCGGGCCGTGGTTCGACACCTTCGTGTCGAACCTGCCGCCGGTGCCCGGGGGGAGGAGCCAGGAATGATGCGGACCATCAGCAAGTTCCTCCCCATCGCGGTCGTGCTCGCCCTGGTCGCGGCCGGCGTGCTGTGGATGGTGGGTAGCAACGGCGACACCAAGCTGGTGACGGCGTACTTCCCCCGCACCGTCTCGGTCTACGAGGGCAGCGACGTGCGGGTCCTCGGCGTCGCGGTCGGCACGGTCGACTCCGTCGTGCCCGAGGGCACCAAGGTCCGCGTCGAGATGCGCTACGACAGCGAGGTCGAGGTGCCGATGGACGCCAAGGCGGTCATCATCTCGCCCTCGGTCGTGGGTGACCGCTACATCCAGCTCACCCCGGCCTACGAGTCCGGTGAGGTGCTGCCGGACAACACCGTCCTCGACACCCAGCGCACCTCGGTGCCACTGGAGCTGGACGAGATCTACCAGAGCATCGACGACCTCGTGGTGGCGCTCGGTCCCCAGGGGGCCAACCAGGACGGTGCATTGACCGACCTGCTGCAGACCACCGCGGAGAACTTCGGTGGCCAGGGTGCGCAGTTCCGAGAGACGATCGAGGACTTCGGCCAGCTGAGCAAGACCTTGGACGACAACAAGGACGAGCTCTTCGGGTCCGTGCGCCAGCTCAACAACTTCGTCCGCACGCTGGCCGAGAACGACGGCACGGTGCGTGACTTCAACACCGAGTTGGGCAACATCTCCACGGTGCTCGCCGACGAGCGGCAGGAGCTGACCACGGCCCTCGCCGAGCTCGGCACCGCGCTGCAGGTCGTGGGCGACTTCGTCGACGAGAACAAGCAGCTGCTGGGCCGCAACATCAAGAAGGTCGGTCGCGTCACCGACACCCTGGTGAAGCGACGCGCGCAGCTGGACGAGCTCCTCGAGGTCGCTCCGCTGGCGTACAACAACCTGGCGCACACCTACAACCCGCAGACCGGCACGCTGGACACCAACGCCAACGTCGCCCAGCTGCTGGGCAACCTGCAGGACGACCCGGCGCTGGTGCTGTGCACGTTGCTGGGCAACGCCGACAACAACGGCAACCTGTGCGACCTGTTCAAGACGATCCTGCCCCGCAGTGGTCCGTTCGGAGCGGGCACGGGCTCGCGAGCCGATGCGACCTATGACCCGACGCTGAGCGGGGTGGTGCCGCAATGAGGAACCGTCTGCGCAGGATCCGCGTCCTCGTCGCGGTGCTGTTCTCCACCCTGCTCCTGACCGGCTGCGAGTTCGACGTCTACTCGCTCCCGCTGCCGGGCGGTGCGGACGTGGGGGAGGACCCGATCACCGTCACCGTGGAGTTCAATGACGTGCTGGACCTCGTCCCGCAGTCCTCGGTGAAGTACAACGAGGTCGACATCGGACGCGTGACCGACGTCGAGCTCGGCGGCGAGGACGGGCGCACCGCCCGGGTCACGCTGCTGGTGCGCAACGACACCGGCCTGCCCGCCAACGCGCGGGCCAACATCCGCCAGACCAGCCTGCTGGGGGAGAAGTTCGTCTCCTTCGCCGATCCCACGCAGGAGTCGGCGAGCGGCGAGCTCGCCGACGGCGACCTCGTCCCGCTGGCCCGCACCGGCCGCAACCCCGAGGTCGAGGAGGTGCTCGGTGCGCTGAGCCTGATCCTCAACGGCGGTGGCGTCGCGCAGCTGCGCACGATCGCCAAGGAGGTCAACCTCGCCCTGGAGGGGCGCGAGGAGAACGTGAAGTCGGCGCTGCGCCAGGTCCGTGACCTGATGAGCCAGCTCGACCAGCGCAAGGGCGACATCATCGACGCGCTGGAGTCGGTCAACCGGCTCGCCAAGCAGGTGCGCGCCCAGCAGGACAGCATCGACCTCGCCCTGGAGGAGCTGCCCAGCGCCGTGCTGTCGCTGGACCGCCAGCGGGAGGACCTGGTCTCCATGCTGCAGGGACTCAACCGGCTCGGCGACGTCGGCGTCCGGGTGATCCGGCAGACCGAGGACGTCACCATCGAGTCGCTCGAGCAGCTCTTCCCGGTGCTCAACCAGCTCTCGAACTCCGGTGACAACCTCGCCAACTCCATCGAGGCGCTCGTATTCCCGTTCATCGACGCCGCCGTGGGCCGCGACCCGCAGGTGGCCCGCAACCTGCACATGGGCGACTACGTGAACCTCGACGCCGAGCTCGAGATCGACCTGGCCAACCCGCAGCTGCCGACGATCTGCCTGGAGCCGATCAATGACGCGCTGCCGTGTGACGAGGTCATCGGCCCGATCTTCAACTGCATCGAGGAGGGCCTCAACGACCCCTCGGCCTGCACCAGCCTGCCGCAGGAGATCCTGCAGGGCGTGGCCGGTGACCAGCTCTGCCAGACGCTCCAGCTGCCCGTCGTCTGTGGTGGCAACACCGGTGGCGGCGGCAACGGTGGCGGCGGCAACGGCGGTGGTGGCACCGGCGGCGGTGGCACCGGCGGCAACGGCGGCGGCCTGCTGCCCAACCTGGGCAACGGCGGCACCTCGCCGCTCGACGGGCTGCTGCGCGCTCCGCTCCAGTCAGGAGGTGGCCGATGATCACCCGGCGCACGAAGGTCCAGCTGCTGGTCTTCGTCATCATCACCGTGCTCGGCGTGACCTACGTCGGCGCGAAGTACGCCCAGCTCGACCGCCTGATCCTCGACCGGTCCTACGACGTGGTGGCGAAGTTCGAGGAGTCCGGCGGCATCTTCGTCGGCGGCGAGGTCACCTACCGCGGCGTCCGCGTCGGCCAGGTCACCGACATGCAGGTCACCGACGAGGGCGTCGACGTCGTGCTGCGCATCGACAACGAGTGGGACGCGATCCCCTCCGACGCGCGGGCACTGGTCGGCAACCGCTCCGCCATCGGTGAGCAGTACGTCGAGATCCAGCCGACCGTCGACGACGGGCCGTTCCTCGAGGACGGGTCGGAGATCCTGGTCACCGAGACCCCGATCCGCACCGAGAAGCTGCTCGCCGACATCTCCCAGACCGTCTCCGACGTCGACCAGGAAGCGCTGCGCACCACCGTGAGCGAGCTGGGCGTCGCCTTCGACGGCACGGGGGAGGACCTCCAGCAGATCATCGACACCGGCAACTCCTTCATCGAGGCCGCCGACGAGAACTTCGACGTCACCACCGAGCTGATCCGCAACGCCAACACCGTGCTCAACGGCCAGGTGGACAGCGAGAGCTCGCTGCGCACCTTCGCCGACCAGCTCTCGCTGTTCAGCACCGCGCTGGCCGACGCCGATCCGGACCTGCGTCGCCTCATCGACACCGGGTCCTTCTCGGTCAACCAGTTGCGCGCCTTCCTGGAGGCCAACGAGGTCCCGCTCCAGGAGCTGCTGCAGGACCTGGTCACCACCGGCCAGGTCGTGGTGCGCCACCTGCCGGCCATCGAGCAGGCACTGATCGTGTTCCCCTACGTCGTGGAGGGGGCGTGGAGCGTGGTCGCCAAGGACGACGACAACCTCTACGACGCCCACTTCGGGCTGATCCTCAGCGACAGCCACCCCTGCACCGAGGGGTACGAGAGCACCCAGAAGCGGACGCCGTTCCAGGGCGAGGACCTGGCCCTGAACACCGACGCCCGGTGCACCGCCCCGCCCAGCACGAACTCCCGCGGGGCGCAGAACCTGCCGCGGGTCGCGCCCGACCTCGACGGTCCGGACCCCGAGAGCGTCATCGGCAGCTTCGACGTCGACAGCGGCGAGTTCGCCTGGGGTGAGCAGCAGTCCACCTCCTTGCCCCGGACCGGTAGCGTTGCGCCGCCGGACGGGCTCGGAAAGGACGCGTGGAAGTGGCTGTACCTCCAACCTCTCCTGGACAGTCAGGAGTGAGCGGGCCCGCCGCACGACGGGTCGCCCCGCTGTGGTGGGTGCTGTCCACACTGGTGTTCCTCGTCGTCGCCTGCCTGGTCTTCGTCGGCTGGGTCTACCTCGACCGCGCCGGTGAGGGCGGCATCGGCGCCCGCACCGAGGCGCTGCGTGCCGACACCGTCGACGCCGCCCAGGTGCGTTCCGACGCCCGGCAGCGAGCCACCGAGTTCGTGGAGGAGTTCTTCACATACGGGCCCGACGACCTGGACGACCAGGGCAGCCTCGCGGGCTTCAAGGACCGCATCCGACCGCTGATGTCGGCGAAGTTCCGCACCGCCCTGGACCAGCGCCTGCTCCAGATCGAGGGAATCGTCGCGCAGTACGAGGTCCGCAGCGCCGGCACGGTGCAGGGCGTGGGCGTGGCGTCCTTCGACGAGGACTCCGCCGAGGTCCTCGTCGGCGGGTGGGGCACACAGGCCTACCCGAACCCGGAGAAGGAGTCGGAGGAGATCAAGGGCGACCGGTTGCCCTTCCGCTTCGAGGTCTCACTGGTCAGGGTCGACGGTGAGTGGCTGGTGGACAACCTGGACTCCTTCGACGACCAGGACGAGGGACTCGCCGACCCCACCGAGGCGCCGGAGCCCTCCGCCCCCGGGTCATCCGAGCCCTCGCCGAGCGTGCCGGTGCCGAGCGAGAGCCAGGGGGACGGCCAGTGAGCCCGAACCTCTACGACCTGCTCGACGTCGACCCCACCGCCTCCACCGAGGAGATCCGGGAGGCCTGGGCCGAGGCGATCGCCGACCTGGGACCGACCGACCGGCGCTTCCGTGCCTACACCGACGCCGCCAGTGTGCTGATGGACCCCGACCGCCGGGCGGCGTACGACGCCGAGCTGGCCGCGCAGGAGCCTGCGGCAGCGGAGCCGACGGCCGAGGAGGCCACCGACGGGCACGCGGGAGCCGGGGAGACCGCCCCGGAGGAGCGGGCCGCGAGCGGGAAGGACGAGACCGCCGGACCCGACGAGGACGACGACGAGGACGAGGGCGAGGCGACGGCCGCCGACGAGCGCGAGGACGAGGCGTCCGTCGGGCCGGCGGACCTTGCCGGCGCAGCGCCCGCGGCGACCCGTCCGGCGTCGACCGGGACCGCGATGCTCGCCTCACGCCCCCCGCAGTGGGTCGTCGCGACGGTCGCGGCGGTGGCGGTGGTCGTGATCGCCACGACGGCCTGGGTGCTCACCTGGCCCGGCACCTTCGGCACCGCTCCCGACGCCCGGTCAGCACAGCAGGAGCGCGCCGCGGAGAGCATCGCCGCTGCCGAGCGCATCGCTCCGCAGGTGCTGAGCTATGACCACCGCGACATGGGCGACGACCGGCTCGCCGAGCTCCAGGAGCTGATGACGCCCTCCTACGCCGAGGAGTGGGTGGGCGTCCAGGAGGGGCTGCGGGAGCAGGCCCAGCAGCAGGAGGCCGTCGTGACCGCGGCGGTGCGGGGCAGCGCGATCTCCGGCCTCAGCGACGACGGCGGCCAGTCCGAGGTGCTCGTCTTCGTGGACCAGCTGGTCCAGAAGAGCGGCGAGGACGACAGCGAGCTGACCATGTGGGCGACCCTCCGGCTCATCCGCGACGGGGAGACCTGGCAGCTGGAGAAGATCTGCACCACCGACCCGGAGTGCGGCTGAACCCGCGCCCGAACCGGGGCCCAGGCCCGTGTGGGTGCTTGACCTGAGTGCCCCCGCCGGGGATGATCCTCTGCGAATGGGAACGTCGCCCCCGGGCGGTGACGCCCGATGTTGTCCGGCGCCCTCCGGTCGTGTAACGTGGCGCCTTGCGCCTGCCCTCAAATGCACATTGGCCTGTCCGGTGGCCGATGAATGTGGTTGGCCGGCGCCTCCGTACAGCGATTCGCTCGAAGGACAACACTCTTGGCCGCGCGTACCACTCCCGGTAAGACCCGCATTTCTTTCGCGAAGATCAACGAACCGCTCGAGCTCCCGCAGCTCCTCTCCCTCCAGACCGACAGTTTCGACTGGCTGATCGGCAACGAGGACCACCTGGGTCGCGTCGAGGAGCGACGCTCCCGTGGTGAGGACGTCTCGGACAAGTCCGGCCTCGCCGAGATCTTCGAGGAGATCTCGCCGATCGAGGACTTCAACGAGACCATGTCGCTCTCGTTCGACAGCCCGGTCTTCTACGACCCGAACTACTCGGTCGAGGAGTGCAAGGAGAAGGACCTCACCTACTCCGCGCCGCTCTACGTCTCCGCCGAGTTCATGAACAACGAGACCGGCGAGATCAAGGGCCAGACGGTCTTCATGGGCGAGTTCCCGCTCATGACCCCCAAGGGCACCTTCGTCATCAACGGCACCGAGCGTGTCGTCGTCTCCCAGCTGGTCCGGTCCCCGGGCGTGTACTTCGAGCGCACCCCGGACAAGACCTCCGACAAGGACATCTACACCTCCAAGCTCATCCCGAGCCGCGGCGCCTGGCTCGAGTTCGAGATCGACAAGCGCGACCTGGTCGGCGTCCGCCTCGACCGCAAGCGCAAGCAGAACGTCATCGTGCTGCTCAAGGCCCTGCAGGCCGTCGCCGAGGACATCGGCGAGGAGTACGACTTCGACGCGGTCATGGCCGAGATGCGCCAGTACGAGTCGATCCAGTACACCGAGGAGAAGGACGCCACCACCAGCGCCGACGAGGCGCTGCTGGACATCTACCGCAAGCTGCGTCCCGGTGAGCCGCCGACGCGCGAGGCCGCGCTGACGCTGTTGAAGAACTACTACTTCAACCCGAAGCGCTACGACCTGGCCAAGGTCGGTCGCTACAAGGTCAACAAGAAGATCGGCGCCGGCCAGGCCTACGACCAGCAGACGCTGACCATCGCCGACGTGGTCGCCACGATCCGCTACCTCGTCGCGCTGCACGACGGCCGCGAGGACCTCACCGACGCCGAGGGCGAGGAGATCTACCTCGACCTCGACGACATCGACCACTTCGGCAACCGCCGCATGCGGACCGTCGGCGAGCTCATCCAGAACCAGCTGCGCACCGGACTCGCGCGGATGGAGCGCGTGGTGCGCGAGCGGATGACCACCCAGGACGTCGAGGCCATCACGCCGCAGTCGCTGATCAACATCCGTCCGGTCGTCGCGGCGCTGAAGGAGTTCTTCGGCACCTCGCAGCTCTCGCAGTTCATGGACCAGACGAACCCGATCGCGGGCCTGACGCACAAGCGCCGGCTCTCCGCGCTCGGCCCCGGCGGTCTGTCCCGTGACCGCGCGGGCATGGAGGTCCGTGACGTCCACCCGTCGCACTACGGCCGGATGTGCCCGATCGAGACCCCGGAGGGCCCGAACATCGGTCTGATCGGGTCGCTGGCCTCCTACGGCCGGATCAACCCGTTCGGGTTCGTCGAGACGCCGTACCGCGTGGTGGAGAAGGGTCGCGTCACCGACGAGATCCACTACCTGACCGCCGACGACGAGGACCGCTACGTCATCGCGCAGGCCAACGCGCAGATCGACGAGCAGGGCAACTTCGTCAACGAGCGGGTCCTGGTGCGCCAGCGCGACCAGGAGGTCTCCGAGATCCTGCGCGAGGAAATCGACTACATGGACGTCTCGCCGCGCCAGATGGTGTCGGTGGCGACCGCGTTGATCCCCTTCCTCGAGCACGACGACGCCAACCGTGCGCTCATGGGCGCCAACATGCAGCGCCAGGCCGTCCCGCTGATCAAGGCCGACAGCCCGTTCGTCGGCACCGGTGTGGAGCGCCGCGCCGCCATCGACGCCGGTGACGTGATGGTCGCCGAGTCCGCCGGTGTGGTGAAGAGCGTGACCGCCGACCTCATCGAGGTCATGAACGACGACGGCACCCACGTCAGCTACAAGATGGCGAAGTTCCGTCGGTCCAACCAGGGCACCTGCATCAACCAGTCCCCGCTGGTCGACGCCGGCGACCGCGTCGAGGTCGGTTCGCCGATCGCCGACGGTCCCAGCACCGACAACGCGGAGATGGCGCTCGGCCAGAACCTGCTGGTGGCGTTCATGTCCTGGCAGGGCCACAACTACGAGGACGCGATCATCCTCAGCCAGCGCCTGGTGCAGGAGGACGTCCTCACCTCGATCCACATCGAGGAGCACGAGGTCGACGCCCGCGACACCAAGCTGGGGCCGGAGGAGATCACCCGCGACATCCCCAACGTCAGCGAGGAGACCCTCGCCGACCTGGACGAGCGCGGCATCATCCGCATCGGTGCGGAGGTCTCGCCGGGCGACATCCTCGTCGGCAAGGTCACCCCCAAGGGTGAGACCGAGCTGACGCCGGAGGAGCGGCTGCTGCGCGCGATCTTCGGTGAGAAGGCCCGCGAGGTCCGCGACACCTCGATGAAGGTGCCGCACGGCGAGTCCGGCACCGTCATCGGCGTGCGGGTCTTCGACCGCGAGGACGGCGACGAGCTGCCCCCGGGCGTCAACCAGCTGGTGCGGGTCTACGTCGCGCAGAAGCGCAAGATCTCCGTCGGTGACAAGCTCGCCGGCCGGCACGGCAACAAGGGCGTGATCGCCAAGATCCTGCCCACCGAGGACATGCCGTTCATGGAGGACGGCACCCCGGTCGACGTCGTGCTGAACCCGCTGGGCGTGCCGCGCCGGATGAACATCGGCCAGGTGCTCGAGCTGCACCTGGGCTGGCTGGCCAAGCAGGGGTGGGACCTCAACCTGTCCGACGACCCCGACAACGCCGACTGGAAGCAGCGGCTGATCGACATCCACGCCGACAAGGTGGAGGGCGACAGCAAGGTCGCCACCCCCGTCTTCGACGGTGCGCGTGAGGACGAGATCACCGGCCTGCTCGGCAGCGCGCTGCCCAACCGTGACGGCGTACGCCTCATGGGTGGCGACGGCAAGGCCAACCTGTTCGACGGTCGCTCCGGCGAGCCGTACCCGGACCCGGTGTCGGTGGGCTACATGTACATCCTCAAGCTCCACCACCTCGTGGACGACAAGATCCACGCGCGGTCGACGGGTCCGTACTCCATGATCACCCAGCAGCCGCTCGGCGGTAAGGCCCAGTTCGGTGGCCAGCGCTTCGGTGAGATGGAGGTCTGGGCGATGGAGGCGTACGGCGCCGCCTACGCCCTGCAGGAGCTGCTGACGATCAAGTCCGACGACGTCGCGGGCCGCGTGAAGGTCTACGAGGCCATCGTGAAGGGCGAGAACATCCCCGACTCGGGCATCCCGGAGTCCTTCAAGGTGCTCGTCAAGGAGATGCAGTCGCTGTCGCTGAACGTGGAGGTCCTCAGCGAGGACGGCACCGCGATCGAGATGCGTGACTCCGAGGACGACGTGTTCCGCGCCGCGGAGGAGCTCGGCATCGACCTCTCCCGCCGTGAGCCCAACACGGTCGAAGAAGTGTGAGCGACCCGCTCACTCAAATGACTCTTAAGACTCGAACCAAGCGAAGGAATCAGCCAAGTGCTTGACGTCAACTTCTTCGACCAGCTCCAGATCGGCCTCGCAGGCGCGGACGACATCCGCACCTGGAGCCACGGCGAGGTCAAGAAGCCCGAGACCATCAACTACCGCACGCTCAAGCCCGAGCGTGACGGCCTGTTCTGCGAGAAGATCTTCGGTCCCACCCGGGACTGGGAGTGCTACTGCGGCAAGTACAAGCGCGTGCGCTTCAAGGGCATCATCTGCGAGCGGTGCGGCGTGGAGGTCACCCGCTCCAAGGTGCGTCGTGAGCGGATGGGCCACATCGAGCTCGCCGCCCCGGTGACCCACATCTGGTACTTCAAGGGTGTGCCGAGCCGGCTCGGCTACCTGCTCGACCTCGCCCCGAAGGACCTGGAGAAGGTCATCTACTTCGCGGCGTACATGATCACCGACGTCGACAAGGACGCGCGCCACCGCGACCTGTCCTCGTTGGAGAGCAAGATCGGCCAGCAGCGCAAGATGCTCGAGGACCGCCTCAACGTGGCCATCGAGGACCGCAGCCAGAAGCTCGAGGCCGACCTGGCCGAGCTCGAGGCCGAGGGTGCGAAGGCCGACGCCAAGCGCAAGCTCAAGGACGGCGCCGAGCGGGAGATGAACCAGATTCGCAAGCGCTCCGAGGGCGAGATCGCGCGCCTGGAGGAGGTCTGGGAGACCTTCCGCAACCTCGAGGTCCAGGACCTCATGGGCGACGAGATGCTCTACCGCGAGATGAAGGGCTGGTTCGGCAAGTACTTCGAGGGCCACATGGGCGCCACGGCGATCCAGAAGCGCCTGGAGAACTTCGACATCGAGGCCGAGGTCGAGAACCTCCGCGAGGTCATCGCCAACGGCAAGGGTCAGCGCAAGGTCCGCGCCCTCAAGCGCCTCAAGGTCGTCGAGGCCTTCCGCAAGACCGGCAACCACCCCGCCGGCATGGTGCTCGGCGCGGTGCCGGTCATCCCGCCGGACCTGCGTCCGATGGTGCAGCTGGACGGTGGCCGCTTCGCGACCTCCGACCTCAACGACCTGTACCGCCGCGTGATCAACCGCAACAACCGGCTCAAGCGCCTGCTCGACCTCGGTGCGCCGGAGATCATCGTCAACAACGAGAAGCGGATGCTGCAGGAGGCCGTCGACTCGCTGTTCGACAACGGTCGTCGCGGTCGTCCCGTCACCGGCCCGGGCAACCGGCCGCTGAAGTCGCTCTCGGACATGCTCAAGGGCAAGCAGGGTCGCTTCCGCCAGAACCTGCTCGGCAAGCGCGTGGACTACTCGGGCCGTTCGGTCATCATCTCCGGTCCGCAGCTGAAGCTGCACCAGTGCGGCCTGCCCAAGCAGATGGCGCTGGAGCTGTTCAAGCCGTTCGTGATGAAGCGGCTGGTCGACCTGTCGCACGCGCAGAACATCAAGTCCGCCAAGCGGATGGTCGAGCGCGCCAAGCCGGTCGTGTGGGACGTCCTGGAAGAGGTCATCACCGAGCACCCGGTGCTGCTCAACCGTGCGCCCACGCTGCACCGCCTCGGCATCCAGGCCTTCGAGCCGCAGCTGGTCGAGGGCAAGGCCATCCAGATCCACCCGCTGGTGTGCGGCGCGTTCAACGCCGACTTCGACGGTGACCAGATGGCGGTCCACCTGCCGCTGTCGGCCGAGGCGCAGGCCGAGGCCCGGATCCTGATGCTGTCGACCAACAACATCCTCAAGCCCTCCGACGGCCGTCCGGTGACGATGCCGTCGCAGGACCAGGTCGTGGGCCTGTACTGGCTCACCACCGACCGCGAGGGTGAGCCCGGCGAGGGTCGTTCGTTCGCCTCGGCCGCCGAGGCGATCATGGCCTTCGACCGCAAGGAGATCACGCTGCAGTCGCGGGTCCGGATCCGCTTCCCCGACATCGTCCCCTCCGACGACGTCCCCGCCCCCGAGGGCTGGGAGGCCGGTACGCCGGCGACGATCGAGACGACCCTGGGCCGGGCGCTGTTCAACGACACGCTCCCCGCGGACTACCCGTACGTGAACTCCGAGGTCGGCAAGAAGCAGCTGGGCGCGATCATCAACGACCTCGCCGAGCGCTACGACAAGGTGCAGGTCGCCGCCTCGCTGGACGCGTTGAAGGACGCGGGCTTCAACTGGGCCACCTGGTCCGGTGTCACCGTCTCCATCGACGACGTCGTCACGCCCGACGCGAAGGCCGAGATCCTCTCCGGCTACGAGGAGAAGGCCGCCAAGATCCAGAAGCAGTTCGAGCGCGGACTCGTCACCGACGACGAGCGCCGCCAGGAGCTCATCGAGATCTGGACCGAGGCGTCCTCCAAGGTGGGTGCTGCGATGGAGGAGGCGCTGCCCGACAGCAACTCCATCGCGATGATGGTCCACTCCGGCGGTTCGGGAAACATGAACCAGATCCGTCAGGTCGGCGCCATGCGAGGCCTGGTGGCCAACCCGAAGGGCGAGATCATCCCGCGGCCGATCAAGGCGAACTTCCGCGAGGGCCTCTCGGTGCTGGAGTACTTCATCTCCACCCACGGTGCCCGCAAGGGTCTCGCCGACACCGCGCTGCGGACCGCCGACTCCGGGTACCTCACCCGTCGTCTGGTCGACGTCTCGCAGGACGTCATCATCCGTGAGGACGACTGCGGCACCGAGCGCGGCATGGTCAAGCAGATCGGTGTCGCCACCGACGGGAACGTGGTCAAGCACGAGCACGCCGAGACCGCGGCGTACGCCCGTGCCTCGGCCGTGGACGTGCCCCACCCCGAGACCGGCGAGGTGCTGGTCGCGGCGGGTGACGACCTGGGCGATGTCAAGATCGACCAGCTGGTCGAGGCGGGCATCACCGAGGTGACCGTGCGTTCGGTGCTCACCTGTGACGCCCGCACCGGTACCTGCGCGAAGTGCTACGGCCGCTCGCTGGCCACCGGCAAGCTGGTCGACATCGGTGAGGCGGTCGGCATCATCGCGGCCCAGTCCATCGGTGAGCCCGGCACGCAGCTGACGATGCGGACCTTCCACACCGGTGGTGTGGCCTCCGCCGACGACATCACGCAGGGTCTGCCCCGTGTGGTCGAGCTGTTCGAGGCGCGCACCCCCAAGGGTGTCGCCCCGATCACCGAGGTCGCCGGCCGGGTCGAGATCGAGGAGACCGACAAGGCGCGGATCGTCAAGATCACGCCCGACGACGGCTCCGACGTCATGGAGTACCAGGTCAACCGCCGCTCGCGGCTCGAGGTGGCCGACGGCCAGCACGTCGAGGTCGGCCAGATGCTGACCGCCGGTACCCCCGACCCCAAGGAGGTCCTGCGGATCCTGGGTCCGAAGAAGACCCAGCAGCACCTGGTGGACGAGGTCCAGGAGGTCTACCGCAGCCAGGGCGTGTCGATCCACGACAAGCACATCGAGATCATCGTGCGGCAGATGCTGCGCCGGATCACCGTGCTGGAGTCGGGTGACACCACGCTGCTGCCCTCGGACCTGGTCGACCGGGTCCTCTTCGAGGAGCAGAACCGTCGCGCGGTCTCCGAGGGCGGCAAGCCGGCCTCGGGTCGTCCCGAGCTCATGGGCATCACCAAGGCCTCGCTCGCGACGGACTCGTGGCTCTCGGCGGCCTCCTTCCAGGAGACCACCCGGGTGCTCACCGACGCCGCGATCAACGGTCGCTCCGACAGCCTGCGTGGCCTGAAGGAGAACGTGATCATCGGCAAGCTGATCCCGGCGGGCACCGGCCTGGAGCGCTACCGCAGCATCCGCGTCGAGCCGACCGAGGAGGCCCGGCAGGCGGCGTACGCCGTCACCGGCTACGACTCCTACGACTACGAGTTCGGCGACGCTGCGGGCAGCCAGGCCGTGGCACTGGACGACTTCGACTTTGGTTCCTACCAGAGTTGATCGCGGAGCGATCGACTCTGGTGCCAAGGAACCAGGTCGAGTAGACGAAGGCCCTTCCGAGCTTGCTCGGGAGGGCCTTCGGCGTATCGAGACCAGCCAAGCGCCCGCGGCCACGTGACCTGCGGCAGGCTGACCCCGTGCACTTCGACCTGCAGGCCCACCGTGGCGGGCTCGCGCTGACGGTGGAGAACACGCTGGCCGCGTTCGAGCGGGCACTCGCCGTGGGCGTCAGCACCCTGGAGTTCGACGTGCAGGTCACCGCGGACGGACGCGCCGTGATCGCCCACGACGCCGACCACGGCGGCCACCGGATCCGTGACCTCACGCTGGCCGAGGCCCGTTCCCTCGACGTCGGGTCGGTGCGCGATCCCCGGCACCCGGAGCAGGCACTCGCCCCCGGTGCGCGCATGCCGCTGCTCTCGGAGGTGGCAGACCTACTGCGCGCGGTCGCCGCGGACACCGTGCGCTGCAACGTCGAGCTCAAGGTCGCGGTCACCCGTCCCGGCACGAGTGCCGACGCCGCGGAGTTCGTCGACGTCGTGCTGGCCGAGCTCGACGCCGCCGGCATCCTCGGGTGCAGCACCATCCAGAGCTTCGACTGGGCCGCCCTGCGGCGGGTGTCGGACGTGGCGCCGGAGGTGGCGACGTACGTCCTCAGTCACGAGGACCGGCTCGAGGTGGGTCGGCGCGGTGCTTCGCCGTGGCTCGGCGGCCTGGACATCGACGACTTCGCCGGGTCGGTGCAGCACAAGTACGTCGCCGCTGCGGCCTCGATCGGCGCCGCGGCCGTCTCACCCGTCCACGGGACGTACGCCGACGGTCCCGGTGGCCGCTCCCACGTGCCGTTCACCACCGCCGAGCTCGTCGAGGCGGCCCACGAGCAGGGCCTGCTGGTGGTGCCCTACACCGTCAACGACGCCGCCCTGATGGCGTGGCTCATCGGACTCGGCGTCGACGGTTTCATCACCGACCACCCGGACCGGGCGCGCGACGTGATGGATGCGCACGGGCTGGAACTGCCACCGGCGTACGTGCGGTCCCCGCCCGCCTGAGAAGATTGTCCGCGTGAGTCACGGCACCCCGCAGCGCACCGACGTCCTGGTCGTCGGCGCCGGCCCGGCAGGTTCGGCGGCCGCCGCGTGGGCGGCCCGCCACGGGCTCGACGTCGTGCTCGCGGACGCGGCGGTGTTCCCCCGCGACAAGACCTGCGGTGACGGCCTGACGCCGCGTGCCATCGGCGAGCTGCAGCGCCTCGGACTGGAGGACTGGCTGCGCGCCCACACGGTCAACCAGGGCCTGCGCGCCCACGGGTTCGGCCAGACCCTGCACCTGCGCTGGCCCAGCGGTGAGCTGCCGGACTGGGGGAGCGCGGTCGCGCGCACCGAGCTCGACGACCACCTGCGCTCGGTCGCGGTGAAAGCCGGCGCCGTCCCGGTCGACGGCGCCAAGGCCGTCGACGTGCGGATGGAGGGCGACCGGGTGGCCGCGGTGGTGTTCAAGGTCTCGACCGGCTCGACCAACGGCGACGGCGCGACCAACGGGGACGGCGGCGGCACCGAGCTGGTCGAGATCGCGTGCCGGCGGCTCGTGGTGGCCGACGGTGTCCGGTCGGGGCTCGGGAAGGTGCTGGGGCGGCAGTGGCACCGCGAGACCGTCTACGGCGTCGCCGGGCGGTCCTACGTCGCCTCCACGCGCGCCGACGACCCCTGGATCAGCTCGCACCTGGAGCTGCGCGGCCGCGACGGCGACCTGCTGTCCGGCTACGGCTGGCTCTTCCCGCTCGGCAAGGACGCCGGTGAGGTCAACCTCGGCGTGGGGACGCTCGCGACCGCCAAGCGCCCGGCCGAGGTCGCGGTCAAGCCGCTGATGGGCTTCTACGCCGACGAACGACGTGCGGAGTTCGGCCTGGGCGAGGAGCTGCGCATGCCCACCTCGGCGCTGCTGCCGATGGGTGGTGCGGTCTCCCACGTGGCCGGCCGCAACTGGGCCCTGATCGGTGACGCCGCGGCGTGCGTCAACCCGCTCAACGGCGAGGGGATCGACTACGGGCTCGAGGGCGGCCGGTTCGTCGCCGAGCTGCTCGCCGAGGGCCCCGACGTCGACCTCGCGACCCGGTGGCCGGCGCTGCTGCACGAGCACTACGGGGAGGCGTTCTCGATCGCGCGCCGGCTGGCCGGACTGGTCACCGTGCCCGGACTGCTGCCCACGCTCGGACCCGCCGGGATGCGCTCGACGTGGCTGATGACGCTCGCACTGCGCTGGATGGGCAACCTCGTCACCGACGAGGACCGCGACCGGGCCGCCCGGGTGTGGCGCTGGGCCGGGCGACGTTCGGTCCTCCGCGACGCCCGACCGCCGTTCCACTGACCCGCCCCGATGTGCCGGACCGGTGTCGGTCGGCTCCGTAGGGTGGGACCAGGACAGGAGGACGAGATGGCGCAGCGGGTTCAACGGGTGGCGGCGTACGCCGTCATCATCCGCGAGGACCAGGTGCTGTTGACCCGCCTCTCCTCCCGCGTGACCAAGCAGGAGCTGTGGGGCCTGCCCGGCGGCGGCGTCGAGCACGGGGAGGACCCCCGGGAGGCCGTCGTGCGGGAGGTGCACGAGGAGACCGGGCTGTCGGCGACCGTCGGCCACGAGGCCCAGGTGTTCTCCCTGCACATGCCCGACACCTGGCGCCGCGGCCGCCGGGTCGACGCCCACTCGCTGCGCATCGTCTACGAGGGCTGGGTGCCGGTCGACTCGCCCGCCCCGCGGGTCGTGGAGGTCGACGGGTCCACCGCGGAGGCCGCCTGGCGTCCGCTGTCGGAGGTGCTCGACGGCACCATCCCCACCGTCAGCGTCGTCGTGGAGGCGCTCCGGGCGCACGGGCACCACCGCTACCAGCGCACCGGCGCCTACGCCTACGTCGAGCGCGACGACCACGTGTTGCTCACCCGCATCTCCCCGCGAGGGGTCGGGGTCGGCAGCTGGACGCTCCCGGGAGGCGGGATCGACCACGGCGAGCACCCCGAGGACGCGGCCCGGCGGGAGCTGCACGAGGAGACCGGCCTGGACGGCAAGATCGGCGACCTGCTGACCGTCGACGCCCTCCACCTCACCGGCACCGGCCCCAACGGGCGCACCGAGGACTTCCACGGCCTCTACGTCATCTACCGGGCGACGGTGCCCGACGGTGTGGCGCCGCAGGTGCTGGAGGTCGACGGCACCACCGACGCCGTGGAGTGGGTCCCGCTGGCCGAGATACAGGCCGGTGAGCGGCCGCTGTTCTCGCTGGTGCGAGCGGCGGTCGCGGCCGCCCGCGAGGACCGCTGAGCGGCGTACCGCGTCAGGAGCGCGTGACGTCGGAGAGCGAGGCGAAGACCACGGTGTTGCCCACGTGGGTGCCGATGTCGGGGTCGAACATGCTGCAGGTGATCAGCCGCAGCGTCGAGGACCCCAGGTCCTTGCCACCGTAGACCAGCTCGGTGGGGAAGGAGGCCTTCTCGACGTCGCGCAGGGCGTCGACGGTGAAGGTGGCGACCACGCCGTCGCGGCGGGTCACGGTGATCTCGTCGCCGGGGCGCAGCGTGGCGAGGTCGGCGAAGACCGACGGCCCCTGCTCGGTGTCGACGTGGCCCTCGATGATCGACGGGCCGAGCTGGCCCGGTGAGGGTGACTCCTCGAACCACGCGGCCTCGTCGAGCCGCGGCCCGGGCTGGGGCACCGCGAGGGTGCCGTCGGGGTTCTTGCCGATCGGGTGCACCGCGGTGTCGACGTCGATGGCGGGGATCTCGAGGCGACGCGGCGGCGAGAGGGGGAGGGGCGCCTCTCCGGACGCCTCCTGCCCCGAGTCCGCGCCGCCGCGCGCTCCGTCCGTGGACGAGGGGGGTGGGTCCACGGGGGTCGGGGACGTCCGGTCGGGATCGACGGTGCCGACCGCGGCCGGTGGGTCAGACGTGCGCTGCTGGTGGACCAGTGCCCACCCGATGAGCACGGTGCCGAGCGCGACCGTCACCACGGCGATCAGGCTGATCGCCCGCTTGCTCCGCATGGTCACGCCCGGCACCGAGTCCTTGTCCCGAGTCGGTCAGCGGGCCTCGACCGCGTCCGTGCGGAAGCGACGGTTGGCGGCGTACAGCGCGCCTCCGCCGAGCACGAGTGCAGCGCCTCCGCCGAGCAGGCCGAGGTCCTCCATGCCGGAGGTCGAGCCGCTACCGGTCGCGACGCCACCGGAGGGCATCGTGGCGATCGAACCGCACAGCGCCGGTGCCGTCGCGGCCAGCGGCAGCTCCGGGACGAGCGGGCTCTTGGCGTTCTGGGCCTCCTGGCTCAGCGTGGACGGGTCCAGCCCGTGCACCACGACGACGCCCGAACCGTTGGCGAGGGCGTCGAGCGTGTCGTCGTTCATCGTGAACGTCCGGCTGTAGTCGGCGCTGCCGCCACCGGGGGCGAGCTGGATGTTGGTGCCCTCCTCGGGGCCGGTGCTGCCCTTGGTGGAGAGCGTGGTGCCGATGCCGCCGTAGGAGGCCTGGCCCTCGGGCGTGCTGACCACGCCGTCACCGTTCTCGTCGTCAGCGGGAGTGGGGCAGGTGCCCTGGCCACCGATGTGGATGTGCTGCACGTGGGGGAACGGTCCGCCGTCGAACTGCTCGGCGAGGCCGTCGTAGTTGAGGTTCACCGTGGCCTGGTCGCCGTCGATGCTGACGGTGACCATGCCGGAGCCCCCGGAGCCGTTCTGGGGGTCCAGTCGGGAGCTGTACTCGCCGTTGGCGTGGTCGGCCTGTGCTGCCGCCGGGAACATGGCCAGTGGCAGTGCCGCCGCGGCCATGGCCCCGGCGAGTCGAAGTGACGTTCGCATGATGTGACTCCTCCGCATCGGTGGGCCGAGTCCCACCTGGGTGTTGTCTCGGTCACACGGGGTTCGGAGGGGAGTCGCGATCCGGATTGGTCGTTCCCGAGGAAAAGTTCGGCGCCTCGTTACGGTGGGACCGTGCACCCCACCGAGACCGTGTTCACCTATGCCTCTCCCGACCTGAAGTTCGGCCGCGGTGCCGCGCTCGAGATCGGGCACGACCTCACCGCGTGGGGCGTGCGTCGCGTGCTGCTGGTGACCGACGCCGGCGTGGCCGCGGCCGGTCATCCGGCGCGGGTCGCGGAGGCGATGACCTCGCGCGGACTGGACGTGACGACGTACGACGGCACGCACGTGGAGCCGACCGACGAGTCGCTGGCCGAGGCGGTCGGGTTCGCGAGCGACGAGGGGCCCTTCGACGCGGTCGTCGCGGTCGGCGGCGGGTCCTCCATCGACACCGCCAAGGCGATCTGCCTGCTCGCCACCAATCCCGGCGAGCTCATGGACTACCTCAACGCGCCGGTCGGCCAGGGGAGGGCGCCGAGCGAGCCGCTGCTGCCGCTCGTGGCGGTGCCGACGACCACCGGCACGGGCAGCGAGTCCACGACCATCTGCGTGCTCGACGTGCTGTCGCTGAAGGTCAAGACCGGCATCAGCCACCCTGCGCTGCGGCCGCGGCTGGCCGTGGTGGACCCGCAGCTGAGCGCGACCCAGCCCGCCGGGGTCACCGCGGCGGCGGGCATGGACATCCTGTGCCACGCCCTGGAGAGCTACACGGCCCGGTGGTACGCCTCGTACGACGCCAAGCAGCCCGAGCAGCGGGTGCCCTACTGCGGTGCGAACCCGATCGCCGACCTGTGGTCCGAGCGCGCGATGGGCCTGCTCGCCGGGGCCTTCCGCCGCGCCGTCAACGACGGTGACGACACCGCGGCCCGGGAGGAGCTCGCACTCGCCGCGACCTTCGCCGGGCTCGGGTTCGGCAACGCCGGCGTGCACATCCCGCACGCCAACGCCTACCCGATCGCGGGCCGCGTCCGCGACTACGTCCCGGCCGACTACCCGCCGGGTGCGCCGATCGTGCCGCACGGCATGGCCGTGGGCCTCACCGCTCCAGCGGCGTTCCGGTTCACCTTCGACGCCGCCCCCGGTCGGCACGTGCGGGCAGCGCACCTGCTGGACCCGTCGGTCGACGGCGACGGCCCCGGCGTGCTGCCCGACGTACTGACCCGGCTGATGCGCGACATCGGACTCCCCAACGGACTGGCCGAGGTCGGCTACGGCCACGGCGACGTCGATGACCTCGTGGAGGGCGCTCTCAAGCAGCAGCGGCTGCTCGACACCGCGCCCAAGCCGGTCACGGGGGAGGACCTCGCGCAGGTCATCAGCGGCTCCATGGAACATTGGTGACGTGCGGACCTTCTTCTGGCTCACCGTGGCGGCGTACGCCGTCGTGTGGGGATGGGCGTTCCGCGCGCTGCCCGATCGGGTCGCGCTGCACTTCGGCCTGACCGGCGAGGTGGACAACTGGGGGAGTCGGGGCGAGGCGCTCGTCCTGCTCGCTGCCCTCGGGATCCTCATGACGGCGGTGCTCGGCGGCGGCGCCTGGCTCGTGGGGCGTGCCCGGCTCGCGGCCAGCTGGGTGAACCTGCCCCACAAGGACTGGTGGACGGCCACCCCGGAGCGGGTGGCGCGGGCACGTGACATGCTGCGGGGCGACCTCCTCGTGGTCGGCGGGCTGACCATGGCGCTGCTGACGCTGGTGCAACTCGCCCTGGTGCGCACGAGCCGGCAGGACGATCCGCGGATGGACCCGGTGACCATGGCGGCCGTGCTGCTGCTGGTGGTCGTGATCCTCGGCTACACCGCCTGGTTGACGGTGTGGCGCTACCGACCCGACGGGAGCCAGGAATGAGCACGTCCGAGCTGGTGGCGGCACTGCGGCGACGCGGGGTGACCGACGTCGACGACTCCGACCTCGCCCGGGCGCTCTACTCCTCCGACGCCTCGCTCTACCGCGTCCTGCCGCAGGCGGTCGCGCGGCCGCGCGACACCGACGAGGTGCTGGCGGTCCTCGATGCCTCCCGCGAGCTCGGGGTGCCGGTGACCATGCGCGGTGCGGGCACCTCCATCGCCGGCAATGCGGTCGGTCCCGGCATCGTCATCGACACCGTGCGCCACCTCAACCGGGTCCTGGAGATCGACCCCGAGGCGCGGACCGCGCGGATCGAGCCCGGCCTGGTGCACGCCCGGCTGCAGGCCGCCGCCGCGCCGCACGGGCTGCGGTTCGGCCCCGACCCGTCCACCCACACCCGCTGCACGATCGGCGGGATGATCGGCAACAACGCCTGCGGCTCGCGGGCGCTGGGTTATGGCCGCACGGCCGACAACGTCGAGCAGCTGCGGGTCGCGTTCGGCACCGGCGAGGTCGTCACGGCCGGGCCGGGCGCCCCCGCGGGCGCGGCCGGTGAGGCGTTGACGCGGATGGTCGAGGACCAGCTCGGCCACGTCCGCACCCACTTCGGCCGCTTCTCCCGGCAGGTCAGCGGCTACTCGCTGGAGCACCTGCTGCCCGAGCAGGGCCGGCGGCTGGACCGGTTCCTGGTCGGCACCGAGGGCACGCTGGCCACGGTGCTGGAGGCGACGGTCGACCTCGTCCCCGACGACGAGGAGCGACTGCTGCTCGTGCTGGGCTACCCGTCGATGCCCGAGGCGGCCGATGCGGTGCCCGCGCTGCTCGCGGCCGCGCCGGGTCGCCTCATCGCCTGCGAGGGCATCGACGCGCGCATCGTGGACCTCGTGGCGCAACGGGGCGGCGTACCCGAGCTGCCGCGGGGCTCGGGGTGGCTGTTCTGTGAGGCGACCGGCGCCGACGCCGCCGAGGTGCTGGCGACGGTGCAGGCGGAGTCCGGGGCCCTCGACGCGCGGCTGGTGCGCGACGGCGGTGAGGCCGCCGCGTTGTGGCGGATCCGCGAGGACGGCGCGGGCCTGGCCGCCCGCAGCCTGGCGACGCCGGCGTACTCGGGGTGGGAGGACGCCGCGGTGCCGCCGGAGCGGCTGGGCGACTGGCTGCGCGACTTCGACGTGCTGCTGGCGGACCACGGCCTGGAGGGCATCCCGTACGGCCACTTCGGCGACGGCTGCCTGCACGTGCGCATCGACTTCCCGTTCGCGGCCGGGGACCCGTCGAGCACGGGCACCTACCGCGCGTTCCTCCAGGCGTGCGCCTCGCGACTCACCGAGTACGGCGGGTCGCTGTCCGGCGAGCACGGCGACGGGCGGCAGCGCTCGGAGCTGCTCGCGACGATGTACGACGACACCTCGCTGGCGCTCTTCGGTGCGGCCAAGGCGATCTGCGATCCCGACAACCTGCTCAACCCGGGCAACATCGTCGACCCGGCACCCATCGACGCCGACCTGCGGCCGGTGCGGCCCCGGCACGACCCGCCGACGGCGCTGCGCCTGCTGCACGACGACGGCTCGCTCGGCGACGCGGTGCACCGCTGCACCGGTGTCGGCAAGTGCGTGGCGCCGAGCCCCGGTGGCGTGATGTGCCCGTCCTACGCCGCGACGCGGGAGGAGAAGGACGCGACCCGCGGCCGCGCGCGGGTGCTGCAGGAGGCGCTGGACGGGTCGCTGCTCGGCGGCGTCACCGACCCGGCGGTCCACGAGGCGCTGGACCTGTGCCTGTCGTGCAAGGGCTGTGCCTCGGACTGCCCGACCGGCGTGGACATGGCGACCTACAAGTCCGAGGTGCTGCACCAGTCATACCGCGGCCGCCGCCGGCTGAGTCGTCCGCGGAGCCACTACACCCTCGGGCAGCTGCCCCGGTGGGCGCGGATGACGGCACCGGTGGCCCGCGTGGCCAACGCGAGCCTCCGCATCGGCCCGGTCGCCCGGATGGCCAAGGCCGTCGCGGGCGTGGACCAGCGGCGCTCGCTGCCGACCTTCGCGCGGCGTACGCTGCGCCGGTCTGCGCGGGAGGTCGAGCCCGTCGAGCGCCCCGACGTGTGGGTCTGGGCGGACTCCTTCACCAACCACTTCCTGCCCGAGTCCGGGTTGGCCGCGATCGAGTACCTCCGTGCGGTGGGCCTGTCGGTGCGGGTCATCGACGAGCGGGCCTGCTGTGCGCTGCCGTGGGTCACGACGGGCCAGCTGGACGCGGCGCGCGGGATCCTCGGCGACGCGGTCGAGCGACTGGCGCCGTACGTCGCCGGCGGCGCACCGGTGCTCGCGATCGAGCCGTCGTGCCTGGCGTCGCTGCGCACTGACGCGCGGGAGCTGCTCGAGGGGGACGCCGTCGAGCAGGTCGCTGACGGGGTGCTCAGCTTTGCCGAGCTGGTCGAGCGGCTGGACCTGCCGTTGCCGGACCTCACGGGCGTGCGCGTCGTTGCGCAGCCGCACTGCCACCACCACGCGGTCATCGGGTGGGGGGCCGACGAGGCGCTGCTGCGGCGGGCCGGCGCGGACGTGACCCGGGTCAAGGGCTGTTGCGGCCTCGCGGGCAACTGGGGCGTCGAGCAGGGCCACTACGAGACCTCCGTCGCGGTCGCGGAGACCCACCTGCTGCCGGCGGTCCGCGACGCGCTGGCCGCCGACGCGCAGACGGTGGTCCTGGCCGACGGGATGTCGTGCCAACTCCAGCTGGACGACCTCGCCGGTGTCCGAGCGCAGCACTTGGCCGAGCTCTTCGCGTCTCGTGCCGCCACTGAAGTGCCGACGGCATGACGAGGGCCCCGCTCGCGGGCGGGGTCCGGGGCGAGATCAATGTCGGTGCGTCCGCCGGTGGTCGAGCCTGTCGAGGTCGTGGTCGAGGTCGCGGGTGCCGCGGTGGTCGACCAGGAACTGGTGGCCGTGCGGGCTGGTCCACAGGTAGGTGCCGGGGTCGAGGATCGTGTAGCCCCAGTCTGAGTGGGTCTTGGCGCGGTGGTGTCCGCGGCAGAGTGGTACCAGGTTGCAGGGGCACGTGGCTCCGCCGTCGGCGTGGGGCTGCGCGTGGTCGGTGTCGCAGCGTTCGGCGCGACGGTTGCAGTGCGGGAACGCACAGACGGGGTCGCGGAGCCGGACCTGGCGGTGGTGGCGGTCAGGGATCTCGTAGGCCTCGATCGGCTCGTGGCCGGCGAGGTCGATGACCGGACGGACGATGATGGTGGTGCCGGGTGCGCTGCACCAGTGGCGGATTTGTTGGGTGGTGATGGGGGTGCGGGTGTTGCCCAACCGCCCGATGGTCCCGACGCCGTCGGTGGTGAGGGCGGTGTCGGTGAGATGGACGTGCAGGTCGACGGCGCGGCGGCTCGTGGTGGTGGTTCGGTTCTTGGTGGTCGAGCCGCGCTCGTGAGGGACGAGTGAGCGCGTGTCGAGACCCGCCGCACCGGTCTCGTGTCCCAACCCCAACGACTGGTTGCCGCGGGCGAGGTCGCCGGCGGCCATCGATCGACGGACGTCGCGGGACTCCTCACACCCGAGCTGGGCGAGCTCGGTGGCCCGCTCAGCGAGGGCGGCGTCCAGATCCAGTGCGTCGGCCACGTCCAGCACACCGTCCACGGCGACGGTGCCCTCGATGCCGGCGTCGTCGGTGTGGACGTCGAACCGGCGCCCTTCGGCCGCCTCCCGACGGCGCTCCTCAGCCGTCTCGGGGTCGAACCTCGCGAGCGCCTCCTCGACCAGCCGGTCGACCTGGGCGAACGTGCAGGTGGCCGCGAAGGTCGCGAGGTGGTGGTCGACGTACTCGGCCGCCTCGGCGGATAGCAGGCGGGTAGTGTCGGCGATCCGCTGCGCACGCCAGACGGGAACGCGACCCTCGAGCACGCCCTGCCACACGCTGGGGAGCCGGTAGGCGGTTTCGAGCACCTTGCCGACGTACTCCCGGCCACCAGCGGTCGACCGGCCCAACACCGCACACAACTCCATCAGCGCGAACTCGCTCACCAGTGGCGCACCGTCGCCGGCGATCGGCACCCCGGTGTCCACGAATCCGTCGCTGAGGGTGGCGGCGTCCTCGGGAGTCTCGACGGTGTTGACTTCGGCCCAGGCAACGATGGTGCGGACCGAGGCGACCTCGGCCTCGCGCTTGACGTCCTCGTGGTCGCGCAGCACCGTGAGCAGCTCCGCGGTGCCGCGGTGGGGAGTCGGCTGCGTGGACATATTCCTATTGGATCAGAGGGCACCGACATTGCTACCGGCTCGAAGACCCCCTTGTGGACGGTCGATTCGGGGTGGCTGATCGTGCACGGACAGTTGCGTCGATCCGCCCAGTCAGCGCAGTGCCAGGGCGGCGTCGACCTCGTCCCGAATGACGCCCCAGTCCCGGGCAGTAACGCGGACGGGTCAACCGGCACACCGACCGATACTCACGCCCGCACCTCTCCCTCGGACCGCGAGGCTCACCGCAAAGCGTTCGGCAACCGGGACCTCCGCATGCCGGTGAGCGGTCACTCCACGATGTTGTCCACGTTCACGTAGTAGACGCGCTCCAGATCGTGTGCGATCTCCTCGGACGAGGCGTACCGGCGGGTGTCTGCGAGCAGGGTCTCCGCCTCGCGGGCGCCCACATACCGAGGCTGAGGGTCGTTCCAGCGGCCTACAAGAACCCTGATCGTGTCTTTGCGCGCGAGGTCCAACAGAACCGTGGCAAGCACCTCGATGCCTACGGTTCCGTCGGCGATCAGCCCAGCGGAATGACACGTGTCCGCGATCTCCCACAGGGGGATGTCGTCTTCCAGACCAATGTCGAGGATCGCCTTGTGAAGCGCGTCGTCAGTCACGTACGGGAGCCTCACATATTGCGAGCGCTCATGCCGCGATCTCGGCTGTGGCACTGACCGATCGGCTTGCGACCACCGATCTCAAGGCCGGGGCCACGGATGGTCGTCAATCACAGAGAGCCTTCGCGCCCTGAGCCAACGGCGACAGATCCATACGGGGTCCGCCGCTCGGTCTCACTGCCCAGATGCGCAGCAGCCCGGAGCTGGCGTCGTGCACGGTGGGGAGTTCGTCCAGCCGATAGGAGTTCCCATCCACGGTCACGGTCGTGACATCTCCCGGCTCGCAGGCGAGCACGGCGTCGTCGACTGTCAACGGCCAGGCCTTGCAGTAGTCCTCCCGGTCGACGTCGCGCGTCGCGAACTCCTTGTCAGGTGAGCAGCCAGGGAGGACGAGCGTCAGGCCCAGGATTGGTAGCCGCCGCACGGCCGTGACGCTACATCGCGAACGTGGCCCATCCGGGGCTTTCGTCCGACCGATGGGGCCTCGTCGCGTCCTTCGCTGCGCCTGTAGCCACTAGACGATCGGGTACTGGCACGCTGCGCCGAGAGGTTTGGGGCTCTCAGCTGAGTCCGACGAGGAAGCTACGCACCTGCTCGACAAGAGAGACAAGAAAGCGAGCGGAACCAACCGCGTCACCCGGAAGTTGGAGTCGATGGTCACCTCCACGAAGCTCGTGCACCACGTGTCCGCTCTGGTGCGCCAGTCCTGAATCCCACGATTCGTCAGCGCTTCCACCAACGAGCAGCGCTGGCCCGATCCCCTGCAGGACACTGGCTCGAATCTCGTCGCGATGCAGCAGTGGGGTAAGCCACACTCCCGGCACCCCCCGGTCCACGGCGTCCGGCAAGAGCAGCGAGCCGAGCGACTTGCCGATCACGACGTCCCTGTCGGGACGGAGCGCCGAGACAGCAGCCCGGCCGTGGGCGACGACTTGCTGATCCGATAGATCCGTCGCGTCCCAACTGACAGAGTCGGCACGCCATCCAAGCTCACGCGCCACCTCGGCCGCGTAGTACAGGGCAGGATGATCCACTGTGTAGCCACGCCCCGGCAGCAAGAGCGCGACCCGCGAACTCTCCACCTCTGACACGGGACTCATTCTGCCAGCGACGAAAGGACTTGGACACGGTTCGATGTTCGCGTGCCCATCCGCTTGCGGCACACGCAGGCCAGTAGACCGCTCGCTCAATGATCGGAGAACGACGACGACCGAGCGATGCCGCCGTGTGTGACTCAGTGGATCAGCCGCCGCCCGATGTCGGCCAGCGGCACCCGGAGACGGCGTCGTCGCTGGCGTTCGTCGCACCTCGACCCTCGTCACCGGTGGGCTCCGCCGTAATCTGGTGACGTGAACCCCCGCCATCGCCGTCTCGTGATCCCCGCCGCGCTGATCGCGTTGCTCGTGATCGTCGTCGTCGCGGCGATCGTGGGCTGAGCCGTGGCGCGACGGACGCTCGCCGACGCCCTGGACGACGTACGCCGCCAGGTGCTCGACGACGCCACCCTGCTACGGGCAGTGGCGTCGGGCCGCCGCAAGGGAACGACACCGGCGTGGAAGCGCGTGGAGCTGCGGTGGGTCGACCTCAGGGCCGGGCGCCGCCTGCAGGTCACCCGCTACGACGACACCCAGGCCCACACCGCCAACCACGCGCCCGGCGACGACGTCGACACGGTGCTCGCCGAGCTCATGGCCGAGCCGTTCGGCAACTGGCACGTCGATGGCACGGACCATCACCAGCAGGTGCGGATCACCAAGCGGGGTGAGGCGCTGGTGCACACGCGACGGGTCTCCCTTCGACAGGCTCAGGACACGGCGACAGGCTCGACCACCGGTGACGGCTCGACCCCCGGTCGCACCGAACCCGATCGCAGCCACGACCGCGCGAAGCGGCGGCTGCTGCCGGCCGACGACCCGCTGCTGGCGCGGCTCGGCATCGCCGACGAGCGCGGCCGCATCAAGCCCAGCCGGCAGGCGAAGTACCGCCAGGTCGAGGAGTTCCTGCGGATCCTGGACGCCTCGATCGACGACGCCCTGGGCAAGCAGCTGCGACGCCCCACGCCGGAGGACCCGCTGCGCATCGTCGACCTCGGCTGCGGCAACGGCTACCTGACCTTCGCCGCCCAGCGCTACCTGACCGCCCACCGCTCGCTGCCGGTCCGCGTCATCGGCGTCGACGTCAAGCAGCAGTCGCGCGACCACAACGCCGCCGTCGCCGAGGAGCTGGACCTGGACGCCTCGTTCGTCGTGGGCAGCATCGCCGAGGCCGACCTGTCCACGCTCCCGCAGCCGGTCACCGAGCCCGACGTCGTCCTCGCCCTCCACGCCTGCGACACCGCCACCGACGAGGCGCTCGCCCGCGCCGTGGCCTGGCAGGCGCCGCTGGTCCTCGCCGCGCCCTGCTGCCACCACGACATCGCCGCGCAACTCCGTCGCGGGACCCCACCGCCGGCGTACGCCGAGCTGGTGCGGCACGGCATCCTCCGCGAGCGGCTCGCCGACACCCTCACCGACGCGGTGCGTTCGCTGCTGCTGCGCCGCGAGGGCTACCGCACCGACGTGATGGAGTTCGTCGACAGCCAGCACACGCCGCGCAACACCCTGCTCCGCGGCGTCCGGGGCAACGGCACTGACGCGGCCGCGGCCGAGGAGTACGACGCCCTCGTGACCCCGTGGGGCGTGCGGCCGCGGCTGGCCGCGTTGCTCGCGGAGCGCCCGTGACGGCCCGCGCCGCGCTCGCCGCGGTCCTGCTGGTCGTGGCGCTGCCGATGGCGGCCGTCGCGGATCCCGCCTCGCCGGAGCCCTCGACCGAGGAGCTCTTCACCTTCACCGACACCGAGATCGTGGAGTCCAGCGGCCTGGCGATCCAGGACGGCTACGTCATCACCGTCAACGACTCCGGCGACACCTCCCGGCTCTTCACCGTCGACCCGGAGACGGGGGAGACGGTGGGCGTCACCCGCTGGCCGCTGGCGTTCTACGACGTCGAGGCGCTCGCCCCCGCCGGCGACGGCGAGGTGTGGGTCGGCGACATCGGCGACAACTTCGGCGGTCGGGAGTCGATCCAGGTGCACCGGGTGCCCATCGGGCCCGGCGAGCGCACGGCCGTCTCCGCCTCCTACGAGCTGGACTATCCCGACGGACGCCACGACGCCGAGGCGCTGCTGCGCCACCCCCGCACGGGACGCGTCTACGTGGTCACCAAGGAGGCCGTGTCGGGCCGCATCTACGCCGTGCCGGAGGACCCGGACCCCGACGGTGTCAACCGGATGCGTGGCGTCGGGCAGGTGATGGGCGTCGCGACCGGCGGTGAGTTCTTCCCCGACGGCAAGCACGTGCTGATCCGCGGCTACGCCAAGGCCGTCGTCTACACCTGGCCGGACCTGGAGGAGGTCGCCGAGGTGGCGTTGCCCGACCAGAAGCAGGGCGAGTCGGCCGCCGTCGACCAGCGCAGCCGGCTCCTCCTCAGCAGCGAGGGCCTCGACCAGCCGGTGCTGCGGGTGACGCTGCCCCGCGAGCTGGACGACCTCGTCCGCGGCATCGAGCCCGACCCCGACGCCGAGGCACGCGCACGGGCCGAGGCCGCCGCGGCGGAGGAGGCGAACGAGCCGGTCTGGCCCTACTTCTTCATGGGCGGCATGGGCCTGGTCGTGCTGTACGGCGCAGTCCGGCTCGTGCGGGCAGGGTTCTTCCGCGAGGAGTGAGGAGAGAGGCATGCAGACCACCGTCGTGACCGGTGACATCACCACCCAGCAGGTCGACGCCGTCGTCAACGCGGCCAACCGCGCCATGCGTGGCGGAGGGGGCGTCGACGGCGCGATCCACGCCGCCGGTGGACCGGCCGTGCTGGCCGACTGCGAGGCACGCTTCCCCGACGGCCTCGCCACCGGCGACGCCGGATGGACCACCGCGGGGGAGATGCCCGCCCGCTGGGTCATCCACACCGTCGGCCCCAACCGGCACGCCGGCGAGGACGACCGCTCGCTGCTGGTCTCCTGCTACGCCCGGTGCCTGGGTGTCGCCGGCGAGCTCGGTGCGCGCACGGTGGCGTTCCCGCTCGTCGGGGCCGGGGTCTACGGGTGGTCGGCCGAGGAGTCGATCACGGCGGCCCTGGAGGCCTTCGAGGGCATGGGCACCGTGGTCGAGGAGGCCCGCTTCGTCGCCTTCGGCGAGGCGGCGTACGACGTCGCCCGGCAGGCGCTGGGGCGCTGACTCCGGGCCGGCTCAGCCCTGCTCGACCACGTGGTCGATGCAGCGGGTGAGCGCCTCGACGTCGGCGGGGTCGATCGCGGGGTACATCGCGATCCGCAGCTGGTTGCGGCCGAGCTTGCGGTAGGGCTCGGTGTCGACGATGCCGTTGGCGCGCAGCGTGGCTGCGATGCCTGCGGCGTCGATGGACTCGTCGAAGTCGATCGTCCCGATCACCAGGGAGCGGTGGGCCGGGTCGGCGACGTACGGCGTGGCCCAGCTGGTGCGCTCGGCCCAGTCGTAGAGCGCGGTGGCCGAGGCCGAGGTGCGCTGCACCATGCCGGGCAGCCGTCCGTTGGCGTTCATCCAGTCCAGCTGCTCGGCCATCAGGAACAGTGTCGCGACCGAGGGCGTGTTGTAGGTCTGGTTCTTGGCCGAGTTCTCGATCGCGGTCTGCAGGTCGAGGAACGCCGGGATGTGGCGGCCGGACTCCTTGAGCCGCGCGACGCGCTCCAGCGCGGCCGGCGACATGATGGCGATCCACAGTCCGCCGTCGGAGGCGAAGCACTTCTGCGGGGCGAAGTAGTAGACGTCGACCTCGCGGAGGTCGACGGGCAGCCCTCCGGCGCCGGAGGTGGCGTCGACCAGGACCAGCGCCCCGTCGTCGGTGCCCGTGGGCCGCTCCACCGGCGCCATCACGGCGGTCGAGGTCTCGTTGTGGGCCCAGGCGTAGGCGTCGACGCCGGGTTCGGCCTTCGGCTGGGGGCGCGAGCCGGGGTCGGCGCTGATGACCGATGCCTCGAGCCACGGCGCGCTGTCGACCGCCGCGGCGAACTTCGAGGAGAACTCACCGAAGCTCAGGTGCTGCGAGCGCTGGTCGACCAGGCAGAAGGTCGCGATGTCCCAGAACGCCGTGGCGCCGCCGTTGCCGAGCACCACCTGGTAGCCCTCGGGGAGCCCGAACAGCTCGGCCAGCCCGTCGCGCACCCGACCCACGGTGTCCTTCACCGGCGCCTGGCGGTGCGAGGTGCCGAGCAGGGAGGTGCCGGTGGCGGCCAGCGCGTCGAGGTGACCGGTCTGGATCTTCGACGGGCCGGCGCCGAACCGGCCGTCGGCCGGCTTGAGGTCGGCGGGGATCTGCAGTGCGGGCCCGGGAGCGTCGGTCACGGGGGCGCCTTTCGTCAGCTGATGGATGCGAACCTGCGCTGACGACACTGTCAGGTGGTGCCTATTGTGTCAGCCCGCGGGGGAGGACCCGCAATCCAACCGAGGGGCGGAGCAGGGAGGTGTGCGGTGCTGCGCATCGAGCGCGTCGGCTACGACCACCCCGACGCCGCGGCGCTGATCGAGCAGGTGCAGGGCGAGTACGTCGCCCGCTACGGCAGCCGTGACGACAGCCCGATCGACCCGCTGATGTTCGTGGCGCCCGAGGGCACGTTCCTGGTCGGCTACGTCGGCGCGGAGCCGGTCGCCTCGGGGGCGTGGCGTCGTTCGCCGGTCCGTGCGCTGGGCGGCACGTCGGCCGCGGAGATCAAGCGGATGTACGTCGCCGCCCACCACCGCGGCGCCGGCCACGCCCGCGCGCTGTTGGCCGAGCTCGAGCGCACCGCCGCCGAGGCGGGCTACGACCTGCTGGTGCTCGAGACGGGCACCCGCCAGCCCGAGGCGATCGAGCTCTACCGGTCCGCGGGCTACGAGGCGATCCCCGGCTTCGGGCACTACAAGGCGGAGCCACTGTCGCGCTGCTTCGGCAAGCTGCTCTGACCGGTCAACCCCGGTCGCCGGGAGCCCGGGGTCCCGGTGGTCGAGCCTGTCGAGACCTCAGATGGAGAGCACCAGGATGACCAGCACGGTCAGGCCGATCAGCAGGCCCACGACGGTCGGGCTGAGCCCGAGCGAGTTCGTCTGGGTGGTGGGGACGGACGCGGACTCCTGCTCCTCGCGACGGGGGCGACGGCTCGGCGGTGCCACGGGCGCCGGCGGCAGGTCCTCGGCCGGGTCGGTCATCAGGTCGGCGGGCGGTCCGAACGGTTCGTTGCTGCCGTCCCACCCGTTGATGCCGTCCTGGCGCAGGGCGCCGTCCTCGTAGCGGTACTGCCAGCTGCGCTCGTCCTCGCCGACGAAGCGGACCTCGCCGGCGGAGACGAACGGCGCGATCGCGAGGTAGAACGCCGTCGCCTGGTCCGACCACTTCGGGTCGCCGTCCTCGTCGGTGGCCAGCAGCAGCCGCTCACCGTCGCGCGTCACGGCGGCGCCGACGTACCGGGCGAGGTCGTCGAGCGTGCCGAGGTCGGCGTCACCGTCGAACCACCCCTGCAGCGGCGCCATCGCGCCCCGCGCGGCGTCGAGCGCACGGGGCTCCTGCTCGGCGGGCAGCACCAGCAGCCCGGCGGTCGCCATCGAGTAGCCCATGCGCCGATGGTAGTGGCGCGGTCACGGGCGTGGGGGTGCTCAGGCGCCCCAGGCGTCGTTCCAGCCCTCGATCTCGGTCGCGGGCCGGGTGCCGGGGCCGGTGTAGACCGCCGAGGGGCGGATCAGGCGTCCGGTGGTCTTCTGCTCCAGGATGTGGGCCGACCAGCCGCCGGTGCGCGCGCAGGTGAACATCGAGGTGAACAGGTTGGAGGGAACCTCGGCGAAGTCGAGCACGATCGCGGCCCAGAACTCCACGTTGGTCTCCAGCACGCGGTCCGGGCGCCGCTCGCGCAGCTCGGCCAGCGCCGCCTTCTCCAGCGCCTCGGCGACCTCGTAGCGCGGCGCGTCCAGTTCGCGCGCCGTACGCCGCAGCACCCGCGCGCGGGGGTCCTCGGCGCGGTAGACGCGGTGGCCGAAGCCCATCAGTCGCTGGCCGGAGTCGAGCAGGTCCTTGACGTAGGCGTCGGCGTCGCCGGAGCGCTCCACGTCCTCGATCATGCCGAGGACGCGCGAGGGCGCGCCGCCGTGCAGCGGGCCGCTCATGGCGCCGATGGCGCCGGAGAACGCGGCCGCCACGTCGGCGCCGGTGGAGGTGATGACGCGGGCGGTGAACGTCGAGGCGTTCATGCCGTGCTCGGCCGCCGAGGACCAGTAGGCGTCGATGGCGTGGGCGTGCTTGGGGTCGGCCTCGCCCTTCCAGCGGATGAGGAACTTCTCCGCCAGCGTGCGGCCCTTGTCGACCTCGCTCTGCGGGACCAGCGGGCGGCCGATGCCGCGGGCGGACTGGGCGGCGAAGGACAGCACCATCACCGCGACGCGGGAGAGGTCGATGCGTGCCTGCTCGTCGCTGATGTCGTAGGTCTGGCCGAAGCCGAACTGGGAGGCGAGCTGGGCGATCGCGGACTGGACGTCGACGCGGACGTCGCCGGTGTGGACGGGCAGGGTGACCGCTTCGGCGGGGGGCAGGCCGGGCGTGAAGGCGCCGTCGATGAGCAGGCCCCAGACGTTCTCGAAGGGCACCCGGCCGGCGAGGTCCTCGATGTCGACGCCGCGGTAGCGCAGTGCCGACCCCTCCTTGTCGGGCTCGGCGATCTTGGTGTCGAAGGCGACGACGCCTTCCAGTCCGTGGTGTACCTCGGGCATCGTGCGACTCCTTCGTCTGCGGGTGCCGGCTGGCGGTTCCCGGAGCCGGCGAAAGACTCACTCGCGGGGCGACGGTGTGCGCCGCCGCGCGTCGCCAGCATTCTGCCCCACCCACTAGGTTGCCCCCATGGGTGGTCAGTCGGAGGAACCCTCACCGATCGCAGCGCTGCGCCGGGAGTACGGCGACGCGGGCCTGCACGAGTCGGACCTGGACCCGGATCCGTTCGCGATGTTCGACCGCTGGTTCGCCGAGGTGCGTGACGCCGGCCTGCACGAACCCAACGCGATGGTGGTGGCCACCGTCTCGGTCACCGGGCAGCCGTCGGCGCGCTACGTGCTGCTCAAGGGCGTCACCGAGGACGGCTTCGCGTTCTTCACCAACGCGGCCTCGCGCAAGGGCGAGGACCTCGCCGTGGAGCCGCGGTGCGCGCTGCTCTTCCCGTGGCACCCGCTGGAGCGGCAGGTGCGGATCGAGGGCGAGACCGTGCCGCTGTCGCGGGAGGAGGTGGCGGCGTACTTCGCGGGGCGGCCGCGGCGCTCGCAGCTGGGCGCGCACGCCTCGCACCAGTCCCAGGTGGTGGCGGACCGCGACGAGCTGGGTGCGGCGTACGCCGCGGTGGAGGAACGCTTCGAGGGCGCCGACGTCCCGGCGCCGGAGGAGTGGGGTGGCTACCGGGTGCGGCCGGCGTCGTTCGAGTTCTGGCAGGGCCGTCCGGGGCGGCTGCACGACCGGCTGCGCTACCGCCGTGAGGGCGCGGAGTGGCACATCGAGCGCCTCGCGCCCTGAGGGCGGTCGACGTCCCACGACTTGGTGAGTGAGCACTCACTCAGTTAGCGTCGTCGCGTGCCCCGCGCCGCCCCGCTCTCGCCCGAGGAACGTCGTACCGCCCTGATCGATGCCACGCTGCCCCTCCTGGTCGAGCACGGGCGCGCCGTCACGAGCAAGCAGATCGCCGAGGCCGCCGGCGTCGCCGAGGGCACGATCTTCCGCGTCTTCGCGACCAAGGAGGAGCTGGTCGAGGCGACGCTGGCCCGTGAGTTCGAGCCCGGTGAGTTCGCGCGACAGCTCGACGAGGTCGACGCGTCGCTGCCGCTGCGTGACCGACTCGTCGTGGTCGCGACCGCGATGCAGTGCCGCTTCCAGCGGGTCTTCGGGCTGATGCGTGCGGTGGGCATGGTGGCCCCGCCCGACCACGTCCACGACGAGGCGCACCGTGAGCGCATGGACGCCCTCGACGAGCGCCTGGCCGCGCTGCTCGCCCCCGACGCCGACCGCCTCCGCCTGCCGCCCGCCCGGGTGGTGCAGTTGCTGCGCATGCTGACCTTCGCCGGCTCCCACGAGGACATCGCGGAGGGGCACCTGCTCGCACCCGAGGAGATCGTCGACACCCTGCTGCACGGCGTGCAGGAGGGGAAGTGATGCTGGTCCGCCTGCTCCGGGAGCACCTCGGCCGCTACCGCGCGTGGCTGGCCACGATCGTGGTGCTCCAGTTCGTCGCGACCGTGGCCATGCTCTTCCTGCCGAGCATCAACGCCGACATCATCGACGAGGGCGTCGCCGTCGGCGACACGGGCCGGGTGGTCGAGCTCGGTGGCGTGATGCTGCTGGTGACACTGGGCCAGGCGCTGTGCCAGGTCACCTCGGCGTACTTCGCCGGCCGCGCGTCGATGTCCTTCGGCCGCGACGTACGCGCCGCCATCTTCAAGCGGGTCGGGACCTTCTCCACCCGCGAGGTCGCGGAGTTCGGCGCCCCGTCACTGGTCACCCGCGCCACGAACGACGTGCAGCAGGTGCAGATGCTGGCGATGATGACCTGCACCATGGCGGTCACCGTGCCGATCATGATGGTCGGCGGCGTCCTGATGGCGATGCGGGAGGACTTCGGCCTGTCGTGGCTCATCGTCGCCACGGTGCCGGTGCTGTTCGTGTGCATGGGCATCGTCGTCTCGCGGATGGTGCCGGCGTTCCGGGCCGTCCAGGACCGCCTGGACGCGGTCAACCGGATCCTGCGCGAGCAGGTCACCGGCATCCGGGTGGTGCGCGCCTTCGTCCGCGAGCCGCAGGAGCGCGCGCGCTTCGAGGAGGCGAACGCCGACCTCACCCGGGTCTCCCTCACGGCCGGCCGCTGGATGGCCACGATGTTCCCGCTGGTGCTCGTGGTCGCCAACATCGCCAGCGTCGGCGTGGTGTGGTTCGGCGGCCACCGGGTCGACGACGGCTCGATGCAGGTCGGGGCGCTGACCGCGTTCATCGCCTACCTGATGCAGATCCTGATGTCGGTGATGATGGGCACCTTCATGCTGATGATGGTGCCGCGGGCGGCTGTCAGCGCCGACCGGATCACCGCGGTCCTGGACACGGTCACCTCGGTGGCGCCACCCCTCGAGCCGGTGACCACGCTGGACCTCGCCGGTCACCTCGACCTGGACGGCGTCGGCCTCACCCACCCCGGCGCCGAGCAGCCGGTGCTGCGCGACGTGTCCTTCTCGGTGCGCCCGGGCGAGACGGTCGCGATCATCGGCGCCACTGGCGCCGGCAAGACCACGTTGGTCAACCTGGTGCCCCGGCTTCTGGACGCCACCGAGGGCGCGGTGCGCGTCGACGGCGTCGACGTCCGCGACCTCGACCCGGAGATCCTCTGGTCCCGGGTCGGGCTCGTGCCGCAGCGCGCCCACCTGTTCTCCGGGAGCGTCGCTGAGAACCTGCGCCACGGCGACCCCGGCGCGAGCGAGGACGAGCTGTGGGAGGCGTTGGAGATCGCCCAGGCGCGGGATTTCGTCGCTGCGATGCCCGACGGCCTCCACACCCAGCTGACCCAGGGCGGCACCAACGTGTCCGGCGGCCAGCGCCAGCGCCTCGCGATCGCCCGGGCGCTCGTACGTCGCCCGGAGGTCTACCTCTTCGACGACGCCTTCTCCGCCCTCGACCTGGCCACCGACGCCCGGCTGCGGGCGGCACTGGCTCCCGCGACCCGCGACGCCGCCGTGGTCGTCGTGGCCCAGCGGATCGCCACCATCCGCGACGCGGACCTGATCGTGGTGCTCGAGGACGGCGAGGTCGTCGGCCGCGGCACCCACGCCGAGCTCAGCGCGTCCAACCCGACCTACCGCGAGATCGCGACGAGCCAGGGTGTCGAGGTGGCCGCATGAGCGAGCGCGACGGCACCCTGAAGCAGACCGAGCGGATCGCCGCGGCCGGCGGCCCCGGACGCGGCCCGGGCGGCAACGTGGGGGAGCGGGCGGACGACTTCCGTGGCTCCGCCCGACGCCTGGTGCGCCTGCTGCGACCCGCCCGCGGACGCGCCGTCGCCGTGTTCGTCATGGCCGCGCTCAGCGTGACCGCGACGGCACTGGGCCCGTGGCTGCTCGGCAAGGGCACCGACATCGTCTTCGGCGGGTTCCTCGGCAGCCGCCTCCCCGCCGGCACCACGGTGGACCAGGCCGCCGACGCCGCCGAGGCGCGCGGCGAGGGCAACCTCGCCGACCTGCTGCGCGGCACCGACGACCTGGTGCCCGGGCAGGGCATCGACTTCGACGCGCTGGCCCGTGTGCTGCTGCTGGTGCTGGTGATCTACGTCGTCGGCGCCGCGCTGAGCTGGGTGCAGGGCTACCTCGTCGCCGGCGTCGTGCAGGACACGGTGCGGCAGATGCGCACCGACGTCGAGGACAAGGTGCACCGGCTGCCGCTGTCCTACGTCGACCGGCAGCCGCGCGGTGAGCTGCTCAGCCGGGTGACCAACGACATCGACAACGTCGCGCAGAACCTCCAGCAGACGATGAGCCAGCTGCTCACCGCACTGCTCACCGTCGTCGCGGTGCTGTCGATGATGCTGTGGATCAGCCCGCTGCTCGCGCTGATCGCCGTGGTGACGGTGCCGGTGTCGATGTTCGTGACCACCCGGATCATGCGGGTGTCGCAGCGCGAGTTCATCGCCCAGTGGCGGCGTACGGGACGCCTCAACTCCCACGTCGAGGAGAGCATCACCGGGCACGAACTGGTCAACGTCTTCGGCCGCCGCGCCGCGGTGAGTGAGGAGTTCGACCGCCAGAACGAGCAGGTGTACGCCGCCTCGTGGAAGGCCCAGTTCGTCTCGGGCCTGATCATGCCGGTCATGATGCTGATCGGGAACCTCAACTACGTCGCGATCGCGGTCGTCGGCGGGCTGCGGGTGACCAGCGGGGCGCTGACCATCGGCGAGGTGCAGGCGTTCATCCAGTACAGCCGTCAGTTCACCCAGCCGCTCACGCAGATCGCCTCGATGGCGAACCTGCTCCAGTCCGGCGTCGCGTCGGCGGAGCGGGTCTTCGAGCTGCTCGACGCGCCGGAGGAGGTCCCCGACGTCGATCATGCCGCAGGTGCCGCCGTTGCTGGTCGAGCCGGTGCGAGCGCCGGTGAGTCCCTTGCTGGTCGAGCCGGTGCGAGCGCGGGCGAGCACCGTGTCGAGACCACCCGCGGCGAGGTCCGGTTCGAGGACGTCTCGTTCTCCTACGACCCCGACCAGCCACTGATCGAGCACCTGTCGTTGGTCGCGCGGCCCGGGCAGACGGTGGCGATCGTCGGCCCGACCGGGGCGGGGAAGACCACCCTGGTCAACCTGGTCCTGCGGTTCTACGAGCTCCACGGCGGGCGGATCACCCTCGACGGCACCGACATCACCGCGATGCCGCGCGCCGACCTGCGCGGCCGCGTGGGGATGGTGCTGCAGGACGCCTGGCTGTTCGAGGGCACGATCCGCGACAACATCGCCTACGGGCGTCCGGGGGCGACCGAGGCGGAGATCGTCGAGGCCGCCCGCGCCACCTACGTCGACCGCTTCGTCCGCTCCCTGCCCGAGGGCTACGACACCGTGGTCGCCGACGGCGGCGGCAACCTCTCCGCGGGCGAGCAGCAGCTGGTCACCATCGCCCGCGCCTTCCTCGCGCGTCCGCCGCTGCTGATCCTCGACGAGGCGACCAGCTCGGTCGACACCCGCACCGAGTTGTTGCTGCAGCACGCGATGGCGGCGCTGCGCAGCGACCGGACGTCGTTCGTGATCGCCCACCGGCTCTCCACCATCCGTGACGCCGACCTGATCCTGGTGATGGAGGAGGGCCGCATCGTCGAGCAGGGCGGCTACGAGGAGCTGGTCGGGCGGGGCGGTGCCTTCGCGCGGCTCCACGCCGCGCAGTACGCCGCGGCCGCGGTCGACTGAGGGACCGGAAACCCGTTGTGCCGCTTGGGGCGGCGGCGTACCTTCGTCGTACACGGGAAAGGAGGTGGTCCGAAGTTGAATTCTTCAAGGACGCGTGAGGTGGCTGTCCGCTAGCAGCCCCCAGCAGATGAGCGGCTGCTGGCGAATCCGAAGCAGCCACCCGACCCGCAGGTGATCCGGGAACGTCCCCCGGACGAGGCCACACGGCCACACCTGCGGGTCGCTCATTTTTGACCGTGCCCGGGAAGTTGATGCGCGCAACCAGATCCAATATAGTTGTCAACATCAACCAATCTGGAGGTGGCGTGAGCCAGGCACGCAGCGCAGGGGACCCGGTGACTCAGGCGGGACCGACGCCCACGGCGGCAGCGGGCCCGACGATGACGCACCGCGAGGTGCTGGAGGCGATGAGCGGGCTGCTGCTCGCCATGTTCGTCGCGATGGTCTCGAGCACGATCGTCACCAACGCGCTGCCGGTGATCGTCACCGACCTCGACGGCTCCCAGACCGGTTACACCTGGGTCGTCGTCGCGCTGTTGCTTGCGATGACCGCGACCACCCCGCTGTGGGGCAAGCTCGCCGACCTGTTCGACAAGAAGCTGCTGGTGCAACTCGCCCTGGTCATCTTCAGCATCGGGTCCTTGGTCGCCGCCCTGGCGCCCAACATGGGCGTGCTGATCACGGCCCGCGTCATCCAGGGCCTGGGCGTCGGCGGGCTGACGGCGCTGGTGCAGGTGATCATCGCCGGCCTCGTCTCGCCCCGCGAGCGCGGCCGCTACACCGGCTACATCGGCGCCACCTTCGCCGTCGCCACCGTCTCCGGACCGCTGGCCGGCGGGCTCATCGTCGACAGTCCGCTCGGCTGGCGGGGCTGCTTCTACGTCGTGCTGCCCGTCGCCGTGGGCGCCTTCGTCGTGCTGCAGCGCACGCTGCACCTCCCGACCCGACGCCGCGAGGTCAGCATCGACTACCTCGGCGCGCTCCTGCTCATGGGTGGCGTCAGCGCGCTGCTGATCTGGATCTCCCTGGCGGGCAACTCCTTCGACTGGGGATCCGCGCCCAGCCTCTCGCTGGTGGCCCTGGGCGTCGTCCTGGTTGCTGCCGCGACCTGGGTCGAGGCCCGCGTCGCCGCCGACCCGATCATCCCGCTGCGACTGTTCCGCGACCGCACCACCCGGTTGGCCACCATCGCCTCCGCCTCGATCGGATTGGCGATGTTCGGCGCGACGGTCTACCTCAGCCAGTACTTCCAGCTCTCCCGCGGCATGTCGCCCACGCAGGCGGGCCTGATGTCGGTGTGCATGGTGGGCGGGCTGCTCGTCTCCAGCATCCTCACCGGCCGGGTCATCGCCGCCACCGGCTACTGGAAGCGCTGGCTCGTCGGGGGCGCCGCCGTCGCCACGCTCGGCCTCGCGCTGCTCGGCACCATCGACGGGGACACCCCGATCTGGCTGGTCGGCGGCTACATGGCCGTCCTCGGCACCGGCATCGGCGCCACGATGCAGAACCTCGTGCTCGCGGTGCAGAACAACACCGCGTACGCCGACATGGGTGCGGTCAGCTCGACGGTCGCCTTCTTCCGCACCATGGGCGGCTCCGTCGGTGTCTCGGTGCTGGGTGCGGTGCTCGCCCACCAGGTGGCCGACCGGGTCGAGACCGGCGTCGCCGACCTGGCCGCCAGTGGACGACTGGATCCCGAACAGCTGGCCGAGCTCCAGCACTCGCATGGCAGCATCCCGGACGTGTCTGCCCTGCCCGACCCCCTCCGTGTGCTCTACGAAGGTGCCTTCGGTGAGGCCGCCGGTCACCTCTTCCTCATCGCCGCGCCGCTGGGGCTGCTCGCGCTCATCTGCGTGCTGTACATCAAGGAGGTGCCGTTGCGCACGACCATCGAGTCCGAGGACGAGATCGCCGGGCGCGCTCCCGAGCCGACCGCGGAGCCCGGTCGATGAGTCGGCGTGACGACGCCCTGCAGCACATCGAGCACGAGCTCGGCGTGCTGCTGCGCCGCGCGCGCCGGGTGGTGGCCCAACGGGCGGCCGAGGTGCACCCCGACCTGCAGACCGGTGCCTACCTGATGCTGGGCCACCTCCAGCGCTGCGGTGCGCTGCGGGCCTCCGCCCTCTGTGAGGTGCTCGACCTGGACAAGGCGGCCGTGAGTCGCCACGTCCAGCACCTGCTCGAGCTCGGCCTGGTCGACCGGACCCCGGACCCCGAGGACGGTCGGGCCACCCTGATCGTCCCCAGCGAGCAGGGCCGCGCCCAGATGCAGCAGGTGCGCGAGCAGCGCCGCCGCGGCATGGACGAGCGGCTGGCGGACTGGCCCACCAGCGACCTGGAGGACCTGGTCGGCCTGCTGGAGCGCTACAACTCCGCCTTGGGCTGAGGCCGAAGGTCAGCCGAAGGTGTCGGGGTCCACGGTGATCCAGACGTGCTCGGCCGCTGCCAGCACCTCGCCGTCGGCGTCGTGCAGCGTCGTCGCCGTGAACGTCTTCCGGCCCTCGGCCCCGCGCACGGCGCCGGTGACGACGTACCGCTCGCTGGTCCGGGGCAGCCGGCGGATGCGGACCGTGATCTGGCCCAGCACCATCATCCGTTCGGCGATGTCACTCGCCCAGGCCCCGGGACAGTCCAGCGCGCCCCAGGTGATCGGGACCGACACCTCGTACGGCGTCCACGTCGCGGCCACGCGCCCCGGCTCGACCGGGCCCGCGAACACCCGCAGCCCGTCGTCGGAACGCCGGTCGGTGCCGCACACGAAGCAGGTGGGGAACGGGTGGCTCGCCAGGCCGACGTACTTCTCCTCGGCCTCGCTGGCGCGGGCCACGGTGACCGGCGGCAGCGGCTCCGGCTCGAGTTCGGCGTACGACGCCTCGGCCACCGTGCGGCCCTGGTGGGTCGCCACCGACCCGGTGGGGGTCTCGGTGAGGGCCAGGGGCGTGTCCAGTGGCGGCGGTCGGTGCAGGCGGACCGTCACCGCGGTGTCGCGGGAGCCCGGCAGGTCCTGGGCGAGGGAGCCCGCGGTCCAGCCGCCGTTGCCCGAGTTCGCGGGGCCGTTGAACCGGCGCGGCACGATCAGCGATTTCACGGACTCCAGCCTGCCAGCGGAACCACGGATGAGACACAATGGCGTCGTGAGCGACCTGATCGACACCACCGAGATGTACCTCCGCACGATCTACGAACTCGTGGAGGAGGGGATCGTGCCGCTGCGCGCCCGCATCGCCGAGCGGCTCCACCAGAGCGGTCCCACGGTGTCGCAGACCGTCGCCCGCATGGAGCGCGACGGCCTCCTGACCGTCGAGGGTGACCGCCACCTCGAGCTCACCGACGAGGGCCGCCGGCTCGCGACCTCGGTGATGCGCAAGCACCGCCTCGCCGAGCGCCTGCTCACCGACGTCATCGGCTTGGAGTGGGAGCTGGTCCACGAGGAGGCGTGCCGCTGGGAGCACGTCATCTCCGAGAACGTCGAGCGCCGCCTCATCCAGCTGCTCGACCACCCGACCGAGTCGCCGTACGGCAACCCCATCCCCGGCCTCGCCGAGATCGGGGAGACCGCCGAGGGCGAGGAGTTCATGGCCGGCGTCGAGCCGCTCTCCAAGGCCGCCGGCACCGAGAGCAGCCGCGCCCTGGTCCGCCGCATCTCCGAGGAGATGCAGAAGGACGAGTCGCTCATGAGCGCCCTGCGTCGCGTCGGTGCCATGCCCGACAAGGCCGTCAACATCCAGGCCACCCCCGACGGCGTCATGGTCGGCGCCGGCGGCGAGACCGCCGAACTGGTCACTGACGCCGCCGACCACATCTTCGTCAAGAAACTTTGAGGCGGGTGCGGGATCCCCGGTTAACCGGGGATACCTTCACTTCCATGGTCTTGCAAGACCATGGAAGTACCAGTTTCCCCGGTTGACCGGGGATTCCGCACCGCCGCCAGCCGCGGCAACCATTCGCTCGTGCCGACGTCGAGGCGGTACGTCGCGAGGTCGTCGCCGCGGGTGGGGCCGCGGTTGACGATGACGACGGGGACGCCGAGCTTGGCGGCGCGCTTGACGAAGCGCAGGCCGCTCATGACCGTCAGGCTCGATCCGGCGACGAGGATCGCACCACCGGAGTCGGCGAGGGCGTCGACGGCGGCGTAGCAGCGGGCGACCCGGTCGGGCGGGACGTTCTCGCCGAAGAAGACGACATCGGGCTTGAGCACGCCGCCGCAGCCGTCGCAGCCGGGGACCACGAAGTCGGCGGTGTCGTCGAGCTCGACGTCGCCGTCGGGGCGGACCGGCGCGGCCCGGTGGCGCTCGAGCCACCCGGGGTTGGCGGCGCCGAGCCGTTCCTGCAGCGCGGCGCGCGGCGACGTACGCCGGCACTCGAGGCAGACGACGTCGGCGATACGGCCGTGGAGCGCGACGACGCGGGGGGTGGCGCTGGCCTCGTGGAGGCCGTCGACGTTCTGGGTGATCACCAGGTCGGCGCCCAGCGCCGCGACGGCGCGGTGCCCGTCGTTGGGCACGGCCGCGCCCATGCGGGTCCAGCCGAGGTGGCTGCGTGCCCAGTAGCGCTGCTGGGCGCCGGGCCCGGAAACGAACTCGTCGTAGGTCATCGGCTGCCGCGGCGGGCTGTCGGGGCCGCGGTAGTCGGGGATGCCGGAGTCGGTGGACAGCCCCGCGCCGGTCAGCACGACCAGCGGTCGCGTGCCGAGCAGCTCCAGTGCGTCCACGTCACGAGCCTACGAGCGGGACGAAGCGGAACGGACCGTGCCGGGTCACCTCGGGCCCGTCGTCGCCGCGCACCACGCGCAGCATCTGGCCGCTGACCGGCACCACCAGTACGCCGCCCGGTGCGAGCTGGTCCACGAGCTCGCCCGGCAGGGCCGCGGCCTCGGCGGACACCAGGATCCGGTCGTACGGCGCCCCGTCGGGCCACCCGAGGACGTCCGGCCGCGCCTCGTGCACCACCGCCTCGACCCGCTCGCGGGCGAACGCGACCAGCTCCGGCACCCGCTCGACGGCGACCACGTCGCCGGCGTCGCCGGTCAGCCACGCCGCCAGCGCGGTGGTCCAGCCGGACCCGGCGCCCACGTCGAGCACCCGGTGACCCGCGCCGACGTCGAGCAGGTCGAGCATGATCCGGACGGTGGTCGGCTGGCTGTTGGTGGCGCCGTACCCGAGTGGGAGCGGGGCATCGAGTGCGGCGCGGGCCTGCTGGTCCCGGGGCAGGAAGCGGCGCCGGTCGACCGCCCGCATCGCCTCGGCCGCGCGTCCCATGGGTTCAGCCGTAGCGCAGGCGGGCCTTCGCGCGCCGCTTCTCCGCCTCGACCTCGCGGTCCTTGGGCGGCGCGGTCGTGGTGAGGCCGTCCAGCAGCCGCTGGGTGGCGTCGGCGACCTCCGCGACCGCCTGCTCGAACGCGGCGGCGTTGGCCTGTGAAGGCTTGGGGGATCCGCTGATCTTGCGCACGTACTGCAGCGCGGCGGAGTGCACCTCCTCCGACGTCGCCGGCGGCGCGAAGTTGTGCAGGGGGCGGATGTTGCGGCACATGCCTCCACGGTACGCCGGGCGGGCCGCCGGGGCTGCCCGTCGAGCCTTGCGGGGGCCGCCGCGGCAGTCCCACCATCCGGGGGGAGGTGCGACCGGGGCCGCCGATCGGTGCAACGATGCAGGCATGGCAGCTTCCAACGCAGGCGACCGCCCCTACGACCTGGTGCTCCTCGGCGCCACCGGCTTCACCGGTGGGCTGACGGCCGAGTACCTCGCCGACCACGCGCCCGCCGGACTGCGGTGGGCCCTCGCCGGCCGCAACCAGGGCAAGCTCGAGGCCGTACGCGACCGGCTCGCCGAGCGCAACGGATCGCTGGCCGACCTGCCGCTGCTGCACGCCGACGCCGGCGACGCGGGCAGCCTGGCCGAGCTGGCCAGCCAGACCAAGGTCGTCGCGACCACGGTCGGCCCCTACCTGGAGCACGGCGAGCCACTCGTGCGCGCCTGCGCCGAGGCCGGCACCGACTACCTCGACCTGACGGGTGAGCCGGAGTTCGTCGACCGGATGTACGTCGCCCACCACGAGACCGCTCGCGCCACCGGCGCACGCCTGGTCCACGCCTGCGGTTTCGACTCCATCCCGCACGACCTCGGCGCCTACTTCACCGTCCAGCAGCTGGCCGCCGACGGTCCGATCACCACGCCGGTGACGATGCGCGGCATCGTCCGGGCCGGAGCGGCGTTCTCCGGTGGCACCTTCGCGTCCGCGCTGACCGCGATGTCGCGCGCGAAGCAGATGAAATCCGCGATGAGCGAGCGCAAGGCGGTCGAGCCGCGTCCCGAGGGTCGCCGTGCCAAGCCCGTGGGCGGCAAGCCGCACAAGGACCCGCTGCTGGGCTACTGGCTGCTGCCGATGCCGGTGGTCGACCCGCTGATCGTGGCGCGCAGCGGCGCCGCGCTGCCGGCGTACGGCCCCGACTTCCGCTACTCCCACTACGCCGGCACCAAGACCCTGCGCTACGCCGCGGGTGGTGCCCTCGGCGTCGGTGCCATCGGTGTCGCGGCCCAGGTGCCGCCGGTGCGGGAGTTCCTCAAGAAGCGCGTGCCGCAGGGCGAGGGGCCCGACGAGCGGCGCCGCGAGAAGTCGTGGTTCACCGTCGACGTGGTGGGCGAGACCGACGGCCGCACCGTGCACGCGCGGGTGAGCGGGGGCGACCCCGGCTACACCGAGACCGCGAAGATGCTGGCCGAGGCGGCGATGTGCCTCGCGCTCGACGACAACCCCGAGTCCGCCGGGCAGGTCACCACCGCCCAGGCGATGGGTGACGCCCTCCTCGCGCGGCTCCAGACGGCCGGGATTGATTTCACCGTCCTGTGAAGAATGCGATTTCCGGTGCCGGGAATGACATTCTAAATATCGGTCGAATGCCGCTCCCGCACAACTGGGAATGACGGGTCCGCCCCTATTCGGTGCGCTTGCCCGTTGGTCCCAGAATACCGCAGATCTCCACTGTTGACCGTGCTCCCGGGCAGGCGGGTTGTCCTAGCATGAAAAGGACATTCCGCTATTACGGGAGCTCACAATGGAAGATTTCTGGGACCAGATCGACTGGGCATCCATGGTGCAGAACGTGGTATTCGCGATCGTCATCCTCGTCGTCACCTGGATCGTCGCGACCCTCGTCAAGACGCTGTTCGCCCGGCTCACGACCAAGGTGCCTGCGCTGCAGGGCGACGGCGGGAGTGGCGACACACTCGGCGCGTCACTGGGCCAGGTGGCCTCGCTGCTGGTGTGGCTGTTCGGCCTCATCGCCGTGCTCCAGGTGTTCGCGCTCGGCCAGGTGCTGGCGCCCATCCAGGGGCTCCTCAATGGGATCTTCGAGTTCCTGCCCAACATCATCGGCGCGGGATTCGTCTTCTTCGTGGGAGCGCTGGTCGCCAAGATCGTGCGCCAGCTCATCCACACGGCACTGACGGCCCTGCCCTACGAGCGATGGCTGAGCACGGCCAACGCCAAGGCGGGGGAGGCCACCGGGACCGGGGGGACCCGGGTCGACACCGACCGTCAGGGCTCCCTGGCCAGGACGCTTCCCACCACCCTGGCGACGGTCGTCTACGGGCTGATCATGCTGCTGGTCGCGATCGCTGCCCTGCAGGTGTTGGGCATCGAGTCGATCTCCCGCCCCGCCGAGCAGATGCTGCAGACCATCTTCGACGCGGTCCCGAGCATCGTCGCCGCGTTGGTCCTGCTCGGCATCGGTGTCGCCATCGCCCGGTTCGTCGGTGGGATCCTCGAGCAGTTGCTGGTGGGTGCCGGCACCGACCGGGCGCTGCGCGAGATCCAGGTGCTGCCCGAGGACAAGGAGGCCAGCCCCGTCATCGCCAAGGTGGCGCAGGTCGGCATCGCCCTGTTCTTCGCGGTCGCGGCGGTCCAGCTGCTGGGGTTCCCGCAGCTGACGATCATCCTCAGTGAGGTCCTCGAGCTCGGCGGGCGCGTGCTGTTCGGTGGCGTGATCGTGGTGGCGGGCGTCTTCATCGCCAACCTGGTCTCCGGGTTCCTCTCGGGGCACGCGAGCACCTTCATCCGCTACGCGATCATCGTGCTGTTCGCCGCGATGGGCCTCAACTACATGGGCGTCGCCAACCGGATCATCGAGCTCGGCTTCGGTGCGTTGGTCGTCGGCGGCGCGCTGGCCGCAGCGCTCGCCTTCGGGCTCGGTGGCCGCGAGGCCGCGGCGCGCCAGCTCGAGCAGTTCCGGCAGGGGACGGGGTCCGGGACGGGGGGCTCCGCGACCTGACCGACCGACGTCCACGCCGGGGACCCAACGGCGCAGCGCACCCCGATCGAGCCGGTCGGGGTGCGCTGCGTCCGGGACCGTCTCCCGGTGCCGTTCACACCGGGGTGATGGGCAGCGAGGTCCGCTCCTCGAAGGCGAAGTCGGTGCCGGTGCTGAACTTCGTCACCGCCACCTCGGGCCGCTCCTCGGCGGGCTCGGCGCGGCGTACGACGTCGGCGGTCCAGGCCTCCCCGGCGGGTGTCACCTCGACGTCGAGGTGCGGGTCGACGGCCTGCACGATCGCCTGCAGGGCGTCGGGCGCGTCCGGGCCGACGAGCGAGATCCATGCCTCGTCCTCGTGTGCCGGGCCGGGCCGGACGGTCAGCGTGCCGTCGGGGACCGGCACGTCGGCGTCGACGTACGCCGCGGGGTTGAGCAACGGGTGCAGTGCGAGCACGCGTCGCGCACCCGCCTCGTCGCGGGTGACGCCCAGGGCGCGGGCGAGCCGCAGGGCGCCGATGCCGGCCGCGCCGACGAGCTGCTGGCGCCGCAGCGAGAGCAGCTGGGCCTCGTCGGCGGCGCGGCCGCGCACGGCCATCGCGAACCCGCGGTCGAGCAGGTGCATCTGCAGGCACACCTCGTCGGCGATGCGCACCAGGGCGGAGTGGGAGAACGCGGCGAAGTCGACGTCGGTGACCAGCGGCCCGGCGTAGTCGGCCGCGCCGTCCTCGGTGGGGTCGATCGGCGCGAGGGCGATGCCGGCGGCGCGTGACCGCTCGTTGCGGGCCAGTGCGGGGATGCCCTCGGCCTCGGGGTGGCTGTCGTCGATGGTCACCGTCCAGGCGCAGTGCGGCTGGCGGTCCGCGGGCGTGCGGGGAGGTCGGTGGATCGGGCGCACCTGCGCGCGGGGATGGCTCGCGATGGCGGTGGCGTCGAAGGTCGGGTCCTCGATGTCGTGGCACATGCCGCGCACGTAGTCCTCGCCCATCGGCTCCACGTCCATGAGGGCGCCGCAGTGGTCGAGGTGGAACTCGCCGTGGTGGGCGTCGTGGACGGTGTAGCGGAAGTCCATGAACTGCGGGGGAGCCCCGATGTCGAGCTGCAGGCCCTTGAAGATGGTGACGACGTCGCCGCGGCCCGGGGTCGCGGGGGCGTACCCGAGCGCGGCCTGCATGCGACGGGTGTAGACCGGGCTGGACGCGGCCCACTCCTCGATCGCGATCTGCAGCATCTCCTCGCGCCCGAAGGCTTGGATGCACCACGCCATCCCGGACCGGTCGATGAGCTGTCCCATCAACAGCAGCTCGGGCACGACCACCGCGAGGTCGGCGCGGGAGAGATCGGCGTACCGGCTGCGCACTGGCATGGGTCCTCCGTGGGGTGGTGGTGACGATTCCCTTGCCAGAGTAGTGCAACGTGTTCTAGTTTGGACAGGTGTCCAGTCAAATGACCAGTGCGCCGCGCCGGCAGCTCAAGCCGCGCCAGGTCGAGACCGTGCAGAAGCTGCTCGACGGTGGCCTGCGCCAGCTGGAGGAGGGCGGGGCCGAGGCGCTCACCATCCGCCAGGTGGCCCTGCAGGCCGGGGTCTCGCCGGCGACGGCCTACACCTACTTCTCCTCCAAGGGCCACCTCGTCACCGAGCTGTTCGTCCGGATGCTCGCCGAGGACGCCCACGAGCCCTCCGGGCGTACGCCGACCGCGCGGGTGCAGTCGGTGACCCGCCACCTCACCGATCTCCTCGAGGGCGCGCCGGCGCTCGCCGCGGCGGTGACCGTGGCGCTGCTGGGCAGCGACCCCGACGTCGACCGGTTGCGGCTCCACGTCGGTGCGGAGTTCGTCTCCCGCTTCGAGGAGGCGCTCGGTGACGCCGCCACGCCCGCGGTGCTCGAGGCGCTCACCTTCGCGTTCTCCGGGGCCCTGCTGCAGGCCGGCATGGGCCTGGTCACCTACGCCGAGCTCGGCGACCGCCTCGACGTCGTCGTCGCCACCATCCTCGAAGGGACCCTCACCCCGTGACCGCCGGGACCGCGCCGGCCACCGCGCCGATCGACTTCGACCCCTACGACTACGACTTCCACGAGGACCCCTACCCGACCTACGCGCGGCTGCGCGCCGAGGACCCGGTCCACCACGCCGCCCGCGACGACCTCTGGGTGATCTCCCGGCACGCCGACGTGTTCGCGGTGATGCGCGACGACGAGACCTACTCCAACCAGATGGGGGTCTCCCTCGACGCGTCCGCCTGGACCGCCGAGGCCCACCGGGTGATGTCCTTCCTCGCCCTCGACGGCGCCGCCCAGAGCCGCATCCGGCGGCTCGTCTCGCGCGCCTTCACACCCCGCCGGGTGCGGGAGCTGACCCCGAACGTCCAGGCGCTGACCGACCACTACCTCGACCGCACCCTCGCCGCCAACGCAGAGCACGGCGAGGCCGACTGGATCGGCGACTTCGCCGGCCGCCTGCCGATGGACGTCATCTCGGAGATGATGGGCGTGCCGCAGGCCGACCGCGACGAGGTACGCCGACTGGCCGATCTCACGGTCCACCGGGAGGCCGGCGTACGTGACGTGCCGGAGGCGGGGGTCGCGGCGTCGATGGAGCTGTTCACCTACTTCGGCGACATGGTCACGCGCCGGCGCGGGCAGCCGACCGAGGACCTCACCTCCGCGCTGCTCGCCGCCGAGATGGAGGGCGACCGGCTCCGTGACGGCGAAGTCATCGCGTTCCTCTTCCTCATGGTCGTCGCCGGCAACGAGACCACCACCAAGCTGCTCGGCAACGCGCTGCACCACCTCGCGGCCCATCCCGAGCAGCAGCGCGAGGTGTTCGCCGACCCCGCCGAGCCCGAGGCGTACGTCGCGCCGTGGGTGGAGGAGACGCTGCGCTTCGACACCTCCAGCCAGATGCTCACGCGCTACGTCGTGCACGACACCGAGCTGTCCGGCACGGCGGTCCCGGCCGGCGCCAAGGCGCTGATCCTGCTCGGCTCGGCCAACCGCGACGAGCGGGTGTTCACCGACCCGACGCGCTACGACATCCACCGCGACCGCAGTGAGCTCGCCGAGAGCCTCAGCTTCGGCACCGGTCGCCACTTCTGCCTCGGCGCCAACCTCGCCCGGCTGGAGGCCAAGGTGGTGCTGACCGAGCTGGTACGCCGCGTCTCCGGCTTCGAGGTCCACGCCGACCGCGCCGAGCGGGTCCACTCGACCAGCGTGCGCGGGTTCGCCCGCCTGCCGGTGAGCTTCACCGAGCGGAGCGCGTGATGGGCAAGTACGAGCAGCCCGAGCGCCGCCCGGCGATCGTCGCCGGCGCCTCCTCGGGCATCGGCGCGGCGACCGCCCGCGCCCTCGCCGCCGCGGGGCACCCGGTGGCACTGGGCGCACGGCGTACCGACCTGTGCGAGGAGCTCGCGACCGCCGTCCGTGCCGAGGGTGGTGAGGCGGTCGCCCACCGGCTCGACGTGGTCGAGGAGGAGTCCGTGGCGGAGTTCGTCGCGAAGGCCACCGCGGACCACGGCGAGCCCGAGGTCGTCGTGTGCAACGCCGCACTGGTGCGGCCCGGCGTCACCCACGAGGTCGCCACCGAGCGCTTCGCGCACGAGGTCGACGTCAACCTCCTCGGCGCCCATCGGCTGGTGCGGGCACTGGTCCCGGGCATGGTCGAGCGTCGTCGCGGCGACATCGTCTTCGTCTCCTCCGACGTCGCGGTGCGGGCGCGGCCCTTCATGTCGGCCTACAGCGCCAGCAAGTGGGGCCTGGAGGGGATGGTCCACGCCCTGCAGATGGAGCTGGAGGGCACCGGGGTCCGTGCCTCCATCGTGCGGCCCGGCCCCACCTGGAGCGAGATGGGCACCGACTGGGACGACGCGGCTGCCGCGGACGTGCTGAACGAGTGGGTCCGGTTCGGGCTCGCCCGGCACCCGCACTTCCTCAAGGCCACGGCGATCGCGGACGCCATCACCGCGGTCGTCGCCGCACCCCGCGGCGTCCACCTCAGCCCGGTGGACGTCAACCCCGAAGCACCCCTACGGGAGGACTGACCATGGTCTCGACAGGCTCGACCAACGGACGCGGCACGACCAACGAACGCGCCACGACCAACGAACGCGCCACGACCAACGGACGCGGCACGACGGCCGCGGACCGGCTCGCCGGGATCCCGGAGGTGTCGCGCCCGGTCGACGACTGGGGCGCCGACGTCCCCGACATCATCAAGGGCACCGGCCACCTGCCGGAGATGCGCCTGGACCCCATCGGGCTCTTCGAGCGCGTCCGGGAGGAGTGCGGCGACATCGGCCGGTTCCGGCTCGCCGACTCCGACGTGGTGCTGGTGACCGGCGCCGAGGCCAACGAGGCGTTCTTCCGCGCGCCGGACGACGTGCTCGACCAGGCCGCGGCGTACCCCTTCATGACGCCGATCTTCGGCAAGGGCGTCGTCTTCGACGCCAGCCCCGAGGAACGCCAGCAGATGCTGAAGAACCAGGCACTGCGCGGCGAGATGATGCGCGGCCACGCGCAGACCATCGAGGCCGAGATCCGCCGGATGGTCGCCGACTGGGGCGAGGAGGGCGAGATCGACCTGCTCGACTTCTTCGCGGAGCTGACCATCTACACCACCTCGGCGTGCCTGATCGGCAAGCCGTTCCGCGAGGAGCTCGACAGCAGCTTCGCGCAGCACTACCACGAGCTGGAGCGCGGCACCGACGCCATCGCCTACGTCGACGCGTACGCCGACCTGGACAACTTCCGCCGTCGCGACGCCGCCCGGGTCCAGCTGGTCGAGCTGGTGCAGGCCATCATCGACCGCCGCCGGGCGCGGGGGACGGTGCCCAAGGAGGAGCGCGACCTCCTCGACGTGCTGATCAGCATCGACATGGACGCCGACACCGTCACCGGCATCTTCATCTCGATGATGTTCGCGGGCCACCACACCAGCAGCGGCACCGCGTCGTGGGCGATGATCGAGCTGATGCGCCATCCCGAGGTGATGGCCGACGTCGTGGCCGAGCTCGACGAGCTCTACGCCGACCCCGAGGGGACCGGTGCCGTGGAGGTCTCCTTCCAGGCGCTGCGCTCGATCCCGGTGCTCGAGGCCGCGCTGAAGGAGACACTGCGGCTCCACCCGCCGCTGGTCATCCTGATGCGACTGGTGCAGCAGGAGTTCGAGCTGCTCGGCCAGCAGATCCCCGCCGGCACCCTGATCGCCGCCTCGCCGCGGGTGTCCAACCGCATCGAGGCGGACTTCCCCGACGCGAGTTCCTTCGACCCGGGGCGCTACATCGACTCCCGGCAGGAGGACCTGCAGAACCGCTGGACCTGGATCCCCTTCGGCGCCGGCAAGCACCGCTGTGTGGGCAACGCCTTCGCGATGATGCAGATGAAGGCGATCTTCTCGGTGATCCTGCGCGACTTCACCTTCGAGCCGGCCCAGCCCGTCGACTCCTACCGCGACGACTTCTCCAAGATGGTCATCCAGCTGCAACAGCCCTGCCGGGTCCGCTACCGCCGGAGGGCCGGCCGGTGAGGGTCGTCGCCGACGTCGACATCTGCCAGGGCCACCAGCTCTGCCAGGGCGAGGCACCCGACGTGTTCGGCTTCGACGAGGACGCCGACGTGGTGGTCGTCCTCGACGAGCACCCGGACGAGGCGCGGCGTACCGACGTCACCCAGGCGGTCAAGTACTGCCCCGCCTTCGCACTCTCACTGGAGGAAGACCGATGAGCATGACCCGCGACGAGATCGAGGAGTTCTGGGACTCCTGGCTCGACATCAACCGTGAGGCCGAGCGGCTGGGCGACTGGCGCCCGATGGCGCAGTGGTACGCCGAGGACGCCAGCTACGGCTGGATGTACTCCGTCGACGAGCACTTCATGGCCGTGGGCCGGGACCAGATCCGCGACTGGGCCATCGGCATCGAGATGGACGGCTTCGACGGCTGGCACTACGACTACCAGGCCACCGTGATCGACGAGAGGAACCAGATGATCGTCGGTTTCTGGAAACAGCGCTCGGGGATCCTCGACGACGACGGGCAGGAGTACGAGATCCTCGGCATCGGCGGGTCGTGGTTCGGGGTCGAGCGACAGACCAGCGGCGCCGATGCGGGTGAGATCAAGATCGCCTGGCAGCGCGACTGGTTCGACATGCCCTCGACCGCCCACACCTTCATGCAGATCCTCGCCGCCGACAAGGCGCCGCCGACGCTGCTGGACCGGATGAAGGTCACCGGCCACGACGTGCCCGGCCACTACCACTTGGCCGACATCCCCTCCCCGGTGTGGCCGCCCCCGGTCGAGGCCGGGGAGTACCGCACCCAAGGGTCCGCCCCGGTGGCCGAGACCCGGGAGACCCGATGAACACGCCGCAGGCGCAACAGCTCGTCGACGGCAAGCTGGGCGCCGCCAGCGACCGGGCGACGTACCCGATCCTCGACCCGGCGACCGGGCGCGAGATCGGCGTCGCGCCCGACAGCACCGCCGAGGACGTCGACGCCGCGATCGCCGCCGCACGGCGTGCCTTCGACGAGACCGAGTGGTCCACCGACACCGGGCTCCGGGTGCGTTGCCTGCGGCAGCTGCACCGGGCGCTGCTCGACCACGCAGATGACTTCCGCGCCCTGACGACCGCGGAGGTGGGGATGCCGTCGTTCATGATGGGGGCAGCCGGGTTCGACGTCCCCGTCGGGGGCCTGGCGTGGATGACCGACCTCGCCGAGCGCTACGAGTACGAGACCGACCTCGGGGTCGCCGAGCCGATGGGCATCCCGACCCGGCGGACCGTACGCCGCGAGGCGGTCGGCGTTGTTGCCGCCATCACGCCGTGGAACGTGCCCAACCAGATCAACCTCGCCAAGGTCGGCCCGGCCCTGGCGGCCGGCTGCACGGTCGTGCTCAAGCCGGCGCCCGACACCCCGTGGGTGGCCGCCGAGCTCGGCCGGCTCGCTGCCGAGCACACCGACCTCCCGGCGGGCGTCCTGAACGTGGTCACGCCCCGCTCGAACGAGGTCGCGGCGGTCCTCAGCAGCGACCCGCGGGTCGACATGGTGTCCTTCACCGGATCCACCGCCACCGGACGGGCGATCATGGCCGCCGCGGCGCCGACGCTGAAGCGCACCTTCCTCGAGCTGGGCGGCAAGTCCGCGGCCATCGTGCTCGACGACGCCGACGTCGGTGCGGCGGCCGGGGCGACCGCTTTCGCGGCCTGCATCCACGCTGGCCAGGGCTGCGCGCTCACGACCCGGCTGGTGGTGCCGCGGGAGAGGTACGACGAGGCCGTCGAGGTGGCCGCCGCGACGATGGCGGGCATCGGCGTGAAGGACCCCGGCGACCCGAGCGCGATCTGCGGCCCCGTCATCTCGGCCGCACAGCGCGACCGCGTCGCGGCGTACCTCGCACTCGCGGCGGAGGAGGGCGGCCGGTTCGCCACCGGCGGCCACGTCATCGACCGCGACGGCTACTGGGTCGAGCCGACCGTCGTCGCCGGCCTGGACAACACCTCCCGGCTCGCGCAGGAGGAGATCTTCGGCCCGGTGCTCGTGGTGATCCCCCACGGCGGCGACGACGACGCCGTCCGCATCGCCAACGACTCCGAGTACGGCCTCTCCGGGTCGGTCGACTCCGCCGACCTCGACCGCGCCCGCGCCGTCGCCCGCCGCATCCGCACCGGCACCCTGGCCGTCAACGGCGGCGTCTGGTTCAGCGCCGACGCCCCCTTCGGCGGCTACAAGCAGTCCGGCCTCGGCCGCGAGATGGGCGTCGCCGGCTTCGAGGAGTACCTCGAGACCAAGACGATCGCGGAGCCGGCATGAGGGGGGGAGGGATCCCCGGTTAACCGGGGATTCTCGTACTGATGAGGGATTGCAAGCCCATGGAATACCAGTTTCCCCGGTTAACCGGGGAAACCTGAGCACCCAGCAACCCGAGAGGACAGCATGAGGTTCCAGGACAAGACCGTCGTCGTGACCGGCGCGGCCCAGGGCATCGGGGAGGCGTACGCCGTGGCGCTGGCCGCGGAGGGCGCCCACGTGGTCGTGGCCGACCTCAACGAGGAGTCGGGGGAGCAGGTCGCGAAGCGGATCGGGGCCGACGGCGGCTCGGCGCGGTTCGTGCGCTGCGACGTGTCCTCGCCGGAGTCGGCGGAGGCGCTGGCAGCGGAGGCGACCGAGGCCTTCGGCGGCATCGATGCGCTGGTCAACAACGCCGCGATCTACGGCGACATGGCCTTCGACCTGCTGGTCAGCGTCGACTGGGACTACTACAAGAAGTTCATGAGCGTGAACCTCGACGGCGCACTGGTGATGACGCGGGCCTGCCTGCCGTCGATGCAGGCGCGTGGCGGCGGCGCGATCGTCAACCAGTCCAGCACCGCGGCCTACCTCTACTCCGGGTTCTACGGGCTGGCGAAGGTCGGCATCAACGGCCTCACCCAGCAGCTCGCCCACGAGGTGGGCGGCATGGGCATCCGGGTCAACGCGATCGCGCCCGGGCCGACCGACACCGAGGCGACCCGCACCCAGGCGGGCGATGCGTCCCAGGAGCTGGTCAAGAACCTCGCGCTGAAGCGGATGGGGCAGCCCCGCGACATGGTGGGAGCGTGCCTGTTCCTGCTCTCCGAGGAGGCGTCGTGGATCACCGGCCAGGTCCTCGCCGTCGACGGCGGCCAGACCTTCCGGCTGTGAGGGGGCGACGGTGACCGAGCATCCGCGACGACCGTCGGTCGACTCGGCCCGGACCCGGGTCGGCTTCGTCGGCCTGGGCAACATCGGCAAGCCGATGGCGCAGCGGCTCGCCGCCGCCGAACACGTCTCGTTGACCGTGTACGACGTCGCGCCCGGCCCGGTCGCCGAGCTCACCGAAGCCGGGGCGAGCGCTGCGGAGGACCTCGGCGACCTCGCGCGTGACGTCGACGTGGTGTGCGTGATGGTGCGCGACGACGACCAGGTGCGCGACGTGCTCGAGTCGGTGCTGGCCGGCGGTCGCGCGGGCGGGGAGCCGCTCGTGGTCGCGGTGCACTCCACGGTCGCACCCACGACGCCGGCCGACCTGGCGGACGCGGCCGCGCGGCACGGCGTACACGTCGTGGACGCTCCGGTCTCCGGTGGCCCGATGGGCGCCGCGGCCGGGACGCTGGCGATCCTGGTGGGCGGCAGCGACGAGGCGTTCGCGCGGGCCCGGCCCGCACTGGAGGTGCTGGGGGAGAAGGTCGTCCATGCCGGCGAGGTCGGCGCCGGCACCCGCTTCAAGCTCGCCCGCAACCTGCTCCACTTCGTCGCGTTCACGGCCGCGACCGAGGCCCAGCGGCTCGCCGAGGCCGCGGGGCTGGACCTCGTCGCGCTCGGGGACGTCGTCCGCCACACCGACGCGATCACGGGCGGCCCCGGCGCGATCATGCACCGCGACACCACCGCGGAGATCGAGCCGGACGACTTCTGGCACGACGTCTTCGGCCACGTCCGCGACCTGGGGGAGAAGGACCTCGGGTTCGCGTGCGCCCTCGCCGACGAGCTCGGCGTGGACGTCCCCCTGGCGCGGCTCGCCCGCGACCGCCTCGGTCCCGGCCTGGGACTGCCGTGAACGCCGCCTCGACCGACGGGAGACACCCATGACCGACAAGTTCGCCGACCTGCCCGAGCAACGCCGCCGAGGGCTGCAGAAGATGGAGCAGGTCTACGGCTTCGACATGACCGACGGCGAGGGCGACTTCTTCGGCTACACCGCCGACCACCTCTTCGGCGACGTGTGGCAGCGCGAGGGACTCTCCGACCGCGACCGCCGCCTCCTGCTGATCGGCCTGCTGGCCGGCACCGGTGGTGCCGACGTGCTCGGCATCCAGGTGCCGGCGGCGTACGCCAACGGCGAGCTGGACGCGACCGCGCTGCGCGAGATCGTCATCTTCCTTTGCCACTACGCCGGCTGGCCCCACGGAGCCCGGCTCAACCAGGTCGTCGAGGACACGATCGCGAGGGGCGACCAGTAGGCCCCGTGGGACTCGAACCCACAACCAAAGGATTAAAAGTCCTCTGCTCTGCCAATTGAGCTAGGGGCCCAGGCGGGCCAAGTATCGCAGTCACGGGCCCCGTCCGTACCGGGCCCCGGGGCCGCGGGCTCCTTCCACGCTGTCTGGTCACAACGGACCATACGGGCCGCCGTCGTTCGGCCACATCCCACGAGTTGGCGATACGGCGGCGCGTCGCAGCTCACACAATGGCCGCAATCGTGTTCATGGGATGGCGGAGACGCCGTACGGGAGAGTGGCAATGTTCCAACGACGAGCTCGGGTACGTCGGGCCGCAGTGGTCGCCGTCGCGTCGGCGACGGTGGCGCTGGGCCTCCTCCCGGCGGGGATGACGGCACCGGGGGCACAGGCGTCCGCCACGGAGACCGCGTCGGCGGCCGTGCCGCAGCAGGTGAAGCAGACGGTGGCCGCGCGCCGCGACGCGTGCGGTCGCAAGATCCGCAAGCGCAGCGGCCGTCGCTGGCGGTGCACGTTCGTGGACAACTTCTCCCGCAGCGGACAGCCGGACGAGGACAAGTGGCTCTCGGGGGAGACCCTGTGGAGCGGCTTCAGCGTCGAGGGCACCTGCATCAAGGCCGGCAAGCGCAACGTCAAGGTGCGCCGCGGCAAGATGGTCCTCAAGGCCCGCGACGAGGGCAGCTCGTTCACCTGCAAGAACCCGCTCGCCGACTTCGACACCCGCTACACCGGCGCGAGCGTCGGCACGCGCGGTCGGTTCTCCCAGGCCTACGGCCGCTTCGAGGTCCGGGCCAAGCTCCCCGCGACCAACCGGCCCGGCCTGCACGCGGCGTTCTGGCTCTATCCCACCGAGCACACCTACGGCCGGTGGCCGAACTCGGGTGAGATCGACATCGCCGAGTGGTGGTCGGGGACTCCCCGCCGGGTGCTGCCGTCGCTGCACTACCCGGGCCGCAAGTACTGGGCCGACACCGGCTGGTGGTGCCGCGTCCGCGACGTCAACAAGTTCCACACCTACGCGATCGAGTGGAACCGGCGCGTCATGCGCTTCTACCAGGACGGCCGCCAGTGCTGGAAGCGGAAGTGGCAGCCGACCGGCGTACTCGAGGCGCCGCAGCCCTTCGACCACCCCTTCAACATTGCGCTCACGATGGCGGTGGACAACAGTGGCGGCAGGAATGGGGTCACGGCGCGCACCAAGCTCCCCGCGAAATTCGTGATCGACCACGTCAAGGTGTGGAAGTGATGTCCGCGCGCCGGGGCCGTCACGATCTCGGGAAGGACGGTGTGGCGTGATGGCCACGATGAGGCAACGAAGCGCCCGGCGACTGGCGATCGGTGCGGGAAGTGCCCTGCTGGTCGCGCTCGGACTGCTGCCGGGCTCACCGGCCGCACAGGCAGAAACGGTGCCGCGCGTCGTACCCCGGGCCGCCGCGCCTGCGGCCGCCGACGCCTGCGGCGCGATCCTCGGCAAGCCCGAGGGCGGCACCTGGTCGTGCACGTTCGTCGACCACTTCGCCGGCAACGGGCAGCCCGTGGACGACAAGTGGCTCGCCGGTGAGACCCGCTGGAGCGGCTTCCGCGTCGACCAGACCTGCATCAAGGCGGGCCGCCCGAACGTCGCGCTGCGCCGCGGCACCATGGTCCTCACCGCCCGGGACGAGGGGGCGCCGTTCACCTGCCGGAGCCCGCTGGGTGACTTCGACACCCGCTACACCGGCGCCAGTGTCGGCACCCGTGGTCGCTTCTCCCAGACCTACGGCCGCTTCGAGATCCGGGCCAAGCTGCCCGACACCGACCAGACCGGCCTGCATGCGGCGTTCTGGCTCTACCCCAACGAGCACACCTACGGCCGCTGGCCGCACTCCGGCGAGATCGACATCGCGGAGTGGTGGTCCGGCTCGCCGACCACCGTGCTGCCCTCGCTCCACTACTCCGGCCGCACCTACTGGGGTGACAGCGGCTGGTGGTGCAGCATCGCCGACGTCAGCAAGTACCACACCTACGCCGTGGAGTGGACGCCGCAGGAGATGCGCTTCTACCAGGACGGCCAGCAGTGCTGGACCCGCACGTGGCAGCCCGACAGTCCACTCGTCGCCCCGCAGCCCTTCGACCACCCCTTCAACATCGCGCTCACGATGGCGGTGGACAAGGAGACCGGCAACAACGCCGTGGGTCCGCACACCGACCTGCCGGCGGAGTTCGTCATCGACTACGTCAAGGCCTGGCAGTAGTCGGTGAGAAAGTTGCGCCGCGAAGGGTTGGAATCCCCGCGGCGTTGATAGTCTCACCCTCGCAACGGATGCAAGTTCCACCGGTATGACGCCTGCGGAGTCTTGTGGCCGACGGCGTATCTGCTTCGTGGTCTCCATCCACGGGTCGGAGCGACGAGTCATCGCATCCGTTGTGGGCCGCCGAGGTGGCGGCTCTCGCCCCGACACGAGGAGTAACGAGCAACATGGCTCAGGGCACCGTCAAGTGGTTCAGCGCCGAGAAGGGCTTCGGCTTCATCGAGCAGGAGGGTGGCGGAGACGACGTCTTCGTCCACTACTCGGCGATCCAGTCCCAGGGTTACAAGACCCTGGAGGACAACCAGAAGGTCGAGTTCGACGTCACCCAGGGCCCCAAGGGCCCGCAGGCGGAGAACGTCGTTCCCCTCTGAGGTTCCTCGAACCGCACTTCACGCGAGGCCCCGTCCGCACGGACGGGGCCTCGTGCCTTTTGTGCCGGGGCGCCCGGCCTTGAACGGATACCCATGGGGGGTATAGTGGTGGCATGACACAGGAGGAGCACCAGTACGGCTACCTGGCACGCAAGGACGCCCATCTCCGACGGTTGCGCCGGATCGAGGGGCAGGCCCGCGGCCTGCAGCGGATGGTCGAGGAGGAGAAGTACTGCATCGACATCCTGACCCAGGTCTCGGCGATGACCAGTGCCCTGCACTCCTTCTCGATGTCGCTGCTCGAGGAGCACATGGCCTCCTGCGTCGTCGACGCCGCACGAGCCGGCGACGCCGAGGCCGAGGAGAAGATCACCGAGGCCGTCGCTGCCATCCAGCGACTCGTGAAGTCCTGAGACCCGAGGAGCCACCCATGAGCATGACCAGCACCTGGCACGTCACCGGCATGACCTGCGAGCACTGCGCCGCCTCGGTCCGCGAGGAGGTCGGCGAGCTCGCGGGCGTCGAGCAGGTCGACGTCACCGTCGAGACCGGCACCGTCGTGGTGACCAGCGCGGACCCGATCGCGCGTGTCGACGTCGACGCCGCGGTGACCGAGGCGGGCTACACCCTTGAGTGAGACCACGCGCCCTGCCGCCCACGACGCGGAGCAGGCCCACGAGCTCGACCTGACGGGCATGACCTGCGCCTCCTGTGCCAACCGGATCGAGCGCAAGCTCAACAAGCTCGACGGCGTGACCGCCACGGTCAACTACGCCACCGAGCGCGCGTCCGTCACCACCGTCGACGGCGTACCCCTCGACCGACTGGTCGATACCGTCGAGGCCGCGGGGTACGGCGCGACCGTGCGCACCGCGGAGGAGACGCCCGGGGCGAGCGACGAGGTCGGCGCGCTGCGTCGGCGGCTGACGGTCTCGGCGATCCTGAGCGTGCCGGTCATCGTGCTGGCGATGCTGCCGCCGCTGCAGTTCACTGGGTGGCAGTGGGTCTCCTTGGTGCTCGCGACGCCGGTCGCGGTGTGGGCGGCGGCGCCCTTCCACCGCGCCGCCTGGACCAACCTGCGCCACGGCGCCACCACGATGGACACCCTGGTCTCGGTCGGCGTCACCGCCGCCTTCGGTTGGTCGCTGGTCGCGCTGTTCTTCGGCAGCGCCGGCGAGCTGGGCATGAGCCACGGCTTCGACCCCTTCGTCGGCTTCCGCGACGGGCCGAGCGACGGACTCGACAACGTCTACCTCGAGGTCGTCGCGGGCGTCACCACCTTCCTGCTCGCCGGCCGCTACTTCGAGAAGCGCGCCAAGCAGCGCGCCGGCGACGCCCTGCGCTCACTGGCCGACCTGGGCGCGCGCGAGGTCGCCGTACTCCGTGACGGACTGGACGGGCCCGAGACCCTGATCGCCCCGGAGCAGCTCGGCGTGGGAGACCACTTCGTCGTCCGGCCGGGGGAGAAGGTCGCCACCGACGGCCGGGTCGTCGCCGGGTTCTCCGCGGTCGACCAGTCGCTGCTGACCGGTGAGTCGGTGCCGGTCGAGGTCCGCGAGGGGGACGACGTCGTCGGCGGTGCCGTCAACGCCACCGGCCGTCTCGTCGTCCGCGCCGACCGCGTCGGCAGCGACACCCACCTGGCGCAGCTCGCGCGACTCGTCGAGGAGGCCCAGGCGGGCAAGGCCAACGCCCAGCGCATCGCCGACCGGGTGTCGTCCTACTTCGTGCCCGCCGTGATCGGGCTGGCGCTCGTCACTCTCGCCGGGTGGCTGCTGGCCGGCCAGGGAGCGGCCGTCGCGCTGACCGCCGCCGTCGCGGTGCTGATCATCGCCTGCCCGTGTGCGCTCGGCCTGGCGACGCCCACCGCCCTGATGGTCGGCACCGGCCGCGGTGCCCAGCTGGGCCTGCTCGTGCGGGGGCCGGAGGCACTCGAGGCCACCCGCGGGATCGACACCATCGTGCTGGACAAGACCGGCACCGTGACCCGCGGCGAGATGACGCTGGTCGACGTCGTCGCCGCGCCCGGGGAGGACGCCGACACGGTGCACCGCCGCGCCGCGCAGCTCGAGGCCGCCTCCGAGCACCCCATCGCCCGCGCCATCGCCGCCGGGCACGTCGCGGGCGGCGTCACCGGGTTCACCAACCACGAGGGGCTCGGTGTGCGGGGCCGCGTCGAGGACGAGGACGTCGTCGTCGGGCGTCCCGCCCTGCTCGACGACCTCGGCTGGTCCGTGGCCGGCGAGGTCACCGACGCGGTCGAGGCCGCCCGCGCCGACGGTGCGACGCCGGTCGTCGTGGGGTGGGCCGGGCACGCCCGGGGCGTCGTCGTGGTCGCCGACACCGTCAAGCCCGAGGCCGCCGAGGCGATCGGTCGACTGCGCGACCTCGGCCTGGAGCCGATGCTGCTCACCGGCGACAACGAACGTGCGGCACGAGCCGTCGCCGCCGAGGTCGGCATCGATCAGGTGATCGCCGACGTACTCCCCGCCGACAAGGTGCGCGTGGTGCGCGACCTCCAGGAGCAGGGCCGATCGGTCGCGATGGTCGGCGACGGCGTCAACGACGCGGCCGCCCTCGCACAGGCCGACCTCGGCATCGCGATGGGCGCCGGCGCCGACGTCGCGCGCGAGGCCAGCGACCTGACCATCACCCACGGCGACCTCCGTGGCGCTGCGGACGCGGTCCGGCTCGCGCGGCGTACGCTCCGCACCATCCACGGCAACCTGTTCTGGGCGTTCGGCTACAACGTGGCCGCCCTGCCGCTGGCCGCCGCCGCCCTGCTCAGCCCGATGCTCGCCGGCGCCGCCATGGCGCTCTCCTCGGTCTTCGTGGTGAGCAACAGCCTGCGGTTGCGCCGGTTCCGCTGACTCAGGTGGATAGTCCCTGACGAAAAGCACCTCCGGAGGCCGGTTTCGGGTGCTTTTCGTCAGGGACTATCCGACGGTCGCTGTGGATAACGAATCGCACCGTTGAGGACCGCGAGTGAGCCGCGCAGGGTGCGGTCATGGAAGAGGCTCCTCATCGCGGTCTGGTACGACCGGTCCGCATTGACCCGACGGGGGCCGACGGACCGACGCGTGGACAGGCGCGAGGTCCTCGCTGGCGTCAGACCAGTCACGGCTTCTACGTCCCGGCCGCGGTCGATGCTGCGAATGTCGACCAACGCATCCTCGAGGCCTCCGTCGTCGTGCCGACCGGATGCGCCATCACGGGGTGGGCGGCGCTGAGATGGCTGGGTGGTGTGTGGTTCACCGGTGGTGGCGCTCGAACCAAGCCGGTGACCATCCTCGTCGGCACGCAGGACATCCGCCCGCAACCCGGTATCCAACCGTGCGGCGAAGGTGTGAGCCGCCACGACATCGTCGTCGTGGATGGGATCCCCGTCACGGTGCCGGCTTGGTCGGTGGTCCACAGCATGCGGCGGTCCACCGACCGGCGGGAGGCCGTCGCGGCGCTCGACATGGCGGCGTACTCCGATCTCGTCTCGCTCGCCGAAGCAAGCGAGGTCATCGGGCGCCAGTCCGGATGGACCGGTGTCCCGCAGGCGCGATGGGCACGTGACCACGGGGCGGAGAACTCATGGTCACCGGCCGAGACTCGTATGGGCCTGGTCTGGGAGCTCGACGGCGGGCATCCGCCTCCCCTGCACAACCAACCCTTGTTCGACCGGACGGGCCGCCACATCGGTACGCCGGACCTCGTCGATCCGGTGGCCGGGGTCGTGGGGGAGTACGACGGCGCCCACCACCTCGAGCCTGACCAGCGGGTCACCGACGTCAACCGAGACGCCGCCTTCCGGGCCCACGGCCTCGAGGCGGTCACGTGGCTGGCGGGTGATCCGCAGGGGAGCTTCCTCCGTCGCTTGGACGCGGCGTACCGACGCGCTGGGGCCACCGGTGCCCAGCGGCGCACGTGGACGATCGTTCCACCTGCGTGGTGGACGTCCACGGCCACGGTGGAGCAGCGGCGGGCGCTCAGCGCGGCCGAGCGTGCTCGCTTCCTGAGGTACCGCGCGGCCTGACCTGGTAGTGCCTGACGAAGAGCACCTCCGGACGCCGGTTTCGGGTGCTTTTCGTCAGGGACTATCTCGCCGGGCCGACCTCAGCAGGTCGCGAACAGCACCGGTCCGCTGGAGAGGTCGGAGAGGACGTAGGAGCCCTCGGTCGGGGCCAGCTCCATGCGGACGACGTTGCCGCGGGCCGAGACCTCGCCGAGCCGGAAGCGGTCCGGGAAGGTGCCGCCCTGGCCCGGGGCGTCGCCGGCGGCGAGGGTGGAGCGGGTGTCGGCGTCGGTGCGTGCCTGGTCGTCGGACTCGAAGGCCATCGCGACCCGCACGGCGTCCCCCGGGAGCGCGGCCATGCCGTAGCCCCGCAGCGGATGGATCTCACCGGCGTCGGCGATGAGCTGGTCGGCACGGGCGTTGTCGGCGCCGTCGGCCTGGCTCATCGCCAGCTCCCCGCACGCCTGGTCGCCGGTGTAGACCACCGCAGAGAGCGCCCGGACCTCGTCATAGGCACCCACGACGTCGGCGACGCCCTCGTCGACGTCGTCCTCGCGCAGCTCCTCGTCCCACTGCGCGAGGTACGCCGCCACCTCGCTCGTCGCGACGACCCCGGCGTCCTCGTCGACCCGCACGCTGCCCACCTCCGGCGGCAGGCCGAGCTCGGCGAGCTCGCCCTCACCGGCCTGCCAGGTGCCGCCCTCCTCGTCGGGCTCGACGTAGCCCGCCGCGCGCAACCGCTCCCGGAACGCCTCGTAGTCGAAGTCCTCGCCCGGACCGAGGAGCACCACCTGGCCGTCGACGGCCTGGGCGAGCAGCTCCCACTCCAGGTCGGCGGGGGAGAGGTCCCACTGCTCCTGCAGCGCGGTCGCCGAGGTGAGGACCGCCGAGGTCGAGGTGAGGTCCGCGTCGTACCCGCGGTCGAGGAACGCCTCGACCTCCTCCGGGCCCGCGCCGGTGAGGTCGGCGCCGAGCTCCTCCCGCACGCCGGACCAGTCGGTCCAGCTCAGCCGCTGGCTGTCGCCGGGCGCCAGCGCGACCGCGGTCGCCAGCCGGGAGTCCTGCTGCCACGCCTGCCAGGCGAGGACGCCGCCACCGAGGACCACCGCAAGGATCGCGCCGATGACGATCGTGCGACGTTTGGATGTCATCTCGGGTGGCTCTCCCTGTCCTGCGGGTCGGGATGTGACACTAGCGCGCGTGTCCCGCAACCGTGCCGCTGTCCGGGCTGCCGGCGTCGTTGCCTTCCGGCCGGGTCGTGAGGTCCTGGTGGTCCATCGTCCCAAGTACGACGACTGGTCCTTCCCCAAGGGCAAGGTCGAGCGGGGCGAGCACCTCGCGGTGACCGCGGTCCGCGAGACCGCCGAGGAGACCGGCCTCCACGTGCGGCTGGGGGCACCCCTGCCGCAGCAGCAGTACCGCGCCAAGGGCCGCCCCAAGACGGTCGACTACTGGACCGCACGCGTGGTCGGCGACGACGACGTGTCCGGCTACGAGCCCAACGACGAGATCGACGACGTCGCCTGGGTGCCGCTCGCCGAGGCGCCCGACCGGCTCACCTACGACCAGGACCGCGAGACGCTCGCCGCGGCCGCTGCGCAGCGGCGCAAGACGCGCGCCCTGGTCGTGCTGCGCCACGGCCAGGCGCGGTCCCGCAAGGCGTGGTCCGGCGACGACCGCCAGCGTCCCCTGCTGCAGCGGGGCCACGGGCAGGCCGACCGGGTCGTCCCGCTCCTCGCGGCGTACGACGTCACCCGCGTGGTCACCTCCTCCAGCGTGCGCTGCCGGCAGACGGTGGCGCCGTACGCCGAGATGACCGGCTGGGATCCCCTCGCGCTGGACAGCCTGAGCGAGGAGGACGCGGACCTGGACGGGCTGACCGCGGTGATCACCGACCTGGTCGACCAGAAGACGGGGGCCGTGGTCTGCACGCACCGTCCGGTGCTGCCGCTGGTCTTCGACGCGCTGGGCCTGCGCAAGAAGCACCGGGCCGAGGACCTCTCCCCGGCGGAGATGCTCGTGGTGCACCTCCGCAAGGGGCGGGTGGTCGCGGTGGAGCGGCACGCCCCCTGACCCCGTGACGGGCCTCACGGCTGATCGTGAAACGTCTCGACTCCGTTCACCGCTCGTTCACCCGTCGCGGGCTGTCCGGTCACTTCGGCTGCCCAGACTCCTGAATGTCCGTACTTCTGCGACATCAGGAGACATGAAGTGAAGAGTATTTCCACCCGCCGCGCCCTGGTGCCCGGTATTGCAGCCCTCGCGCTCGGCCTGACGGCCTGCGGTGGCGACTCCGGTGGCGGCGCCAGCGAGGAGGCCGCTGACCTCTCCGGCTCCCTCAACATCGGCGGTGCCTCCTCCCAGGAGTCCGCCCAGAGCGCCTGGATCGTCGGCTTCGGTGAGGCCGCTCCCGGCGTCACCGTGAACTACGACCCGACCGGCTCCGGCACGGGTCGCGAGAACTTCGTCTCGGGCGGCTTCCCGATCGCCGGCTCCGACGCCTACCTGACCGACGACGAGGGCGAGCTCTCCGGTGCGCAGGAGCAGTGCGGCGGCGAGGTCATCGAGGTCCCGAACTACGTCTCGCCCATCGCGGTCATCTTCAACGTCGAGGGCGTCGACGAGCTCAACCTGACCCCCGAGGCCGTCGCGGGCATCTTCGCCGGCAAGATCACCAAGTGGAACGACCCGGCGATCGCGGACAGCAACCCCGACGCAGACCTGCCCAACGCCAAGATCACCCCGGTCCACCGCTCGGACGACTCGGGCACCACCGAGAACTTCACCGACTACCTGGACGCGGTCGCCGCGGACGCGTGGGACTTCGGTGTCGTCGAGACCTGGCCGACCAAGGCCGGCGGTGAGGCCGGGCAGGGCACCAGCGGTGTCGTGCAGGTCGTGACCGAGACCAGCAACACCATCGGGTACGCCGACGCCAGCCAGGCCGGCGGCCTCGGCCAGGCCAACGTGGGCGTCGGTGGCGAGTTCGTGGCCCCGAGCTCGGAGGCTGCGGCGAAGATCCTCGAGGTCTCCCCGCGCGTGGAGGACCGTGGCGAGATGGACCTCGCCTTCGACCTGGACCACACCACGACCGAGGGTGGCACCTACCCGATCGTGCTGACCTCCTACCTGTTGGCCTGCCCGACGTATGAGGACCAGAACACGGCCGACATGGTGAAGGCCTACATGGACTACATCGTCTCCGACGACGGCCAGGCGATGGCCGAGAGCGAGGCCGGCTCGGCCCCGCTCGCCCCTGCGCTGCAGGAGGAAGTCCAGGGCATCATCGAGCAGATCTCGGCCGGCTGACCGACCTGACACACTGACCGGGGTGGGCGCCGGGGCAACCCGGCACCCACCCCGCAGGTCCACCCCCACCCGACGACGGAGGACTTGGCGTGAGCGCCATCGCGGATCCACCAGCAGCAGAGCTCGCCGACGGCAACCGCCGTGTCGGCGATGCCGTCTTCAGCAGGGCCGCCCTGATCGGCGCCCTGCTCGTCATCGTTTTCCTCGCCGGTGTCGGCGCCTTCCTGGTGATCCAGGGCATGCCGGCGCTGGGCGCCGAGGACGAGCAAGTGTGGGACAAGGACAACCTGTGGGGCCTGGTCGGTCCGCTGTTGTTCGGCACGGTGCTCGCCTCGATGATCGCCATGGTGATCGTCGCGCCGCTCGCCGTGGGCCTGGGCCTGGTGATCTCCCACTACGCGCCCCGCCGGCTGGCCAAGCCGGTCGGCTTCCTCGTCGACCTGCTGGCCGCGGTGCCCAGCGTGGTGTTCGGCCTGTGGGGCGCCTTCATCCTCGCGCCCTACCTCCAGCCGCTGCACCAGTTCCTGGTCGACTACTTCGGCTGGATCCCCCTCTTCGACGGGCCGGCGAGTGCGACCGCCCGCACGATCCTCACCGCTGGCGTCGTGCTGGCCCTGATGGCGCTGCCGATCGTCACCGCCATCATGCGCGAGGTCTTCGCGCAGACCCCGAGCGCCCACGAGGAGGCCGCCCTCGCGCTGGGCGCCACCCGCTGGGAGATGATCAAGCTCGCGGTCTTCCCCTACGCCCGCTCCGGCATGGTCGCCGCCCTGCTGCTCGGCCTCGGTCGCGCGCTGGGCGAAACCATGGCGGTGGCCATGGTGCTCTCGACGACCGGTGTCATCGTGAGCTTCGACATCGTCTCCAGCGAGAACTCCAACACCATCGCCGCGTTCATCGCGAACTCCTTCAAGGAGGCGTCCGGCCTGAAGATCAACGTGCTGATCTTCTGCGGTCTGGCGCTCTTCGTCCTGACCTTCCTCGTCAACTTCATCGGTCGCTGGGTGGCCACCCGCGGCGTCGCGAAGGCCTGATCTGATGACCAACACCCTCCCCTCCGAGTCCAGCGGCGGCGTCGACACCCTCGACCCCGCCAGCTCCCTCCTCCACGACCCCAACGCCCGTCACGGCCGGTTGCCGCGGCTGGCGGTCCCGCTCGCGGCCGGCATCGCGCTGGCCGCCGGCTTCCTGGTGTCGCTGGTCCTGGGCCAGGGCATCGCCACCGCGGTGGGCATCGCCTGGGTCCTGTTCGTCGTCGGGTTCCCGCTGTGGACCCGCGCCGTCGAGGGCAAGCGCGCCGCCACCGACCACTTCGCCGGCACCTTGATGTGGACGGCGTTCGTGCTGGCGATGATCCCGCTGGTCAGCCTGACCGTCACCGTGGTCGTCAAGGGCGCCCCGGTCATCACCCCGGAGTTCCTCTCCACCGACATGACCGGCCGTGCGCTGCTCGGCGAGGGCGGCGGCATCGTCCACGCCATCATGGGCACCATCCTGGTAACGGTCTGCGCCGCGATCATCGCGATCCCGATCGGCCTGTTCACCGCGATCTGGCTGGTCGAGTACGGCCCCGGCACCAAGCTGGCCTCGGTCATCACCTTCCTCGTCGACGTCATGACCGGCATCCCCTCGATCGTGGCGGGCCTCTTCGCGCTGGCCCTGTTCAAGGTGCTGCTGGGCGAGGAGCTGCCCCGCATCGGCATCGGCGGCGGCCTCGCGCTCGCACTGCTGATGGTGCCGACCGTGGTGCGCTCGGTCGAGGAGATGCTCAAGCTGGTCCCCGACGAGCTGCGGGAGGCGTCGTACGCGCTGGGCGTGCCGAAGTGGCGCACCATCGTGAAGGTGGTCCTCCCCACCGCGGTCGCGGGCATCGTGACCGGCGTGACGCTCTCGATCGCGCGCGTCGCCGGTGAGACGGCGCCGCTGCTGCTGATCCTGGGCACCGCGCGGAGCGTCAACTGGAACCCGTTCGACGGTGCGGTGCAGACGCTGCCGGTCTTCATCTACCAGTCGCTCTCGCAGACCTCGCACTTCAAGTACGGCGAGATCTGGGAGGACCGCGTCTGGGGGGCGGCGTTCACCCTGATCTTCATCGTGATGACCCTGAATGTCCTGGCCCGCGTCGTGGGCAAGGTCTTCGCACCCAAGACCGGCAAGTGACCCGGCGACACCAACGAGTCCAAGGAATCAACTGACATGGCGAAGAGCATCGACGTCTCGGACCTGAACATCTACTACGGGGACTTCCTCGCGGTCGAGGGCGTCAACATGTCCATCAAGGCACGCTCGGTGACGGCGTTCATCGGCCCCTCCGGGTGTGGCAAGTCGACCTTCCTGCGGTCGCTGAACCGAATGCACGAGGTGATCCCGGGCGCCCGCGTGGAGGGCAAGGTCGTCGTGGACGGCGTGGACCTCTACGACCCCACGATCGACCCGGTCGCCGTACGCCGCCAGATCGGCATGGTCTTCCAGCGGCCCAACCCGTTCCCGACGATGTCGATCTACGAGAACGTGCTGGCCGGCAACCGCCTCAACGCCAAGCGGATGAAGAAGGACGAGGCGGACTCGGTGGTCGAGCGCTCGCTCAAGGGCGCGAACCTCTGGACCGAGGTCAAGGACCGCCTCGACAAGCCCGGTGCCGGCCTGTCCGGCGGCCAGCAGCAGCGGCTCTGCATCGCCCGCGCCATCGCGGTCGAGCCGGAGGTGCTGCTGATGGACGAGCCCTGCTCGGCGCTGGACCCGATCTCCACCTCGGCGATCGAGGACCTGATCCACGAGCTCAAGGACAGCTACACCGTCGTCATCGTCACCCACAACATGCAGCAGGCGGCCCGTGTCTCCGACGACACCGGGTTCTTCAACCTGCGCGCGACCGGGGAGCCCGGCCAGCTGGTCGAGTTCAACCCGACGACGAAGATGTTCGCCAACCCGGACCAGGAATCGACGGAGGCCTACATCTCCGGTCGCTTTGGGTGAGCCGTAGTGGCGCCGAGGAACGCGGTGCCGCGCAGGCGAGCCCCGCAGGCCGAACCCCGATGAGCAGGCGGGCGAGCCGGGTGGACGCCACGGCGTCGCCCCGTGCCACGTCGGTCCGTGCCTACCTCCACCGGTGGGCGGAGGCCGCCGGTGCCCACGTGCTCGTGGTCGACCCGAGCGAGGACCACGACGGGCTCGAGACGGCGATGGCCGGCCGTGGCGTTCACGTGACCTGGGTGGGCACCACGACGGAGGGGCTCATCGAGTTCGGCCGCCTCGATCCGCACGTGGTGGTGGTCGCCGCGGACAGCGAGCGCGGCGCCACGCTGGAGTTCGTCACCACGGTGGCCGAGCGGGGGACGGCGTACGTCGTCATCGGGGTGTGCTCCGATGCCGCGGCCGAGGCGGGTGAGCTGATGCTGCTGGGTGCGCACGCGGTCGTGTCACGGCCGTACGTGCCCGAGGAGCTGGTCGACGTGCTCGACCGCGCACCGCGGGCGCTCGACGACCACGCGTGCGTGCGGTTCGGCCCCATCGAGCTGGACGCGGGCTCCTACAGCGTCCGGGTGGGGGAGAGCCGGATCGGTGACCTGCCGCTGAAGGAGTTCGAGCTGCTCCGGGCGTTGCTGCTGGCGGCCCCCGAGGTGGTCACCGACGACGCCCTGCGGGCGGCCCTGTGGGGCCCGGCCGGCAAGCGCCCGAGCGGCAACACCATCGCGATGCACGTGACGCGGCTGCGGCACCGGCTGGAGGGGACCGCGGCCATCCGCCGCATCCGGGGACGGGGCTACTCGCTCACCCTGTGAGCACCGGTGCTGGTGGTCTCGACGCGACGGCGCTCGTTCCTCGCGCCGTCGGCTCGACCAGCAAGGCTTCGATCTGGGGGGGCAGCGGGAGCGCGGTCGCTTGGTGGTCGAGCCGCGAGCGCCGGCGAGCGTGTCGAGACCCCTAGACGCCGGAGACCAGGTGGAGGATCTCGTAGCAGCCCCAGGCGGCGAGGGCGGCCATGGGGAAGGTCAGCACCCACGCGGTGACGATCGAGCGGGCCACGCCCCACCGCACCGCGGAGAGGCGCTTGGTGGCGCCGACGCCCATGACGGCCGAGGTGATCGTGTGCGTGGTGGAGATCGGCGCCTCGACGGCGTACGCCGTGGTGTAGAGCACGCTGGCCGCGACCGACTCCGCGGCGAATCCCTGCGGCGGGTCCAGGTCGATGATGCGGCGGCCCAACGTGCGCATGATCCGCCACCCGCCGGCCCAGGTGCCGAGCGAGATCGCGGCCGCGGCGGAGAAGATCACCCACAGCGGCAGGTCGTCGCTGGCGCCGGCGTAGCCGCCGGTGACCAGGGCGAGGAAGATGACGCCCATCGTCTTCTGCGCGTCCTGCAGGCCGTGGCCGAGCGCCATGGCCGCCGCTGACATGGTCTGCATGATGCGGAAGCCCTGGTTGGCCTTGCCGGGGCTGGCCTTGCGGAAGAGCCACATGATCGCGAACATCACCGCAGCACCGAGACCCATGGCCACGATCGGCGAGACGATCATCGGGATCAGCACCTTGCCGACCACGGCGTCCCACTCGACGAAGTCGGTGCCCAGGCCGCCGATCGCCGCACCGACCAGGCCGCCGATGAGGGCGTGCGAGGAGGAGGACGGCATGCCGAAGTACCAGGTGATGATGTTCCAGATGATGGCGCCGAGCAGTCCGCCGGCGACCACGATCAGGCCGTGGTTGTCCTGGTCGGGCTTGATGACCTCACTGACGGTCTGGGCGACCTTCTGGCCCAGGAACGCGCCGACGAAGTTCATCACCGCTGCCAACGCCAGGGCGACGCGCGGCGTGAGCGCACGGGTGGACACCGAGGTCGCGATGGCGTTCGCTGCGTCGTGGAAGCCGTTGGTGTAGTCGAACACCAGCGCGATCACGACGACCGCGATGACGATCGCGAGGGTCAGGGTCACCGATCAGCCTTCTTTGACGGCGATCTGCTCGACGGTGTTGGCCACCTGCTCGAAGGCGTCGATGGCGCTCTCGAGCGCCTCGATGACGTCCTTGAGCTTGAGCACCGTCAACGTGTCGTACTCACCGGAGAACAACTTGGCCAGGGCACGCCGGTGGTTGCGGTCGCCGGCGTTCTCGAGACGGTTGATCTCGATCCAGTAGTCCTCCAGCGACTTCGTCGACCGCAGGCGGGGCATGGCCTCCGCGGTGAGTGACGCGCACTGCTGGAGCAGCTGGACCTGCTCGGAGCACTCCGGCGGCAGCACGTGGACCTCGTAGAGCAGCATCAGGTCGACGGCCTCGTCCATCAGGTCCATGACGTCGTCGAGCCCGCCGCCGAGGGCGTAGATGTCCTCGCGGTCGAACGGCGTCACGAAGGTCTTGTTGACCTTGCGGACCAGCTCGTGGGTGGTCTCGTCGGCCTCGTGCTCGGCCTCGCGCATGCGCTGCGCGATGCCCTCACGGTCCGCTCCGTCAGCCAGCATCTCCGCCAGGATGTCCGCACCGAGGACGAGGTGCTGGGCGGCTGTGGAGAACAGCTCGTAGAACGATTGGTCGACCGGTCGCAGGCGCAGGCCCAAGATGAACTCCTGGTGAGGCGGAGACGAACGGAACTCATGCTAGGTGAGGGGTGCGCACAACCAGGAACTCGGCCGCTCGTCGAGTCGACCAGTCGGTCTCGGTCAGCCCGTCTTGCGACGCTTCCGCTGGCGTGCGATCAGCGTCTCCTGCAGGTGCCGAGTACCGCGGACGCGGTGCCAGTTGCCGTCGGCACTGAGGTCCCAGGCCTCGGTCTCGGGGTCGAAGCCGAGGTCGAGCAGCCGGCCGACCTCCTTGGTCGCGGAGGCACCGGGGAGGCGCACCAGGACCTCGACGCGGCGGTCGAGGTTGCGGTGCATCATGTCCGCCGAGCCGATCCAGGCGACCGGCTCGCCGCCGCCGGCGAACCAGAAGACCCGGCTGTGCTCGAGGAAGCGGCCGAGGACCGAGCGGACCGTGATGTTCTCCGACAGTCCGGGGACGCCGGGCCGCAGCGCGCAGATGCCGCGGATCCACAGGTCGACCTTCACCCCCTCGCAGGAGGCGAGGTAGAGCGCGTCGATCATCTCCTCGTCGACGATGGAGTTGGCCTTGATCCGCACGTGGCCCTCGCCCCCGGCGCGCTGGTGCTCGATCTCGCGGTGCACCTGCTCGATGAGACCGCTGCGGACGGTGTCCGGCGCGACCAGCAGCTCGTCGTACGTCGCCCCGCGCGACCAGCCGCTGAGGTTGTTGAACAGGTGCGCCACGTCCTCGGCGACGTCCTGGTTGGTGGTCAGCAGGCCCAGGTCCTCGTACAGCCGCGAGGTCTTGGGGTTGTAGTTGCCGGTGCCGATGTGGGTGTAGAGACGGATGCCCTCGGGCTCGTCGCGCACCACCAGTGACAGCTTGCAGTGGGTCTTGAGGCCCACCAGGCCGTAGACGACGTGGCAGCCGGCCTCCTCCAGCTTGCGGGCCCAGGTGATGTTGGCCTGCTCGTCGAAGCGTGCCTTGATCTCGACCAGCACCAGCACCTGCTTGCCGGCCTCGGCGGCGTCGATGAGGGCGTCGATGATGGGGGAGTCGCCCGAGGTGCGGTAGAGGGTCTGCTTGATCGCCAGCACGTGCGGGTCGGCGGCCGCCTGCTCGATGAAGCGCTGCACCGAGGTGGCGAACGAGTCGTAGGGGTGCTGGAGGAGTACGTCGTGGCGCCGGATGGCCTTGAAGACGTCGACCGGGGCGGCGGACTCCACCTCGGCGAGCTGGGTGTGGGTGCTGGGCACGAAGGCGGGGTACTTCAGCTCCTCGCGGCCCAGGTCGGCGATGCTGTGCAGGCCGCGCAGGTCCAGCGGGCCGGAGAGCTGGAAGACCTCCTCCTGGGCCACGTCGAGCTCGGAGACGAGCAGCTCGAGGATCTCGGCCGGCATCGACTCCTCGACCTCGAGGCGGACCGGCGGGCCGAACTTGCGGCGCAGCAGCTCCTTCTCCAGGGCGGCGAGGAGGTTCTCGGCGTCGTCCTCCTCGACCTCGACGTCCTCGTTGCGGGTGACGCGGAAGGTGTGGGCCTCCAGCACCTCCATGCCCGGGAAGAGCCGGTCCATGTGGGCGCCGATGACGTCCTCGAGGGGGACGAAGCGGTCGTTGCCCAGTGCCACGAAGCGGTCGAAGTTCGGCGGCACCTTCACGCGGGCGAAGTGCTCCTTCTCCGTCAGCGGGTTGCGCAGCGTGACGGCGAGGTTGAGCGACAGCCCCGAGATGTAGGGGAAGGGGTGGGCCGGGTCGACGGCCAGCGGCGTCAGCACGGGGTAGACGCGGTCGCGGAAGAGCCGCGAGCTGGACTCCTGCTCCTCGCTGGTGAGCCCGGACCACCGCACGACCTCGATGCCCTCCTCCGAGAGCAGCGGAGCGACCTGCTCGCGGAAGGTGCGGGCCTGGCGCTGCATCAGCTCGCGGCTGAGGGTCCAGATCGACTCGAGGATGTCGCGCGGCATCTTGCCCGACGCGGCACGCACTGCCAGCCCGGTGGCGATGCGTCGCTTGAGGCCGGCGACGCGCACCATGAAGAACTCGTCCAGGTTGCTGGTGAAGATGGCCAGGAACCGTGCCCGCTCCAGCAGCGGGAGGTCGGGGTCCTCGGCGAGCTCGAGGACGCGCTCGTTGAACCGGAGCCAGGACAGCTCACGGTCCAGGAACCGGCCCTCGGTCTCGGCGATGTGGTGCGCCGCGGTCTCCGCTGCACCGGTCTCCTCGACGGTGCCGCCGGCCGGCGCGTCGTCGTCGGGGGAGTCGGGCAGCGAGTGCAGCGTCATGGGTCGGATTCTTCCATCGACCGGTGAACGGGCGGTGAAGTCGGAGCAGCGCCGAGGTGGGGCCCGGTGGCGCGTCGTCGACGGGTCAGAGGGAGGGGCGGTACTGCTGGACCTGTGCGCTGAACGCCGCGGCGTCGACCATGGTGGCGTCGACGCTGAAGGGGCCGGTGTGGCGCCGTGCGAAGGTGATGCGCCAGTCGCTGTCACCGGGGCGGCCGTGTTGCTCGACACGGGTGGCCTCGTGGCTGAGGTCGAAGCGGTACTTCGTGTCGCCCTGCTCGATGTGGACGATGCCGCGGGCGAGGTGGACGCTGACCGGCTCCACGCGGGTGGCGACGGCGGCGTAGGCCAGGCCCGCGGTGATGGCGGCCATGCCGATGCCGAACCAGGTGAAGAGGTTGCCGTTGAGGAAGGCCAGCAGGGTCACCATGGCGGCGACGATCGCGGTGGCGCCGAGGATGAGCGGCAGGGCTCGGGGGTCGCTGCCGTCTCCGGCGATGGGGCTGCCGGTGCTCTCGCCGCCCTCGAAGAGCGACAGGCCGTCGTCCTGCTCCCGGTCGGCCTGCTGTGCCAACTCACCGCGGGCGCGGGCGAGCTCGGTCTCGAGTTCGGCGATGCGGCGTTCGGCGGCCGCGGCACGTCGCGCAAGGGCGTCCCGCTCGGCCCGCAGCGCCGCGGTCTCGGAGTCGTCGGGAGGGCCGCTCAGAGGTTGGGTCGCCACTGGCGCACCGCCTGGGTGAAGGAGCCCGGGTCGACCATCGTCGCGTCGATGGTGATCGGGGCCATGTTGCGGCGCAGGACGAGGATCTTCCACCCGCGCTGGCCGGGCTCGCCGACCTGCTCGATCTCGGTGCCGGGGCTGGCGAGGTCGAACTCGTGCCGGTTCTCGCCCAGCGTGAGCTTGAGCCGGCCGCGGTCGTCGAGGTGGACGATGCGGGAGGAGTTGGTCATCCGCACGGCGAAGATGAGCAGCGCCACGGCGGCAACGGTCAGGCCGACGCTGAGGCCGAGGTCCGCGGTGAGCTCGCCGAAGTAGGCCTGGCGCCCCAGGACGCCGGCGCAGGCGAGGGCGGCCAGCAGGGCGATGGGGGCGAGGCTGTCGGAGCCGCGCTTGGCGTGGTAGCTGCGGTGGGTGGCGTCGACGGCCCCGACCGCGGCGACGGCGGCGTCCGGTGCCGGCTCGCTGCTGTCGTCCGCCGGTGCGGCCTCGTCGTCCCCGGTGAGGGTCTCGTCCACCTCCTCCGGCTCCGCCGCCGGGGTGGTTGCCGGTGCGAACGCGCTGGTGGCGGTGAGCGGGCGGTCCTCCGGTGCGGGTTCGGGCTCCGGGTCGAGGTCCGCGTCGAGCTCCGCCTCGGGAGTGGGCTCCTCCACGGCGTCGTCGTCGACCAGTGCTTCCTCGTCCTCGACCAGCGCCGACTCCTCGTCCGCGGGGAGGGGGGTCGGCTCGGCGTCGAGGTCCTCGACCTCGGGCTCGAGGTCGTCGGCCACGACGACCGGGACGTCGGTCTCGGGCTCCTCGGACGCAGTCTCGGGCTCGCTCGCCCCGTCGGCGGGCTCAGCGTCGATGTCCTCGGCCGGTTCCGGTTGCTCGGGGTCGACACCCTCCGCGTCCTCGGCGTCGATGATCGCCTCGAGGTCCTCGAGTCCGGCCAGGTCCTCGACGTCGTCGAAGCCGTCGGTCTCGTCGTCCTCGACCTCCTCGGCCGCCTCGACCTCCTCGGCCTCGTGGCGGTCCTCGGCCTCGTGCTGGGTCTCGTCGGCCCGGTCGACCTCGTCGGTGGCGAGCTCGGCTGCCAGGACCGGCTCGTCGGCGTCGAGGGAGGAGAGCGGATCGGTCAGCGGGTCCGCGGTCGACTCCGGCTCCACTGCCGGCTCGGTCACCTGCGGCCCCGCCATCGGCGCCGCGGCCGACGCGGCAGCGGCGGTCGTGGCCGTCGCCGCCCGCTCGGCGGCGGCGCGGGCCTCGGCGGCCTGCTGCACCAGCTCGGTGGCGCGTGCCTCGGCCTCGGCGCGGGCGACGGCCTGCTCCGCGGCGAGCTGCTCGGCGGCAGCGCGTGCCCGGGCGTGGGCGGTCGCGGCCTGCTCGGCCTCGATCCGAGCGCGCGCCTGGAGGGCGGCCTCCTCCTCGATCTGGATCAGCGAGGCCTGCAACGCTGCCAACCGGGCCTGCTGCTCGGAGGCGGCGTTCTCGTACTCGGTGAGGGCCTGTCGTGCGCGGTGCTCGGCGGCGTCACGGGCGGCCGTGGCCTCCTCGGCGGCGCTGGTCAGCTCGGTGACGCGCGCCCGGGCGGCCTCGCGCTCCTCGGCGGCGGCGCGGGCGAGCTCGGCCTGTTCGGCCGCGCGGGCCTCGGCCTCCTCGCGGCGACCGGACTCGGCGTCGACCAGCTGCGCCTTCTCGGCCTCGGCGCGTTGGTACTCCTCCTGCGCGCTGCGGGCGCTCGCCTCGGCGGCCTCCCGGGCCGCGACGGCGGCCTCGGCCAGCCGGACCTGTTCGGAGACCCGCTCCTCGGCCGCCGCACGTTCGGTGGCGGCCTCCTGGACCAGGCGCGCCTTCTCCGCCGCGTGCTGCTCGGCCTGCTCGGCCAGCGCACGCTCCAGCTCGGTCTCGGCCTGCTGGGCACGCGCCTCGGCCGCGTCGCGGGCTGCGGCAGCCTCCTCGGCGGTCCCGGTGAGCTCGGTGACGCGGGCCTGGGCGGCCTCGCGCTCCTCGGCGGCGGCGCGGGCGAGCTCGGCCTGTTCGGCGGCGCGGGCCTCGGCCTCCTCGCGGCGACCGGACTCGGTGTCGGCGGCCGCCGCCTGCTCGGCCAGGGCGCGGCGGTACTCCTCCTCGGCGGCCTGCGCCTTCTCGTCGGCGACACGCTGGGCCTCGGCGGCCTCCCCCCGCAGCCGGTCCTGCTCCGCGGCGTGCACCTCGGCCTGCTCGGCGAGGGCCCGCTTGTAGCTCGCCTCGGTCTCGGCGGCTCGCGCCTCGGCGGCCTCCCGCTCGCTCGCGGCGGCCTGCGCGGCCTCGGCCTGCTCGGCCGCACGCGCCTCGGCCTCCTCCCGCTCCTGCCGGGCGACCCGGGCGGCCTCGGCCTGCTCGGCGGCGCGTGCCTCCGCCTCGTCGCGGCGTACGCCGTCCAGTCGGGCGGCCTCGGCAGCGGCACGGTCGGCGTCCTCGCTGGCGCGGCGTTCGGCGGCGGCGAGTTCGGCGGCCTCCTGCTCGGCGGCATCGGCACGGGCCACGGCCGCGTCGGCCGCGCGCTGTCCGGCTTCCCTCTCGGCGGCGGCCTCCTCGGCGTCGCGCTTGAGCTCGATGACGTCGGCGACGGCGTCGTCGGCGGGCCCACCGCGGCGCCGCAGGCGTCCCAGGCCGCCGCGCTTCTCCTCGACGGGCAGCGGCTCGGCGAAGCCCTGGTCGAAGGCTGCGGCGATCACCTTGCGGTCGGCCTCGTCGTCACCGGTCGCGTCGGTGGCGTCGGTCGCCGGTGGCGTGGCGGGGGGAGTGGGCGGTGCAGCCGGAGTCGGGGGCTGCGTCGTCCGCGCCGCCGGTGCCTCCGGGCGGGCGGGCGCGTCGGGGAGCGCTGCGGCGCTCCAGTCGACCTGCTCGAACTCCTCCTCCGAGACCGTCACGGCGGTCCGGGGACGGTCGTGGCGCTCCTGCACGCGGCGGGCCACGTCGTCCTCGGGGGCCACGGAGTTGCTCTGGGCGCCCCGCTGGATGATCGCGGCGAGGTCGTCCTCGCCGAGTACGCCGACCTCGGGCTGGGCCTCCGCCGAGGCCTCGGCGGTGCCCTCCGCGCTCGGGTCCCGACGCTTGCGGGACAGCCCGAAGCGGCCGCGCCGTCGGCGCGCCGCGTCGTCCGGAGCCTCTTCCGGATCCGGGGAGGAATCCCTGACCGAGCTCATCGCGTCGATGCTATCCGTCGGGAGCGCTGGAGGACCACGAAACGCTCAACGAGCGGTCAGCCCCGGAGGTACTGCACGTGGGTGTCGGATCGGGCCCGGGTGAACCCGAGGTCGCCGTACAGCGTGGTGGCGGGCGTGTTGTCGCCCTCGACGTAGAGGTGGACCTCGGCGATGCCGCGCTCGGCGAGGTGGGCGAGCCCGGCCACGGTCAGGACGCGACCGAGGCCACGTCCCTGCGCGCTGGGCGCGACGCCCACGACGTACACCTCGCCGTGCTCGGCGTCGTGCCGCTTGGTCCAGTGGAAGCCCAACAGCTCGCCGTCCGGCGCGACCGCGAGCAGCAGGTCGTCCGGGTCGAACCACGGCTCGGCCATGCGCTGGGCCAGGCCGTCCCGGTCGAGGTCGCCCTGCTCGGGGTGGTCGGCGAAGGCGGCGGCGTTGACCGCCAGCAGCGCGTCCTCGTCGGCGCCCGGGCGGAAGGACCGGACGGTGACGTCGTCGGGCACGCCGGCCTGGGGCAGTGGCTCCGCGGTGGGCCGGCGCATCACCCACAGCTCGCGCACGCGCTCGAACCCGTACGCCGCGGCGAGGGCGGCCGCGCCCGGGTGGTCGCCGTGGGACCAGGCCGTGAGGCGACCGGGCGTCGCGGCCACCGCACGCCCGACGAGGTCCGCCCCGGTGCCGTGCCGGCGCGCGTGCGGGGCGACGGCGAGGTCGAGCTCCTCGTCGCGCACGACGGCGAACCCGTCCGTCGCGACCCAGTGCGGCAACGCGGTGAGGCCGTCGCGGACCAGCCGCAGGTCCGCGGCCTCGTCGAGCGGGTCGGGCTCGCCGGCGTCGCGACAGGCGCGGCGTACGGCCGCCACGACGGCGGTGGGGTCGACGTCAGCAGGGTCGGGGGTGCTCATCCCCGCGAGGATAGACCGCAGTGCGGGCCCGTCGGTCAGGCCTCGACGCTCTCGGTGGCGGGCGCCGTCGCGGTCGTCGCGGCGTCGCCCTCGACCTTCTCCTGCTCCTTGGCCGGGAGCACGAAGCGGTAGCCGACGTTGCGGACGGTGCCGATCAGCGTCTCGTTCTCGGGGCCGAGCTTGGCGCGCAGCCGGCGCACGTGGACGTCGACGGTGCGGGTGCCGCCGAAGTAGTCATAGCCCCAGACCTCCTGGAGCAGCTGCTGGCGGGAGAACACGCGGCCGGGGTGCTGCGCCAAGAACTTCAGCAGCTCGAACTCCTTGAAGGTCAGGTCGAGCGGGCGACCACCGACCTTCGCGGTGTAGGTCGCCTCGTCCACGGTGACCGCGCCGGAGCGGATCAGGTGGGCCTCGGGGTCGTCGGCGTCGCGGGCCGCGGCCGAACGCCCGATGGCGAGCTTGATGCGGGCCTCGAGCTCGGCGGGGCCGCAGGTGTGGAGCACCACGTCGTCCATGCCCCAGTCGTGGGCGACGACGGCGAGGCCGCCCTCGGTGGTGACCAGCAGGAAGGGCACCTCGGTGCCGGTGGTGCGGATCAGGCGGCACAGGTCGCGGGTCTGGGCGAGGTCCTGGCGGCCGTCGACCAGCAGCAGGTCGGCGTCGGGGGCCTCCAGCAGGGCACTGCCCTCGGCGGGGAGCACCTTGACCTGGTGGCCGAGCAGCGCGAGGCCGGGCAGCACCTCGGCGGAGGGTTGCAGTGCGCTGGTGAGAAGCAGCAGAGTGCTCATTCGGTGTCCTCTCTCCGGCGCGGGGCGCCGCGTCGAGAGACCGAAACACGTCGGTGGGCTCCGGCCACGGTGTGGTGACAGATGATGATACCGAGATCGTGACGACATCGGGGAGCAACGGACAGGAAAAGTGATGCAGACCATCCGACTGCGGTACTGGGCGGCCGCCCGCAGCGCCGCCGGCACGGCCGAGGACCTCGTCGAGGCCGACGCCCCGTGGACGCTCGCCGCCCTCGTCGCGGAGGCCGTACGCCGCCACCCCGGCACCCGGTTGGCCGACGTGCTGGCCGTGTGCTCGGTCCTGGTCGGGGAGGAGCCGGTCTCCACGCGGGTGCCGGACGAGGTCGAGGTCGGCCCCGGGGAGACCGTCGAGTTCCTGCCGCCGTTCGCGGGGGGCTGAGGGGCCGGCCGGGGTAGCATCGGCCGCCGGATCCGACGACACCCGGAGGAAGCGTGGTTCGCCTGTCTGGACGCGAGGTCCTCCTCGCGAGTGTCGCGGTCCTGGTCACCGCCGCCCTCGTGGCGGTCGCCACCCAGGGCCTGCTCTACGGTGCCGGCGCCCTCGCGGCGGCGGCCGTGCTGGTCCTGCTGCTGGTGCGCGGCGCCGAGACCGTCGCCATCGGGTTCCTGATGGGGGCGTTCGCCACCGCGCCGATGTATCGCGGCATCGAGCACCTCAGCGGCGGCGTCGCGACCCCGACCGACGTGCTGCTGATCCCGGGCATCGCCCTCCTGCTGCCCACGCTGCTGCAGCGGCGACTCCGGGTGCCGACGACCTACGTGGTCGCCGTGGGCCTGGTCGGCTGCTGGGGCCTGATCGGGTCGGTCGCCGGCGGGGAACCGGTGCTGAGCATCTTCCAGCTGGTGCAGTGGCTGTTCTTCCTCGGCGGCCTGCCGCTGGTCATCGCGTGGTGGCGACCCGATCGTTCGATCGTGGTGCGCCTGCTGTGGTCCTACCTCGCCGGCCACATGCTCAGCGTGGCCTACGCGCTCTACGAGGGCCGCATCTCCAACGGGCGGTTCAACGGCCTGACCCACCACGAGAACGCCTTCGGCCTGGCCGGCGTCGCGGCGATCGCGATCGTGCTGTTCCTGCTGCACGAGCACCGCGACCTGCGGGTGCGCGGGGTACTGCTGGCGATCGGTGCCGCGTCGGCGCTGTCGATCTCGATGAGCGGCAGCCGTGCTGCCCTGCTGGTCGCGATCGTGCTCGTGCTGATGGTGCCGGTGGTGGAGAAGTCCGCGGTGTGGGGCTTCTTCGTGGCCGCGGCCGTCGGGCTCGCCATCGCCGCCCTGCCGCTGATCGTGGGCAGCAGCGGCGACGACAGCGCCATCTCCCGCCTGGCCGGCGACGGCACCTCCGCGGTGGCCGACAGCCGTCGCAGCACGGTGCTCGACTACGGCCTGGAGCGCTTCGCGGAGTCACCGCTGTTCGGCAGCGGGCTGGTCAACGTCGAGGTCATCCACAACGGCTTCGTCGCGGTCGTGGTGGCGATCGGGCTGTTCGGGGCGCCGGCGTACCTCGTGGCGCTCTACGTCCTCGCCCGCCCGCTCTTCCTCGACCACCCGCTGCGGCGGCTGGGCTACCTGGTGTGGGCGTTCATCGGCTCCACCGCGGCGCTGCCCAGCCTCTACGACCGCACCCTGTGGGTGCCGATCTCGCTGGCGATCCTGCCCGCGCTCGGCCAGTTCCGGGGTGGGAGGGACCCCGACGCGGACGCGGTGCGCCCCGAGGTCGACGAGTCCCGTCAGGACGCCACGCCGGCCCAGCCCTGAACGGTCAGTCGACGGGGATGGAGCGGGTGCTGAGCTCGGGACGGGCCGGCAGCGCGACGCCGGTGGCCTTCGTGGCACCGCAACGCTGCACCAGGTCGAGGGCGCCCTGATAGGTGAGCGGCTTCTTGACGTGCAGCACGATCAGCACCGTGTAGAGCAGGATGAGGAAGTCCAGCCGCAGGCGGTAGCCGTGGCGGGCGGTCTGGCAGTAGGTCGCCTCGAGGTGGAGGCGCTCGTCGGCGCTGAGCTCGTCGCGCCCCACCAGCTGTGGGGGGCCGGTCAGCCCGGCGGGGGTGCCGAAGCGCTGGTCCACGGGGCCGTACTGCTGGCGCAGCGCCGCGTCGACCGCGGCCGTCAGCGGCCGGGCGCCGACGATGCTCATCTTCCCGCTGAGGACGTGGAAGAGCTGCGGGATCTCGGTGATGCCCCAGCGCTCGAGCAGGCGACCGACGCGCGTGTAGAGCGGGGAGTCGGCGGGGTGGTTGAGGAAGTGGTCGCCGGCCCGGCTGGCGTCGATGCGGTGGGCGTTGCGCACCATCACCCGGAACTTCACCATCTCGATCGGGCGGCGTACGCCGACCAGTCGCTCGGAGCGGTAGAAGATCGGGCGTCCCGAGGCGACCAGCACCATCAGCCCGGCGACCGCCACCACCGGCAACCACACGATCGCGGCGAGCGAGGCCACCACCAGGTCGAACGTCCGCTTGAACCCCATGTCGTCACCCTCACGTCCCCCGAGCGGTTTCGGCATCCTCAGTACGGGGTACAACGACGGGTCGGTCCCGGGGGTACGGGTCAGCTCGCGACGGTCTCCGGCTGCCGCCGGCGCTCCGGTTGCGGCTGCAGCCGACGGGCCGCCGAACGGCACCCGAGGATGTCCTCGAACCGGTCCACGCAGGCCGACAGTGCGAACTCCGCCTCGGCCAGCTCGCGCGAGCGCTGTCCGACCCGTGCCGCCTCCCCGGGGTCGGCGAGCACGCCGCACGCCCACGCGGCCGCATCGCCCACCGAGGAGCGCTCCGGCGGCAGGGCGCGACCGTCGGCGCGGGTGACCAGCTCCGAGGCGAGGTTCTCCGGCGGCATCAGGCCCAGCACCGGCCGACCGGCGCACAGGTAGGACAGCGTCTTGGACGGCACGGAGAACTCGCCCGCCTCGCGGTCGAGCAGCACCACCAGCACGTCCCCGGCGCCCAGCACCTCCGGCAGCCGCTCGTAGGGCTGGTAGGGCAGCAGCGTGAGCGGTACGTCGAGCCGCTCCGCCTCGCGCTCGAGGATCTCGCCGGCCGGGCCCTCGTTGACGACCACGAGCCGCACGTCGGTGCCGCGGTCGGCCACCTCCCGGGCGAGCTGCACCAGCAGCGCCGGGTTGTGCTTGAGCCCCAGCGTGCCGGAGTAGAGCAGCGTGCGGGTCTCGGACAGGTCGTGCTCGGCGGACCAGGAGTTGGCGCGATCGGTGGGGACGATCTCGTCCAGCGGCGCCCAGTTGGGGATCACGGTCACCTTGTGCGCGGTGCCCCACTTCTCGTGGACCGGCACGAAGGAGGACGCGATCACCACGATCGCGGCGGCCCGCCGCGAGCACCACTTCTCGGCGACCTCGAAGAGGGCGGCGACGACCGCGAACCGCTTGGGCAGCTTGGTGCCGGAGAAGGAACGCACCGCGACGGCGTACACGTCCTGGTGCCACAGCACCCACGGACGGCGCATCACCAGCATGGCGAGGGTGAAGATCACCAGCGTCGGGATCTGCACGTTGGAGACCAGGGTGATCTCGGGGCGGATCCGGCGCACCTCGGCGACCAGGTCGAAGCCGCGGGTGATCTCGCGCCACAGGCGGCGGAACAGGCGCATGTTGTCGACCGGCTCGTCGCCGCCGATGCCCTCGAAGGTGAGGTTCTCGCCGGGACCGGCCTCGAGCTGTCCCTTGCCGCAGACGTAGCCGCTGACGTAGGAGTGCGTGACGTCGTGGCCGCGTCGGGAGAGCTCACGGCTGAGCTGGGCCTGGAACGGGTGCCCGCTGTGGTCGTGGACCAGGATGCGCATGCCGATCAGCCCTGCGCCCGCTTCACCTGTTCGTGGATCCACCGGTAGGTGCGTTCCATGCCGTCGCGCAGGCTGATCGACGGCTCCCAGCCGTACACCTGCTGGATCATCGTGTTGTCGGAGTTGCGGCCACGCACGCCCTGCGGCGCGTCGAGCTGGTAGTGGCGCTCGCAGGTGATGCCCGCGATGTCCTCCACGATGGAGTAGAGCTGGTTGATCGTCACCAGCTCCGAGGAGCCGACGTTGACCGGCTCGGGGGAGTTGCCGGCCAGCACCAGCTGCGACCCCTTCACGCAGTCGTCGACGTACATGAAGGAGCGGGTCTGCTCCCCGTCGCCCCAGATCTCGATCTCGTGCCGGCCGCTGACCTCGGCCTCGGCGATCTTGCGGCACACGGCGGCGGGCGCCTTCTCCCGGCCCCCGGTCCAGGTGCCCTCGGGGCCGTAGACGTTGTGGTAGCGCGCGACGCGGGTCTCCAGGCCGAAGTCCTCGAGGAAGTGGCGGCACATCCGCTCGGTGAAGAGCTTCTCCCAGCCGTAGCCGTCCTCGGGCATGGCGGGGTAGGCGTCGGACTCCTTCAGGGCGGTCACCGAGGGGTCGGTCTGCTTGTCGGCGGCGTAGACGCAGGCCGAGGAGGAGTAGAAGTAGCGCTCGACGTCGGCGGCGCGGGCGGCCTCGAGCATGTGCGTCGAGGTCAGCACCGTCAGCATGCAGGCAGCCTTGTTGGCCTCGATGAAGCCCATCCCGCCCATGTCGGCGGCGAGCATGTAGACCTCGCCGGCGCCCGCGGTCTGCGCGAACGCGTCCTCGCGGCGGGAGAGGTCGGCACGGACGTTCTCGGCGTCCGGATGCACCTGGTACCACTGGTCGAGCGGCTTGATGTCGACCGATCGCACGCTCTTGCCCTGCCGGAGCAGGTCGGCGACGAGGTGACCTCCGATGAAGCCGCCACCGCCGGCGACCAGGACATCGACCGAACCCATGTGATTCTCCCTCTCGTCAGGCACGAGGCGGCAGGTCCTCCCCCGAGGGACACCGCGAGCCGGACCGGCCGGCTCGAGGTGGTCAACGACCCCGGTGCGGGCAAGTTACTGAGCCGTCAGGGTCCGAATCGCGGACAGTGATGTCGGTGATCGGCCGTGATGTCCGCGCGCGGGCCACGGCCTAGGCTGAGCGGCGTGAAGACCGCCCTCGTCACCGGCGCCTCCGGGCAGGACGGCCTCTACCTCGCCCGGCGGCTCTGCGCCGACAAGATCGCGGTGACCGGGACCGTCACGCCGGGCGGCGACGGCGCTCGCCGGGTGGCCACCTACGCCCCCGAGGTCGAGGTCGTGCCGCTGGACCTGCGTGACGCGGCCGCGCTGCGCGACGTCGTACGCCGCACCTCGCCCGACGAGGTCTACAACCTCGCCGCGGTGAGCTCGGTCGGGCGCAGCTGGGCCGAGCCCGAGCTGACCCACGCCGTGAACGCGACCGCGGTGGAGGTGCTGGTGGAGGCACTGCTCGAGCGGCGCGACCGCAGCGGGACCGAGGTGCGGCTCTTCCAGGCCTCCTCAGCCGAGGTCGACGAGCACGCCGCGGCGAGCCCGTACGCCCGCTCCAAGGCCGCCGCGGAGCGGGTCGTGCGCGCCGCGCGGGACGAGCACGGCCTCCACGCGAGCATCGGCCGGCTGCACATCCACGAGTCCCCGCTGCGCGCCGACGCCTTCGTCAGCCGCAAGATCACCCGGACCGCCGCGGCGATCGCGTGCGGCCTGGCCGACCGGCTCACGCTGGGCAACCTCGACGTGGTCCGCGACTGGGGGTTCGCCGACGACTACGTCGACGCGATCCGGCGCATGGTCGCCCTCCCGGAGCCGGCCGACCTGCCGATCGGCACCGGCCGGCCGCACGGGCTGGACGAGTTCGTCGCCACGGCGTTCGCGGCCGCCGGCCTGGGCGACCCGGCGGCGTACGTCGAGCAGGACCCGGCGCTGGTGCGGCCGGTGGACACGCCGGTGCTGGTCGCCGACCCGGAGCCGGCGGCGCAGGTCCTGGGCTGGCGGGCCCCGACGCGATTCGCCGACGTCGTGGGCCACATGGTGGCGGTCGACCTGGCCCGGCTGCGCAGCGGCGTCGCGGACCGGGCCGAGTACCTTCACCCGGTCAGCGGCCTGCGCGCGTAGGCGTCGAGCACGATGCGGGGTGCGGCAGGGCTGGCGACGGCGCGGTCCATCAGCCACGAGGCGGGCCCGAGGGTCCAGTCGGGCGGGTTCATCGAGGCCAGGTAGGCCCGCGACTGCAGCGAGTAGCGTGCGACCGGCTCGGTGCGCACGTCGGTGAAGCCGGCGCGCCCGAGCTGCGCGGTGATGCTGCGCTCGGTGTGCAGGATGCTGTGGTGCTCGGCGATGCGGCGGTCCGCGATGCGGCTCAGCCGCCCGCCGCTGGCGCGCTGCACCCACTGTGCGGCGCGGTCGGCGACGGTGCGCCGCGGCGTCTGCAGGAAGAGCACGCCGCCGGGGCGGAGCGCGGCGCGCACGTCGTGCAACAGCTGGTCGGCGTCGGGCACGTGGGCCAGCACGCACCACATGGTGATCGCGTCGATGTCGCCGTCGTGGCCGAGGGCGCCGAGGTCGCCCAGGTCGAGCGTGACCTCGTGGCGTTCCCGGGCGACGTCGATGGCGGCCGCCACGATCTCGTTGCCGCCGACGCGGAAGCCGAACTCGTCGCGCGCCACGGCCAGGTAGGAGCCGTCGCCGGCGCCGACGTCGTAGAGCAGCGGCGCCTCGGTGCCGGGACACGCCGAGCGCAGCCGGGCCGTGGTCGCCCGCCAGGCCTCGGGGCCGCTCTCGGGCCGCTTGATGTCGACCCAGTCGGCGAGGTCCTCACCCGACATGTCGGCCTCGGACACCACCTCGGTGCTCGCGGCGTCGGCGGTGGCCCAGTACGACGCACCGCAGCTCCCGCAGCGTGCGATGGCGCGCCCGGTCGCGCGGGAGCGGGGACCCAGCCGGATCGCGCTGCCCGCACAGGCGGGACACGTGGGGCGGGTGCTGGCCGAGCCGTACGACGAGAGCACCGGGCGACTCTAGCCGTGATCGGCCGGCTCAGGGCGAGAGCAACCCGGCGCGGACGGTCGCGGCGGTGCGGGCCCAGGTGAAGGACTCGGCGAACGCCTGCCCGGCGGCGAGCTGCTCCGGTGTCCGCGCCAGCGCGTCCTGCATCGCCGTCGCGAGTGCGTCGGGTGCCGCCGAGTCGGCGACAGCGGCGAACCCGCCGGTCACCTCGGTGAGGGCGGGGTCGGCCGAGACCACGACCGGGATGCCCAGCCGCAGCGCCTCGGCGGCCGGCAGCCCGAACCCCTCGAAGTCGGAGGGGAACACCACCAGCCCCGCGCCGGCGAAGACCTCACGGAACGCGTCGTCGTCCAGCCACGGCATCAGCTCGACGCGGTCCCCCAGGTCGAGGTCCTCGACCAGGCGGGTGGCCGCGGCGCGGTCCGCCGATCCCATGCCGACCAGCCGCAGCCGCCAGGTGTCCTCGGCGCGGCAGAAGCGCGCCCAGCCCTCGATGACGGCGTGGGCGTTCTTGTTGGCGAAGTGCCCGAAGGCCAGCGCGTACGGCGGGTCCGCCCGCTGCGTGGGCGGCCATGCGGTGACGTGGTCCGACCCCAGCACGGCGGCGACGCCGCGACCCGCCACGGCGCGGTGCCGGGTGCGCAGGTCGGTGAGGGTGCGCTCGGAGATGGTGAAGATGCCGTCGGCCCGCCGCAGGCTCCACCCCCACGACAGCCGCCGCGCCAATCGCTGGCCGCGCGAGAACTGTGCGGGCCGCAGCTCGTGGCGCAGGTCGTAGAGCAGGACGCCACGCGGCCGTCCGGTCGGGAGCAGGCCGCTGGCGGGCACCCCCGAGAGCACGGCGTCCGCGCCGACGTCGCGGGCGGCGCGGCGTACGGCCACCGTCCGCAGCCACAGTTGTCCGACGGGCCCGGACACCGGCGGGTGGGCCCGGGTCACCGCGACGCCCTCGGGCACCGCGAAGGACGGCCCGTCCGGTGCGGCGAGCACGGTCAGCCGGTCCTCGGGCGCGGTGGTGCGCCAGCCGCGCAACAGGTGCTCCACGACGATGGCGGAGCTGCCGGTGCGCACCGCGACCGCGTCGATCAACACGTGCATCGGTCGCGTCCTTCGGCTCGAGCTCAGCTGTCCGGGGTTCGGCAGCGACGCCGACACTACTGCGGTCAGCATGCTTCAATACACCGGCTCGCCCCCGACCCGGCAGAGGAGCCCTCGTGACCAAGAGCGCGTTGATCACCGGCATCACCGGCCAGGACGGCTCGTACCTGGCCGAGCTCCTGCTGGAGAAGGGCTACGAGGTGCACGGGCTCGTGCGACGGGCCTCCACGCTCAACCGGAGTCGGATCGACCACCTGCACCAGCACCCCGACCTGCACCTGCACTACGGCGACCTGACCGACGGCGTGAGCCTGGTGAACCTGATCCGGGAGATCACGCCCGACGAGGTCTACAACCTCGGTGCGCAGAGCCACGTGAAGGTGTCCTTCGAGATGCCGGAGTACACCGCCTCGACCGACGCGACCGGCACGCTGCGGCTGCTGGAGGCCATCCGGGCCGCCAAGCTGGACTGCCGCTTCTACCAGGCCTCGACCTCGGAGATGTTCGGCGCGACCCCGCCCCCGCAGGACGAGCACACCGCCTTCTACCCGCGGTCGCCGTACGGCGCGGCGAAGGTCTACGCCCACTGGGTGACGGTGAACTACCGCGAGGCCTACGACCTCTTCGGTGTCTCCGGGATCCTGTTCAACCACGAGTCCCCGCGCCGCGGCGAGAGCTTCGTGACGCGCAAGATCACCCTCGGGGTCGCCTCGATCAAGCTCGGCATCACCGACCACCTCACGCTGGGCAACCTCGACGCGGTCCGTGACTGGGGCTATGCCAAGGAGTACGTCGAGGGCATGTGGCGGATGCTGCAGCACGACGAACCGCAGGACTACGTGCTCGCCACCGGCGTCGGCACGACGGTGCGGGAGTTCTGCGAGTACGCCTTCTCCCACGCCGGGCTGGACTGGCGCGACCACGTCCGCCACGACGCGGCCTACGAGCGCCCCACCGAGGTGGACGCGCTGATCGGCGACGCGTCCAAGGCCCGCGACGTGCTGGGCTGGGAGGCCGCCACACACGCCGAGGGGCTGGCCCGGCTGATGGTCGACGCCGACCTCGAGCAGCTCGGCCGCCTGGTGGGCCGTCAGGCGTGACCACGCTGGCGCGGTTCGCCCGCCCGGGCCGGGACGACCTGGTCGCGGCGCAGTGCGACCTGTGCGTGCCGCCGGTGCTCTCCACGAGCACCCTCCCCGAGATGCGTCGGCTGGGCTGGACCCTCGCCGAGGACGGCCACCCGCACGACACGTGCCCGTGGTGCGGGTTGAGCGTGGCGCCGCGCGATCGCGTGGTGCGCAGCGGCAGTGCGGCCGTGGTGCCGGACCCGGACCTGCTGCCCAACCTGGTCGTGGTCGGTGCGGCGAAGGCGGGGACGACGAGCCTGCACACCTACCTGGACCTGCACCCCGACATCGAGATGTCGCAGGACAAGGAGATGCGCTTCTTCACCGACCCCGACTGCCGCGGCTGGGTCGGTCGCTACCAAGACTACTTCACCGGCACGACCCGCTACCGCGGCGAGTCGACACCGCAGTACACCAAGTGGCCGCTGTTCCCCGGCGTGGTGGACCGGATGGCCGACCTGGTGCCCGACGCGCGGCTGGTCTACCTGGTGCGCGACCCCGTCGAGCGCGCGATCGCGGAGTACGTCGAGGAGGTCACCTGGGGCGTGATCACCGAGGACTTCGACACCGAGGTCGCCGACGCCGAGGCGGCGTACCACCGGCTGGTGGCGCCGAGCCGCTACGCGACGCAGCTGCGGGAGCTGCGGCGCCGGTTCGCACCTGAGCAGATCCTCGTGGTGGACCTGGCCGACCTGGGGGAGCGCCGCGCGGAGACGCTGGGCACGATCTTCGACTTCCTCGACCTGCCCCGCCCCGCGCTGGGCGAGGACGACCTGGCGGCCCGCAACGTGTGGGGCGACAAGGGCGTCCATCCGCGGTGGTACGCCGCCCTGCGCCGGCCGTGGCTGGTCCGCGCGGTGCACCGGCTCCCCACCGGTCAGGTCGCGCGGCTGCGCGGCTTCGTCTCGCGCCGCATCGCCACGCCCGTCGAACGGCCCCGCCCCAGCGAGGAGTCGCTGGCGCGGCTGCGGGCCGTCCTCGCGCCCGAGGCCGCGGAGCTGCGCGAGCTCACCGGGCAGCGATTCGCCGACTGGTCGGTCTGAGGACGCCGGCCCTCGGGCACCGCAGGATGACCTAGATTGCCTCCCGTGCCCTCCCGCCTGCGCCACCTCGCCGTCAGCGCCCGCAAGCACGCCGAGTGGTTCGTCCGCGACCGGTTCCCGCACCGTCGGGTGGTCCGCGACGTCCAGGGGGTCCGCATGGTGCTGCCGTGGTCGCACCGGCTGCCCGACTACGCCGGCAACGGCCCCTACGGGCAGAACCTCGTCCAGCTGGCGCGACTGCTCGCCGAGCACGACGGCGAGCCGGTGTCGCTCCTCGACGTCGGTGCCAACGTCGGCGACTCCACGCTGCAGATCTGCCGGGCGACCGACGCGCGGGCGCTGTGCATCGAGGCCGACCCGTACTACATGGACTACCTGGCGGCGAACCTCGGCGACGAGCCCGGTGTCGAGATCGTCCACGCCCTGCTCGCGACGGGGGAGGAGACCGCGGCCGCCCGCACCGCGGTCCGCACCGGCGGCACCACGCGCTTCACCGAAGGCGCGGCCGAGGACGCCGTCGGGTCGCTGACGCCGTCCGCGCTGCGCACGGCGTACCCCGCGTTCGACCGGCTGCGGCTGGCCAAGTCCGACACCGACGGCTACGACGTCGAGCTGGTGCCCGCCATCGCGGCCGCGTGGGGCGACGTACGTCCGGTGCTGTTCTTCGAGTACGACCACCGGCTCTCCCGCCTCGCCGGCAATGACCCCCTCGAGGTGTGGCCGCGGCTGGCCGAGCTGGGCTACCGCGACGTCGCGGTGTGGGACAACGGCGGCGCGCTCGTCGGCCGGACGACCGTCGCGGACGTCCCGGACGCGACCGGCGCGCTGGAGGAGAAAGTCGGCGTCCGCGCCGTGTCCTACTGGGACGTTGCGGTGGTGCACGCCGAGGACGCCGCCGGACGCGCCGCACTGGACGAGCTCGCGCCGCCCTCGCGTCGACTCTGACCGCGTCCCGCCGGGGCGAGGCCTCGAGGGGGCCATCGGGACCATGGCACGCTCGGCCCTCCCCGCGAGGGTTCCCGTACCGGACGTGCTCCGCGGTCAGCCGACGTCGACCGGCCGCAGGGGTGGATGGCCACCTCGCCGGCGAGCAGGGGCTCGGCCGCGGCGAACGCTTCGGCGAGGTGCGGCGAGGTGCGGCGAGGTGCGGCGAGGACATGTGCGCGTCCAGCGCCGCCTGGTCCCGGTAGCGCTCGGCCATGAGGAAGGTGCCCGGCGCCGAGGCGGACTCGTACAGGTCGTAGGACACGACGCCCGCCTCGTGGCGGGTGGCCGCGATGAGGGTGCCGAGCGCGGAGCGCGCCTCGTCGACGGCCTCGGGCTTGACGGGGATGGTGGCCACGACGTGGATCTCGCTCATGGATCAGGTCCTCTCGGTCGGGAGACCGCTGTAGGACCGACCAACTCAACGGCGCGAGGATCCCGTCGTGCCCGTCGGCGAGCTAGCGTTCCCAATGTGACGTTGAACCACGTGAGGCGAGGGAGCGGCAGCCCGCTGTTGCTGGTGCACGGCCTGGGCGCTGGGTGGCGATCGTGGTCCCCGATCCTCGACGAACTGGCCGAGAGCCGTGAGGTGATCGCCGTCGATTTACCGGGGTTCGGCGAGACGCCGTCGCTGACCGGCGAGGTCTCGATCGCCACCCTGACCGATTCCGTCGCGGACTTCATCCGCGAACAGTGCTTGGAGGGGGTCTCGACCGTCGGTCAGTCGATGGGCGGTCGGATGGTCCTCGAGCTCGCGCGGCGGGGCCTCGGCGGCGACACCGTGGCGTTGGACCCGGGCGGCTTCTGGAGCGACCGTGAGCTCACCGTCTTCGGCGCCACGCTGCGACCGTCGATCGCTGCAGTCCGAGCGCTGCGGGGCATTCTGCCGGCCCTCCTCGGCAGCTCCGTGGGTCGGACCCTGCTGCTCGCGCAGTTGTCGGCACGGCCCTGGGCGCTGTCGCGAGAGACCGTGTTGCCGGACGTGCGCGGGTTGGCCGACTCTCCCTCGACGGGCGCTGCCCTGGATGCCCTGACCAAGGGGCCCAAGCAACAGGGCGCCCCGGCCGGCACCGTCCCGGGCCGGGTCACGATCGGTTGGGGTCGCCGTGACCTGGTCACCGTGCCCCGACAGGCGGCGCGTGCGACGGACCTGTTCCCCGACGCGGAACTGCACTGGTTCGAGCGGTGCGGCCACTTCCCCCAGTGGGACGCACCGCACGAGGCGACCCGACTGATTCTCGACAACACCGACTGAGGTCTGTTGCCGGGCCATCGCCGAGACGTCGTCCAGGGTGAGGTGCCGGTTCGGATCGAACTGTTTGGTCGATCGTCGAGACGTCAGCAAAGCCCGGAGCCCGCGTTCGGTCGTAGCCCCGGGCAAGACGACAGCACCAGTCATGCCGTGATCGTGGCACGGGCGAAACGTCAGGAACGGCTGAGGGAGCCATGGCCCCACCGCACCGCTTCGAACCGGGCGCTGTCGCCGGCTCAGGTGTCGCGGCGTACGACCTTGCCACCCTTGGTGGTGACCTCGTCGACGAGGGTGATGCTGCGCGGCTGCCAGGGCCGGGGAAGCTCGGCGCAGGCGGCCCGGACCGCGGACTTCAGGGCGTCGGGATCGGTGCCGTCCTCGGGGACGACGTCGACCGCCACGACGGCCCCCACCAGCGGGTTGGCGCGGCCGTGGACCCGGGCGGCCCGTACCTCGGGCAGCGCCAGCACGCGCTCCTCGACCGGCAGCGGGTGCACCTTCACCCCGCCGACGTTGATCACCTCCGAGCTGCGGCCACGGAAGACGATCCGGTCGCCGGCGACCTCGACCAGGTCGCCGGTCGGCCACCACTCCTCGGCGGAACGGTCGGGCTCGCCGTAGTAGCCGAGCATGCTCGCGCGGGAGCGCACCCACAGCTCGCCCTCGACGACCCGCAGCTGCACGGTGCCGTCGCCGTCCTCCTCCAGCAGGCTCGCCGGCAGGCCGCTGTCGCCGTCGCGCACCGAGCCGGTCGAGCCGAACTCCGAGCCTGCGTAGATGTGGGAGATGCGCGCGTCGGCGAAGGTCGCGTGGAGGTCGTCCAGGAGCTCCCCGGGCGCTGCCTCGCCGCCGAGCGTGACCTGCCGCAGCGCCGGCAGCGGACGGTCGTCGGCGCGCAGCTCGGCGAGCAGGAAGCGCCAGAACGTCGGCGTCGCGCTGATGTGGTCGACGCCGTGGTCGTGGACCAGCCCGAGCACCGCCTGCGGGCGGCGCACCGACGGCGCGACCAGCGTGGCGCCGGTGCCGAGGACGTGGACGAGGACCTGCAGGCCGGCGTACTGCTGCGGGCCGTAGGCCAGCAGCCACACCTGGCCGGTGCCGTCGCGGGTGTCGCGCAGCCGGGCGAGCTGCCGCGTCCAGTCGTGGCGTACGCCGCGCGGCGTGCCGGTCGTGCCGGTCGTCAGCACCAGCAGCGGCCGGTCGGCCGGCGGTCCCTCGATCAGGCGGCCCTCGCGACGCAACGACGACGAGGTCCGCACGGCCACGCCCGCCTCGGCCAGGTCCTCGCGTGGCGAGACGACGACACCGTGGTCGAACGCGGCCGCCTGCCGCGCCGCCTCCCCGGCGGCGACGTCGGGGGCGTAGACGCAGGCGTCGACGCCGGTCAGTGACGCCGCGGCGAGCAGGGCCACCACCTCGGCCAGGTCGTTGGAGACGATCGCGAAGCGGTCGATGCCCTCCGCGGCCAGGCCGCGGGCCAGCGCCTCGGCCTCCGCGGCCAGCTCGGCGTAGGTCCACGTCGCGGCCTCGGTGATGACGCCCACGGTCGCGGGGTCGCGGTCGGCGGCGCGGCGCAGCAGCTCGATCACGGCGCCTCCCCGCCCAGCCCGGTCAGGCAGCCGTGCAGCGTGCGGGTGAGGGTGTCGAGGTCGATCTCGACCCGGTTGCGGTCCACGGCGAGCGTGAACGACGCTCGCCCGCGGAACGTCGTCGCGGCGGCGAAGAGGACCTGGTTGGGCGTCGGGGCCAGCGCCATCCCCAGCCGCCGCACCGTGGCCGGTTCACCGGTGACGCGGCCGACGTTGCTGAGGTTGACCGTCGGTGTCGCCGCCTCCATCCAGCGGCGCACCACCTGGTCGCTGGCCTCCCCGACGGGGAGCTTGTCGACCCCGCTGAGCGCGACGAAGAGCTCCGCCTCGCCGCGGTCGACGCGTCGCCGCACCTCGGCACTGGCGCGCCGGGCCAGCGCCGCCGGCTCCTCGGTCACGTCGAAGGAGGCCATCACGACCGCGGCCGCCTGCCCCACCCGCTCCGCGGCGCTGGGCGCGGCACGCGCCCGCAGGTCCACCGTGGTCGAGAACGGGATCCGCGTCAGTCCCGGCGTCAGCTCCGCGACGGTGTGCAGCAGCGCCACCGTGAGCGCCCCCTGCACGGTGGCGCCCGCCTCCTTGGACCACGCCAGCAGTGCGGCCGACTCCTCGGGGGTCAGGTCGAGGACGGCGTACTGCACGTCGCGGTCGCGGTCCAGCGACGGGTCGTGCCACGCCGGCGGCTTGCCGTGGGCGACGTACTCCTCCTCGTCGCGGACCGCCCGGGCGAGGGCGAGCATCTCGCCGCGGCGTGCGCTCCAGTCGCGTTCGGGCAGCACGTGCGCCGAGAGCGGCTCGGTGGGCCGGGTCAGCGGATGGTCACCGACGTCCTCCCCGGCGAGCAGCCCCGCGAGCAGCAGCGACAGCTGGGCGAGCGGACGACCGTCCAGTGCGGCGTGCTGCGCGGTCAGCAGCAGCGTGGTGGCGTCGGCGCCGACGACGGCCGAGCAGCGCACCTGCGCGTCCTCGGGGTCGAACCGCCGGTGCGTCTGGTCGGCCAGCGCCTCGGGCAGCGAGTCGTAGCACCGCACCGGTGCCGGCGGGAGGTCGTCGTCGAGGACGAAGTGCGCCTCGCGGGGGCCGGTGCGCTCCAGCCGCGTGCGCATCACCGGGACCTGCGCGGTGAGGTCGCGCCACGCCCGGTCCAGCGTCTCGGCGTCGTGGACGCCGTCCACCTCGAGCCAGCCGAACGCGTTCATCGGCCAGGACCGGTCGACGACCTCGTAGTAGATCTCGCTCGGGTCCAGCGGGCGGGCGGTCACGGGCGGCTCAGCTGGTGAGGCCACCGTCGACCACGAGCACCTGGCCGGTGATCCAGTCGTTGCGCGGGTCGACGAGGAACTGCACGGCGCGCGCGATGTCGTCCGGCTCGCCCAACCGTCCGGCCGGCGTACGCCGCACGATCTGCTGGAGCTGCCCCTCGTCCAGGCCGTGGCTCATCTCGGTGCGCAGGTAGCCCGGCGCGATGCCGTTGACGGTGATCGACTTCGAGCCCAGCTCGCGCGCCAGGGCGCGGGTGAAGCCGTCGAGCGCGGCCTTCGTGGCGCCGTACACGCTCAGGCCGCGGTAGCCGGTCAGGCCGACGATGGAGGAGATGTTGACGATGCGGCCGCCGCCGTGGGCGAGCATGTTGCGCACCACGCGCCGGGTCAGGCTGATCGTGGCCTTGAGGTTGAGGTCGATGACGGTGTCGGCGTCGTCGTCGGAGAAGAGCGCGAGGACGCCGTCGCGGGCGACGCCGGCGTTGTTGACCAGCACGTCGATGGAGCCCCACTCCTCGACGACGGCCGTGACGAACCCGGTGGCCTGGTCGCGGTCGGAGACGTCGGCCTTGAGGAAGAGGAACCGGTCGGCGAGCGCCTCGTCGGACTGCCACTGCTCGACCAGGTCGGTGGCGGACCGGGAGCAGGTCGCGACCCGATCGCCGGCGTCGAGGAAGGACTGGACGATGCCGGCGCCCAGTCCGCGGCTGCCGCCGGTGACGACGACGGTGCGGGGTGCGGGGGTGTTCATGCGGGGACCGGTGCCTCCGACTCGTCCCCGGCGGCGTAGAAGCCCACGATCTCGGCGACGGTCTCGGGCATCAGTCCGGCCCCGAACGGGTCGGTGCCGAACTCGTCCTCGAGGCGGGCGGAGAGCTCGGCGGTCTCCAGCGAGTCCAGGCCGAGGCCCTCCCCGTGGAGCACGGTGTCCATGGCCACCGCGAGGTCACCCTTCTCGGACTGCTCGAGGAGCGACTGGATGATCGAGATGATCGAACCTTGCACGTCGGACATGGTCATCCTTCTTCTCAGCGGGACGCTTCACAGCACACAACGCAGCGGGCGGGGGTTCGTCACGGCTCGTAGCGCTGCCGGTCGTACAGCGACGGCGCGATGGTGAGCGGCGCGAGCCGCCGGGCGGGTACGCCGCCGTGCAGGTTGCGCGGCGTGACCTGCTGCCGGGTCCATGCGGTGGAGCCGGCAGCGAGCAGGGCGCCCTCGCCGATGGTGACGCCGGGCAGCACGGTGCAGTTGGTGGCGACGGCCGCGGCCTCCTCCAGGGTGACCGGCTCCAGGATCACGCCGCCGTTCTCGGGGTCGAAGGCGTGGGTGAGCACGGTGCAGCGGATGCCGGTGATCCAGGAGTGGTCGGCCATCAGCAGGCCGCCGCCGCAGTCGAGGTAGTGCATGCTGATGACGTGGGCGTTCTCGCCCATGCGGAGCGTGCGCAGCGAGCCGTGGTCCTCGGCGCCGGGCTCGAAGCCCGAGCCACCGAGGATCCAGTTGAACATCACGATCCGCGAGCCGCGGCCGACCTCGACGAGGGCCATGAAGCGGAAGGCGTTGAAGTTGCCGATCCGCACGCCCTCGGCGAGGTCGAGGCGGTCGACGCGCTGCACGAAGCAGATGCCGAACCTCACCGTCGGATGCACCCGGTGCCCGAGCCGGTTGAGCAGCCGGTTCTTCAGCCCGCAGGCGGGCAGCAGGCACACGAGCATCGTGAGGTGGTGGCGCACCCGAGGAGGGTACCGAAGCCGCGGCGTCAGGATCCGGACGTGGCCAGCAGGCGGTTGATCTCCTCGCGCAGGACCGCGCGTCCGTTGTCGTTGGTGTGGACGCCGTCGGAGGTCGCCCACTCGCTCGCGGCGCCGGTGTCGTCGACGAGGTCCTCGGTGCGGTCCAGGAGCAGGACCCGGGGGCGCCCCGCGGGCAGCGTCGAGGCGGCCCGGTGCAGCTCCTCGCGCACGATCGCGCAGGCGCGGATCCGCTCGGCGGGCGTGCCGACCTTGGGAAAGCCGGTCTGGTCGGGGTAGCGGTCGCTGGCGGGGAACGGCACCAGCACCAGGACCCGGTCGGCGCCGGTCTGCCGGGCACCGTCGTGGATCCGGTCCAGGTAGGTCGCGACGAAGTCGAACGCACCGGGCCGCTCCAGTCGGGGCGCGAGGTGGCAGCGGGTGTCGATCTCGCCGAAGGTGTAGATCCAGCGGATCGCCCCGGCGTTGCGGGTGCGGGCGATCAGCCGGCTGATGCGGACCAGGGACGACGGCAGCCCGTCACGGGCGATGGAGAACATCAACCGCGGGCCGAGGTGGCAGGACCAGTGGCCGTCGCCGACGTGGCGCAGGGGAGCGCCGACCGTCGTGGCGGGCACGAGCGCGGCGTGGGAGTCGCCCACCCAGATCTCCTTGACCTGTCCCTGCCGTGCGCACCACAGCAGCCGGACGGCGGCGAGGGTGAAGGTCAGCTGGGCGCGGCGCAGCCGGAGGATGCGCCGCAGCTCGTGGAACCGGAGCCGCTCGGCCGGTCCGGTGGTGCTCACTGCTGCCCCCGGATGCGGTCGACGCAGGCCTCGGCGACGGTCGTGGTCTCGCCGGTGCGGACGTCGACGACGGGCAGGTGGCCGATCAGCTCGAGGCGGGCAGGGACGCTGCGCATCCGCGAGATCGTGCCGTCGGGGTTGCGGGAGGTGAGGAAGCGGCTCTCCCGGTAGCCCTCGGCGGCGCTGAGGTCGGGCAGGTCGCCGGCGAGGTCGTCGCGGACGAAGAAGGCGTTGGCGCCGTTGCTGGAGCAGCCGACGAACCGGTGGCCCCGCTCGTGGGCGAGGTGGACCAACGCCGCGAGGGAGGCACCGAAGTACTGCTGGGACCAGTGCGCCTCGCTGTTCACGAACGACGGGTCGTAGGGGACCGTGATCGCGGCATCGGGGCCGAAGAGCGCGTTGTACTCCACGACCACGATGGCCGGCTCGACCGCCGTGACGGCCTCCCACAGCCAGTAGTCGTTGCCGTCGACGTCGATGGAGAGGACCCCGACCGGGCCCTCCGCGCCGTTGTCGCGCAGCAGGTCGTCGACGTTGTCGCAGGTGACGAACGCGCTCACCGGCTCCACGTCGTGGCGCCAGCTCAGCCCGGTGCTCATGACGAAGTCGACATGGGCGGTGCCGCCGTCGATCACGACGCCGCGCCAGTTGTCGTTCTGCAGCAGGAAGCGGGTGTTGGACTCGCGGTAGTCGCCGGTGCCGATCTCCACGAAGGTGTCGGTGTGCGGCCCGATGTTGCGCACCAGGTGCTGCAGGATGCCGTCCTCGCCGAACTGGGAGAACACGCGGAACTCGATGTCGTCGAGCCGGTCGGGGCGTCCGGGGACGGTGCCGGCGAGCACGTGGGTCTCGAGGCGCCCGATCGCCAGTCGCAGCTCGTCGTGCTGGGCCCGCAGGCGTTGCAGGACCTGACGGGCGATGGGGGCCGAGGCCACCCGGCGCAGGGAGCGGTACGCGAGGGGTGACGGCACGAAACGACCTCCACGGGGAACGGGGCGACGCGCAGACGTTAGCCTATCGAGGTCGATGGGGAGGCGCGGCTGCGCGCAGCGGAACGAGGTCTGAGATGGCGGAGACGAGTCGTCGCGCGGCCCGTGGCCGCATGGGACTCGTCACCGTCGACCAGGTCCTCTCCAGTGCCTCGAACCTCCTGGTGCTGCTCTGGACCGCCCACGCGCTGGCGCCGATCGACTTCGGTCGCTTCAGCCTGGTCTTCCTGATCTACTCCTTCGCCCAGGGCGCCGTGGTGCGCTCACTGGTGTCGTGGACGGTGATGGCGCACCCCGAGGACGCCCGACAGCGTCCCCGGGCGGTGCTCGGTACGGCGGTCGTGCTCTCGCTCGCCGCCGGCCTCCTCTGCCTCGCCGCCGGCGCCGCACTGGTGCCCCTGGACAACCCGGTCGCGGTGCCGCTGCTCGTCGTGGGTGCGGTGCTGCCGCTGCTCTCGGTCCAGGACGTCGGCCGCTACCTCGCCTTCGCCCAGGGACGTCCCAGCCGGGCGATCGTGCTCGACACGCTCTGGCTGCTGCTCGTCGTGGCCGCCTTCGGCGCCCTGGCGTGGTCCGGCACCGTCTCGCTGACCGGGATCGTCCTCGCCTGGGGCGTCGCGGGGGCCGTCGCTGGCCTGTGGGTGTTCGTGCAGCACGGCGTACCCCGCCGACGCGAGGTGACGCTGACCTGGCTGCGCGGGCGCTGGCACTTCTCGTGGCGCTCGCTGGTCGCGGCCAGCTCCTCGGCCACCGTCGCGTTGGTCGGCGCGCTGCTGGTCGCCCTGATCAGTGGCCCGCTGGCGGTCGCCGCCGTGCGCGCCGCGCTGCTCCTGGAACGACCGAGCACGACCGTGCAGACCGCCGTCGCGACCTCGGCCGGTGCCGACATCGCCCGCGAACGCTCCGACAACGCCGGCCTGCTGGCACACCAGCGTCGGGCGCTGCTGGTGGCGCTGGCGGTCGCCGCGGTGAACTTCGCGGTGCTGATGGTGCTGCCCGACGCCGTGGGCCGCCTCGTGCTGGGCAACGTGTGGGACCTGGTCGAGCCACTGCTGCTGGTGGTCAGCCTGCGCGTGCTCGCGATGGCGGCCCAGAGCGGCGTACGCGCCGCGCTGATGGGGCGCCGGCAGATCGGCGTGGTCATGGTGCTCGACATCGTGGGGACCGCGCTGTCCATCGTCGGCCTCGTCGTCGGTGCGGCACTCGGCGACGGCGAGGGCGCGCTGTGGGGCGCGCTGGTCGGCCTGTCGCTGACCGTCGTCGGGTGGTGGGCCGCCCTGGTCCGCCACCTCCGCGAGGGCGACACCTATCCCACCGACGTCCTCGACGCCGACGAGAGCGATCCCGAGGCGGATCCGCAGCGCCTATCCTGACGCCGTGCTGCTGCGCCTGCTCCGTCCCTTCCTCCACGTCCTCGGGCGCTGGCCGCTCGTCGTGCGCCAACGGCTGCGTTGGGCCCGCGACGAGGTGGAGGTGGCGCCGGGCAGCTTCGTCGCCCGAGGCGCGGTCCTCGGGCACCGGGTGCGCATCAACCGGCCCTCGTTCGTCGACCCGTGCGAGATCGGTCCCTACACCGTCACCGGCGCGTTCGTGGTGCGCTGCGCGAATCATCACACCGAGTTCCTCAACCTGCAGGAGGGCGTGCAGCGGCGCGTCATCGGCGCCCGCTCCGTGCTGGCGCCGCCGACCCGCGGCGTGCGGATCGGCGCCGCCTGCTGGATCGGCGACAACGTCACGATCCTCGACGGCGTCCAGGTCGGCGACGGTGCCGTCATCGGCGCCGGCTCGGTCGTCACCCGGTCGGTGCCGGCGTACGCCGTCGCCGTCGGCAACCCCGCCCGGGTGGTGCGCAGCCGCTACCCGGACGAGGTCGTGGACCTGCTGTCCTCACTGGACTGGTGGACGTGGAGCGACGAGCAGCTGCGCGCCAACGCCGACCTCTTCGAGCTCGACCTGACCACGGTCGATCCCGCCGACCTGCGCCGGCGCATCGACCGCCTGGGCTGAGTCAGGACGCGCCGGCCGCGCGCCGTGCCGGGGCGTCGGCGCGGTGGATCCGGTCACGGCCGTCGCCCTTGGCGGCGTACAGCGCACGGTCGGCGGCCACCAGGCCGTCGTCCGCGGATCCGCCGGCCGGCACCTCGCAGTAGCCGATCGAACAGGTGAGCTCGCCGGGGGCGGTGACCCGGAGCCGGTCCAGCACGGCAGCGGCCTGGTCGGCGTCGGTGTCGCGCAGGGCGATCGCGAACTCCTCGCCGCCCCACCGTGCGATCGCGTCGACGCCGCGCAGTGACTCCTGCGCCCGTGCCGCGAAGTGCGCCAACGCGTCGTCGCCCCGGTTGTGCCCGTGGGTGTCGTTGAACCGCTTGAAGTGGTCCAGGTCGACCAGTGCCACGGTGAAGGGCTGGCGCGAGCGCTGCGAGTGCGCCCGCAGCACCGCCACCTGCTGCTCCCAGCCGCGCCGGTTGAGCAGCCCCGTCAACGGGTCGGTGACGGTCGCCTCCTCCAGCTGGGTGCGCATGTCCTCGGCCATCAGTGCGGAGGCGAGCTCGGCGGCGACCATCGTGACCGCCTGCCGCTCGACCTCGGTCACCAGGGTCTCGGACTCGTCCCAGATCACCACCATGACGGCGAGGACCTCGCCCTCGGCGACGACCGGCTCCCACATGACGCTCCCGGCGGAGGTCAGGTGCAGCAGTCGTTGGTTGACCGACGGGTCGCTCTGGGCGCCGGGGATGAACGTGCCCCGGGCGTTGGCGAAGACGCGGGTGGTCACCGCGGGCTCGTTCAGGTCGACAGTCGTGCCGAGCATGCTCTCGTCGCCGCAGGTCGCGGTGATGGCGAGCGTGCCGTCACCGACGGGCTCGAAGAGCATCGTCGAGCGGGACCGGCTCAACGAACGCAGCGCGTCGAGGGCCACGGGGCGCGCGTCCGCGTTGTGCTGGCTGGCCGACGCGATGGCGGCGGTGGCCGCCATCGCCTCCCGCGACTGGCGCAGCTGCACCTCGTCGGCCTTGCGGGCGGTCACGTCCTGCACGTGCGCCAGCGTGTAGGTCTCCTGCTGGGGCCCGGGCACGTGGCGCAGCGTCAGCCACACCCACCGCACCTCGCCGTCGGGGCGGATGTAGCGCTTCTCCAGCCGCGCCACCCCGTCGGTGGCGGCCTCGATCATCGCGCCCGCCCCGGCCTGGATGGCCAGGTCCTCGGGATGGGTGAAGTTCGCCGCGGAGCGGCCGAGCAAGTCGCCGGCCGGACGGCCGAGCAGGGCGCAGAGCGCGTCGTTCACCTCGACGAAGTGGCCGTGCTCGTCCGAGAGGCCGATGCCGACCGGCGAGTCCTCGAACACGCTGCGGAAGCGGTGCTCGCTGCGCTCGACCGCCTCGCTGAGGCGGACGGCGTCGGCCAGCTGGGTCGACAGGGCGCCCCGCGCGCCGGCGAGCCGGGCCGCGACCCGGTCACGGATGAGCGCGATGCCCACGCCGAGGCCGAGCGCCAGGCCCAGCTGGATCGCGTAGTGCATCGTCTGGGAAGCCGGCTCCGGGCTGGTCGCCCAGACCAGGACACCCCAGGTGGCGGTCGCGGCGGTCAGCAACGGGACGACCTGCGCGCGGTGCGGGTTGACCGCGGCGACACCGACGACGGAGAGCATCAGCACCGTCGTCTGCTCCAGTTGGCCCGTCAGGCCCATGTGGGTCAGGCTGTTGACCAGCGGCACGGCACACATCGCCAGCAGGAAGGCGTTGACCGTGCCCGCCTGCCGGGCGCGGTCCAGGCGCCGTACCTGCCACCACAGCGCCGCACACAGGACGCCGCTGGTCGTGGCGAGCAGCGTCATGGTGACGCGTGGTACGCCCTCGAGCAGCAACAGGTGCAACGGCGCGAGTGCCGCGTAGAGCACCGCCAGGGCCAGTGACCCGACGGTGACGGTGTCGACGGTCGTCGCGCTCTCGGGCGCGAACACGTCCTCACGATGCCGGTGCCAAGCCCCGGCCAACAGTGACCTCAATGGCGCGCTCCCCGTGCGCGGCTGTGCGATGGTCGCCAACGTCCCCTCCTGACGTGGTGGCGCCCCGAGTTGGCTCCCCCCCAGGAACCGCGCAACGCGACCATCATTGCACGGATGTCACGTGCTGTCGGTAACGCGGACGAAATGCTCGTGTCCGCGGGTCGCCGTGACAGGTCTCGGTGGACCTCAGAGGTCGGCGTACCAGTGGCGGTCGTCGGCGTAGCCGAAGTCGACCAGGTCGGCGCCGGCAAAGGAGTCGAAGACCTCGCCCGCCTCGCGGGTGAAGTGGCGCCGCCAGTCACCGGCCGCGCCCTGCCGGCGGAAGGCGCGGCGGTCCTCCTCGCCGGACCGGCGGCCCGCTGCGCGGGCGAAGTCGTGACGGTCGACGGCCAGTTGCACCAGGTCGCGGTCGGGCTCGGTGCCGCACGCCGCCCCGATCGCGCGGGTGACCTCTTCCACCGGGTCCGCGTGCAGCCCCTCGAAGGACACGTGGCCGACGCCGGGACGGTCCCACCAGTCGCGCACGTGCTGCTGCCACGTCACGCCGTGCGTCGTGGGGGCGACGGTCATCTGGTACTCGATGAACCGCGGCATGTTGCCGCGGACGTCGTCGGGGTCGAAGCCGGGCCCGTAGAGGTCCTCGAAGATGTCGCGCAGGCCCTGCGCGAAGCGGGGGTTCTTGTTCATCCGGGCGGCGCGGGTCCAGTAGAAGTAGAACGAGGTCATCACGTCCCGGCCGTCGCGGCGGATGTAGACCGTCGGCGGGGTGCGCTCGTCGTAGAGGTGGTGGGAGTGCACGACCGCGCGGAACATCAGCGGCAACTGGTAGTCCACCGGCACCGGCAGGCCGAGCGAGGTGCCGACCAGCTCGCACAGCCAGTTGGTGCCGGACTTGGGGAAGCCGCAGCCCACCCACATGCCGAGCTCGGTGCCGCGGCGCAGCAGGATCCGGTGCGTGGCCGCCGCCGAGAACCGGCGCAGCTTCTCCTCGGCCCACAGGGTGGCCGGGGACCGGTCGTCGTCGCCGACGATCTCGGTCACGAGGTCCCCGTGCGCCGATACAGGTGGAAGGTGTCGTGCAGGTCGATGAGCTCGCGCAGCTCGTCGGAGTCGTGGATCGGGCGGGTGTCGACCAGCTCGTAGCCGGCCGCCAGCACGTCGGGCTCGAAGTCGAGCGAGGAGCCGTCCAGCTCGGTGCTCAGCAGCTCACCGGGCGTGTTCGGCACGATGAGGAGGTACTCGACCTCGCGCTCGGCGATGCGGCCCAGCCACCAGCGGATCGCCTCCAGCGAGCACTCGGAGAAGCTGTGCACGTTGACCGCGACGTCGTAGCGCTCACCCAGCGAGGCGTGGTCGGGCAGCGGCACCGCCCGCACCGTGTCGGGCACCTCGCGGTACCGCAGGTAGTACTCGCACAGGAACGTCGAGGTCGCCACCCCGTCGATGCAGTCGTACGCCGCCAACCCGGGGAACGCGGTCGACATGCGGTGCGCGAGCCGCCCGTAGCCGGCGCCGATGTCGAGCACCCGCAGGCCGTCGATGGCGCCCAGCCCCATCTGCGCGTCGAGGTAGTTGATCTCGTTGACGCTGTCGAGCAGGTCGCGGCTCACGGGGGAGCGGTCGCCGTACCGGAAGGTCCACGCACCGAAGCGGCCGTCCTCGGCGAGCCGGTCCAGCAGCCCGAGACGGTCGCGGGACTCCACGTCCAGCAGTGCGAGGTACATCCGGATGCCGGCGGCGCTGCCGAGCTGGCGGAACTGCCACACGTAGGCGTTGTCGCCGCGGAACCAGGCCATGGACAGGTTGCGGCGCAGGAACGAGGAGCGCCACTGGGTGTGCGCGGTGGCCGGCACCTGCAGTGCCTCGTAGGCGCGCTCGAGCTCGACCAGGCGTGGGTTGTCCGCGCGCAGCGTCTCCTCCGCGCCCGGCGGGAGCGGGACCTCGTCGTTGTGGCTGACGGCGGCGTACCGCTTGGCCTCGTCGTCGAGCCGGGTGACCAGGTAGCCGCTGCGGGCCGCGACGGTCTTGGCCTGCCGCTTCGCCCATCCGCCCACGAGCGACGGGGTGGCCCGTCGCGCACGGGCCAGCAGGCGGTTCTCAGTGGGAGCGCGCACAAGGCGGCACTCTAGGCCATCACCTGTCCGCCGCGTCCGAGTTGAGAGACACGACCCGTGCGCCGAGACGACGCTGGCACGGACACGACCCCTGCGAGAGGATCCCTGCGTGCTCCAGACCCCTGTCGTGGTGATCGCGTTCAACCGACCCCGGCTGGCCGAGCGCACCCTGGCCGCGGTCCGCGCCGCCGCGCCGCAGCGGCTCCTCGTCGTCGCCGACGGCCCGCGTCCGGACCGCCCCGGCGAGGACGCGTTGTGCGCGGAGACGCGGGCGGTGCTGGAGCGGGTCGACTGGCCCTGCGAGGTCGAGCGGAGGTACGCCGCAGCGAACCTCGGCCTGGAGGCGAACGTCGAGCTGGGGCTGGACTGGGTGTTCTCCCGGGTCGACCGGGCGATCGTGCTCGAGGACGACTGCACGCCGGACCCCACGTTCTTCCGGTTCGCCGAGGAGCTGCTGGAGCGCTACCGCGACGACGCCCGGGTGTGGCAGGTCGCGGGCAACCGCCACGGCGTGCCGCCCGGAATGTTCCACGGCGACAGCTACGCCTTCAGTACCTGGGCGAGCGTGTGGGGCTGGGCCACGTGGGCCGACCGGTGGCAGCGCCACCGTGCGGTCTTCCCGCGCGACCACGTGCGCCGCTCGGCCACCGACGCCGGTGACGCCCCGGTGCGGCGCGAGCCGGCCGAGCCGCAACCGGGGACGCTGGTGACCCGGGGCGGCCGGCGCCACTTCGCGGAGGCGGCCCGCTCCGACGATGTCGTCACGCACGGCTGGGACAAGCACTGGTGGCTCACGATCATGGCCGCCGGCGGCCTCTCGGTCACACCTGCGGCCAACCTCGTGGAGAACCGCGGGTTCGGCGAGGACGCCACCCACACCAGCTCGGCGGGTCGCCGCGACGACCCGGCCACGCCGATGGGCTTCCCGCTGCGCCACCCCGCCGCGGTCGCGCTCGACGAGGGCGTGGAGCGCGAGCTCGAGCTGCACCTGAACCGCATCGGTGGCCCGGCCGCGCAGCTGGCCCGGCGGGTCATCCGCTCGCCTAGACTGCGCCGGGTCGCCCGCGCGGCGGTCAACAGCGGCCCCGCCCTCAGCGCCGCCCGGCTCTCGGCGCGGCTCACCCGAAGGAGTGCCGACCGTGGCTGAGCACGCCGACGCGCTGCACACGCCGGTCGTGCTCATCGCCTTCCGGCGCCCAGACGTGACGCGCCGCAACCTCGCCGCGATCCGTGCCGCCCGGCCCACGCGGCTCTTCCTCGTCGCCGACGGCCCCCGCCCGGACCGTCCCGAGGAGGCGCAGCGGTGCGCCGAGGTGCGGGACGTGCTGGAGCAGGTCGACTGGCCCTGCGAGGTCGAGCGGAGGTACGCCGACGCCAACCTGGGCCTGGAGGCGAACGTCGAGCTGGGGCTGGACTGGGTGTTCTCCCGGGTCGACCGGGCGATCGTGCTCGAGGACGACTGCATCCCCGACCCGTCCTTCTTCCGCTACTGCGCGGAGCTGCTGGACCGCTACGCCGACGAGCCGCGGGTGTGGCAGATCGGCGGCGACACCCACCACGTCCCGACCGAGATGTACGAGGGACACAGCTACGCCTTCAGCACCTGGGCGAGCGTGTGGGGCTGGGCCACCTGGGCCGACCGGTGGCACGCCCACCGCGCGGAGTTCGACCGGGACCACGCCGGCGCCGAGCAGCGCGTCGCCCAGGTCCCGCGCACGGCCGATGCGCGGCGTACGACCCCGGCGGTGCCGGCTCCCGACGCGCTGGTGACCGAGGCGGCGCGGCGCCACTTCACCTTCGTGGCGGGGGAGCAGGACGGCGACCGGCACGGCTGGGACCACCACTGGTGGGTGACGATCATGTCGCGCAGCGGCCTCTCGGTGATGCCGGAGGTCAACCTGGTCGAGCACGACGGCTACGGCGAGGGGGCGACCCACACCCGGGCCGACAAGGATCCCGACCCTGCTCGTTCGCTGGCGTTCCCGCTGCGGCACCCGCCCGAGGTGCGGCTCAACCGGGCGGTGGAGCAGGAGCTGGAGCTGGTGCTGCTGCGCACCGACGGCCGGCTGTCGCGGCTGGCGCGGCGGTTGATCCGTCCGCTGTGGCTGCGGGCGCTCGTACGTCGTGTGGTGTCGCACCCGGTGGCGTGGCGGCTGGTGCGTCGGCTGGTGGGCCGATGAGCCGCATCCCGCCGCGCCTGCAGCCGCTGTGGCCGCTGCTCAAGCGCCTGCACCGGCTGCTGGCCCACCTCGGCGGCGTCCTGTTCCGTCGCCTCGGTCCGGTGGCGGGCGAGCGCGCGGTGCCGCGGACCGCGACCGAGGAGTCGACCGCGACGGTGGCGGGTGAGCCCGACGCGGTGACGCTGCACGCGGGTGGTCCGGCGGAGGAGCTGCGCCGCGGGCCGGCCGTGGGGTCGCCGCCGCAGCACTGGGTCTTCGTCGCCGGTGAGCGCGACACGGTGCCGGCGCGCTACACGCTGGAGGTCACCGACGGCCGGCTGGTCGGGGAGTGGGGCGCGACGGTGACGCCCGGCGGCGTGCTGGACTACCAGTCCAGTGGCTACTTCGGCCTCTCCGGCTGGCGGGAGCACCCGGTCTTCCTCGCGCCCCGGCTGCCACCGGTCGAGCACGTCCCGGGCACCGTGCTGAGCCTGACCACGCGCGGCACGACCGGCAACTACTACCACTTCCTCTACGACGCGCTGGCCCGCTACGGCATCTTCCGCGAGTGCCTGCCCGACGTGTCGGTCGACGCCGTCGTCGTGCCGCACGCGGCCGGCTACCAGCGGCAGCTGCTCGAGCTCGCCGGCGTGCCCGGCCCCCACCTGCAGCCGCGTGCGGACCGGACCTACCGCGCGGACCGGCTGCTGGTGCCGAGCACGCCCAACCAGGACCTTGCGGCCCCGCACTGGGTCACGAACTGGCTGCGGGAGCGGCTGCCGCCCTCCGGGCGCACCGACACCCCGCGGCGGCTCTACCTCTCCCGCGGCCAGCAGCCCGCCAGTCGGCGCTACGTCGAGGAGGCCGCGCTGTGGCCGCGCCTGGAGCGCCGCGGCTTCGTCTCGCTCGACCCGGGGTCGCTCAGCGTGCAGGAGCAGATCGACACCTTCGCCGGTGCCGAGGTCATCCTCGCCCCGCACGGCGCGGGGCTGACCAACCTGACCTTCTGCCGCCCCGGCACCAAGGTCCTGGAGCTGTTCGCGGCGACGTACGTGCACCTGGGGCTGTGGACCATCGCCGACGCCGTCGGGCTCGACTACCGCTACCTGGTGGCGGACGGCCCCAGCCGCGAGGGGCGGCCGATGGTCGGCGTACTGGACGACGTCTCGATCCCGCCGGAGCGGGTCGAGGCGGCCCTGGACGACCTGATGGAGGACCGGTGACCGGATCGAGGAGTGGCCCGCAGCGGCCCGAGGAGGAGCCCATGGCGAACGGCGCCGACCGCGACGACGTACTGGCGCGGCTCTACCCGGAGGTCGCCGCGGGCGGGTTCACCCGCTACGACGGCTTCGTCGAGTTCTACAACCGGGTCAACGCGCTGCTCGCCGAGGACAGCGTGGTGCTCGACTTCGGCGCCGGTCGCGGCGCCTGGCAGTACGAGATGGCCGGCTTCCACCGTCACCTGCGCGCCATCCACGAGCGGGTCGGGCGCGTCGTCGGTGTCGACGTCGACCCGGTGGTGGAGGACAACCCCTCGCTGGCCGAGGCGCGGCTGATCGAGCCCGGCGCGCCGATCCCGTACGACGACGCCACCTTCGACCTGGCCGTGGCCGACTACGTGCTCGAGCACGTCTCGGCCGAGGACGCGCCGTCGGTGTCGGCGGAGCTGCTGCGGGTGCTCAAGCCGGGCGGCTGGCTGGCCGCCCGCACGCCCAACAAGTGGGGCGTCATCGGGGTGGGGGCCCGGGCGGTGCCCAACACGCTGCACACCCGCGTGCTGCGGCGCCTCCAGCCCGAGCGGCTGGCCGAGGACGTCTTCCCGGTGCGCTACGCCATGAACACCCGCGGCGACCTGGCGCGGCTCTTCCCCGAGCCGCACCGGCTGCTGGTCTACGGCCACAACTCCGAGCCGCGCTACTTCGGCTCCTCGGTGCCGGCGTGGCGTGCGGCGCAGCTGGTGGACCGCCTCACGCCGCCGCGGTGGGCGTCGACGCTGATGGTGTTCGTGCAGAAGTCAGGTTGAGACCCGCTTGCCGGCCTTCTTGGCCCGGCGGCCGGTCGGCTCCTCGCCGCCCTCGGCGGAGGCGGCCTTGTCCTTCGGCTTGCGCTTGAGGTCGCGGCTCGGTGCCGTCTCCTCGTAGTAGTAGTAATAGTAGGAACCGACCGCGCGCTTGGCGACCATGTTGACCACGACGCCGTAGAGCTTGCCGGCGACCCGCTCGATGCGGTGCGCGGCCTCCTCGACCTGGTCCCGCGTGGTCTTGCCGTGGCGGATGACCATGATCAGGCCGTCGGCCAGCGTGGCGAGCACCGAGGCGTCGGCGACCGGCAGCAGCGGCGGCGCGTCGATGATGACGATGTCGTAGGAGCCGCGCAGGCGGCGGATGAGGTCCTGGGTGATCTTCGACTGCAGGATCTCGGTCGGGTTCGGCGGCTTCGCGCCGCTGGCCAGCACGTGCAGGCCGCTGGGCTCGTGGATCTGGATCGCGTCGTCGATCTCGGTCTTGCCGACCAGCGCGGTCGTCATGCCGACGGCCGGGTCGAGCCCGAGCGTGCTCGCGACCCGCGGGCGGCGCAGGTCCGCGTCGATGATGAGCGTACGCCGGCCGGTCTGGGCGAGCGCCACGGCGAGGTTGGTCGACGTCACGGTCTTGCCCTCGCCGGGCACGGCGGAGCTGATGACGATGCAGCGCGGCTGGTGGTCGAGGTCGATGAAGCGCAGGTTGGTGCGCAGCAGGCGGAAGGCCTCGGTGCGGGCGGCGAAGCCGCCGAGGTCGGTGAGGACGGGCGACTTGCGGAGGTCCCCGTCGTACCCGATGCTCGCCAGCACCGGGCTGTCGGTGACCTCGGCGACGTGGTCGGCGGTGCGGACGGTGCGGTCGAGCAGTTCGCGGGCGATCGCGAGGCCGACGCCGGCGACGAGACCGATCAGGCTCGCCGCGACCAGGTTGATGACCGTCATCGGGCTCACCTGGTCGGGGTTGTAGCTGGGCCGGTCGGTCACCTGGGCGGTGACCTGGGAGTCGGCGCCGTCGCCGCCGGGGGACTCCAGCTCGGCGATGTAGTCGGTGAAGGCGTCGGTGGCGACGTCGGCGATGGTCTGGGCGCGCCGCGGCTCGCTGTCACGGACGGTGACCTCGATCAGCGAGGTGTTCTCGATGACGGTGGCGGAGATGTTGTCCGAGAGCTCCTCGGCGGTCATCTGCAGGTCCAGGGAGTCGATGACCCGCTGGGAGAGCTCGGAGCTCTTGGCCAGGTCGGCGTAGGACGCGGCGCGGTTGTTGGCGAAGTAGAGGGCCGAGAAGGACTCGGTCGCGTTGCTGACGTCGACGCTGATGAAGATCCGCGACTTGGACTCGTACTCGGTCTTCATCACCACGAAGGTGATGACGGCGCTGACGGTCAGGGCCAGGAGCACCATGGCGACGATGCTGCGCCAGCGGCGGCGCAGTACCTGGAGGAACTGCTTGAGGTCCAAAACTCTGCCCTTGCATTCGCGGTGGTCGTCGACAGCGGGGCCGTGCCTGCTGGATACTAGGCCACGCGCGGCCCGCGGTGCTCCAGCATGCCGGAATGCGGCCGATCCGATCCGGACTCATGGAGGGTTGATGTCGCCCGAGGTACGCCGTCGCCGCCGCACGCGGGGACTGCGTCGGCTCAAGCGGCTCGCGCGGGAGCGCCCGCTGCTCCCCGTGCTGGGCGCCGTCGCGGTGCTGGTGCTGCTCGCCGGCGCCTGGTCGCTGTGGCGTGTCGTCAGCGTCGCGCAGGACCTGGGCGAGGTCGAGCGGAGCGCGCAGATCATGCGTGCCGCGCTGGTGCGCGGCGACACCGAGGGCGCGCGGGAGGCACTGGACCGCTACCAGGAGGCCGCGCAGGGCGCCGCGGACGGCACCGACGGCCCGGTGTGGCACACCGCCGAGGCGCTCCCGGTCGTCGGGGACGACGCGGCGGCGGTGGCCGTGGTCGCGGAGGTGCTGGCCGACATCGGCGGGGACGGGCTGGAGCCGCTCGCGGTGGCCGCGAACGACCTCCGCGCCCGCAGCTTCCACCCCAGCGACGGTGTCTTCCCGCTGGAGCGGATCGCCGCGCTGCGCGAGCCCGCGGGCCGCAGCGAGGACGCCTTCGCCGCGGCCGGCGTACGGCTGGAGCAGGTGGAGTCCGACGGGTTGGTCGGACCGGTGTGGCGCCGCGTCGACGCGCTGCGGCAGTTGGTCGACGACGCCGCCGCCACGCTGGACGCCGCGCACCGCGCCGCGCGGCTCATGCCGTCCCTGCTGGGCGCCGACGGTCCGCGGGACTACCTGCTGGTGATGCAGAACAACGCCGAGCTGCGCAGCTCCGGTGGCCTGCCGGGCTCGATCTCGCGCATCCACGCCGAGGACGGTCGCGTGGAGATCGTGGAGCAGGTCGACATGGCCGACATCCAGGGCAATCCGACGCCGGTGCTGCCGCTGGCCGCGGAGGAGCGGTCGATCTTCGGGTCCGTGCTCGGCACCGTCGGGGTCAACGCGACCCTGACTCCGGACGTGCCGCGCAGTGCGGACCTGATCCGCGCCCGGTGGGAGCAGGAGGTCGGCGGGTCGATCGACGGGGTCTTCCTCGTGGACCCGGTGACCGTGTCCTACCTGCTCGGCGCGACCGGGCCGGTGGCGGTGCCCGGGTACGGCGGTGTCGCGGCGGCCACGGTGGTGGCGCAGGTCGAGCACCAGGTCTACGTCCAGAACCCGAGCCGCGACGTCCACTCCGACTACCAGAACGCCGTCGCCGAGGCGGTCTTCGAGGCGTTCACCGACGGTCGGGGCCGACCGGCCGCCGTCATCCGTGGCCTCGCGACGGCGGTGGCGGAGGGACGCGTGCGGATGCACAGCTTCGTCGCGCGGGACCAGCGGGTGATCACGGGCACGCAGATCGCCGGGGAGCTCGCGGCGACCGAGGAGGACCGGCCGCGTGCCGGGCTCTACCTCAACGACGCGGGCGAGACGAAGATGTCCTACTACCTGCGCTACGACGCGAGCCTGGCGGCGTCCTCGTGCGTGGGTGGGGTGCAGGAGCTGTCCGGCGCCGCGACCCTGGTCAACGACAGTCCGCCCGAGGTGGCGGCGCTGCCGCCGGCGGTGGTCGGCTACCCGAAGGAGCGCCGCCGCGTCGAGGACGGGCAGCAGCTGGTCGTGGCCTACCTGATGTCCCCGGTCGGGGGAGAGGTGGTCGAGCTGGGCCTGGGGGCCGGACGGTCGGGAGCTCCCGCGGTGCAGACCTACCGGGGACGCGAGGTCGCGACGGTGAGCGTGCTGCTGGACCCGCAGGAGAGCCGGGAGATCAGCTTCCGGATGCGCGGGGCGCGGGGGCAGGTCGGTGCCCCCGAGCTCTTCGTGACCCCGGGAGCGACGCCCGGGTCGGCGTCGCGCACGGTGCGCTCGGCCTGCTGATCCCACAATGCGGACACGCGTCTCGCAATGCGAGAAGCCGGCTGGGATTCCGGCGTACGCCGTCCTAGTGTGGACCGCATGCCGACGATCATGCTCACCAAGCGCCGCGCAGTGGACCACTGCCGCGTGAGCTCGGCTCTCTGTCGTCGCTGAGCCAGCGACCCCACCCCCGGTGGTCGAGGTACGAGGGGCCGCCGCGTGCGCGCCTCGAGGCCTCCGGAGTGATCCGCGGTCGCGACCGCTCCCCGCGCGGACGCCTGCCACCGCTGCGCCCGCGCACGCCATGCCAGTTCACCCTGCAACTCTCACGAAGGAATCTCCATGAGCCGCGAGAACACGCTCGTCTCCGCCCAGTGGGTGGAGGACAACCTCGACAACGACAAGATCGTCCTCGTCGAGGTCGACGAGGACACCAGCGCCTACGACAAGGGCCACATCAAGGGCGCCATCAAGCTCGACTGGACCACCGACCTCCAGGACCAGGTCCGCCGCGACTTCGTCAGCAAGGAGCAGTTCGAGCAGCTGCTCTCCGACCGTGGCATCGGCAATGACGACACGGTCGTGCTCTACGGCGGCAACAACAACTGGTTCGCCGCCTACGCCTACTGGTACTTCAAGCTCTACGGCCACCAGGACGTGAAGCTGCTCGACGGCGGCCGCAAGAAGTGGGAGCTGGACTCCCGCGAGCTGACCGACGAGCTGCCCGACCGCGCGAAGACCTCCTACACCGCGCAGGAGCAGGACAGCTCGATCCGCGCCTACCGCGACGAGGTCGTCGCCGCCATCGGCACGCAGAACCTCGTCGACGTGCGCTCGCCCGACGAGTTCGCCGGCCGGCTGCTGGCGCCCGCCCACCTGCCGCAGGAGCAGGCGCAGCGTGCGGGCCACATCCCGACCGCGGCCAGCGTGCCGTGGAGCAAGGCGGCCAACGACGACGGCACCTTCAAGTCCGACGACGAGCTCAAGGACATCTACACCGAGGCCGGCGTCGACTGGAGCAAGGACACCATCGCCTACTGCCGCATCGGCGAGCGCTCCAGCCACACCTGGTTCGTGCTCAAGGAGCTGCTGGGCCAGGACAACGTCAAGAACTACGACGGCTCCTGGACCGAGTACGGCTCGCTGGTCGGCGTGCCGGTCGCGCTCGGCGACGAGCCCGGTGACGCCTGATGTGCGGCGCCACCGAGGGCGGCCTGTCGCTGGACGGGATCGACGTCAAGAAGGAAGCCATCATCCAGGGCCAGGTGACCCGCGGCGGTGAGCCGCTGCCGGGCGCCTACGTGCGGCTGCTGGACCGGACCGGCGAGTTCACCGCCGAGGTCCCGACCTCGGCGACGGGCCACTTCCGGTTCTTCGCCGGCGACGGCGACTGGACGCTGCGCACGCTGGCCCCCAAGGCCGACCCGGTGGACCGTGCCGTCACGGCCGGCACCGGCAACGTCGCCGAGGTCACCATCGAGGTGTGACCCATCCGGTGGTGGTGCCGGGAATCCGGCGCCACCACCGGTGGTTCTGCCCCCAGCGCCACCACACGGTGGCCGAGGACGGAACCACCACACGGTGGTCGAGGTGAGAGACCTCGAGACCACGGAAGGGGAGTAGGACGACGTGACCACGGGACTGCTGATCCTGGGACTGGCCGTGCTGGGCGCGGCCGGGTTCGCGGCGTACCGCGCCCGCACTGACGGTCGCTTCACCGTCCACGCCGCGACCCGTGAGCCGCGCTCCCCGGTGGCCGAGCCCGTCGAGACCGTCTTCGACCGCGTCGCCGACGCGGTCCCCGGCGCCGAGCTGGGTGAGCGGGCGACGTTCGTCCAGTTCTCCTCGGCGTTCTGCGCGCCGTGCCGCGCGACCCGCGTGCTGCTCGACGACGTCGCCACCAACGAGGACGGCGTGGCCCACGTCGAGGTCGACGCCGAGCACCACCTCGAGCTGGTGCGCGCCCTCGGGGTGCAACGCACCCCGACCACGCTGGTCCTCGACGCCGCCGGCGCCGAGCTCACCCGCGCCGCCGGCGCCCCGCAGCGCCACCAGGTGCTCGCCGCCATCCCGGCCGCCACCTGAGCCCACCCCGACCCACGGAGTACGACGATGACCCGGATCGACCCCCGCGGCGCCCGCTTCAGCGCCGGCGTCACGGCTGTCCTGCTCGCGGCGGCCCTGGTGAGCCCCACCGGCGTCGCGACCGTGCTCATCGCCCTCCAGGCCGCGTTCTTCGCCATCGGGGTCGGAGCGGGCGTGCAGCAGACCCCGACCGGCCTGGTGTTCCGCTCCGTGATCCGGCCGCGGCTCTCGCCGCCGACCGAGACCGAGGACGCCCGCCCGCCCCGGTTCGCCCAGGCCGTCGGCCTGGCCTTCACCGTCGTGGCGCTGGTCGGCTACCTGGCCGGCGCCGTGGTGCTCGCCCAGGTCGCGGTCGGCTTCGCCCTGGTGGCGGCGCTGCTCAACGCGGTGGTCGGCTTCTGCCTGGGCTGTGAGATGTACCTGCTCGGCCTGCGGCTCTCGGGTCGCGGCGCCAGCGCCTGACGCGGCCGGGACTCACTCCGCGAGCGCGGCGAGCACGGCCTCGGCCGCGGCCTCCTGCTCCTCCGGGTAGGGGTGGTAGGGGATCGCGTTGCCGCGCGGCACCTCGACGCCGGCGACCCACGGCTCGTCGGCGCAGATGTGGTGACCGCTGGTCGCCTCGAACACGTCGACGTACGTCGCGCCGGTCGCCTCGGCGGCACCGCGCAGGGCCTCGTTGAAGCCGAGGTTGAGCTCGCGCGCGAAGGGGTAGTCGCCCTCGGCGAGCGGCAGCAGGTCACACCGGCCGCTGGCCGGCACGATCTCGGGGTAGCCGACGGCGAGCACCTGCGCGCCGGGGGCGCGGCGACTGATCTGCGCGATGGCCTTCGCCAGGCGCTGCTCGATCTCGTCGACACGCTGCAGCAGCTGCGCGTTGGCCTCGCGGCACGGCGAGCCCTCGGGCTGCTGCTGGGCGAGGCGCACGCACTGCAGCGCCAGCGTGGTGAAGAGGTCGAAGTCGTTGCCGCCGATGCGCAGCGTGACCAGGTCGGTGTCCTCGGACAGGGCGTCGAACTGTGGTGGCGCCTGGTTGCCGTCCAGGGTGCGCTGCGGGTTGGCGAGCGCGCGGCTGGTGGCGCCGCCGCAGCTGACGTCGGTGAGGGTGGCGCCGGTCTCGGCCGCGATGAGGTGCGGGTAGTTGGCCCGGGAGCGGTAGCAGCCGTCGGTGGCGTCGCTGGGGCCGGTCTGGAAGGCGGCGGTGTAGGAGTCGCCGAGGGCGACGTACTCCTCGCCGGATCCGGGGTCGCCGGCGGTGGTCTCGGCGGCGGACGGGTCGGGGTCGGCCGATGCGGTCTCGGCCGACGAGCCCTGGGCGGCCTGCTCGCTCTCGGCGGCCGTGGAGCAGGCGGTGAGCGCCAGCAGCAGTGCGGCGAGGAGGACGGTCGGGGTGCGGGTCACGGCTCTAGCGTTCCAGCCAGACGGTGAAGGGGCCGTCGTTGGTGGAGGAGACGGCCATCATGGCGCCGAAGACGCCCCGCTCGACGTGGGTGCCGAGGGCCTCGAGCTCGGCGCAGAAGGCGTCGTAGAGGGGCTCGCTGGCCTCGCCCGGCGCTGCGGCGCCCCAGGAGGGGCGTCGGCCCTTGCGGGCGTCGCCGTAGAGGGTGAACTGGCTGACGACCAGCACGGGGGCGCCGGTGTCGGCGACGGACTGCTCCTCGCGCAGGATCCGCAGGCCGTGGACCTTGCGGGCGAGCCAGGCCACCTCGTCCGCGCCGTCGGTGTGGGTGATGCCGAGGTAGACCAGCAGGCCCGGCTCGTCGAGGGCGCCGACGGTCTCGCCGTCGACGTCGACGGCGGCGGAGCTGACTCGTTGGACGACGGCGCGCATGGCGGGATTCTCGCAGTGCCGCTTCGCCGTCCGCCTAGGGTGATGGTGTGAGTGAACGATCGCGTGTGTTGGTCACCGGAGCGACCGGCTTCATCGGGCGCCGCCTGGTGCCGTCCCTGATCGAGGCGGGTCACGAGGTGCGGGCGATGACCCGGCGGCCCGACGACTACGCCGGGTCCGGCGATCCCGTCTTCGGCGACGTCTCCGACGCCGACTCGCTGCGCGGTGCGCTGGAGGGCGTGCGGGTGGCCTACTACCTGGTGCACGCGCTGGACCAGGAGGACTTCGAGGACCGCGACGCCGAGAACGCGCGCACCTTCGGCAAGGTGGCGGCCGACGTCGGCGTCGAGCAGATCGTCTACCTCGGTGGCCTGGGCGAGGAGGGCGAGGAGCTCTCGCCGCACCTGCGCTCGCGCCGGGAGGTGGAGGGCCTGCTCGGTGAGGGTGGTGTCCCGGTGACGGTGCTGCGCGCCGGCATCGTGGTGGGACACGGCGGCATCTCCTGGGAGTTGACCCGCCAGCTGGTGAAGAACCTGCCGGCGATGGTGGTGCCGCGGTGGGTCGACACCCGCACGCAGCCCGTCGCGGTCGACGACGCCGTCCGGTACCTGGTGGGCGTGGCGGACAAGGAGGAGGCGCGCGGCCGCGTCTTCGAGATCGGCGGCCCGGAGGTGCTGACCTACCTCGAGATGCTCAACGTCGCCAGTGAGGTCGCCACCGGCGGCCGCCGGGTGCCGATGATCAAGGTGCCGGTGCTGACGCCGCGGCTCTCGTCGTACTGGCTGGCGCTGGTGACCGACGTCGACGTCACCACCGGCCGCAACCTCATCGACTCGATGAGCACCGAGGTGATCGTCTCCGACACCTCCATCCGCGACGTGGTCCCCGGCGACCCCCTGCCCTACGCCGAGGCCGTACGCCGCGCCCTGGGCGAGCGCCTCGCCGAGGGCGAGTCCGTCTGACCCACCCGTTGGTCGAGCCGCGCCCCGTTGGTCGAGCCGCGCCCCGTTGGTCGAGCCGCGCGCCGTTGGTCGAGCCTGTCGAGACCCGTGGCCCCTGCACGGCCCTTGCTGGTCGAGCCGGGGCGAGCGCCAGCGAGTCCCGTGTCGAGACCCCCGCAACCGATCTCCGGACCCGACCCCCGCTGGTCGAGCCTGTCGAGACCCCCCGAACCGCCGTACCTACCCGAACAACAACGGCAGCACGAACAGCATCGCCAGCGACCACGTGCAGTGGGTGAGGATCGGGGCGAGGACTCCGCCGGAGGCGCGCCGCTGCAGGCCGGTGACGACGCCGAGGAAGGCGGCGGCGAAGCCGAGCATCACGTTGCCGGTGGCGAGCGTGGCGGCGGTGTAGGCGAGCGTGGTCCAGATGATGGGGTCGCGGCCGAGGGCGGCGAAGAGGGCACCGCGGAAGAAGAGTTCCTCGGCGACGCCGTTGATGGCGGTGACGGCGACGAGCAGCACGAGTTCGGGGCCGCGGGCGGCGAGGGCGAGTTCGGCGATGGAGCCGACCTGCCGCTCGAGCCAGGGGATCTCCCGCACGATGAGCCCGCCGGCGGTGAAGACGGCGACGAGGGCGACGCCGAAGGTGAGCCCGGAGACGACGGGGCGGCGGCCGGTGCGTTCCGGCGTACCGGCGACGCGGCCCAGGCGCAGCGGCCCGGAAGCGAACGCGCCGGTGGTCCACAGCACGGCCAGCGCGAGGGTGAGCGGGTAGAACCACGGGCTGCCGGTCTCGGTGCGCAGCAGGGCGGCGAGGAGCCCGGAGCCGACGAGCAGGCAGCCGATGGCGACGAGCCGGCGGCGCCGCAGGGCGGCGGCGGAGGGCACGGGCGGCTCGGGACCGGGGCCGAGGACCTCGGTGAGCCACCCTCGCAGCCCGGCGGTCGCGCGCGTGGACAAGGAGGCCTCCCGCTCGCGCGCCGCTCCCGGACGCGTGGTCGCTGCTCGGTCAGGCTCGCCGGCGAGGTCCGGCGGCCACTGCGAGCCTACGCAACGGGGGCGTGCAGCGCGGAGGCGCGCCGCAGGCCGACGATGACCACGGCGGCGACGACGCCGTGCAGTGCGAGCAGCGACGAGGCCGCGGCGGCGGTGACCGCTCCGCTGGGGCCGAGCAGGGAGAGGAGGGTGACGAGGAGGGCGAGCACGGTCCAGTGCCGGGTGGCGCGGGGACTGCGGCCCTGCCACCAGCGCAGCAGTGCGCCGCCGGCGGCCGCGGCGATGACACTCGTCGCGAGCACGGCGGGGAGGCCGACCTCCTGCCGGGTGCCGCCCTGCTCGACGGCGAGCTCGACGCCGCCGAAGGGCACGAAGGCGGTCCAGGCGACGGCGGCGCACAGGGCCGCGGCGGCGGTGACGACGCCGACGACGGACCAGGGGATGCGGGCGCGGACGGTGCGCGGGGTGGGCGTGGCGGCCATGGTGTGCTCCCTTCGCCGCCCGGGGCGGACGGTCGTCCTCGACGCTAGGCGGCCTCGCCGGGGCCGGCCATGGTTTTCGGTCCCGGATCGGGCGGGACACCTGTCATGTCGGGCGCGTGTACACCGTCAGTAGACGAGGGCCTGCACGCCTTCGCGCAGCGACTCCTCGACGAAGGCGCTGGCGCCGGCGATACGGGCGCCGGGGAGCAGCTCGTCCTCGGTGAGCTCGCGGCGGGCGGCGCACTGCCCGCAGACGGTGAGGTGGCCGTGTTCGAGGATGGTCTGCAGCAGCTCGGGCAGGGGAGTGGCCATGGGCAGGTCGAGGTGTCCGCGCCCGGGCACGGCGAGCCAGGCGGCCTCGCCGGTGAGCCAGAGGCTGACGGGCACGCCGGAGGCGGCGGCGGTGGCGGCCACGGTGAAGCCCTGGTTGGCCCGCTCGGGGGCCTCGATGCCGCAGGTGACCTTCACGACCAGTTCGCGTGCCATGCTCAGCAGCCTAGACTTGTCGCTCGTGGCGTTTCACATCCCTGAGAACCTGCACGCAGACTGCGGACCGATCGCGTGGATGCTGGGCACCTGGCGCGGCAACGGTCACGGTGACTACCCGACGATCGACAAGTTCGAGTACGGCCAGGAGCTGATCTTCCAGCAGGACGGCCGTCCGTTCTTCCACTACATGGCGCGGTCGTGGATCGTGGACGAGAACGGCGAGAAGGTGCGTGACGCCGCCCAGGAGACCGGGTTCCTGCGCTGCCGCCCCGGTGGCAAGGTCGAGATGACGTTGACGCACATGACCGGCTTCGTGGAGATCTGGTACGGCGATGCCGCGGACGGCAAGGTGGAGCTGGTGACCGACGCTGTGGCGCGCACCGAGAGCGCCAAGGAGTACGCCGGCGGCAAGCGTCTCTACGGCAACGTGGAGGGCGACCTGCTCTACGCCTACGACATGGCGGCGATGGGACAGGAGCTGCAACCCCACCTGTGGGCGAGGCTCAAGCGTGGCTGACTGGCGCGAGGCGCTCCGCGCCAAGGGCTACCGGCTCACGCCGCAGCGTGAGCTGATCCTCGGCGCGGTCGACGAGCTGGGTCACGCGACGCCGGACGAGGTGCTGGCGCACGTGCAACAGCACGCCTCGACGGTGAACTCCTCCACGGTCTACCGGACGCTGGAGGTCCTGGAGGAGCTGGGGCTGGTGCGGCACGCGCACCTGAGCGACCGGGCGCCGACGTACCACTCGACGCGGGGTGAGGAGCACTTCCACCTGGTGTGCCGGTCCTGCCGCAAGGTGGTCTCGGTGCCGGCGGAGGAAGCAAACGCCTTCCTCTCGGCGTTGTCCCGACAGCACGCCTTCACGCCCGACGTGGGTCACCTGACCGTCTTCGGGCGCTGCCACGATTGTGAGGAGACATCATGACTGCCGCGAGCCCGCTGCTGGGCCTGCCCGGCGCGGTGGCCAGCGAGGGGATCGACGCCCCGGTGGCCGCCCACTACGGATCGCTCTACGGCGAGCAGACGACGCTCGCTGCCGGCGACGGCTTCGTGGACCTCTCGCACCGCGACGTGGTGCGCATCAGCGGACCGGACCGGCTCACCTGGCTGCACTCGCTGACGACGCAGTCCTTCGAGGGGCTGCCCGAGGCGCAGTGGACCGATGCGCTGATCCTGAGCCCGCAGGGCAAGGTGGAGCACGCGTTCACCGGTGTGGACGACGGCGAGTCCTTCACCGCCCACACCGAGCCGGGGCGCGCTGCGGCGCTGATCGACTTCCTGGAGTCGATGAAGTTCATGACCCGTGTCGAGATCGCCGACGTGACCGACGAGGTGGCGGTCGCCTGGCGCCCCGAGACGCCCGACTCGTCGCGGCCGGCGAGGTTCGACCTGGTGCCGCGGGACCAGCTCGAGCAGTACGCCGCGGCCGCCGGTCCGGCGGCGGGCCTGTGGGCGTATGACGCCCTGCGCATCGAGCGGGGTGAGCCACGGTTCGGCGTGGACACCGACGACCGGACGATCCCCAACGAGGTCGGCTGGCTGCACAGCCACGTCCACCTGGACAAGGGCTGCTACCGCGGCCAGGAGACGGTGGCGCGGGTCCACAACCTCGGAAAGCCGCCCCGCCGCCTGGCGATGCTCCACCTGGACGGCTCCGAGAACCGGCTCCCGGCGCCCGGCACCCCGATCTACAAGGCCGACGACGCCCCCGCCCCGTCCTCGGAGGCCGAGCCGTCGTCCCCGGTGGTCGAGCCGTCTTCGGTGGTCGAGCCTGTCGAGACCTCGGAAACCTCCACGGCCACCAAGCGCCCACCGAAGCAGGTCGGCGTGGTCGGCTCCTCGGCGCGTCACCACGAGCTCGGCCCGATCGCGCTGGCGATCCTCAAGCGCAACGTGCCGACCGACGCCGCACTGATGGTCGACGACCTGCCCGCGGCGCAGGAGGTCGTGGTCGACCCCGAGGTCGGGCTGCACTTCCGCCACCGCTGAGGCGGTCGGTCAGTCGACGTCCTGCTCCTCGGGCAGTTCGTCGACCGCGTCGTTGGCCTCCTGCCAGGCCAGGTACTCGTCGTGGGCGACGGCGTCGAAGAGGTCCCGCGTCGCCGGGCGGTCGAGGCGCACGATGCTGGCGCCGTCGACGGTGTCGGTGCCGAGCGTCGGGACGGTCACGAAGCTCAGGTCGCCGGGTCGCAGGCCGCGGTGCTGGAGGGCGAGGGAGCGGATGCGGCCGTTGTCGAGGCTGCTGTCGACGGCGAGGAACTCGTCGAGGGTGCCCGCGAGGCTGGTGATCTCGAGGGGGTTGCGCAGCACGCCGGCGGAGGAGAGCTTCTTGAAGATCGCCCGCACGAAGTTCTGCTGGCGTTCGATGCGGTCGAAGTCGCCGCGGGGGAGGCTCTTGCGTTCGCGCACGTACTCGAGGGCAGCTTCGCCCTCGAGGTGGATGTCCTGGCCGTCCTCGTCGGCGACGTCGACGCCCCCGACGGCGTCGGTGATGCCGTCGAACCCGTTCCAGTCGAGCACCACCGAGTGGTCCATGCGTACGCCGGTGAGGTCCTCGAGGGTGCGCGCGAGCAGGGCGGGGCCGCCGTAGGAGAAGGAGGCGTTGATCTTGTCCGTGCCGTGGCCGGGCACGTCGACGTAGGAGTCGCGCGGGATGGAGACGAGCTGTCCCTCGGTGCGGTTGGCATTGAGGTGCAGGACCATGATGGTGTCGCTGCGGAACGCGCCGGCGGGCCAGGTGTCGGCGCCGAGCGCGTCCTCGAGGTCGGTGCCCTTGCCGTCGTCGACGCCGGCGATGACGACGTTGATGGGGGAGCCGTCCTTGACCTCGACCGACTCCGGCCGGTCCGGGCGATCGAGGTGGGCCTCGAAACGCTGGATGCCGGCGATGTCGCCGTTGATGCGCCAGAGCCAGCCACCGACGACCAGGGCCAGGACGACGGGCAGCGCGACGAGGATCAGCAGGGCCCGGTGGCGCCGCAGGAAGCTCGCGGAGTGGGTCTGACGCCCCGGTTCGTCGAGCATGCCGCCGTCGCTCACCAGATCAACGGACATGTGGGGAGCGTAGGCGCGGCACCGGGCGGCGGTGTCGTCACGCGGGATACGTACCCGAAACGGGCGACCGGTGGCCGCGCCACGGGTCGATTCCCGTCCCGGACGTCGCGTGGGGGCGACGCCGGGTGACCAGCCCTAGAATGCCTGGCGTGCGCAAGATCTTGGTGACCGGCGGCGCCGGCTTCATCGGGGTGAACCTCGTGCACCACCTGCTCGAGCAAACCGATCTGACTGTCACAGTGTTGGACCGGATCACCTACGCGGCCTCCCCCGAGGCGTTGGCCGGGATGCCCTCGGACCGCGTCGAGGTCGTCGTGGGAGACGTGACCGATGGTGCGCTCGTGAATCACCTCGTCGCTGGCCACGACACGGTCGTGCACGCGGCGGCGGAGTCGCACAATGACAACTCCCTGCGTGATCCCACTCGCTTCGTGCACACCAACGTGCTCGGAACCCTCACGGTGCTGGAGGCAGTACGACGCCACGACGTCCGGATGCACCACATCTCCACCGACGAGGTGCACGGCGACCTCCCGCTCGAGAGCACCGACCGGTTCGACGAGAGCACGCCGTACGCTCCGAGCAGCCCGTACTCCGCTTCGAAGGCCAGTGCTGACCACCTGGTGCGGGCATGGGTACGAAGCTTCGGGGTCGCAGCCACCATCTCCAACTCCTCGAATAACTACGGTCCGTGGCAGCACGTGGAGAAGTTCATCCCCCGACAAATCACTGCGCTTCTGGAGGGCGAGCGCCCCCGGGTGTTCGGCTCGGGGGACAACGTCCGGGACTGGATCCATGTCGCGGACCATGTCAGTGCGCTGCTGAGGATCCTGGAGGCAGGACAGCCGGGCGAGACCTACCTCGTCGGCGCGGACTGCGAACGAAGCAACCGCGACGTGGTCCGCACGCTCCTGCGCCTCGTGGGCCGATCCGAGGACGACATCGACTTCGTCGACGATCGCCCGGGCCACGACCTGAGGTATGCCATCGACGCGTCGAGGGTCCGCGGCGAGCTGGGATGGTCGCCCGAGCATGCCGACCTCGCGGTGGGCCTGGAACGCACGATCGAGTGGTACCGGTGCCACGCCGAGTGGTGGCGATCCGACCGATTGCGGGTGGAGACCGGGTACCGGGCGCGAGGTCAATGACTCGCGCCGACGCTCCTGTCGGTCGCACTGAACGGGGCGTCGCCGGTCTCCGGCGACGCCCCGTTCAGTGCGGTGCTGAGGATGCCTCAGTCGTTGATCATGCCGGCCGCCACGGTGACGCCAGTGGCCTCGTCGATGAGGATGAAGGAGCCGGTGTCGCGGTTGCGCGAGTAGGGGTCGCACAGCAGCGGAACGGTGGTGCGGAGCTTGATGCGGCCGATCTCGTTGAGCGCGAGCTCATCTGCGTCCTGGTCCCGGTGCAAGGTGTTGATGTCCATCTTGTACTGGATGTCCTTGACCAGGGCACGACCCGTGCGGGTGGTGTGCTTGATCGCGAGCTTCTGCCGCGGCTGCAGCTTGCCCGGGGCCATCCAGCAGACCATCGCGTCGATGTCCTGGCTGGGTTCGGGAGCGTTGTTGACGCGGGCGATCATGTCGCCGCGGGAGACGTCGACGTCGTCCTCGAGGCGCACCGTGACGCTCATCGGCGGGAAGGCCTCGTCGATCTCCTTGTCGAAGAGGTCGATCGCCTGGATCTTGCTCGTCATGCCCGAGGGCAGCACGATCACCTCGTCGCCGGGCTTCATGACCCCGCCGGCGATCTGGCCGGCGTACCCGCGGTAGTCGTGGTGCTCATCGGACTTGGGGCGCACGACGTACTGCACGGGCAGGCGGGCGTCGATCAGGTCGCGGTCGGAGGCGACGTGGACGTGCTCGAGGTGGTGCAGCAGCGTCGGGCCGGAGTACCAGTCCATGTTCTCCGAGCGGTCCACGACGTTGTCGCCCTGGAGCGCAGAGATCGGGATCACCGTCAGGTCCGGGATGTTGAGCTTCGTCGCGAACTGGGTGAACTGCTGGTGGATCTCGTTGTAGACGTCCTCGGAGTAGTCCACGAGGTCCATCTTGTTCACCGCCAGCACCAGGTGCGGCACCCGCAGCAGCGACAGGATCACCGCGTGACGGTGCGACTGCTCGGTCAGGCCGTTGCGGGCGTCCACCAGCACCAGGCCCAGGTCGGCGGTCGAGGCGCCGGTGACCATGTTGCGGGTGTACTGCACGTGGCCCGGGGTGTCGGCGATGATGAACTTGCGGTTCGGCGTCGCGAAGTAGCGGTAGGCGACATCGATGGTGATGCCCTGCTCCCGCTCCGAACGCAGGCCGTCGGTCAGCAGTGCCAGGTCGGTGTAGTCGTAGCCCTTGTCCTGGCTCGTCTTCTGCACCGACTCCATCTGGTCCTCGAAGATCGACTTCGAGTCCATCAGCAGGCGGCCGATCAGGGTCGACTTGCCGTCGTCCACCGACCCCGCCGTGGCGAAGCGCAGGAGGTCCATCCCAGTTTCGTTGCTCATCAGAAGTAGCCCTCCTTCTTGCGGTCCTCCATGGCGGCCTCGGAGAACCGGTCATCGCCGCGGGTCGCGCCGCGCTCGGTGATGCGCGAGGCGGCGACCTCCTCGACGATCTTGTCGATGGTGTCGGCCTCGGACTCCACGCAGCCGGTCAGCGTCAGGTCGCCGACGGTGCGGAAGCGCACCGTGCGCTCCTGCACGGTCTCGCCCTCACGGCACGGGTTGTACTCGCTCTCGGAGAGCAGCATCCCGTCGCGCTCGAAGACGCGGCGCTGGTGGGAGTAGTAGATCGAGGGGATCTCGATCCCCTCGCGGCCGATGTAGTCCCAGATGTCGAGCTCGGTCCAGTTCGAGATCGGGAAGATCCGCATGTGCTCGCCCTCGTGGAGCCGACCGTTGTAGAGGTTCCACAGCTCGGGGCGCTGGTTCTTCGGGTCCCACTGGCCGAACTCGTCGCGGTGGGAGAACACCCGCTCCTTCGCGCGGGCCTTCTCCTCGTCGCGGCGACCACCGCCGAACGCGGCGGTGAAGCCCTCCTCCTCCAGCACGTGCAGCAGCGTGCCGATCTGGAGGCGGTTGCGCGGCGTCTTGCCGTCGTCGACGACGATGCCGTCCTTGATGGCCTGCTCGACCGAGGCGACGATCAGGCGCACGCCGAGGCGGTCCACCCAGTTGTCGCGGGTGGCCAGCACCTCGGGGAAGTCGTAGCCGGTGTCGACCTGGAGCACCGGGAAGGGGATGCGCGCCGGGTAGAAGGCCTTCTCGGCCAAGCGCATCATCACGATCGAGTCCTTGCCGCCCGAGAACATCAGCACGGGCTTCTCGAACTCGGCCGCGACCTCACGGAAGATGTGGATCGACTCGGCCTCCAACTGGTCCAGCTGGCTCAGCCGGTAGTCGCTGTGTGTCTTCGTCATGACGGAAACAGCGCGGTCCTTTCGTGAGGCGTCTCCGGGACAAGCGCGCCCATCGTGCCACGACGTCCCACACGATGGGGCATCTGCGCCCCGCGCGTAGACAAATCTACGAGTTCGGACCTGGTCGCCCTATCCTCGCCGGGTGGTCGCCGACTTCGTCGCTCGCCTCGGTTCGCGGGCCTTCGCGCCGGGGGAGGTGCACTCCGCGTGGGACCTCACGGCGTACGCCGCCCCGCTGACCGGAGGCGACCGCGCGGCCGCCGACCTGGACCGGCACCTGGGGGAGGCGCAACTCGGCCGCCTCGACCCCGACCGGCTGCGCCGCGTGCTGCGCGCGATCGCCCAGCGCCCCGCCGCCGAGCTCAACCAAGCCCAGGTCGCCGCGACCGCCGGCATCCCCGCCACCACCGTGCCGCCCTACGTCGAGGCCGCCGTCGACCTCGGGCTCGTCCTGCTCCTCCCCGGCTCGCGCGCGACAGTCACCAAACGCGCCATCGGCCGGCCCCGCGCCGTCCTCGCCGACCCGGCGCTCGCCTCCCACCTGGCCGGCGTCGACCCGACCTGCCTCACCGAGGTCGACGCCCGGAGCCGGCTGGCGCCGTACCTGCGCGGCATGGCGTACGCCGAGCTGTTGCGCCAGCAGCCCCACAGCGCGGTCGAGCACCGCCTCGGCCACCTCCGCGAGCGCAACGGCCTCCAGGTCGACCTGGTCATCGAGCTGCCCGACGACACCGTCCTGGGCCTCGAGGTCCGCACCGCCCAGTCGCTGCGGCCGCACCAGTTCCGCGGCCTCACCGCGCTCGCCGCCCGCGCCGGCTGGCGCATGCGCGGCGGCATCGTCCTCAACACCGCCCCCGTCGGCCACCGCTACCGCCCCGACCTGTGGGGGCTACCGCTGGCGACGCTGTGGGAGTCCGACACCGCGGGGGCGTCGTACCGCTGATCGACATCCACCGGTCATGTCGACGTCCGGGACCGTTCAGCGGCGGCTCCCACGCTGCTGAGCATGAAGATCGTCGTGGTCGGCACCGGTTACGTCGGACTCTCCAACGCCGTGGTCCTCGCCCAGCACAACCACGTCTGGGCCCTGGACGTGGATCCCGAGCGCGTCGCGGCCGTCAACCGCCGCGAGTCGCCGATCGTCGATGCCGAGCTCAGCGACCACCTCGCCACCGCCGACCTCGACCTGCGCGCCACGCTCGACGCCGACCTCGCCTACGCCGACGCCGCCTTCGTGGTCATCGCCACCCCCACCAACTACGACCCCGTCACCAACTGCTTCGACACCAGCACCGTCGAGGCGGTCGCCGCGCAGGCGCTGGCCGCCACGCCGTGGGCCACCGTCGTCATCAAGTCCACGGTGCCGGTCGGGTTCACCAACCGGCTGCGCGAGGAGCACCCCGGCGCCTCGATCGTGTTCTCCCCGGAGTTCCTCCGCGAGGGACGGGCGTTGCGCGACAACCTCCACCCCAGCCGCATCGTCGTCGGCTCCGACACCGAGCCCGGCCGCCAGTTCGCCAAGCTGATGCTGCAGGGCGCGCTCGAGGACGACGTGCCGGTCCTCTTCACCGGCGCCACCGAGGCCGAGGCGATCAAGCTCTTCGCCAACACCTACCTGGCGCTGCGGGTGGCCTACTTCAACGAGCTCGACACCTACGCGATCAGCCGTGGCCTCGACCCGGCGCAGATCATCGAGGGCGTCGGCCTCGACCCGCGGATCGGCACCCACTACAACAACCCGTCCTTCGGGTACGGCGGCTACTGCCTGCCCAAGGACACCCGCCAGCTGCGCGCCAACTACGCCGACGTGCCGCAGAACCTCATCGGCGCCATCGTGGACGCCAACACCACCCGCAAGGACTTCATCGCCGCCGACATCCTCGCCCGCGACCCAAAGGTCGTCGGCATCCACCGGCTGGTGATGAAGTCCGGCTCCGACAACTTCCGGATGTCCTCCATCCAGGGCGTCATGAAGCGCATCAAGGCCAAGGGCGTCACCGTCATCGTCCACGAGCCCGAGCTGGCCGAGGACACCTTCTTCAACTCCGAGGTCGTCCACGACCTCGACGAGTTCAAGTCCCGCTCCGACGTCATCATCGCCAACCGCCGCACCGACGCCCTCGCCGACGTGGCCGAGAAGGTCTACACCCGCGACATCTACGGCCGCGACTGAGCGAACCGCCCGCCACCGCCCGTGCCGCGGGATAAGGTGCGCGGGTGCTGAGCTGGCGAGAGGACCGGTCGACGATCATCTTCGTGGTGGTCGCGGTGCTGGTCGTCGTGCTCATCGCCCTCCTCGCGGTGTGGGGCTCGGGCAACGATGGCGCCGACGACGAGGCGCTCGAGCGGCGTACGCCGTACTCCGCCGGCACCGACGGCAACACCGAGCTCGAGCTCGACGAGTCCGAGGGCGCCGACGCCGCCGACGACCTCGCCGGCGTGGAGGACCCCTTCGACCCGGCCCTGGACGCCCAGTTCGGCACCGCCCAGCCGCCCGGCGGCTTCAGCGCCAAGGCGCCCACCCGCGACTACGTGCTCACCACCAGCTCCGACGCCCCCATGGCCGGCGTGGTGTGGCGCATCGTGCGCACCGACCACGGCGAGGTACGCCGCAACGTGCGCTCCACGCGCGGCGCCGCCACCGTCACCGAACCCGCCGCCTTCGGCCAGGTCAACGTGGTCGCCGGCCCCGAGTCCGGCCGGGTCGAGTGCACCATCACCGTCAACGGTCGGGTCGTCGACCGCCAGCAGGCCTCCGGCCCCTGGGCCCAGGTCTTCTGCCAGGGCTGAGGCCGCCCCTCACCCCGGCGGCCTCACTCCGGCGGCGACTCCGAGGCCGACTCGCGACGCCGGGCCAGGCGCTGCTCGAGCCGCTGCTTGTAGTGCGCGTCCATCGGCATCCGCTCCAACTCGGCGACGGTCGGGATGCCCATCATCGGCAGCCCCTCGGTGCGGCGCAGCACGCCCCACACCAGCGGCACCAGCACCAGCGTCGCGATGCCCGTGCCGGTGATCAGCCACACGTTGGTCTCCTCGGAGCTGAGCGGACCCCAGCCCGCCTTGTCCAGCAGCGCGACACCCGACATGGTCAGCACCACCACGATGCCGCGGCGGATGATCGACTGCGGCACCCGCGGCGCGATGCGGCTGCCCAGGATCGTGCCCGGCACCGAACCGATGATCAGCGGGATGACGATCTCCCAGTCAAGGCCGTGGATGGCGATGTTGGCGATCGAGGCGGCCAGCACCAGCGGCACTGCCTGCACCAGGTCGGTGCCGACCAGCTTCACCGCGGCCAGGCCGGGGTAGAGCATCAGCAGCGAGACCATGATCACCGAGCCGGCGCCGACGCTGGTGATGCCCACCAGCAGGCCGCCCAGGGCGCCGACCAGCAGGGTCGGGACGATCCGCACCGTCGGGTTCGGGTCGTCCTCGTGGCCGCCGCGGCGTACGCGCCGCAGGTTGACGTAGAGCCGGAAGGCGTAGGTGGCGGCTGCGAAGAGCAGCGCGAAGCCGATCGCCACCTTGAGCATGTGGTCGAGGTCGTCGGGGTCGGCCGAGACCAGCTTGACCAGGTAGGGGCCGAGGAAGGCCATCGGCACCGACCCGACGATCAGCCACAGCGCGAGCTTCATGTGCGGTGAGCCGTTGCGCCAGTGCACCGCCGCGCCGCCGGTCTTGTAGACCGCCGCCGCGGTCAGGTCGGCGGTGATGATGGTGGCCGCCTGGCCGCCGCCCACGCCGAGGAAGATCAGCGCCGGCGTCATCAGCGCGCCGCCGCCCATGCCGGTCAGGCCGACGACGATGCCGACCACGAAGCCGGCGACCACGACGGCCAGCGCCGTGAGGGTGAAGATCTCGACCATCAACGCTCCTGGGGTGCGAGGCGGGGGAGCACGACGGCCAGCAGGTCGTCGATCTGGGTGGCGCACCGCTCCGCGGCCTCACGGCCCTGGCGGAACGGGTCGCCGATGTCGGTGGCGGCGTGCGCCGCGGCGCGGCGGTGGTTGGCCGCCGCGATCAGGTCGTGGCCAATCACGTCGTCGGCCATGCGGCCCGCGGTCTCGGCGAACTGGCCCACGGTGAAGACCTTGCGGAACGCCGCCGGCATCTCCCGCAGTAGCAGATTGCGGTGCTCGGCCTCCGCCGTGAGCACCAGGTCGGCCTCGGTCACCATCTCCGGGGTGATGTGGCGACTGGTGAACCCGGCGAGGTCGTCGGGGTCCACGCCGCGCTCGGCGAGCAGCTCGGCCATCTCCTCGTCCACGCCGTGGTCGCGGAACCCGTGCGTGCCCGCGCTGGAGAAGACCACCCGACCAGCGGTCGCCGGGTCCTCCTGCTGCAGCTGGCGCGACCGCAGCTCCAGGTAGGGCGAGCGGCAGATGTTGGCGGTGCACACGTAGAGCACCCGCAGCGGGCCGCTCGCGGTGTGCGCGGTGTGCGCGGTGTGCGCGGTGTGCGCGGTGTGCGCGCCCGCGGGCTCGCTCGCCGTCACGCCCGTTGGTCGGGCCGGGGCCTCCGTTGGTCGAGCCTGTCGAGACCCCAGGTCCAGGTAGCCCGCCTCCCGCAGCGCGTCCAGCACGTCGTCGAGCGCGTCCTCGATGGTGCGGCCGGTGGTGTCGACCCGGACGTCGGCGTCCTGCGGCTCCTCGTACGGGGAGGAGATGCCGGTGAACTCCGGGATCTCACCCCGCCGCGCCTTGGCGTAGAGGCCCTTGCGGTCGCGACGCTCGCACTCCTCCAGCGGTGTGGCCACGTGGACGAGGAAGAACGCGCCACCCGCGTCGGCGACGTACTCCCGCACCTGCTGGCGGGTCTCGTCGAAGGGCGCGATCGGGCTGCACACGGCGACGCCGCCATGGCGGGCGATCTCGGCGGCGACCCACCCGATGCGGCGGATGTTGGTCTCCCGGTCGGCCTTGGAGAAGGTCAGCCCGGCAGAGAGGTTGCGGCGTACGACATCACCGTCGAGGCTGGTCAGCGAGCGGCCACCGTGCTCGAGCAGCCGGTCCATCAGGGCCTGGGCGAGCGTCGACTTGCCGCTGCCGGACAGGCCGGTGAAGAACAGCACCAAGCCCTGCTCCTCGCGCGGCGGGCGCTCGGCGCGGACGATGTCGGCGACCGAGTCGACCACGTCGCCGCCGGGCCGGAGTTCGGCGATGCGGTCCGGGCCGGCGTAGGTGGCCAGGACCTGCCGCTGCAGGTCGGCGTCGGCCTCCGCGTCGCCGTGGCCCGCCAGCGGCACCGCCACGACCACGGCGTCCAGGTCGGCCGTCGCCCGCAGCGTCGCGCGCAGCAGCCCGACCTTCGACAGGGCCGGCGTGCCGTGGCCGACCAGGGCGAGCACCACGACCGGCCCCAGGTCGGCGAGCTCGCGGTGCTCGGCGACCGTGAGCGCATCGGTCACCGCCACGAACGTGCGCCCGGCGTGACGCTCCCGCGTCGTCGCGGGGGAGAGGTAGTGGTCGCGGAACGGCCCGAACTCCGCGTGCGTCAGCGGCTCCACGGCCCATCCGTCGGCGGCCTCCGAGACGGTCGCCAGCGGCAGCCCCTCGGGGTCGACCAGCTCCACCCGTCCGCCCTGCGCCACCTGGGCGGCCAGGTCCTCGGGCAGGTCCAGCGTGATCGGGCTGCCGGCGGCGTTGAACCCGGTGATCGGCGCGGCCGCCCCGGTCGTCAGGAGCTCGAGGTCGTCCAGCTCTCGCGCGGTCGGGCAGTGCTGCGGCGCGGGCGCATCCGGGTGCGGCATGCGCACATCCTGCCAAACCTCCGAAACCCAGCAAAGTCACTACACTTTGGGCGTGGCGATGGGAGCGATCCCCGGTCGGCCGGGGATCGCTCACCTTGTCGGGCACTGCAGTGCCCGACAAGGTGGGTGAACGCCGGACAACCCCCGCTTCGCGACGGCGTACGACGTCCCCTGCCCGGCCGCGCGACGCCGTGCGACGTAGCGCGGCGACCACGGGCGCGTGCGATGGCGTACGCCGCCCTGTGGGCCAACTCACCCGCGCTCTGCTTGCAAGGTGCTAACTATTGCTAGCAGACTGGGGGCATGGCAAAGGGCAAGGTTGGCAAGACCGTCGAGTCGCTCGGCGACTACCTCAAGGAGCAGCGGACCGCGTCCAGTCTCTCCCTGCGGCAGCTCGCCGACCAGGCCGGCGTGTCCAACCCCTACCTGAGTCAGATCGAGCGCGGACTGCGCAAGCCCTCGGCCGACGTGCTGCAGCAGATCGCCAAGGCGCTGCGCATCTCGGCCGAGCAGCTCTACGTCCGGGCCGGGATCCTCGACCCGGACGACGGTGTCGGGGGATCGGTCGAGCTGGCCGTCCTCAACGACACCGGACTCACCGAGCGGCAGAAGCAGTCCCTGCTCGACGTCTACGCCTCGTTCATCGCCTCCAACGCCGCCCACGCCGAGAGCGACAAGGGCGACTACCAGGCCGAGGAGACCGAGAGCGACGGCGGGCACGGCAACGACGCCGCTGACTCAGCCGACCACGCCCCGTCCACAACCCCCACCGCGAAAGAAGGATGATCAGCATGCCGAAGTTCGTGAACAACATCGAGCTCCCCGAGTACGCCGCCAAGCCCGTCTACGCCGGCGTCGGCGCCACCGACCTGGCCGTGGAGAAGGTCCGCGAGGCCGTCACCGACGCCCAGACCAAGGTGACCGCCACCGTGACCGAGCTCCGCAACGACGTCACCGAGCGCGTCACCGGCGTCCAGAAGGCCGTCCAGGGCTTCGAGGCCAAGAGCCTGCAGTCCAAGGCCGTCGACACCGCCAAGGCCCGCCGCTCCGAGGTCGAGCAGCGCTTCACCGCCCTGCAGAGCGACGCCAAGGAGCTCCCGGCGAAGGTCCAGGCCGACGTGAAGAACCGCGTCGACTCCAACGTCGCCACCGTCAACGGCTTCTACACCGACCTCGCCAAGCGTGGCCAGGGCGTCGTCGGCCGCATCCGCGGTGCGCAGGTCGAGGCCGAGCGCGCCAAGGCCGGCACGCAGACCACCGCGCAGAAGACCGCGCAGCAGTCCACCGCCAAGAAGGCCCCGGCCAAGAAGTCGACCGCCAAGAAGACCACGGCGAAGAAGTCGACCGCGAAGAAGAGCACCGCCAAGAAGACCACGACGCAGCAGAGCAGCACCGCCAAGAAGGCCTGACGGCCTCTCGCTCGCTGACACGTGCGGCCCCCGCGATCCCGCGGGGGCCGCACGTCGTCGTACGCCGGTAGGATCGAGGCACCATGGAAATTCTCGCCGTCGAGGGCTACATCGACCTGGTCGTCTTCTTCGTCCTGCTGGTCGTCAAGATCTTCGCCTTCAGCAGTGCCCTGATGTACTCCGCGGAGTCCTACGAGGCCGCCGGCAAGCTGACCAAGACCACCTGGTGCGCGATCCTCGGCATCGCCGTCGTCGCCCAGTTCCTGCTCGGCGGCCTGCTGATCATCAACCTCGCCGCCACCATCGCCGCGCTCGTCTACCTCGCCGACGTCCGCCCCGCGCTGGCCGGGTTGTACCGCCGCTGAACACTCGGCGACCACTCCCTGACAGCCCCCGATCAGCCGTAACCTGGAACATGTTTCTGTGGTTGACTGACACGACGTGAGGGGTTCGCCGCCGTGCGGGCCGGACCGAGCAGAGAGTGATCGCGATGATCGGTGACAGCGCAGTTCGGCCCTGGGGCTCCTGGCAGGTGCTCGACGAGGGCGACGGCTTCAAGGTCAAGCGCATCGTGGTCGAGCCGGGCTGCCGGCTGTCCTACCAGACCCACGAGCACCGCGCCGAGCACTGGACCGTGGTCGCCGGCGTCGCCACGTGCGTGATCGACGATGAGGAGAAGGTCCTCCAGATCGCCGACTCGGTCAACGTCGCCGTCGGGCAGGCCCACCGCATCACCAACATGCACGACGAGCCGCTGATCATCATCGAGGTGCAGCACGGCTCCTACACCGGCGAGGACGACATCGTCCGCCTCTCCGACGACTACGGCCGCTGCGAGACCGAGATCCACTGAGCTCCCCGCGCTGCTCGCTAGGGTGGCGCCCATGAAGGTTCTCCTCACCGGCGGCGCCGGCTACCTCGGTTCCATCACCGCCAAGGCACTCGAGCAGGCCGGCCACACGCCGGTCGTCCTCGACTCGCTCATCAGCGGACCGCGGAGCTTCGTCGGCGACCGGATCTTCTACGAGGGCGACATCGCCGATCGCGAGCTCGTACGCCGCGTCCTCGCCGAGCACCCCGACATCGAGGCCACCGTCCACATGGCCGCCCGCATCGTGGTGCCGGAGTCCGTCGAGCTGCCGTATGAGTACTACCGCGACAACGTCGCCAAGTCCCTCGAGCTCTTCGACGAGCTCGTCGCGCTCGGCAAGCCGCGCATCCTGTTCTCCTCCACCGCCTCCCTCTACGCGCTGCAGCCCGAGTTCGAGGTCCGCGAGGGCGACGCGCTCGAGCCGAACTCGCCCTACGCGCGCACCAAGCGGATGATGGAGCAGGTCCTGGAGGACATGTCGGCCGCCACCGACCTGCGCGCGATCATCCTGCGCTACTTCAACCCCATCGGCACCGACCCCGACCTCGAGACCGGCTACCACCTGCGCGACGCGACCCACGTCGTACCGCTGATGGCGCAGACCGCGCTCGGTCAGCGCGACTCCTTCACCATCACCGGCACCGATCACCCCACCCGTGACGGCACCGGCATCCGCGACTACATCCATGCCTGGGACCTCGCGCGGGCGCACGTGCTCGCGGTGGAACGGTTCGACGACGTGCTCGCCGCCGACGGGACCACCTGCAGCTACATCAACCTCGGCGCCGGCGACGGCGTCACCGTCCGCGAGCTGCTCGGCGCCGTCGAACGGGTCGTCGGCAAGCCCGTCCCCACCACCGAGGCCCCGCCGCGCCCCGGCGACGCCGTCGGTGCCTACGCCAATGCGGACAAGGCCGCCCGGCTGCTCGGCTGGCGCACCGAGATGAGCCTCGACGAGGGCATCGCCTCCGCGCTGGCGTGGGGCGAGAAGCGCCGCGAGGTCCTCGGGTACGACTGAGCCGAGGAGCCGAGGCACCGCAGGCTCGGTCGCAGACCAGTGCGACTGAGCCGAGGAGCCCCCGCGGAGTTGTGGCCGGTTTGCCAGACTGGGAGCCATGGCCCGGCGACCGCGCAGCAGGATGGACGAATGGCAGCAGACCACGCTGCTCGTCCTCGGCTTCGCCGCGCTGCTGTGGTTCTCCGAGATCGTCGACGTCTTCCTCGGCAACGCGCTGGACGAGTACGGCGTCCGCCCCCGCACCGACGAGGGCCTCCTCGGCATCCTCTTCGCGCCCCTGCTGCACGGCGGCTGGACCCACCTGTGGGCCAACACCATCCCCGTGGTGATCCTCGGCTTCCTCACCCTCATCACCGGCGTACGCCGCGGCCTCGCCGCCACCGCCATCATCTGGGTCGTCGCCGGGCTCGGCGTGTGGCTCGTCGGCGACCCCGGCACCGTCCACCTCGGCGCGTCGGGGCTGGTGTTCGGCTGGATCTCCCACCTCGCGCTGCGCGGCTTCCTCAACCGGCGCGCCAACGAGATCTTCCTGGGCATCCTCGTGCTCTTCCTCTACGGCAGCGTGCTCGTCGGTGTCCTGCCCGGTCAGCCCGGCGTGTCGTGGGAGGGCCACCTGTTCGGCCTCGTCGGTGGCCTCGTGGCGGCGTACGCGCTGCGCGACCGGGCGGGTCGACAGACCCGTAGGGGTGCGACGTACCCTCGGTGAGCGTGAGCTACGACACCGCAGACACCGACGGCCCCCGGGCCTCCGACGAGACCGACGTCCGCACCGACGACGACCTGCTGATCGAACGCGGCGACGGCGTCGTCACCGTCACGTTCAACCGGCCCGAGCGGCGCAACGCCTTCACCACCGACATGTACAAGCGGCTGCGTGACCTGTGCGACGAGCTCGCCACCGACACCTCCGTCGGCGTGCTCGTGCTCCGCGGCGCCGGTGGGGCCGCGTTCGCCGCCGGCAACGAGATCTCCGACTTCCTCAGCGGCGACGTCGTCGAGTACGAGCAGTGGATCCGCGAGCTGCTCAACAAGCTCTTCGAGCTGCCGCAGGTCACCATCGCCGCCATCAACGGCGTCTGCGTCGGCGGCGGCCTCGCCGTCGCCACCCACTGCGACCTGCGCGTCGCCACCGACTCCTCCCGCTTCGGCTACCCGATCGCGCGCACCCTGGGCAACGCCCTCTCCGCGCCGATCGTCTACCGCTGCGCCACCGTCTTCGGGGAGTCCCTCACCCGCGAGATGCTGCTCGCCTCCCGCCTGGTCGCCGCACCCCGCGCCCACGCCGCCGGCGCCCTCGTCACCACCGTCGAGGACGACGACGGCCTGCAGGAGGAGATCGACTCCCTCGTCGCCGGCATCACCCAGGCCTCCAAGGTCACCCTGCGCGTCACCAAGGAGCAGCTCCTCACCCGCGCCCGCGTCATCGAGACCGCTCCCGACGACGAGGAGGCCCTCCTCCGCGAGGTCTACGAGGGCCCCGACTTCGCCGAGGGCGTCCGTGCCTTCCTCGCCAAGGAGACGCCGGAGTTCGGCCAGGGCTGAGCGGGGCGGGAGCGATCCCCGGCCGGCCGGGGATCGCCCACCTTGTCGGGCACTGCAGTGCCCGACAAGGTGAGTGAACGCCGGACAACCTGCGCCGCGGCGTACGCCGATCCGAGCGGCAGCGACACGAGAACGCACCCGGTTCACGCTCCTGTCCACAGGCTCAGCCGTCCGCGCTGCGAGGAAGGGCGCCCAGGAGGCAGGGTCCCGCCATGGACCCACGACTCGAGGACCTCTGCCTCCGCCACGGCGTCTTCCTGCGTCGGGAGGCGCTGGCGATCGGCTACAGCGACAAGGCCATCGACCGCCATGTGCGCGACGGCGCGTGGTGCCGGGTGCGCCGCGGCGCCTACGTCGATGGCGAGACCTGGCGCACCGCCGCCCGGGACGAGCGGTACCGGCTCCACGTCCTCGCCGCGATGCGGCAGTCGCGTACGCCGGTGGTGGCGTCCCACGTCTCGGCGGTCGCGCTGCACGGCGGACCACTGTGGGGACTGGACCTGCGCCACGCTCACCTGACGCGCCGCGACGCCCGCACCGGGCGCAAGGAGGCCGGCGTCGAGCAGCACCGCGGCCGGCTCGAGGACGGCGACGTGGTCGAGGTCGACCAGCGTGCGGTCATGTCGGCCACCCGCACTGCGCTCGAGGTGAGCACCGTCAGCGACGTCGAGGCCGCGTTGTGCGTCGTCGACGACTTCCTGCGCCGCGGGCTCACGACCCTGACCGCGCTGCAGCAGCGCTACGACGCCATGGCCGAGTGGCCGTGCACGCTCCATACGCCGATCGTGCTGCGGCTGGCCTCCCCGCTGCGGGAGTCGGTGGGCGAGACGAGGCTCTTCCATCTCTGCTGGCGCCACCACCTGCCCGCGCCCGTCCCGCAGGTGGAGATCCACGACGCGGACGGAGTGCTCGTCGCGCGGGTCGATTTCGCCTGGCCCGAGCTCGGGGTCTTCGCCGAGTTCGACGGCCGGGAGAAGTACCGGCGCTTCCGTCGTCCGGGGGAGTCGCTGGAGGACTTCATCGTGCGGGAGAAGCAACGCGAGGACCGGGTCCGCGAGATCACCGGCTGGCGCTGCATCCGCGTCACCTGGCGCGACCTGCGGGACCCCGAGCGACTGGCCCGCCGGATCCGCGGCCTGATGACGGCCGCCGCCTGAGACGTCGTACGTCGAGGGTTGTCCTGCGTTCACCTACCTTGTCGGGCAGTGCAGTGCCGGACAAGGTAGGTGATCCCCGGCCGACCGGGGATCACTCCCGGCCCGCGATTGCCGCACCGACCGACCACTGCGGCACCATGTGCGCGTGACCGAGCAGGGGCCCAGCATCGAGGAGCGCGACGACGACCTCGCACCGCTGGCGCCGATGGGGCCGCCGCACACGCGGGCGGAGGACCTGTTCGCGTTCCTGACCGGTACGTTCCTGGTCTCGCTGGGGCTGCACCTGCTCGCCGGCGTCAACGCGGTGACCGGCGGCACGGCGGGGCTGTCGCTGCTGGCGTCGTACGGCGTCGACGCGTCCTTCGCCGTCCTCTACCTGGGCATCAACCTGCCCTTCGTCGCGCTCGCGTTGCACCAGTTGGGCGTCGGGTTCACGGTGCGCACGCTCGCGGCCGTGGCGGCGGTGTCGGGGTTCTCGCTGGTGCATGCCCAGTGGTTCGACATCGCCAGCATCGCGACGCCGTACGCCGTCGTCGGCGGCAACCTGATCATCGGCGTGGGCATGCTGGTGCTGTTCCGCCACCACGCCAGCCTGGGCGGGTTCAACGTCACCGCGCTGCTGGCGCAGCAGAAGCTCGGCCTGCGGGCCGGCTACGTGCAGATGGCGATGGACGTCACCGTCATCCTGGCGAGCGTGGCGATCGTGTCCGCGCCGCTGGTGCTGTGGTCCGCGCTCGGGGCGGCCGTGCTCAACCTCGTGCTCGCGCTCAACCACCGCCCGGGGCGCTACCTGGGCGAGACGCCCTCACGCCGGCCGCTCGGCCGGTAGGTCCTCCCACGGCACCGGGACCAGGTGCACGTCGTTGGCCGCGTGCACGGTCTCGCACGGCACCTCGGCCTCCCGCGCCGCGGCGTAGAGCATCGCCGCCCAACGGCGGTCGGCGATGCCGATGCGGTCACGACCGGGGCGGGTGCGCAGGAACGCGAACCGGCTGCCCGGCGGCACCACCCGCGCCCCCTCGCGCAGCACCTGCACGAGGCCGCTGCGTTGCGCGGCGGTGGGGAGCTCGTGGGCGTCGGCCACCTCGGTGAGCGAGGGCACCGGGCGGTCGTCGGGCCCGATCAGCAGCAGCCACAGGCTGGGGGAGGAGAACCCGAGCCGACCCATGAGCTCGTGCCAGAGGTCCTCCAGGTCGATCTGGTCGCGGATCGGTGGGGTGTAGGGCGGGAGTGGATCATCCATCCCGCCACCGTGGACGGCGTACGCCGGACGCGCGAGCGGCTCTCCACAGGCGCCGAGGGTTGTCCTGCGTTCGCCTACCTTGTCGGGCAGTGCAGTGCCGGACAAGGTAGGCGATCCCCGGCCGACCGGGGATCGCTCCCCGCCCTCACACCACCCCCGCGGCCCGCCCCACCTCGGCGTACGCCGCGGCGAGGGTGTCGACGGTCTCGTGGGCGTTGAGGCCGCTGGGGTTGGGGACGACCCACAGGTCGGCGGCGGCGAGGGGTTCGGGCTGGCGGCCGGGGACCGCCTTGGGGCGCCCGAAGGCGGTGCGGTACGCCGTGATCCCGGCGATCGCGACGACGGCGGGCCGGCGGTCGGCGACCAGGGTGGTGAGCTGCTCGCCGCCGGCGCGCAGCTCCTCGCGGGAGAGCTCGGAGGCGCGGGCGGTGGCGCGGTGGACGATGTTGGTGATGCCGATGCCGCGCGAGCGCAGCACGTCGCGGTCGGCGTCGGTCATGCCCGCGGCGGGGTCGATGGGCGCCTCGATCACGCCGCCGGCGAGCAGGGCGGGGTAGAAGCGGTTGCCCGGGTGGGCGAAGTGGGTGCTGGTGGCGGCGGTCCACAGACCGGGGTTGATGCCGACGAACAACAGCCGCAGCGGCTCACCGGCCGCCGGCAGCAGGTCGGGGACGACCGCGTCGCGGAAGGACTCGAGCTCCTCGCGGGTGAAGGAGCGCTTCGCACCAGCCATGCGGTGAGACTGCCCGACCGTGCCGGCGCCCCGCCACTCGGGGCCCCAGCGAGGGGCGTCACACCCCGGCGGCTTCCTCCAGCCCCACGACGGCGTCCTCGAGGTGGGTCAGCAGCCGCTGCAGCTGCGGGACGGTGCGGCGGCAGCCGGTGAGTCCGAAGCAGAGCATGCCGTCATAGGAGGTGCAGGTGATGTTGAGCGCCATGCCGTTGATCGGGATCGACGCCGGGTAGTTGCCGACCAGCTTGGCGCCGTTCCAGTAGTGCGGCTGCTGCGGGCCGGGCACGTTGGAGATGATCAGGTTGTAGGGCGCCTTGACGATGCCCTGCATCTTCAGCAGCGGCGGCAGCACCGCCGGCACCTGCCCGATCGCGCTCATCGCGATGATCTGCGCCGGCGTCATCGACGCCAACGCCTGCTTGCCGTCGGCCATCGAGGCGTGGATCGCGGCCAGCCGCTCCCCGGGGTCGGCCACGTTCGTGGCGAGCCGGGCCATGACCGACCCGACCGCGTTGCCGCCCTCGGCCGAGGCGGACCCGACGTCGCGGGCCTTGAGCCCGATCGGCACCATCGCGATCAGCGGCTCCTCGGGCAGCGCGTCGTGCTCGATGAGGTACTCCCGGATCGCGCCGGCACACATCGCCAGCACCACGTCGTTCAGGCTGGTCCCGGTCGCCTTCCCGATCGCCTTGAGCCGCTCGATGGGCCAGTCGTCGGCGGCGAACCGCCGCGCCCCGGTGATCTCCTGGTTGAACATCGTCCGCGGTGCGTGCAGCGACAGCGTCGAGGTCTGGTTGCGTACGCCGCGCGTCAGCGTCCGCACCAGCGCCGACGGCATGCCCGCCGCCTCCGCGGTGATGCCCAGCGCCGAGCGCACCACTTCGCCCGGCAGCTCCGACAGGCCTCGGTCCGGTGCCTCGACGGCCTTGCCACCGCGGCGGGACCGTGCGAACTCCGCCGACCACGGCGCCGGCATGTCGCGCTGGTCCGGGTCGGTGCTCAGCGTCTTCTGCAGCAGCCGCATCGCGGAGATGCCGTCGACCAGGCCGTGGTGCATCTTGGCGTACATCGCGACCCGGCCGTCCTCGAGGCCCTCGATGATCGTCGCCTCCCACAGCGGCCGCGACCAGTCCAGCCGCGTCTGGTGCAGCCGGCCGCACAGCTCCAGCAGCTCCCGGATCCGCCCCGGCGCCGGCAGTGCGGCGTGCCGCATGTGGTGCTCGATGTCGAACTGGGTGTCGTCGCGCCACACCAGCGCCCCGCCGGTGCGCGGCGACCGGAACGGGTGCTTGCGGAACAGCGGCGCGATCTCCGGTACGTCGCGCATCTGCTCGACCATCCCGCGGACGAAGTCCGGCCCCGCGCCCTCGGGCTTCTCGTAGAGCTGCAGCGCCCCGACGTGCATCGGCATGCTGCGGTTCTCGGCGAGGAGGAACGCGGCGGAACTCGGGTCGATCGCGGCCAACGGGACACCTTTCGTCAGGGGCAGTGATCCTGCCTTGATGTGACGACCGGCACAACTGGTTCCGTGGACCGGCGCGTCGCCGTGGTGCGGCAGAATGCGGCACGGCGTACGACGACGGCGGAACGACAGCAGGACAGGTGTGGACGCAGACTTCGACGGGATGTGGCGACGCGGTCGCCTCTCGATGCGCGCGCGGATCGCGCGGTGGCGCTCCAAGTGGTGGGTGATCGGGCAGTGCGCGATCGCCGCGGCGCTCGCGTGGTGGATCGCCGCGGACCTGCTCGACCACGAGACGCCGTTCTTCGCCCCCATCGCCGCCGTGGTGTCGTTGGGCACCTCCTACGGCCAGCGGCTGCGGCGGGTCGTCGAGGTCGGGGTCGGCGTGGCCGTGGGCGTGTTCATCGCCGACCTGCTCGTGGTGCTGCTCGGGTCGGGGGCGTGGCAGCTGGGGCTCATCGTCGCGCTCGCCCTCTCCGCGGCCCTGCTGATGGATGCGGGCGTGGTCTTCGTGACTCAGGCCGCGGTGCAGTCCATCGTGGTCGCCACGCTCGTGCCGGCACCCGGTGAGGCGTTCGTGCGCTGGACCGACGGCCTCATCGGGGTCGGGGTGGCCCTCGTGGCCGCGACCGTCGTCCCGTCCGCGCCGCTGCGGCGTCCCCGGGAGCAGGCGGCGGCAGTGGCGGCCAAGATCTCCGAGCTGCTGCGGGCCACCGGCGGCGTCCTCACCTTCGGCGAACCGCAGCCCGCCCTGGACCTGCTCGCCGACGCCCGCTCCACCGACCGGATGATCCGCGAGCTCCAGGCCGCCGCCGACGAGGGCATCTCGGTGGTGTCGTCCTCGCCGTTCCGGGTGCGTCACCGCGAGCCCGTACGCCGCATGGCCGAGCTCGTGCAACCGCTGGACCGGGCGCTGCGCAACACCCGCGTGCTGGTGCGCCAGGTCGCCGTGGCGACCTACCACGGCCGCACCGTGCCGGCCTCCTACGCGCAGCTGGCGCTGGACCTGGCCACCGCCGTCGACGACGTGGCCGCCGAGCTCGCCGCCAACCGGCAGCCCCGCGCCGCCCGCGACGTGCTGCTGGCGGTGGGGGAGCAGACCGGCGACGTGGAGCGGGCCGACGAGCTCGCCGCGCACGCCATCCTGGCGCTGCTGCGCTCCATCATCGTGGACCTGCTGATGGTCACCGGCGACGGCCAATTCGAGGCCACCGACGTGTTACCACCGCCACCCTGATCCAGATGTCGGTATCCCCCACTGCGCATGAAAAGATCGCGCCGTGATGGAGGCCCGTGAGATCGCTCAACGACTGGATTTCTGCCTCCGCGTCGGTGAAGTGCTCCTGTCCAACGGCGCCGGCGCGGCCGACGTCCACGCGACCATGGGAGCGGTCGCGTCCGCGGTCGGCGTACCCCGCGCGCAGATCGACCTCACCTTCACCTCCCTGGCGATGAACGTCGCCGACATCGACGACGAGGGCGGCCAGGTCGTGCAGATGCGACAGGTCACCCACCGCGAGATCGACTACGAGGACCTCACCAAGGTCGACCGGCTGGTGCGCGACGTGGTCTCGGCCAAGGTCGAGCTGACCGACGCCCGCCGCCAGCTCGCGCGGATCGTGTCCTCGGGGCACTCGCGGCCGCGGTGGTCGGTGACGCTGGGGTACGGCGCCCTGGCCAGTGCGGTCACCGTCATGCTCGGCGGGGGTCCGGTGGTGATGCTCGTCGCGTTCGCGGCGGCGTGCGGCATCGACCGGCTGCAGTACACGATGATGCGGCGCCGGGTGCCGTACTTCTACCAGCAGGTCGCCGGCGGCGCCTTCGCGACCGTGCTGGCCGCCGTGGCGACCCAGGTGCTGGGCAACTGGTTCACCATGAACGCCTCCCTCGTGGTGGCCGCGTCGATCATCCTGATGCTCGCGGGCATCGGCTTCGTCGGTGCCATCCAGGACGCCCTGTCGGGCTTCTACGTCACGGGCAACGCGCGCCTGCTCGAGGCCCTGATCGCCACCGCCGGCATCATCGCCGGCGTCACCGGCGGCCTCAGCCTGGCCAAGATGATCGGCTTCGGGCTGCCCGCGATCAACATCCCCAACTTCAGCCTCGTCAGCCTGCTGACCCTCTCGCTGGGTGCGGCCGTGGCCGCGGCGACCTTCGCCTGGTCCTCCTACGCCCCCAAGCGCATCCTCGCGCCGGTCGCCGGCCTCGGGGCCGCCTCCGCCGCGATCGCCCAGACGCTGCAGGCCTCCGGCTTCGGCCGCCCGTGGTCGGTCGCGCTGGCGGCGTTCGCCGTGGGTCTGCTGGGCTACTCGGTGTCGGGCCGGTTCAAGGTCCCGCCGCTGGTCACGGTCGTCTCGGCCGTCGTCCCGCTGCTGCCCGGCCTCTCGATCTACCAGGGCCTCTTCCTGCTCGGCGACGAGGGCGGCCAACGCGTCGGCGCCGGGCTGCTCGCCCTCTTCACCGCCGTCTCGGTCGCCATCGCGATCGCCGCCGGTGTCATCCTCGGCGAGACCATCGCCCAGCCGGTCAAGCGCGAGGCCCGCAAGGTCGAGACCCGCCTCGCCGGCCCCCGCCTCGTCGGCGTCACCCGCGTCCGTCGTCGCCGCTCCGCCAAGCGCTGGCACTCCCGGCCGGGGGAGTAGCGGGCCTCGCGCTGGGGGTGGGAGCGATCCCCGGTCGGCCGGGAATCGCCTACCTTGTCCGGCACTGCAGTGCCCGACAAGGTGGGCGAACGCAGGACAACCCCCGGCGTACGACGCCGCCACACCCGGGCGTACGACGCCTCCACCGGTGCCACCCGCGGGGCACCCGCCGCGCGAGCCGAGTCGTACGCCGCGGGTCAGGCGCCCTTCTTCGGCGGCAGCATCCGCTTGGCGCCGAGCGAGATGAGGTCCTGGTAGCGCGAGCCGGTCCACTTGCCGAAGTTGTGCACCACGTGGGCGTCGGCACCGACGAGCACTCGCGCGCGGTCCTTGAGCACGCCGGCGATGATGACCTCGGCGGCCTTCTCCGGCGTGGTCTTGGCGAGCTTCTTGTCGAAGAACTCGGCGGTCGCGCCGGCGTCCTCGCGGGCCGAGACCCGTGCCGAGCGGGCGATGGCGGTCTTGATGCCGCCGGGGTGCACCACGGTCACGCCGACGGGGTGCTTGTTGATGAGCATCTCCTGGCGGATCGCCTCGCTCATGCCGCGGACGGCGTACTTGGCGGCGTTGTACATCGACTGCCCGGGCATCGAGACCAGGCCGAAGAGGGAGGAGATGTTGACCAGGTGGCCGTCGCCGGACTCGATCAGGTGCGGCAGGAAGAACTTCGTGCCGTGCGTCACGCCCCAGAAGTTGATGCCCATGATCCAGTCCATGTCGGCCCAGTCCAGGTCGGTGAAGTCGCCCGACAGGGCGACACCGGCGTTGTTGATCACGACGTTGACCCGGCCGAACTCGGCCGCCACCTGCGTGGCGTAGGCCTCGAACGCCGCCCGGTCGGCCACGTCCAACGGCGCGCTGTGCACCTTCACTGCACCGGCGGCCTCGGCCAGGCGCACCGTCTCGGCCAGGCCCTCGACATCGACGTCGGACAGCGCCAGCAGCGAGCCGCGTCGCGCGCAGTCCAGCGCCAGTGCGCGGCCGATGCCCGAGCCGGCGCCGGTGATCACCACGACCTGGTCGGCAAGGGTCTTCATCGCTGTCCTCCTGCGGAGCTGCCGGCCAGGGTGGCCGGCTCGTGCGTGGTCGCGGGCGCGGCCACGTCGTACTTGTCGATGTCGAAGCTGGCGAGCTCGCCCCGGAAGGCGAACGTCGTCCGCGGCCACAGCGTGGTGTTGTTGCCGTGCTCGTCGAGGTACCAGCTCGAGCAGCCACCGGTGTGCCACACGGTCGGCTCCATCCGCCGCTGCATCTCCTCGCTCCACGCCCGCTCGGCGTCGGCCCGCACGTCGAGCTCGGCGAAGTCGTTGCGCCGCATCGCGCGCAGCGCCTTGCGGATGTAGGTCACCTGCGACTCGATCATGAACACCATGCTCGAGTGGCCCAGCCCTGTGTTGGGGCCGACGATGAAGAACAGGTTGGGGAAGCCCGACACGGTCGTGCCCTTGTACGCCGACTGGCCGTGCTCGGCCCACACCGCGGCGAGCGTCCGTCCCGAGCGCCCGGTGATGTGCTCGGCGATCGGCATGTCGGTGGTGTGGAAGCCGGTCGCGACGACGAGCACGTCGATCTCGCGCTCGGTGCCGTCCGCGGTCACGATGCCGGTCGGGGTGACCTTGCTGATCGGGTCGGTCACCAGCTCGGTGTTGTCGGCGTCGAGTGCGGGGTAGTAGGCGTTGGAGATCAGCACTCGCTTGCAGCCGAGCTGGAAGTCCGGCGTCACCTTCCGCTGCAGCTCGGGATCGGAGATGCCCTTGCGGATGTTGGCCTTCGCCACCTGCTCGACCGGCGCCGCCAGCCGCGGCCAGCGGGTGAAGACCGGCACGTAGGTCTCACGGCCCCAGTAGATCGCGGTGCGGTAGAGCTGCTGCAGCCCCGGCACGCGCCGCAGCGCGAACCGCTCCAGCCCGGAGTAGGTGCGGTCGTGGCGGGGGATCACCCACGGCGCCGTGCGCTGGTAGACGTGCAGCTCGCCGGCCACCCGCTGCAGCTCGGGCACGATCTGGATCGCCGAGGCGCCGGTGCCGATGACGGCGATGCGCTTGCCGCGCAGGTCGGAGTCGTGGTCCCAGCGTGCGGAGTGGAAGACCTCGCCGGCGAAGGAGTCGATGCCGTCGATGTCGGGCAGCCGCGGCTCGGAGAGCGCGCCGGTGCCGCTGATCAGCGTCCGGGCGGCGTACGTCGTGTCGTCGGTGGTGACGATCCAGCGCTGGCTCGCGTCGTCCCAGGTCGCGTCGCGCATCGCGGTGTCGAAGCGGAAGCGGTCCAGCGTCCCGGAGTCACGCGCCACGCGCTGCAGGTAGTCCTGGATCTCCGGCTGCGCGGAGAACGAGCGCGACCACTCCCGGTTGGGGGCGAAGGAGAAGGAGTAGAGCTGGCTCGGCACGTCGCAGGCGGCACCGGGGTAGGTGTTGTCGCGCCACGTGCCGCCCACGTCCTCGCCCTTCTCCAGGACGACGAAGTCGCGCTCGCCGTCCTCGTCGAGCTTGATCGCGGCGCACAGGCCGGCGAATCCGGCGCCGACGATCACGTGGTCGATCTGGGTGTGCTGGGTCATGGCGGTGACGCTATTGGCGTTATTGAACATCTGTCAATAGACTGTCCGTGTGACGACCGGCACCCGTACCCGCCTCGCCCCGGGCGAACGCCGCGAGCAGCTGCTCGCCCTCGGCGTCGACCTCCTCGCGACCCGCTCGCTGGACGAGCTGACCATCGACGTCCTCGCCGAGACCGGCGGCGTCTCGCGCGGGCTGCTCTACCACTACTTCGGCGGCAAGCAGGGCTTCCACGAGGCGGTCGTGCGGTACGCCGCCGCCGACCTCGTGCGGCAGACGGCACCGCCGGAGAAGGGGGAGCCGCTCGAGCAGCTGCTCGCCTCGCTCACCGCCTACGTGGACTACGTGATCGCCAACCAGGCCGGCTACCGCTCGCTGGTGCGCGCGGCGGCCGGCGGCAGCGAGGTGCTGCGCGAGATCTACGACGAGACCTTCGAGCTGCTCGGCGACCGGTTCTTCACCACCGCCGGCCCGGCGATGATGTCCGACTCCCCGGCCAACCGGCTCATGGTCCGCGGCTGGCAGCGGCTGGCCGAGGAGATCGTGCTCGCCTGGTGCGAGAACCGCGCCGGCCTCAGCCGCGAGCAACTGGTGCAGACCATCGCCGCCGCGCTGCCGGCGCTGGTCGAGGTCACCGCCTGAGGACGGCCCCCAGCTGGTCCAGGCCCCAGACCAGGTCCTCCTCGGAGATGACGATCGGCGGCGCGAGCCGGATCGTCGACCCGTGGGTGTCCTTGGCCAGCACGCGGTGGTCGAGCAGGCTCTCGCAGATCTCGCGCCCCGACCCGATCGAGGGGTCGATGTCGACGCCGGCCCACAGGCCGCGCGTGCGGTGGGCCAGTACGCCGTCGCCCACCAGCGACGTCAGCTGCTGGTCGAGCACCGCGCCGAGCTCACGGGCACGCTGCTGGAACTCGCCGGTGGCGAGGAGGCGCACCACCTCGGTCGCGACCGCGCAGGCGAGCGGGTTGCCGCCGAAGGTGGAGCCGTGCTGCCCGGGCTTGATCACGCCGAGCACGTCCTCGTTGCCCACCACCGCCGAGACCGGCACGATGCCGCCACCCAGCGCCTTGCCGAGCACGTAGAGGTCCGGCACGACGTCCTCGTGCTCGCAGGCGAAGGTGCGTCCGGTGCGGCCCAGGCCCGACTGGATCTCGTCGGCCACGAAGAGCACGTTCTCCCGCGTGCACGCCTCGCGTACGCCGCGCAGGTAGCCCTCGGGCGGGATGATCACGCCGCCCTCGCCCTGGATCGGCTCGATCAGCACCGCCGCCGTGCGCGGGGTGATCGCGGCCTCCAGGGCCGCCAGGTCGCCGTACGGCACGGCGGTGAAGCCGGGGGAGAACGGGCCGAAACCCTCCCGGGCGCCGTCGTCGTCGGAGAAGCCGACGATGGTGGTGGTGCGGCCGTGGAAGTTGCCGCGGGCGACGACGATCTCGGCGGAGTCCGCGGGGATGCCCTTGACCTCGTAGCCCCACTTGCGGCTGACCTTGATCGCGGTCTCGACCGCCTCGGCACCGGTGTTCATCGGCAGCACCTGCTCCTTGCCGCACAGGTCGCCCAGCGAGGCGCAGAAGTCGGCGAAGCGGTCGTGGATGAAGGCGCGGCTGGTCAGCGTGAGGGCCGAGAGCTGGGACTGGGCGGCCGCGACCAGCGCCGGGTGGCCGTGCCCGAAGTTGAGCGCGGAGTAGCCCGCGAGCATGTCGAGGTGACGCGTGCCGTCGATGTCGGTGACCCACGCCCCGTCGCCGTGGCCGAGCACCACCGGCAGCGGGTTGTAGTTGTGGGCGCTGCGCGCCCCGGCGCGGATCACTTCCTCGGCGGTCATGCTGGCCTCCCGGTCGGCTCGTCGTCTCACTCGGTGGATCCCGCCAACCTAGGGCATATCGCCGCACTGCCCACGCCGACGGCACAAACGATTTCCGCCTCGCCACGTCGGCCCCCGACAATGGGCGCGCCGTGAAGATCACCTATCCGCCCGAGCTGCCCGTCAGTGACCGCCGCGAGGACATCGCGGCGGCGATCCGCGATCACCAGGTGGTGATCGTCGCGGGGGAGACCGGGTCGGGCAAGACCACGCAGCTGCCCAAGATCTGCCTCGAGCTCGAGCGCGGTCTCGAGGGCCGCCGCATCGGCCACACCCAGCCGCGTCGCATTGCCGCCCGCTCGGTCGCCGAACGCATCGCCAGCGAGCTCGGCACCGACCTGGGCGACGCCGTCGGCTACCAGGTCCGCTTCACCGACAAGACCTCCCCGCGCAGCCGCATCAAGCTGATGACCGACGGCATCCTGCTGGCCGAGCTGCAGCACGACCGGTCGCTGGCGAAGTACGACACGATCATCATCGACGAGGCCCACGAGCGCAGCCTCAACATCGACTTCCTGCTGGGCTACCTGCGCCAGCTGCTGCCCCGGCGGCCCGACCTCAAGCTCGTCATCACCTCGGCCACCATCGACCCCGAGCGGTTCGCCGAGCACTTCGCGGCGGCGGACGGCACGCCGGCCCCGATCATCGAGGTCTCCGGCCGCACCTACCCCGTCGAGGTCCGCTACCGACCGCTCGTGGAGTACGCCGACGGCATCGACGGCGGAGGCGGTGTGGACGGCGTCGACGGGGAGGGCGAGACCTACGTCCGCGACCAGACCGAGGCGATCGGCGACGCGGTCAAGGAGCTCGCCGCCGAGGGCCCCGGGGACGTCCTGGTCTTCCTGCCCGGCGAGCGGGAGATCCGTGACACCGCCGAGGCGTTGGAGGGCCTCGAGGGCATCGACCGGGGCGGCATCGACGTACTCCCGCTCTTCAGCCGGCTCTCCGCCACCGAGCAGCACCGCGTCTTCAAGCCGTCCCCGGGCGGCCGGCGCCGCGTCGTGCTCGCCACCAACGTCGCCGAGACCTCGCTGACCGTCCCTGGCATCCGGTACGTCGTCGACACCGGCGTCGCCCGCATCTCCCGCTACTCCGCGCGCACCAAGGTGCAGCGCCTGCCGATCGAGCCGATCAGCCAGGCCAGCGCCAACCAGCGTTCGGGCCGGTGCGGACGCGTCGCCGCCGGCATCGCGATCCGGCTCTACTCCGAGGAGGACTTCGCGGGGCGGCCCGAGTTCACCGACCCCGAGATCCTGCGCACCAACCTCGCCTCGGTGATGCTGCAGATGGCCAACCTCGGGCTCGGCTCGATGGAGCGGTTCCCGTTCGTCGAGCCCCCGGACCGGCGCAACGTCAAGGCCGGCGACCAGCTGCTCGAGGAGCTGGGCGCGCTGCGCTCGGGCCGAGATGGTGGCGGGGCCCGCCGGCTGTCCAAGGTCGGCAAGCGGCTCGCACGACTGCCGGTCGACCCGCGACTGGGCCGGATGCTCGTCGAGGCCGAGCGGCTCGGCTGCGTGCGCGAGGTCGTGGTCATCGTCGCCGCGCTCTCGCTGCAGGACCCCCGCGAGCGGCCCGAGGAGCAGCGGGCGCAGGCCGACCAGCTCCACGCCCGGTTCAAGGCCGACGGCTCGGACTTCCTGACCCTGCTCAACCTGTGGCGCCACCTGCGCGAGCAGCAGCGCGAGCGCTCCGGCAGTGCCTTCCGGCGGATGTGTCGTGCCGAGCACCTGAACTACCTGCGCGTGCGCGAGTGGCAGGAGCTCGAGGCGCAGCTGCGGCAGGTCTGCAAGGAGATGGGGATCCGGCTCGGGCCCCCGACCGGTCTCGACAAGGACGGCTCGAGCGGCACGGCGGTGGATGCGGACGGCATCCATCAGGCGCTGCTCGCCGGGCTGTTGTCCCACGTCGGGATGCGTGAGGAGCGGGAGAAGCCGCCGCCGGGCGCTCGGGCGAAGGGGCGCAAGCGGCCCGGGCCGCGGGAGTACCTCGGTGCCCGCGGTGCGAAGTTCGCCCTCTTCCCCGGCAGCGGCCTCGCCCGGCAGAACCCGCCGTTCGTGATGGCCGCCGAGCTGGTCGAGACCAGCCGGCTGTGGGCCCGGCAGAACGCCGAGATCCGCCCCGAGTGGGCCGAACGGCTCGGCGCCCACCTGGTCAAGCGCACCTACTCCGAGCCGGCCTGGTCCCAGAAGCGCGCCTCGGTCACCGCCCGCGAGCGGGTGACGCTGTACGGCGTACCACTGGTCACCGACCGGATGGTCACCTACGGCCGCATCGACCGGGAGCTGTCGCGTGAGCTCTTCATCCGCCACGCGCTCGTCTACGGCGAGTGGCGCACCCGGCACCAGTTCTTCCACGACAACCGGCGCCTGCTCGCCGAGGCCGAGGAGCTCGAGCACCGTGCCCGGCGGCGCGACCTCGTCGTCGACGAGCACACCCTGTTCGACTTCTACGATGCCCGCATCGGCGCCGAGGTCGTCAGCGGTGCGCACTTCGACCAGTGGTGGAAGCAGGTACGCCGCGAGCGGCCCGACCTGCTGACCTTCGACCCGGCGATGCTCACCCACGACACGGCCGAGGAGGTCGCCGACGCCGACTATCCCGACCAGTGGGTCAGCGAGGGCCTCACTTTCGACCTTCGCTACCACTTCGAGCCCGGGGCGGCCGAGGACGGCGTCACCGTCGACGTCCCCGTCGGCACCCTCAACCGCATCGGCGACGAGGACTTCTCCTGGCACGTGCCCGGACTGCGCGAGGAGCTCGTCACCCAGCTGCTGCGGGGACTGCCCAAGCAGCTGCGGGTCAACTTCGTGCCCGCCCCCAACACCTCGCGGGAGTTCCTCGCGGCGACGCCGCCGGGGGAGGAGCCGCTGCTCACCGCGCTCGAGCGCTACCTGCGCGCCACGACCGGCGTCGTGGTGCCGCGTGAGGAGTGGGACGTCGCCGCGCTGCCGGCGCACCTGCGTCCCACCTACCGCGTCGTCGACGAGCGCGGCGAGGAGCAGGCCCGCGGCAAGGATCTCGACGCGCTCAAGGCGCCGCTGCGGGGCGAGTTCGCCCAGGCCATGGCCGAGGTCGCCAGTGACAGCGGCGTCGCCCGCACCGGCGAGACCACGTGGGCCTTCGGCGAGATCGACGACGAGGCCACCTGGACCCGCGCCGGGCACGAGGTCGCCGCCCACCCCGGCCTGGTCGACGAGGGCGCCACCGTCGGGCTGGAGGTCTTCGGATCCGCCGACGAGCGCGACGCCCGCCACCGCCTCGGCGTGGCTCGGCTGTTGCTGCTGGACCTCGCGTCGACGACGGGGTTCGGCGCGGGCAGCGACGACGCGATCGTGGGCGCGCTCGCACCGGCGGCGAAGCTGGCGCTGGCCGGGACGCCGTACCCCTCGGTCGCCGCGCTGCTCACCGACTGCCGACGCGCCGTCGTCCTCGACGCGGTCGACGCGCGGCCGCCGGTCCGCACCGAGGCGCAGTACGCCGCCCTGCGTGATGCGCTCGCCGCCACCGCCGCCGACGAGCTGCAGGTCGTGCTCGCGGAGGTGCTGCGCGTCCTGGAGCGGTGGCGCGAGACCGACAAGCTGCTCTCCGGGCGGGCCGAGATGGCGCTGCTGCCGGCCCTGTCGGACATGCAGGCCCAGCTCGGGCGGCTCGTCCACGACGGCTTCATCGGCGAGGCGGGGCTGGCGCGGCTGCGGCGCGTCCCGACCCACCTCGCCGCGATCGAGAAGCGCCGCGCCAAGCTCGACCAGGGCGGCGGCGCCGTACGCCGCGACCAGGAGCTGCTCGACCAGCTGCAGCCGGTGCAGGAGGCCTACCTCCACCGCGTCGCCGCGCTGCCAGACGGCAGGCCGCCCGGTATCGGCCTGCGGCGGGTCCGGTGGCTGCTGGAGGAGTACCGCGTCTCGCTGTGGGCGCCCGAGCTCGGGACGGCGGAGAAGGTCAGCGACGTGCGCCTGCGCCGCGCGCTGGACGACGCCTGAGGCGCGGTGCGGCCGTAGGCTGGTCGGGTGACTCGGAGCCACCACCGTCCCGCGCCGCGCAGCGGTGAGTTCTTCGACGCCTTCGCGGGGATGGACGACCCCGCGCTGCTCAGCGAGGCCGCCGACCGTGCCGCGCAGCTGCTGGTGCGGGGAGCGCGGGAGAGCGAGGACGCCGCGGTCGCCGAGCGGCTGGTGCACCTGGCCGACGAGGAGGGCATCGAGGCGATCGCCGAGGTGTGGGCCCACGCCGCCGCCGACTCGCTGGCCGGCTGCCTGTGGCGGCTCTACCTGCTCCGCTCCTGGGTGCACGCCGACCCGCAGGGCGTGGCCCACCAGTTCGAGGCCGGTCGTGACAGTGCCGAGGTCGCCCGCGTGGTGGCCGGCGTACCCGATCCGCCCGACCCGGACGGGCTCCGTCGCATGATCGACGCGGTGCTGCGCGGCATCGCCGACGGCGACTTCGCCGACGTACTCTTCCGCGCCGCGGCGTTCGGCCGCGTCGTCGCCACCGGCCGTGCCGCCCAGGCCGACACCAGCGAGGAGTCGGTACGCCGCATGCTCGCCCTCGCCGAGCAGCTCGAGGCCGCCGGCCACCTGGAGCTCGAGGGGCGCCTCGCCTGAACCGCGGGCGGCCTCGGATCGTGGGGGTTGTCCTGCGTTCACCCACCTTGTCCGGCGTTGCAGTGCCCGACAAGGTGGGCGATCCCCGGTCGGCCGGGGATCGCTCCCGATCCCTGCGCCGGGTTGATCCGCGTCCTACAGTGGTGCCCGAGCACGCCGGGCCGCGGCAGCCCCGGGTCCCAACATCAGCCGCTACGAGCGGCCACGCGCCGTGAGGCGCTCCCGGTCCGGCGTGCTCCACCTCACCACCACGACGCACCGTGGCGCCGACGTACGGCCATGGCGTGCTCGGTAGGCTGGCCCGGCCATGGAGAACGGGACTACGGTCGGTCGACCGACGCTGGCGCTGGCCGCAGTGGTGGCCATCGTCGTCGCGGGCGTGACCTTCGCGATCTCCGGGCCACGCAACGTCGTGCCCGACCCGGAACCGGCCCCGACCGCCAGCACGCCGGAGGCCGACGACGAGCTCGTCCTCGGCGTGTGGGGCAGCGACGCCGAGGTGGCGGCGTACCGCGACGTGGTGGAGCAGTACAACCAGACCGTCGACGACCGGGAGGCGGAGGTACGCCGCTGGCCCGACGCCGCGGCGATGCTGGCCGACATCGACGCCGGGTCCGCCGACCCCGACGTGTTCCTGCTGCCGCGCGAGGACCTCGCGTCCACCGTCGCCAACCGACGCAACCAGCCGCTGCTGGACCTCGTCGCCGCCCGCGGCGTCAGCACGGGCGACGACTACTCCCGCACGGCGCTGAACGCCTTCACGACCAACGACGCGCTGCAGTGCATGCCCTACACCAGCTCGCCGATGGTGATGTACGTCAACACCGCCCTGGTCGACTTCCAGCGCCTCGAAGACCGCGGCCTGCCGGTGCCGCGCCCCACCGACGGCCAGTGGACCCTGGACGCCTTCCGGGCTGCCGCCGAGTCCGGCACCCGCCCCCGCGTGCGCTCCCGCGGCTTCCACATCGACCCCACGCTGGAGGGCCTCGCCCCGTTCATCCTCTCCGGCGGCGGCTCCCTCTTCGACAGCAACGAGGACCCCACCTCCCTCGCACTCGGCGAGGAGGGTTCCGTCGAGGCCGTCACCCAGACGCTGGACCTGCTGCGCGACTCCACGCTCACGCTGACCGACCGCCAACTCGAGCGGCGTACGCCGGAGGAGTGGTTCGCCGCCGGCCGGCTCGGCATGATGGCCGGCTACCGCGACCTGGTGCCGGAGTTCCGCGACGTCGAGGGACTGCGCTTCGACGTGCTGCCGATGCCCCGCCTGGGCAGCGCCGCCACCGTGGGCAAGCTGCACGGGCTGTGCATCGCCGACGGCACCACCGAGGAGACCGAGCACGCGGCCGACTTCCTGGTCCACCTGATCGACTCCGAGTCGGTCGCCCAAGTGGTCAGGACCGGTTCGCTCGCGCCCTCCCACCTCCAGGTCGCGTTCTCCGACGCCTTCCTGCAGCCCAACCGCCAGCCGCCCCGGTCATCGGTCTTCACCCTCAACCAGCGCAACATCGCGCTGCTGCCGCTCATCGAGTCGTGGACCGAGCTCGACGACGCCGCCGCCGAGCCGCTGGACGCGCTGGTGAACTCGCCGGTGCTGGACCGCCAGCAGATCGAGGACCTGCTCAGCGACCTCGACGAGACCTCACGCCCGATCCTGGACCCGGACTACGAGCCGTCCGAGGAGGAGTCGGAGGGCTCCGAGGACGAGTCGGACGAGGACGGCTCCTCGGAGGACTCCGGCTCCTGAGCCGTCTCGGCGGTGGTGGCACGCGCCGCTGCCTCCGCGTCGGCCTGCAGGACCGCGTGCGCCAGCGCCTGGCCGGTCAGCCCGACCTGCCAGCCCCGCGATCCCAGCTGGCCCAGGCGGTCGATGACCTCCTCCAGCAGCGACACCGGCTCGCGGGTGCGCGGCGGCGCCCACATCACGCGGCGGAGGTGGTCCGGCGTCAGCAGGTTCTCCGGCGGCACCTGGTGCTCCTCGGAGAGCTTCTTCACCGCCGCACGCGCCAGCTCCAGGCGCCGCGCCGCCACCGGGTCCTTGTCCGCCCACGCCCGCGGTGCCGGCGGGCCGTCGCCCCGGGGCGCGCGGGTCGGCAGTTCCTCGTCGGTCATCTCGCTCGCCCGCTGCAGGGCGGCCACCCACGTGGCGGCGTACCGTCGCGCGCCGCGGCCGTGGAACCCCTTGGTGTCCAGCAGCGTGCGGCGGCTCGTCGGCATCGCGGTCGCCACGGCGCTGATCGCCGAGTCCGGGATCAGCCGGCCCGGCGTGACGTCCTGCTCCTGGGCGATCTCGTCGCGGGCCACCCACAGCTCGCGCACCGCGGCCAACGCGCGCCGGCCGCGCACCTTGTGCATGCCCGACGTACGCCGCCACCCCTCGGACCGTTCCGGGGGCGTGAAGCCGCGCAGGTGGTCGAACTCCTGGCGCGCCCAGTCGCTCTTGCCGGCCTCGGCGAGCTGCTCGACCAGCACCGCACGCAGCTCGACGAGCACCTCCACGTCGAGTGCGGCGTACTCCAGCCACGGCTCGGGCAGCGGTCGCGTCGACCAGTCGACCGCCGAGTGCTCCTTCTTCAGCCGGCGGCCCAGCAGCGTCTCGACCAGGGTCGCGAGGCCCACGCGCGGGTAGTCCAGCAGCCGGCCGGCCAGCTCGGTGTCGAACAGGGCGTGGGGAAAGAGCCCGACCTCGGCGAGGCAGGGGAGGTCCTGGGTCGCGGCGTGCAGGATCCACTCGGCCTCGCCGATCGCCTCCTGCAGCGGGGCCATGGAGGCGAACGGGATCGGGTCGATCAGGGCGGTGCCGGCGCCGTCGCGGCGTACCTGGATCAGGTAGGCCCGGTTGGAGTAGCGGTAGCCCGAGGCCCGCTCCGCGTCGATCGCCACCGGGCCGGTCCCGGCCGCCAGCAGCGCGCAGTACTCCGCCAGTGCCGCCTCGGTGTCGATCACCGGCGGCAGGCCGTCGCGCAGTGTCAGCAGGGGCGGGTCGGTGGTCTCCTCACCCATCGGTGTCCCGTTGGCCACGCTGGGAGGGCATGACGGCGACGCCGTCGGGCACGGGCTGGAGGCCGCCCGCGGTGCACAGCAGCTCGCCCCACGCCTCGACGTGGGCGCCGAGCGCCGGGGGATCGGTCGGGGTCCACGAGGCGCGGATCTCCAGCTGCGCCGACCCCTCGTCCTCGGCCATCGACCCGAAGGTCTCCGTCGTCACCCGGGTCACCGTGCCCGAGGCGGCGGTGTACGACGCGCCGTGGGCGGTGAGTGCCTCCATCAGCCAGCTCCAGCCCACGTCGGACAGCATCGGGTCGGCGGCCAGGTCGTGGTCGATCTCGGCGCGGCAGTAGGCCACGCAGCGGAAGTCGCCGGACCACGCGTCGGGGCCGCTCGGGTCGTGCAGCAGCACGATGCGGCCGGTCGCGACCTCGTCGCCGTCGACGGTCACGTCGGCCGACAGCGCGCTGGCGTACGGCGCAATGCGCTGCGGCGCCGGCATCTGCTCGCAGAAGACCTCCGGCCGCAGGGTCGCGGCACGCATCTCGGCGACTGCCGCAGCGAACACCGGGGGACCGGCGGCCGCGCCGGCTCCCTGGTGCGTCTCCCGTCTGGCCACCATGGACCCCACCCTAGGCCGAAATCGTCGGGACCGATGTGCGCACACGCCGCTGACCTGCGACGATGCGGGGCGTGAGCGACCCCCGTCAGAGCGTCTTCGTCAAGGCGGCCCGCGGCGAGGCCGTGTCCCACACCCCGGTCTGGTTCATGCGCCAGGCCGGCCGGTCGCTGCCGGAGTACCTCCGGCTGCGGGAGGGCGTCGCGATGCTCGACGCCTGCCAGGACGCGGAACTGATCACCGAGATCACCCTGCAGCCGGTGCGTCGCTACGGCGTCGACGCCGCGATCTTCTTCTCCGACATCGTCCTCCCGCTGAAGGCGGTCGGTGTCGACCTCGACATCAAGCCGGGCGTGGGCCCGGTCGTCGCCGAGCCGGTGCGGACGCTGGCCGACGTGGCGGCGATCCCGGACCTCACCGCCGACCACGTCCCCTTCATCACCGAGGCGGTGCGGTCGCTGACCGCCGAGCTGGGCGGCACCCCGCTGATCGGCTTCGCCGGCGCCCCGTTCACCGTCGCCTCCTACCTGGTCGAGGGCGGTCCGTCGAAGGACCACGCACGCACCAAGGCGATGATGTTCGGCGCCCCCGACGTCTGGGACGCGCTGATGCGCAAGATCGCCGGCATCGCCTCGGCGTTCCTGCAGGTGCAGGTGGCCGCCGGCGCCAGCGCCGTCCAGCTCTTCGACTCCTGGGCCGGCGCGCTCACGCCCGCCGACTACGCCACGCACGTGATGCCGCACTCGGCGCGGGTGCTCGCGGAGGTGGGGCACCTCGGCGTACCCCGCATCCACTTCGGCGTGGGCACCGCCAACCTGCTGGACCTGATGGGTGAGGCCGGTGCCGACGTGGTCGGCGTCGACTGGCGTACGCCGCTCTCCCGCGCGATCGCGTCCGTCGGCGACCGCGCGGTGCAGGGCAACCTGGACCCGACGCTGGTCTTCGCGCCGACCGAGGTGATGACGCAGCGGGCCGCCGAGATCCTCGAGGCCGGCCGCGAGGCTCGCGGCCACGTGTTCAACCTCGGCCACGGGGTCATCCCCGCCACCGACCCCGACCAGCTGGCGCGGCTGACCGAGTTCGTCCAGTCCTACCGCTGGGACTGAGCTCCGATCGGTGCCGAGTCGGCGTGAACTCGGCGCCCGATGTGCGGCGCGCGGCCGGAGGGGGCCGAGTTCACGCCGACTCGGCGCGGTCGTGAGCCGAGTTGGCGCCGACTCGACCTACTGGCGGGACCGGGCGCCGTCCTTCGCGGCGGACTTCGTCGCCTTCTTCGTCGCCTTGGCGGCGCCCTTGGCCGCGGCCTTCTTGCTGGCCTTCTTCGCGGGGCGCTGGGAGCGCAGCCGGACCCGCGCGGGCTTGCCGTCCTCGTGCTCCACGTCGAGGAAGTCCTGGTCCTGCACCAGCGAGATCAGCTTGGGGTAGCCGTAATTGCGCGAGTCGAAGTTGGCGCTCGCCGAGTTGAGGTACTGCCCGACCGACCCCAGGTGCGCCCAGTGGTCGTCGCCCGCGCGGCTGTTGACGGCGCGGGTGAGCAGCCGCCGCAGGTCCGGCAGTGCCGGCGCCTCGTCGGAGGAGCCCTCCTCCTCGCCCTCACCGAGCACCTCGAGGTAGATGAACTTGTCGCACGCCGCCACCAGCGACTGCGGCGTCTTGCGCAGCCCCAGCCCGTAGACGGTCTTGCCGGAGCGGCGCAGCCGGATCGCGAGCCCGGTGAAGTCGCTGTCGCTGGAGACCAGCGCGAAGGCGTCGAGGTTGTCGGAGTAGAGCAGGTCCATCGCGTCGATGATGAGCGCGGAGTCGGTCGCGTTCTTGCCCGTCGTGTAGGAGAACTGCTGGATCGGCTCGATGGCGTGGTTGCTCAGCTCCGGCTTCCAGCCGCCCAGCTGCGGGGTCGTCCAGTCGCCGTACGCGCGCTTGACGGTGGTGACGCCGTACGCCGCCAGCTCGTCGAGCAGGGCACTCACGTGCTTGGCGGAGGTGTTGTCGGCGTCGATGAGCACGGCCAGGCGGGTGGTCTCGGGAGACATGGCCCCATGATCCTCCATCGATCACCGCGGTGGGCGACGTGGGACACTTCGGCGCGTGACCCGAACCTCCCCAGCTGCCCGGCTCGGCGCGGCGTTGGTGGCCCTCGTGCTGGCCGCGGGCCTCGCGGCCTGCAGCAGCGACGAGGAGGCACCGGACCCGCTGACCTTCTGGTCGGTGACGATGGCGCCGCACCCGGTCGACGACGAGCGCATCCTCGACCGCACGCTGAGCGAGTTCACCGAGGCGACCGGCGTCGAGGTCGAGGTGGAGGTCATCGACTGGCTCGACCTCTATCCCCGCATCGAGGTGGCGCTGTCCTCCGGCGAGGGCCCGGACGTGCTCACGATCGGCAACACCTGGTCGGTCCCCCTCTCGGCCGCCGGGGCGTTGATGCCCTGGGACGACGAGGCGCTGTCGGCCATCGGCGGGCCCGAGCGGTTCCGTCCCACCGCGCTGGACGCCAGCGGCCCCGAGGGCGGCCCGCCCACCTCGGTGCCCTACCTGGGCCAGTCCTACGGGCTCTACTACGACCGTGAGGCGTTCGAGGAGGCCGGCGTCGCCGGTCCGCCCACCACGTGGGAGGAGTTCGTCGGCGTCGCGCGGCAGCTGACCGACCGGCAGCGCTGGGGCGTCGCGCTCGCCGGCGCCGAGTGGACCTCCAACGCCCACCTCGCGTTCCTGCTCAGCGCCCAGAACGGTGGCGCCCTCTTCGACAAGAAGGGCGCGCCGAGCTTCGACACCGATCCGGTGCGCCGTGCGGTCGGCTCGATGGTGGCGTGGATGGGCAGTGACGGGATCCTCGACCCCGAGCTCGCCGGCGCCGACCGGGTCCGCGACCTCGCGGCGTCGCTGGTCGACGGCGAGGTGGCGATGATCATCGCCACCTCCGGCATGCGCAGCAACCTCGCCGACCTCGAGTACGACGACTACGGCGTCGCGCCGCTCCCGACCAGCGTCCCCGCCAACGAGGAGGACCGCCCGGTGCGCAGCATCGTCGGCGGCACCAACCTGGCGCTGTGGTCGCAGACCGACCAGCGCGACGAGGCGCTGCAGCTGGTGGAGCACCTCACCACCACCGACACCCAGCGCGAGCTCAACCAGGCGTTCGGCACCCTGCCGGTGGTGCCAGAGCTCGACGGCGACCCCGCCTTCGAGGACGAGCGGCTGCAGACCTTCCTCTCGGTCTACCGCGACGCGTCGGCGCCGATGCCGGCCCATCCGGACGAGGGCCGCATGGAGGCGGTCCTCGGCCAGACCATCGGCACCCTGTGGGAGCGGGCGGCTGAGGGACCGCTGGCCCCGACCGACGTGCAGACGGCCCTCGCCGAGGCCGAGCAGGCCATGGCCACGCCTTGACCCAGCCGACTCAGTCGGCCGCATCCGCGGTCACCGCCGCCGGCCGGCGCCGGCCACGGACCCACCAGCCGGCGCCGGCGAGCAGGGCGCCCAGCGCCAGCCAGGGCAGCAGGAAGCCCAGCACGGCCGCCGTACCACTCGCCGCGGCGACGAAGCTGTCCCAGCCGTTGGTCAGCCCGCCGAGGAAGCCGGCTCGCTCGGTCTCGTCCTCCTCCGGCTCCTCGCTGCGCTCCAGGTGGACGGTGAGGGTCGCCAGGTCGGTCTGGTCGGCCAGCCACTCCTGCTGGGACTTCAGCGAGTCCAGCTCGCCCTGGCGGCGGGAGAGCTCCTGCTCGATCGACATCACGGTGCGCAGGTCCTCGGCCTCGGCCAGCAGGGCCTCGATGCGCCGGACGCTCTTGTCCTGCGCTCGGATGCGGGCGGCGACGTCGATCACCTGGGTGGTGACGTCCTCCTCGCCGTAGGTCGACGACGTCAGGGTCGCCACCTCCTCCAGCGCGGCCGTCGCGTCGGCGAACTCCTCGCTGGGGATCCGCAGCACCATCCGCGCGGTCGCCAGGGCGCCGTCCTCGCCGGTGGTGGTCTCCTCCTGGCTGACGGTGCCGCCGTGGGTGTCGAGCACCTTCTGCACCTCGAACCGCGCCGCCGCGACGTCGTCGCTCTCGAGTGAGACCGTGCCCGTCGCGATGACCGACCGCTGCTGCGGGTCGCTGGGCTCGGCGGCCTTGCCGCTGGCCGCGGACTGGTCGGCGCTGCCGGCCGCGTCCTCGACGGCGCCGTCCTGCAGCGCACGGGCGTCGCCGTCCTCGGCGGGAGCCTCGGCGCGTTCGACCGCGGGCGCGGCCGCTTGATCGGCCGAGTCCGCGCCGCCGCACCCGGCGGTGAGGAGTACGCCGGCCGCGAGGGTGACGAGGAGGAGGTGACGGGGACGGTGGTGGGTCTGCATGCCGGTGGGACGCGGCAGGACGTCGATCGGTTCCCCCAGGTGCGGCACCCCTACGCTGGGACGGTGCGTGGACAGCGGGTCATCGTGGTCGGGGGCGGCATCGCCGGCCTCACCGCCGCGCACGACCTCGTGGCCGCCGGAGCCGAGGTGCTGCTGCTCGAGGCCACCGACCGCGTCGGCGGCAAGCTGCGCCGCGCCGAGGTCGCCGGCGTCACCGTCGACGTCGGCGCCGAGGCGATGCTCAACCGCCGCCCCGAGGGCGTCGACCTCGCGCAGTCCCTGGGCCTCACGGTGGTGCACCCCACGGACGCGACCTCACGGCTGTGGACCCGCGACGCACTGCGGCCGCTGCCCCGGTCGCTGATGGGGGCGCCGCTCGACCTGGCCCAGCTCGCCGACAGCGGCGTGCTGTCCGAGGCCGGCCTCGCCCGCGCCCGCGAGGAACCCACGCTGCCCGCCACCGACGTCGACGGCGACGTCTCGGTCGGCGAACTGGTCGACCGACGCTTCGGCGAGGAAGTCACCGACCGACTCGTCGAACCCCTCCTGGGCGGCGTGTACGCCGGCCGCGCCCGCGCCATCTCCGTCCGCGCCGCGATCCCCGCACTCGCCGACCTGGCAGCGCGCGGCTCGATCGTCGAGCACGGCCCCGCGCCCGCTCCCGGTGCGCCGGTCTTCGCCGGCCTCCCCGGGGGGATGTGGCGCCTCGCCGAGGTCCTCGCGGCCGCGGTGACCGCCGGGGGCGGGGAGGTCCGCACCGGCGCGACGGTGCGGGAGCTGCGGCGTACGACGACCGGCTTCGACGTGGGCGGCGAGCGCGCCGACGCCGTGGTCGTGGCGACCCCGGCCGTAGCGGCCGCCCGGCTGCTCGGCGAGGTGGCCCCGGCAGCGGCGGGCGAGCTCGGCGGCATCGACCACGCCTCCAGCGCCCTGGTCACGCTCGCCTTCCGCACCGCCGACGCCGCCGCACTGGACCCCACGGCGTCCGGCTTCCTCGTGCCCGCGGTCGACGGCCGCCGCATCAAGGCCGCGACCTACTCCTTCGCCAAGTGGGACTGGGTGCGGGAGGCCGCAGGGGACCTCGTCGTGCTCCGCACCTCGCTGGGCCGCATCGGTGAGGAGCAGTCCCTGCAGGTGCCCGACGCGGACCTCGTCGCCGCCTCGCTGGCCGACCTGCGTGCGGCGACCGGTCTCGACGCGGTGCCGGTCGACGCGGTGGTCCAGCGCTGGGGTGGCGGTCTGCCGCAGTACGCCGTCGGCCACCTGGACCGTGTCGCGCGCATCCGGGAGGCCGTCGCGGCCGTGCCGGGGCTCGCGGTGTGCGGAGCGGCGTACGACGGCGTCGGCGTCCCGGCCTGCATCGGCTCGGCGCACCGGGCCGTCGGCGAGCTCGGCGCCCTCGGCACAATGGGCGCATGAGCGACCCCCAGGCCGACATCAAGTCCAACGCCGCGAAGATCAACGAGCTCAACGCGACGCAGCGCTTCACGATGTGGTCGGTGTTCCGGCTCGAGGTGCCGCTCGGCGAGGCCGTCCACGCGATCCGCAGCCCGGGCAACCGCAAGAAGGAGGCCAAGGAGGTCGAGAAGCTCTTCGCCGCCCTGGCCCAGGAGGACGTCGTCGTCCGTGGCGTGTACGACGTCGCCGGCCTCCGCGCCGACGCCGACGTGATGATCTGGTGGCACGCAGAGACCTCGGACGCCCTGCAGGCGGCGTACCACCGCTTCCGACAGACGGTGTTCGGCGCCCGCCTCGCGCCGGTGTGGTCGCAGATGGCGTTGCACCGCCCGGCGGAGTTCAACCGCAGCCACCTGCCGGCGTTCCTGGCCGACGAGCAGGCGAAGAAGTACGTCGCCGTCTACCCGTTCGTGCGCTCCTACGAGTGGTACCTCCTCGAGGACGGCGAGCGCCGGCGGCTGCTCGCCGAGCACGGCCAGATGGCGCGCGACTACCCCGACGTGCGGGCCAACACCGTGCCCAGCTTCGCGCTCGGCGACTACGAGTGGATGCTGGCCTTCGAGTGCGACGACCTCACCCGGATCGTGGACCTGATGCGCCACCTGCGTGGCTCGGAGACCCGCCGCCACGTCCGCGAGGAGGTGCCCTTCTACACCGGCACCCGCCTCGAGGTCGCCGAGCTCGTCTCCCGCCTTCCCTGAGCAGACAACGGCGTTGACGCGTACGGTGGCGCCCGTGCTCCACCGGACCCGGCTGACCCTGCCCCTGCTCATCGCCGTATTGGCACTGTCCGGATGCGGTGCCGTGTCATCGCAGCGTGCTGCCAATTCGACGTACGAGACGCTCGACGCCGATTCGTTCGCCTCCGCGTTGGCCGATGCGATGGCGCCGGAGGGCTCGGTCCGCGTCTCGGGCCACCTTGCCGGTGACACCATGCACGGGGCATACCGGTTCGGCGACGCAGAGACCGGGGCGATACGCATGTCGATCAGCGGCGAGGAGCCGTTCGAGATGATCGTGGTCGATCGGACGCTCTACAGCCGCGACTTCCGGGAGACCGCGTGGTCGCGCTACTCGCCGCACGTCTTCGACCAGGTCCTCGGCTCCGTGGGTGGCCTCACCCCCACGGCCATGACCTCCGTCCTGGAAGACGGAGCCGAGCAGGTCGACCACCTCGGTTGGGAGCACACCAACGGGCGCGTGCTGCACCGCTACCGGGTTGAGGTCGCCCGCGAGGTGATCGCGGATCGCTCCGGGCTCCGCGTCGATGAGGTCCCCGACCTGACCTACTGGTACTGGCTCGACCGCTCCGACCTGATGCACAAGATGACTGCCGAGGTGGAGAGTCAGCAGCTCCTCGAGATCGACTACCACGGCTGGGGCGAGCCCGTGGCGATCAAGGCCCCGCCGGCCGAGAAGGTCCGCGACGTCGTGGGTCCCGACAACGGCCAACCGGTGCGCCACCAGCCCACTGCGCCGTACGTCGCCGCATCCTGAGGCGTCCGGGAACGTGGCGTGCCCGAGAACTCGAGGCGTCGCCAGAGTGCCGACGGAACCGTCCGATGAACTCGCACGTCGCAGGAGCATGCGATTCGTCCTCATCGCCCTGTTGCTCGGTACGACGGCCTGCGGGTCGGGTGGATCCGGTCGGTCCGGTGTCGATCCGGCGGAGCCGGCGAACGTGATGCCCTCCGGCATCCCCGCGGCCGACGGGCCGGTCCGCACCAGGGGCCTGGCCACGGTGATCGACGAGGGTGAGGGCCCGGAGCTGTGTCTCGGCGCAGTGGCGGCCTCGCACCCGCCGCGCTGTGGCGGCCCGGCGATCGTCGACTGGGACTGGTCCGAGCACACCGTCCACCAGCAGTCGCGTGGCGTGCGCTGGGGCTCCTTCGCGGTCACCGGCACCTTCGACGGCGAGTCCGTCACGGTGACCGATGCGGTGCCGGCCGCGTTGTACGACCCCATGGCCCCCGGACCCGGGGAGGACCCCGAGTGCGGGAGCGAGCCGTGTCCCTCGCTGACCGACGACGAGCTGCGGGAGATCCGGCAGCGTCTCGGCGACCTGCCCGGGATGCAGACGGTGGAAGGCAATCGCGCGCCGGTGACGGTCACGGTCGTCCACGACGACGGGAGCCTGCAGGAGTGGGCCGACGCGGAGTACGGCGAGGGTGCGGTCCGCGTCGTCTCCCTGCTGGTGCCCTCCGATGCGAGCCCGGGCTCGGGTCCGCCCCTGGGCTGACAGCGCCCCGGTATCGTGGGGGCATGGCTTACGACGTCGAGAAGACCGACGAGGAGTGGCGCTCGCAGCTCAGTGCCGAGGAGTACGCCGTGCTCCGGCAGGCGGGCACCGAACGTGCCTTCACCGGCGAGTACACCGACACCGAGACCACCGGTGTCTACCGCTGCAAGGCCTGTCAGGCCAAGCTGTTCGAGTCCGACACCAAGTTCCACTCCGGCTGCGGCTGGCCCAGCTTCTACCAGCCCATCAGCGACACAGTGGAGTACCTCGAGGACAACTCGGCCGGCATGCAGCGCACCGAGGTCCGCTGCGCCAACTGCGGCTCCCACCTCGGCCACGTCTTCCCCGACGGCTACGGCACCCCGACCGGTGACCGCTACTGCATCAACTCCATCAGCATGACGCTGGAGCCCGCCGACGGCTGAGGCCATGCCCTAGTGTCGACGCATGGCCACGAGTGCGCCGGCGTACGTGACAGCGGGGGAGCGTGAGGTCCGGGTCTCCAGCCCGGACCGCGTGATCTACGAGGCGACCGACGCCACGCCCGAGGTCACCAAGCTGATGGTGGCCGAGTACGTCGCCGCCGTCGACGACGGGCTGATGCGCGCCCTGCGGGACCGGCCCACCGCCCTCGAGCGGTGGCCCTCCGGCGTGCGCGAGGGGTTCCGGCTCGCCACGGGGCCGCAGGACTCGAAGGCCGACGCGTTCTACCAGAAGCGGGTGCCCAAGGGCGCTCCGGACTACCTGAAGCAGGTGCAGGTCACCTTCCCCTCGGGGCGCAGGGCCGAGGAGATCTGCCCGACCGAGATCGCGGTGCCCGTGTGGTGCGCCCACATGGGGACGCTGACCTTCCACCCCTGGCCGGTGCGTCGCGGTGACGTCGACCGGCCCGACGAGCTGCGGCTCGACCTCGACCCCCAGCCCGGCACGCACTTCACCGACGCCGCCCGCGTGGCCGACGTCGCCCGCGAGCTGCTCGAGGAACTCGGCCTGCGCCCGTGGGTGAAGACCTCGGGCAACCGCGGCATCCACGTCTACGTGCGGATCCGGCCCGAGTGGGAGTTCCTCGACGTGCGGCACGCCGCCATCGGTTTCGGCCGCGAGCTCGCCCGCCGCGACGGCCAGGTGACCGTCGACTGGTGGAAGGAGGAGCGCGGTGAGCGGATCTTCGTGGACTACAACCAGAACTGCCGCGACCGGACCATCGCCTCGGCGTACTCGCTGCGGCCGCTGCCGGGGGCGCCCGTCTCGACACCGCTGACGTGGGCCGAGCTGGCCGACGTACGCGACCCGCGTGAGTTCAACCTGTTCACGGTGCCCGATCGCATCGCCGACGGCGACCCGTGGGCCGGCATCGACGACGAGGCGTCCTCGATCCAGCCGCTGCTCGACCTCTACGAGGAGCTGCCCGGCGGGGAGATGCCGTTCCCGCCCGACCACCCCAAGATGCCCGGTGAGCCGCCCCGGGTGCAGCCCAGCAAGAAGGTCGCGGAGCACTGGGACGAGCAGGGCAACCGGATCGAATGAGGCCGCGCCCGTGATCGAGCTGCCCGAGCCACCCGTGCTCACCGAGCCCACGGTGCGCGTCCAGACCTCCTACCTGGTCGGCGAGCAGGCCGACATGCGCCACCGGGGCGCTGACGCCACCTGGCTGCGCGAGGCCAGCCGCGACTTCGCGGCGTACGTCGCCACCCGCGTCGGCGTGCAGGAGCGGTGGGGCGTGCCGTCGGAGCTGTTCTGGTTCACCTCGGGCGAGTACTACCTCGGCTCGCTGGTCATCCGCCACCGGCTCACCGAGGACGAGGGTGGCGGCCACGTCGGCTACCACGTCGTGCAGCCCTGGCAGGGCCAGGGACATGCCACCGCGATGCTCGGCCAGGCGCTGCCACGGTGCCGCGACCTCGGCATCGACCCGGTGCTGCTGACCGTCGCGCCCGACAACGCCGCGTCGATGGCCGTCGTCGGCCACCACGACGGCGTCCCCGACGGGCTCAACCACGAGGGTGAGCTGCGGTTCTGGATCACCCCGTGAGCGAGGACCAGCGCAGGGCGACGGAACCGACCGAGCCGGCCAAGGGCCGGGCCGCGGGTGCCGAGCGCTGGGCCGACTACCTCGACTGGCTACGGGAGTCGATGGTCGTCGGTGTCCTCGCCCTCACCGACGAGCAGCGGCGTACCAGCCGGGTGCCGTCGGGGTGGACGCCGCTGGAGCTGCTCAGCCACGTGCTCCACATGGAGCAGCGGTGGTTCGTGTGGGGCTTCCTCGGCGAGGACGTGCCCGACCCGTGGGGCGACTGGAACGTCGACGAGCCCTGGCTGGGCGATAACTCCGACGAGACCCGGCCCGCGGCGCGGTGGGTCGTCGCACCGTCGGTCACCGCCGAGGACCTCGCGGCGCGGCTGCGCTCGGTCGGCACCCGCACCCGCGGGGTGCTGCGCGACCACCCGCTGTCGGCGACCGCCTCACCCGGCGGCCGGTTCGGCGACGAGCCGCCGACGCTGGAGTGGATCTGCTTCCACGTGGTCGCCGAGTACGCACGCCATGCCGGGCACCTCGACATCGTGGTCGAGCTCGCCGCGACCGACTGACCGGATCACCCCTCGTCGGGCACCTCGTCCTGCTCGTGCTCGAGCAGGTGCAGCACGGGTACGTCGAGCTTGCGGCGGGCTCGGGAGGACCAGTCGACGTGGAAGAACTCCGCCACCAGGTGGGGCCGGGTCAGGATGATGACCTCCCGGCAGTCGGCCTCCTGGACCTTGTCGACCAGGGCGTCGACCGGGTGCTCGGTGATGACGGCCTTGCTCGCCACCGACCCGCCGGCCCCCTCGAGGGCCGTCACCGTCGCGGCGAGGTCGTGGTCGGCGGCCTCCTGGTACTCCCGGCGCAGCTCGGCGAGCTCGTCCGGGGAGGGCGTGACCGGGGTGGCCAGCAGGTCGGCGCCGCCGAGCGCGCCGAGCGAGGCCTCGACCGACGCCGCGGCGTCGGTCATCGGCATCAGCACGTGGTAGACGACCTCGTCGTCGAGGTCCTCGTGCAGGGACGCGACGAGCTGCGCGTCGTTGGCGACCAGTGCCTGTTCGACCAGGAGGACGACGTCGTACTTCATAGCTCCAGTCTAGGCCCGAGGCGCCTCCCCGCCGAGGACCTCGGCGAGGTCGTAGCGCACCGGCTGCTCGAGCTGGTCGTAGCCGCACGACTCCGGGTCGCGGTCGGGCCGCCACCGCTTGAAGTGCGCGGTGTGGCGGAAGCGGCTGCCCTCCATCGCGTCGTACTTCACCTCCAGCACGCGCTCGGGGCGCAGCGGCGTGAAGCTGAGGTCCTTGCCCTGGCTCCAGCGGCTGCCGGTGCCGGGCTGCCGGCCCGGGTTGGCGATGAGGAACTCCTGCCACTGGCCCCACGGGTGCTCCTCGATGGGGCAGGCCAGCGCCTGCATCTCCTCCCACAGCTCCGCACGGCGCTGCTCGGTGAAGCTCGCCGCGACGCCCACGTGCTGCAGCTGCCCGTCGGCGTAGAGCCCCAGTAGCAGACTGCCCAGCAGCGGCCGCTCGGGCGTGCTGGTCTTGTGCTCGCGCATGCCCGCCACCACCACGTCCGCGGTCCGCTCGTGCTTGATCTTGAGCATCGTCCGCTTGTTCGGTTCGTACGCCGCCCCGAGCGGCTTGGCGATCACGCCGTCCAGTCCTGCCCCCTCGAACTCGTGGAACCACCGCTGCGCGGTCTCCGGGTCGGTGCTGACCCGGGTGAGGTGGCAGGGTCCCCCGGCGGGCAGGTCCGCGAGCGCGTCGGCCAACGCCGCGCGCCGCTCGGCGAAGGGCCGGTCGAGCAGTGAGTCCTCGCCCAGCGCCAGCGCGTCGAAGGCCACGAAGCCCGCCGGGGTCTCCTCGGCGAGCTTGTTGATACGGCTCTCGGCGGGGTGGATGCGCTCCTGGAGCACCTCGAACTGCAGCCGCGGGCCGATCGCGACGAACACCTCCCCGTCCAGCACGCAGCGGTCGGGGAGCTGCTCGCGCATCGCGGCGACCAGCTCGGGGAAGTAGCGCGTCAGCGGCTTGGTGTTGCGGCTCGCGAGCTCGACCTCGTCGCCGTCCTTGAACACCAGGCAGCGGAAGCCGTCCCACTTCGGCTCGAAGGAGAGGCCGTCGTACTTCGCGGGGTCCGGCACGCCCTTGACGGCCTTGGCGAGCATCGGCTTGACCGGCGGCATCACGGGGAGGTCCACGAGTCCCGACCCTAGACCGTGGTGGTCGTGGAGCCGCGTGTCGGAATCGAACCGACGACATTCGACTTACAAGGTCGACACTCTGCCAACTGAGTTAACGCGGCGCGTGCCGCCCAGCGGCACCGCGCCATCGTAGTCAGCGCAGTCGCGTGGCCCCGAATCGCTCCGGCGGGGCGGCGATCGCGTCCTGTGCGGCGATGAGCCGTAGCTCCCGGTGGCCCGAGTCGAGCGTCTCCTGCAGCACCGCCAGCACCGAGGACACCGTGCGCGACAGGGCGAGTGCGGGGGAGTCGGTGGTGCGCAGGTGGGCGGTGAAGAGGGCCGCGGTGAGGTCGCCGGAGCCGTTGGCCTTCAGCGGCAGGCGCGGCGTGGTGACCAGCCAGGCCTCGTCCGCGGTCACCACGATCATCTCGATGGTGTCGGGCTCGGCGTCGCTGCGGTCGACCGAGGTGACCAGCACCGTGCTGGGACCCATCGCGCGGGCGCGGTCGGCGGCGGTGAGGATCGCCTCGACCGATGCGGGCTCCTCCAGCTCGTCGTGGCCGGTGAGGAAGCCGAGCTCGAACTGGTTGGGCGTGATGATGTCGGCCACCGGCACGACGTGCTCGCGGATCAGCGGCGGGATGGCGGGGTCGACGAAGCAGCCCGACCGGGCATTGCCCATCACCGGGTCACAGGTGTAGGTCGCCGCGGGGTTGGCGTCCTTGACCCGGCGCACGGCCTCCACGATCACCTCGGCGATCTGCGGCGAGCCCTGGTAGCCCGAGAGCACCGCGTCGCAGTGGGGGAGTGCGTCGCGGTCGGCGATGCCGGCGATGACCTCCCGGACGTCGGCCGCGGCGAGCACCGGACCGCGCCAGGCGCCGTACCCGGTGTGGTTGGAGAAGTTGACCGTGTGGACCGGCCACACCTCGTGGCCCAGTCGCTGCAGCGGGAAGACCGCGGCGGAGTTGCCCACGTGGCCGTACGCGACGGCGGACTGGATGGAGAGGAACTGCATCCGGCCATTGTGACAAGCCCGGACGGCGGGAGCCCACACAGTGTGAATGAAACGCTTTCGCGTTCTGGTGACACCTGTACGCCGTCACTAGAACGCGTTACAGTTGGCCGGACCGATCGCGGCAGTGACGCCTAGCAGGGAGACCCGAGCATGACGACGTGGGCATCGAGGAAGCAGCGCAGTGACGAGGCCGACTACGTCGTCGTGGGATCCGGCAGCTCCGGCGCGGTGGTCGCGGGCCGACTCGCCGAGGCCGGCCACTCGGTCATCCTCCTCGAGGCCGGCAAGGCCGACCGCCGCGGCATGCACGCCTACTTCACCAAGAAGCCCGGGATGATCGGGCCGATGCACTCCGAGCCCTCGCTGGAGAAGCACTTCGACTGGGGCTACCGCTCGGTGCCGCAGTCCGCGATGCTCGACCGGCAGCTGCCCGCGACGCGCGGCAAGGTCGCCGGTGGGTCCAGCTCGGTCAACGGCATGGTCTACGTGCGCGGCAACCGGGCCAACTACGACTCCTGGGCCGCCGAGGGCAACACCGGGTGGTCCGCCGACGAGGTCAACGAGGCCTTCAAGCGCTACGAGGACTACCAGGGCGGCGAGGACGCCTACCGCGGCGCCGGCGGGCCCATCAAGATCACCCTCAACGAGCGGCCGCAGGAGGCCACGCTCCAGTTCATCCAGGCCACCTCCGACACCCTCGGGGTCAAGGTGCTCGAGGACTACAACGGCGCCGAGCAGGAGGGCATCGGCCGGATGCAGCAGAACGCCGCCGGCGGCGTCCGCTACTCGGCCTCGCGTGGCTACCTCCACGACCTCGACCCCGCCGGGCTCGAGGTCCAGTGCGAGGCGCACGCCACCCGCATCGTGATCGAGGGCAACCGCGCCACCGGTGTCGAGGTGCTCGACACCGGCCGGGGCGGGGGCACCCGACGCCTCGTCCGCGCGGGCCGGGAGGTCATCGTCTCGGCCGGCTTCATCAACTCCCCGCAGCTGCTGATGCTCTCGGGCATCGGCCCTGCCGAGCACCTGGCGAGCCTGGGCATCGAGACCATCGCCGACCTGCCCGTCGGCGACAACATGCACGACCACCTCTTCCACCCGCTCTCGTTCCACGTGCCGAGCGTGGAGTACCAGGGCAACCCGAAGACCTTCTTCAAGGGCGTGGTCAAGGACGTCGTCCGCGGCGGCTCGTTCCTGGACAACTCCGTGTTCGAGTCCGTCGGGTTCGTGCGCACCAGCAGGGCCACCGACGTGCCCGACCTGCAGCTGCACCTGCTGCCGTGGACCTATCCCAGCCCCAACCAGGACGCCCCGATCCGGCACATGCCCGACCCGCGTCCCGGCGTCACGATCTTCTCCACGCTGATCTACCCCAAGAGCCGGGGCACCATCCGGTTGGCGTCGGCGGACCCGACCGCCGCGCCGCTCATCGACTACGGGTACTTCACCCACCCCGACGACGTCGAGGTCCTCGCCGAGGGCACCGAGATGATCCGGGAGATCATGGCCGGCGCCGCCTTCGGTGGCGGCGTCCGCGCCGAGATCCACCCGGGCCCCGAGGTCCCCAACGGCCCCGAACTGCGGGTCGCGCTGAAGAACCGCGCCACGTCGGTCTACCACGGCGTCGGGAGCTGCCGCATGGGCGTGGACGAGCGCGCCGTGGTCGGGCCCGACCTGACGGTGCGCGGCATCGAGGGGCTACGGGTCGCCGATGCCTCGATCATGCCCTCGATCACCGGCGGCAACACCAACGCGCCCTGCTACATGATCGGCGAGCGCGCCACCGACTTCATCCTCGACCGCGTCTGAGAGGCACCACCGTGAGCGACGTGCAGCGTCCCGCCAGCATCACCGACGAGTTCCTCACCCGGCTCGTCGCCCGGGTGCCGGGCAGCACCGGCAACACCTGGAAGCTCACCGAGGTCTACACCGGCGAGGTGCTCGTCGAGCTGCCGCAGTCGACACCGGAGGACATCGAGACGGCGTACGCCGAGGCGCGGGCGGCGCAGCGGCTGTGGGCCCAGTGGCCCCTCAAGCGGCGCCTGGAGGTCTTCCACCGTGCACACGCGCTGCTGGTCGACAACGCGCACACCATCGCCGACCTGATCCAGGTCGAGAGCGGGAAGAACCGCCGCATGGCCGTGGAGGAGAGCTGCGACCCGCCGATGGTGATCAGTCACTACCTCAAGCGCGCGCCGAAGCTGCTCAAGCCGGTCACGCGTGGCGGACCGGTGCCGGTCGTGACCACGTCGAAGGAGGTCCGTGTCCCCAAGGGCGTCGTCGGCGTGATCGCGCCGTGGAACTTCCCCTTCGCCACCGGACTCTCCGACGCGATCCCTGCGCTGATGGCGGGCAACGCCGTCGTGGTCAAGCCCGACAACAAGACCGCGCTGTCCCCCCTCTACGGGATCGAGCTGCTCGAGCGGGCCGGCCTGCCCAGGGGACTGTTCCAGGTCGTGTGCGGCGAGGGGCCCGACGTGGGACCGACACTGATCGACCACGCCGACTACGTGATGTTCACCGGTTCCACCGCAACGGGACGGGTCATCGGGGAGCGCGCCGGACGCAACCTCATCGGCTGCTGCCTCGAGCTCGGCGGCAAGAACCCGATGGTGGTGCTCGACGACGTCGACGCCGACGAATGGGCACAACAGGCCCTGTTCGCGGTCTTCGGCAACACCGGCCAGATCTGCATGGCGATGGAGCGGATGTACCTCCCCGCCTCGCGCTACGAGGAGCTCAAGGCCGCCTTCGTGCGGGCGACCGAGGCGCTGGTGATCGGCGCGACCTACGACTTCGGGCCCGAGATCGGCTCGCTGGTCAGCGTCGAGCAGCGCGAGCGGGTCGCGGGCCACGTCGAGGACGCCGTGGCCAAGGGCGCGACCGTCGTCACCGGTGGCCGTGAGCGCCCCGACATCGGGCCCGCGTTCTACGAGCCCACCGTCCTCGAGGGCGTCACCCGCGACATGGACGCCGGCTGCACCGAGACCTTCGGCCCCGTCGTGTCGCTCTACCCCTACCGCAGCATCGACGAGGCCGTCGTGCTCGCCAACGACACCGACTACGGCCTCAACGCCTCGGTCTGGGGCACCGACCTGGAGCGCGCCGAGGCGGTCGCCCACCGGATCGAGTCGGGCAACGTCAACATCAACGACGGCCTCGCCGCGGCGTACGCCGCCAAGGGGACGCCGTCGGGCGGGGTCAAGAACTCCGGCGTCGGTGCCCGTCACGGCGACCAGGGCCTGCTGAAGTACACCGACGTCAAGAACGTCGCCACGGTCAAGAAGCCCGTCCTCGGGCCCCAGCCCGGCCAGGACTACGACGCCTACGTCAAGCAGATGCTGACCTCGTTGAAGGTCATGAAACGCCTCCGCGTCCGCTGACCGGGTGCCGAGTCGGCGCGAACTCGGCTCATGAACGTGCCGAGTCGGCGTGAACTCGGCTCATGAACGTGCCGAGTCGGCGTGAACTCGACGAGCTCACGCCGACTCGACGGCCCGGGTCAGGCGGTGAGTTCCTTAGCGCCCCCGCTGACCTCGATCTTGCGCGGCTTGGCCTTCTCCGCGACCGGCACGACCAGGCGCAGCACGCCCGCGTCGTACGACGCGTCGATGCGGTCCAGGTCGAGGTTGTCGCCGAGCACGAGCTGCCGGCTGAACTGGCCGTGCGGCCGCTCGGAGGCGAGTCGCTCCCAGTCGCCGTTGCCGGCCACGCGCTCGGCGCGGACCGTCAGCACGTTGCGCTCGACGTCGATGTCGATGCTCTCGGCGCTGACGCCGGGGAGGTCGAACTCGAGCACGAAGTCCTCGCCCTCGCGCCAAGCGTCCATCGGCATCACGCTCGGACGGTTGGTGGTCCCGGTCGCTCCGCCGAGGAGCTGGTTGGCCAGGCGGTCGAAGTCGCGGAAGGGGTCGGTGGTGCGGATCAACATGGTTCCTCCTCAGTGGATCTCGGGTACTACGTAATCTGTAACAGACAATATAGGTGATATGTTCCGGAGAAGGCAATAAACCTGTCAACGTCTCCGGGAGGCACCGTGGAGCCGTCACGACACCGGGGCGTGTATGCCATCTCCGTCGCCGCCGACATGGCCGCGATGCAGGTGCAGAACCTGCGGGTCTACGAGCGGCGGGGCCTGATCGAGCCCGACCGCACGGCCGGCGGCTCGCGCCTCTACAGCGCCGCCGACGTCGACCGACTGGTGCGCATCGGCGAGCTCCTCGCCGAGGGGCTCAACCTCGCAGGGATCGGCCGGGTCCTCCGACTGGAGGCCGAGGTGGCGCGGCTGCAGGAGGACAACCGGCGCCTGCGACGTGCGCGGAGGACATGAGCCCGCGTGCTCATGCGTCGCTGGGGGCGACGGGCCTAGGTTCGTGTCGTGCTCCGACTCCGATCCGCCACTGCCGTCGCGGCCCTCTGCCTGTTCGTGCTGACCTCGTGCGGTGAGCGACCGAGCGCCGCGAGCACCGAGGACGGTCCGGCGCCACTCTCCGACGCCACGGTCGAGCGCGTGCTCGCCCAGGGCGTGGACCCGGCGCTCGTCCACACGATCGACCTCCCCGGCTTCACCCTCGTGGAGCACTCGGCGGGCGTCGTCGGCGATGCCGACTACGGCGCCTTCTACGCAGCTGAGCCGCCCACCGATCCGGTCTGGTTCGAGGTCGCGGCAGGAGGGTTCGGCGGACAACGCTGCCGGACGCAGCCGCTGGTCACCCCGTCGACCGCCCCGCTCGACGTCGCCGAGTGCCGACCCGACGGCGACGACGGGTGGTACCGCGTCGGCGGCGACCGGCACGAGTACGTCCTCGAGGCGCGCGGCCACCACCTGCGCCTCAGTGCGCCGACCGGGGCGATCGATCGCGCGACCATGCGCTCGGCCCTGGTCGGCGCGCGCGACCGGGCTGGCAACCAGCCCGTGCCGGCCCCGTCGACCCCCGTCGAGCGCGGCGACCTGCCCTCGACCGGCGACGGCGCGCCCGTCGACCCCTGCGCGACCGAATGCCCGGGTGGCTGACGCTGCCGGACGGCGTACGCCGCTGCCGAGTCGGCGCGAACTCGGCGAATGCGGGCCGGCGCGAGCGTGCTGTCAGCCGAGTTGGCGCCGACTCGGCACCTCTCCGAGCCGAGTTGGCGCCGACTCGCGGTCAGGAGACCTGGAGGCTCCGCTTGGACAGGCCCATCCAGAACTCGTCGGCGATGACTTGGGTGCCCGGCCGGCCGGGGTCGGTCGCGGCGCCGAGGGTGACGAACAGGGGGCTGTAGTGCTCCACGCTCGGGTGGGCATAGGGCATGCCCGGCGCGCGGTCGCGGTACGCCGCGAGCTCGTCCACGTCGCCGCGGGACAGCGCCTCGGCGGCCCAGGCGTCGAAGTCGGTGGACCAGCCCGGCGGCGGTGCGTCGATGCGGAAGTCCCGCAGGAACGGCAGGCCGTGGGTGAGGAACCCCGACCCCACGATGAGCACTCCTTCGTCGCGCAGTGCCTGCAGCCGCCGTCCGATGGCGAGCAGCCGCTCGGGGTCGTGGTTGGGCAGCGACATCTGCAGCACGGGGATGTCGGCCTCGGGGTACATCAGCTTCAGTGGCACCCACGCCCCGTGGTCCAGGCCGCGTGAGGAGTGCTGGTGCACCGGCTCGGTCGCGGGCATCAGGGCGGCCACCCGTGCGGCGAGGTCGGAGGCGTCGGGGGTGTCGTAGCGCTCGAGGTAGTACTTCGGGTCGAAGCCGCCGAAGTCGTAGACCAGCTCCACGCCGCTGGCCGAGAGCGCGATCGGCGCGGACTCCCAGTGGGCGCTGACGATCAGGATCGCGCGCGGTCGGGGGAGGTCGCGGGCCCACGCCGCGAGCTGGGCGGACCACCGCGGGTCGTCGAGCAGGGGCGGTGCGCCGTGGCCGATGTAGAGCGCGGGCATGCGCTCGGCCGTGGAGGTGTCCATGGTGAGGGAACTGATTGAGTGTTCAACTTTGTTCCCGGCTCCGCGATCATCCCTCCGGCAGGCTCCAGTCCACCGGCTCCCGGCCCTGGTCGGCGAGCAGTTGGTTGACCCGCGAGAAGGGCCGCGACCCGAAGAAGCCCCGGTAGGCCGACAGCGGCGAGGGGTGGGGCGCGGTCAGCACGGGGATCGGGTCGAGCCGCGGCGCCAACCCCTGCGCATCGCGCCCCCACAGCACCGCGGCGTACGCCGCCCCGCCGCGCGCCCGCTCGACGAGCACGTCGATCGCATGGCCGGTGACCTCCTCCCAGCCCTTGCCGCGGTGGGAGGCGGGGGTGCCGGGCCGCACCGTGAGTGACCGGTTGAGCAGCATGACGCCCTGGTCGTTCCAGGCCCGCAGGTCGCCGTGCCGCGGCGGCACGACGCCGAGGTCGTCGCGGTACTCGGTGTAGATGTTGATCAGGCTCTTGGGCAGTGGCCACACGTCGCGCTCGACGGCGAAGGAGAGGCCGATGGGGTGCCCCGGTGTCGGGTAGGGGTCCTGACCGACGACGAGCACCTTCACCTGGGCGAGCGGCGCACGGAACGCGCGGAAGACGTGGTCGCCGCCCGGGAGGTAGGACCGCCCGGCCGCGACCTCCGCGCGGAGGAACTCACCCATCGCCGCGATCCGGTCCTCGACCGGCGCCATCGCCTCGGCCCAGTCCGCTGCCATCAGGCCCTTGTCGACCATTCCCTGCAACACGCTCATGGCGCCCGATTGTGCCGCCTCGCCACTAGGCTCTCGGCATGGCTCGTCGCGCCACCGTCGAGGACGTCCACGAGATCGCCGCCGGGATGCCCGGTGCGACCCGGTGGCCCGACAGCGAGAACGCGATCTACCAGGTCAGTCGCCGCAGCTTCGTCTTCTTCCGCACGCCCCGCCCCGATGCGGTGGACCCCGACACGGGGGAGCGCTACGACGACGTCATCGTGTTCTGGGTCGAGACCGAGGAGGACAAGCACGCGTTGGTCGAGGACCCCACGACCCCGTTCTTCACCACGGCCCACTTCGACGGCCACTGCTCGGTCCTGCTCCGCGGCTCCCGGGTCGGTGAGCTCGACCGCGACGAGCTCGCCGAGGTCGTGTACGACGCCTGGCTGGCCCGCGCAGGCAAGCGCGCGCGGGCCAGGTGGCTCGCCGAGCACGGGTTGGCCGAGTAGCGACGACGGCGACCGGCACGACGACGGTGGCCGTAGGTTGGGGACATGACTGATGCACGGGTGAGCCAGCACGCGGAGCAGAGCCGATTCGAGGTCCACGTCGAGGGTCGCCGGGCCGGGCTCGCCGACTACGTCGACCGCGACGGGGTCCGCGACTTCGTCCACACCGAGGTCGACGACGCCTTCGAGGGGCAGGGGGTCGGCAGCACGCTGATCCGGGAGGCGCTGGACCACACCCGCGCCGACGGGCTCCGGGTCCGGCCGACCTGCCCGTTCGTCCGGGCCTGGATCGAGAAGCACCCCGACCACCAAGACCTGCTGGCCTGAGGCACGTGTCGGCCTGAGGCACGTGTCGGCCCGAGCGCCTGGCGAAAAAGCAGCGGCGGCGCCCCTCTCCCTCCCAGGGGCGCCGCACCAGCTGCGCTGCACCCGAACCTAGGCGCTGCGGCGCCGCCTGCCATCGGGAAATCGGCGCGAGCTCGGTGACCCGTTCGGACTAGTCCGCGGCACCGCGGACCGGCCGCATCAGGCGGTCCAGGAACGCCACCAGCACCGCCTCGCGCACCGCCGGGGCGGCGACGTCGAGCAGCACGTTGACCGGGGCCATGCGGTCGGGCAGGTCGAGCCCGCCCCCGCCGCCGACGAGGCCGGCCGCGGCCAGCAGGCCGTCGAACTCCTCCTCGGACAGGCCGGCAGGATCCAGGGAGCGGATGAGGTCGGCCACGTCCGGGTCCACGCCCACCGGGCCGGCGGTGACCGCCGCCGCGACCGACTCCGACAGGGCGGCGAGGAACTCCGCGGCCGGAGTCGCCGCGCTGACCGACAGGTGGATCGTCGGCGGCTGGTCGCCGTAGGAGAGCTGCGGCTGGACGTACCACCCCCGCGCAGCCATCTCGTCACACACCGTGAACGCGTCGCACGTGGCATCGGTGTGCAGCGCGACCAGCGTCGAGTCCGGCCTCGCCGCCAGCTCGACGCCGGGCACGTCGGCCACGCCCGCCGCGATCGCGTCGGTGACCGAGAACGCCGCGGCCGCCAGGTCGGCGTACCCGTCGTCGCCGAGCGCCCGCACCGTCGCCCACGCACCGGCGACCGGTCCGCCCGAGCGCGTCGACTGCATCGTCGAGTTCAGCATCGTGTAGCCGGGCCAGTCGGCGTGGGCGAAGAACTGCGGACGCCGCAGCGCCGCCGTGCGGTGCAGCAGCACCGAGGTGCCCTTGGGGGCATAGCCGTACTTGTGCAGGTCCAGCGAGATCGAGGTGACGCCGTCGACGGCGAAGGTCCACGGCGGCACCGGGCGGCCGAGCCGCGCGGCGTAGGGGAGCACCCAGCCGCCGATGCAGGCGTCGACGTGGCACCGGATGCCGCGTTCGGCCGCGAGCCCCGCGAGCTCGGTGACCGGGTCGACCACGCCGTGCGCGTACGACGGTGCGGAGCCGACCACGAGCACGGTGCTGTCGTCGATCGCGGCCGCCGTGGCCGCGACGTCGGCGCGGTGGTCGGCGCCGGTGGGCACCACCACGATGCGCAGCCCGAAGTAGTGGGCGGCCTTGTGGAAGGCAGCGTGCACGGTGTCGGGCACCACCAGGGAGGGGCGGGCGACGTCGGGCCGCGCGTCGCGCGCCGCCTGCACGGCGAGCAGGCAGGACTCGGTGCCGCCGGAGGTCACCGAGCCGACGACGCCCTCGGGGGCGCCGAGCAGGTCGGCGGCGAAGCCGACCAGCTCGTTCTCCATCTGCAGCAGGCTGGGGAACGCCGTGGGGTCCAGGCCGTTGCTGAAGGCGTGCGTCGCCACGGCCTCCCGGGCGACCGCCTCCACCGCCTCCAGGCCGGAGTCGAAGACGTAGGCCAGCGTGCGACCGCCCCCGACGGGCAGGTCACCCGCCCGCATCTCGGCCAGCCGCGACCGCACCCGCGCGGTCTGTTCACTCCCGCTCATCTACTCCAGCACCTCCAGTTCCTCGGTCCGGTCCACGGTCCGCTCGTCCAACGTGTAGCGCCACAGCCACCACAGGCTCGCCACCACCAGCACCGCCGGCAGCACCGAGTAGCCCAGCGTGATCGCCATCAGCGCCGCCTCGCCCTGCACCACCTCGCCGTCGCTGCTGGAGCGGTAGCCACCCAGCGCGAGCACCACGGCGTAGACCCCGGGGCCCAACGCCAGGCCCAGCGTCTCGCCGGCGGTCCAGACCCCGGTGAAGACCCCCACCCGCGAGGTGCCGGTACGCCGCGCGTCCACCGCCGCGGTGTCGGGCAGCATCGCCAGCGGGAAGACCTGGCAGCCGGCGTAACCGACGCCGACCAGGCCGGTGGCGACGAAGGCCCAGGCGTCGGGCGCGACCCCGGCCGCGCTGGCGCCCGCCGCACCGGTCGCCAGCACCACCGAGGAGGCCAGGAAGCCGCGTCTCTTGCCCACCCGGGCACCGATGGCGGCCCACACCGGGGTCAGCACCAGGGCGGGGCCGACGAAGCAGACGAAGAGCAGCGTGGTCGCCCCGGGGACCTCCAGCACGTCGCCGGCGACGTAGTCGACCCCGGCGAGCATGCACCCGGTCGCGAGCGCCTGGACCACGAATGTGGTGAGCAGCAGCCGGAAGTCGCGCACCGCGGCCACGATGCGCAGCTGCTCGCGCAGCGAACCGGGTCCCGGCTGGACCTCCAGGTGCGGGGCCCGCCGCGTGCCGGCGTACGCCGCGAGCGCGCCGATCAGGATCACCGCCCCCATGGCGACGCCCATGACGCGATAGCCGTCGCGGCCCCCGACGGCGTCACGGATCAGCGGGGCGGTGGCACCAGTGAGCATGATGGTGAACGCCAGCAGCGCCACCCGCCACGTCATCAGCCGCGTGCGCTCCTCGTAGCGGTCGGTGATCTCGGCCGGCATCGCCACGTAGGGCACCTGGAAGAACGCGTACGCCGTCGCGCAGGCCAGGAACGCCACCAGTACCCACGCGGCGTCGGCGGTGCGTCCCATCTCCGGCGCCGCGAAGAGCAGCGCGAAGCAGGCCGCCAGCACGACCCCGGCCCGCAGCAGCCAGGGGCGGCGCGGGCCGCGCGGGTCGACGGTGCGGTCACTGATCCGGCCCGCGATCGGGTTCAGGACGACGTCCCAGGCCTTGGGCAGGAAGACGATGGCGCCCGCGAGGAGCGCCGGCACGGCCAGGGAGTCGGTGAGGAAGGGCAGCAGCATCAGCCCCGGCACCGTGCCGAAGGCACCGGTCGCGACCGATCCGGCGCCGTACCCGATGCGGACGCCGCGCGGCAGGCGGCCGGGACCGGTGGCGGTCAACGCGAGAGGGCTCGCGAGGCCGAGGAGGAGTGGCGCCGCCGACGGTTGGTGCCGATGCCTTCGGTCGCCTCCTCCGCCGTGCCGTCCTCCTCGTCGTCCGCTGCGTCGCTGGACCACTGGGTGATCCACTCGTCCATGACCTGCCACGTCGTGTGCCGGGCGGCCCGGCCGGTGAGCATGCCCAGGTGCCCGCCGGGCACGACCTCGAAGCGGGTCTCGGGCGAGCCGGTCAGCAGCGGCATGAGCGCCTGCACCGACTTGACCGGCGCGATGCCGTCCACGGCGCCGGCGAAAGCCAGGACCGGTACGTCGATGTCGGCGAAGGAGATCGTGCGGTCGTCGAGCTCGAACTCGCCACCGACGAGGGAGTTGCCCTTCGCGAAGCGGTGGTAGAGCTGGCCGAAGGTGCGCCCGGGGTAGGCGATCATGTTGTCGGTGAAGCGGTCCACGGCCTCGATCTGGGCGAGGAAGTCCGCGTCGTCGGAGTTGGCCGCCAGTGCCAGCGGCTTGGTGACCAGCTTCTGGAACGACGACAGCTGGAAGGCCCACTTCACCAGCGGCTTCGGGGCGCCGCCCAGCAGCTGGTAGCCCCGGGTGATCGGGCTGAACCGGTCGCCGAGGTTGAGCAGCGGGCGGATCGGGGCGATCAGGGGCACCTGGCTGACGTCGATGGGAGAGCCCACGATGGTCAGCGAGGCCAGCGGCAGGTCGTCGGCGTCGGCGGCGGTGAGCAGCGCGAAGATGCCGCCCAGGCTCCAGGCGACGACGTGCACCGGACGGCCGCCCGCGTGCTCGGAGGCCGCGCGGATCGCCTCCGGGACGACCTCGTCGATCCAGTGCTCCATGCCCAGGCTGCGGTCCTTGAAGGACACCTCGCCGTACTCGACCAGGTACGTCGGCCGGCCGCCGGTGACGAAGTGCTCGGCCACCGAGCACCCGCGCCGCAGGTCGAAGCACAGCGCCGGGGCGGCCAGCGGGGTGACCAGCAGCACCGGGTCGCCGGTCTCACGGGCGGTGGCCGAGGGGCGGTAGTGGTAGAGCTCCCGCAGCGTGCCCTCGTCGATGAGGGTGCGCGGCATCGGTCGCAGGTCGGCCAGGCCGCCGTAGAGCACCTTGTGGGCGACGTTGCCGGCGGCCGAGACGACCTGGTCGGGCTTGGGGAGCAGGTCCATGGGGTGAAATTACCCCCGGGACGTCCCCGGTGTCGCGGTTGTCCGGGGAGCCGTCGGGCTCAGGAGTCCTCGAGCTCGGTCATGAAGCGGGTCGCCCAGGCCTCGACGTCGTGCTGGGCGATGGTGCGCCGCATCGCGCGCATCCGGCGGCGCAGGTCCTTGGAGTCGGCGTGGTAGGCGTCAAGCATCGCCTGCTTCATCCCGTTGATGTCGTAGGGGTTGACCAGCCAGGCCTGGCGCAGCTCGGCCGCCGCGCCCGCGAACTCCGAGAGGACCAGGGCGCCGTCCTCCTCGACCCGGCACGCGACGTACTCCTTGGCGACCAGGTTCATCCCGTCACGGAAGGGCGTCACCGCCATCACGTCGGCGGTGCGGTAGAGCGCGGCCATCTCCTCGCGCGGGTAGGAGGAGTGGAGGTAGCTGATCGCCGGCCGGCCGATGCGGCCGAGGTCGCCGTTGATGCGGCCGACGAGCCGGTCGATGTCGTCGCGGAGGATGCGGTACTGCTCGACCCGCTCCCGCGAGGGCACCGCGACCTGCACGAAGACGGCGTCCTCGACGGAGAAGTGCCCCTCGGCGATCAGCTCGGAGAAGGCGCGCAGCCGGGCGTGGATGCCCTTGGTGTAGTCGAGCCGGTCGATGCCGAGGAAGACCTTGCGCGGGTTGCCCAGGGCCTCGCGGATCGCCTTCGAGCGCTGCACCACCTCGTCGTCGCGGGCGAGCTCCTCGAACCCGGCGGCGTCGATGGAGATCGGGAAGGCCGCCGCCCGCACCTCGCGCCCGTCGGGCAGCGAGATGGTGTTGCGGTGGGTCTTGTGGCCCACGCGCTGGCGTACGAGGCGGACGAAGTTGGTGGCGCCTCCGGGCAGCTGGAAGCCGAGCAGGTCCGCGCCGAGCAGCCCCTCGAGGATCTCGCGGCGCCACGGGAGCTGCTGGAAGAGCTCGGCCGGCGGGAAGGGGATGTGGAGGTAGAAGCCGATCCGCAGGTCGGGACGGAGCTCGCGCAGCATCTGCGGCACCAGCTGGAGCTGGTAGTCGTGCACCCAGACCATGGCGTGCTCGGCAGCGAGCTCGGCGGCCTGCTCGGCGAAGCGCCGGTTGACCTCGACGTAGGAGTCCCACCACTCGCGGTGGAACTCCGGCTTGGCGACCACGTCGTGGTAGATCGGCCACAGGGTGCCGTTGGAGAAGCCCTCGTAGTGACCCTCGATCTCCTCGTCGGTCATCGACATCGGCACCAGCGACAGTCCGTCGACCTCGAACGGGGCGAGGTCCTGCTCGGTGCCGCCGGGCCAACCGACCCACACGCCGTCGCCGGAGCGCATCACCGGCTCGATGGCGCTGACCAGTCCGCCGGGGGAGCGCCGCCACCCGGGCGCGCCGTCGGGACCGACGACCCGGTCGACCGGGAGTCGATTGGCGACGATCACCAGGTGGTTGGCCACGGGGGTCACTCTAGTCGAGCGATCCACCCCGGCCGGACACGATCTGGACCGCGCCCGGCGCGTCGCCGCGTGCCGAATGACATCGATGTGATTAGGGGTCTACAGTTGGCCGCGTCAGCAACCGCTGGATGGGGGCGAGGAGAAGCCATGGACCCGCAGCTGAGCACAGAGCCCGAGGGTGGCGCGGACGTCGCGTCCCTGAGTGAGCGCGACGCGGCCATCCTCGACTTCGAGCGCCAGTGGTGGAAGTACGCCGGGGCCAAGGAGGCCGCGGTCCGGGAGAAGTTCGACATGAGCTCCACCCGCTACTACCAGGTGCTCAACGCACTCATCGACCGTCCCGAGGCGCTGGAGTCCGACCCGCTGCTCGTACGTCGCCTGCGCCGCCTGCGTGCGCAGCGCCAGCGGCAGCGCTCGGCGCGTCGACTGGGTTTCGAGGTCTGAATGATGCGTGACCGTCCCCGTCGCACCGCCGGTGCCCGCACCGAGCGCGGCACGGTCCTTCCCTCGCCGGTCGTCATCCTGTCGGTCCTCGCGGTGGCATTCGCCGCCGTCGCCTTCGTGGTCACCACCGGCGACGAGCCGGCCGAGCGCGTGGTCGACCAGGCCTCCTCCAGCGAGTCCTCGACGTCCTCGCCCGCGACGAGCGAGGAGCCGAGCACCGACGCCACCGAGCAGCAGAAGAAGAAGCAGCAGAAGAAGAAGCCCCCGCCGGTCCAGCGTGGCCAGGTGCCGGTCGTGGTGTTCAACAACACCGGCATCACCGGGCTCGCCGGCCAGGTCTCCGGCCGGGCCACCGAGGTCGGCTGGGACGTCGTCGCCGCCGACAACTGGTACGGCACCGTGCCGGCGACCACGGTGTACCACGGCCCGCAGATGAAGCGCGCCGCCAACCAGCTCGCGCTGGACCTCGGGGTCGAGCGGGTCCTGCCGGCCATCGAGTCGATGAGCAACGACCGGCTCACCCTGATCCTCACCGGCCAGCTCGACTGAGCCTCCCGCCACCGCAGGCGCGGTCCCGTGGCGCTCGCGCCGGTGTAGCGTCGAGGCATGGAGCCCCCGCTCCCGTCCCCGCGGCGCGAGGTGCCGTTCGCACGGCCGGTCGGTGACTGGCTGCGCGGCGTACTCACGCCCCGCCGGCGGCGCCGGGGCTCACTCGTCCTGGCCTTCCTCGGCGGCGTGCTCGGCACCGTGGTCGCGCTGTGGTGGTGGCGGGACCTCCCGCCGGACACGGCGGCCCCGCCCGCGACCCCGCGGGAGCCTGCCGCTGCGTGGGGCGCCAGCGAGGTGCGCCTGGTGCTCCACCGCGTCGTGCCCGCCGCGGACGCCGCGGACGGGGTGCTGCAGATCGAGGCCGCCCTGCTCCACGGTCGCGGCGACGGCACGGCGACCGTCACCGGCGTCCACCGTCCCGGCGGCAGTGTTGCGATCGACGCCCCCGCGCTGCCGGTGCAGCTGTCGGTCAACCGCTCCTACGTCCCGATCCGGCTCGCGGTGTCCCCGCGGGACTGCGACCTGGCCACGGAGTGGACGCCGAGTGCGCAGCCGTTCGTGCTCACCTGGCACGACGAGACCGGCGAGGTCACCGAGGAGGTCGGCGGGGACCACGACGCCGCGATGGAGATCGCCCTGATCCGCCACCTCGACGCGGCCTGCGCCCGCTGACCCACGCGCGGACCGGGGCCGAGCGGGGCGGCTGCCGGACCGGCCGGAGGGGCGGCGTGATGGGATGGCGGTGTGGATTTCGCATCCGCCCGCGCCGAACGCCGCTACGCCGACCTGGCCGCTGCGGCGCCCTCGGTCGTGATCGGACTCGACTTCGACGGCACGCTGGCGCCGATCGTCGCCGACCCGACCCGGGCCCACATCCACCCCGATGCCGCACCGGTGCTGGTGGACCTCGCCGCCGAGGTGGGCGGGGTCGCGATCATCACCGGCCGCCCGGTCCGCCAGGTGCTCGAACTGGGCAACCTCGACGACCTGGGCGCCCGGATCCGCGCCGCCGGCGGGGCGTTCGACGTCTACGGCCAGTACGGCAACGAGCGCTGGAGCGCCGGCACCCGGCGCATCGTGAGCCCGCGGCCGCCCCGGGGGCTGGCGACCTTCGAGCGCGACCTGCCCCGGGCGCTGCGCTCGGCCGGCGCGGAGGAGGCCTACGTCGAGGACAAGGGCCTGGCGGTCGCCGTGCACACACGGCGGCTGGCCGAGCCGGCCGCGGCGTTCGACCGCCTGCTGCCCCTCCTGCGCGGGCTGGCCGACCGGCACGGGCTCGCCCTGGAGCTGGGCAAGAGCGTGATCGAGGTGCGCGACGCCGCGACCCACAAGGGCAGCGTGGTCGACGAGCTCGCCACCGCCCGCGACGCCCGCGGCTTCCTCTACGCCGGGGACGACCTGGGTGACATCGAGGCGTTCGAGGCCGTCGAGGCCCTGCGCGAGCGCGGGCTCGCCACGCTGCGGGTGTGCTCGCTCTCCGAGGAGCACACCGCCTTGGCCGACCGCGCCGACGTGATCGTGCGGGGCCCGGACGGCGTGCTGGGCCTGCTCCGCCAACTCGTCGACGACGTACGTCGCCGCTGAGCGATCCCACATCGCGGACCGCCGTCTCGCCTGACGGGACGCCGATTCGTGCCGTGTGGTCCCGGCTCCTAGGCTGGGCGCAGCTCATCCAGAGGGACTGAGGGAACGGCCCGTCGAAGTCCCGGCAACCGCCGCAGCACCCCGCTCCGACCCCCGTCGGAGTCCTGCGGAAACGGTGCCAAGTCCGGCCCTGCGCGACCGTCGCGCCGGGACAGATGAGAAGGAGGACTCCGTGAGCGCTGTGGCGACCGAGGACACGACCGCCCGTTCCACCATCCGTGAGGGCGGGTTCGGCAACGCCGTCGGCCTCTCCTGCCGGGAGTGCGGCCACGCCGTCGCGCTCGGCCCGTTCTACGCCTGTCCGGAGTGCTTCGGGCCGCTCGAGGTGGCCTATGAGTTCCCCGAGGTCACCCGCGAGCAGATCGAGGCCGGGCCCAAGAACATCTGGCGCTACCAGCCGCTGCTGCCGGTGCCGACCGACATCGCCGAGAGCCCCAACATGGAGCCCGGCTTCACCCGCCTGCTGCGTGCGGACAACCTCGCCGCCGAGCTCGGCATCGACACGCTGTGGGTCAAGGACGACTCGACCAACCCCACGAACTCCTTCAAGGACCGCGTCGTCGCCTGCGCCCTGAGCGCGGCCCGCGAGCTCGACGCGAAGGTCTTCGCCTGCCCCTCCACCGGCAACCTCGCCAACGCCGTGGCCGCCGCGGGCGCCCGTGCCGGCATCAAGACGGTCGTGTTCATCCCGGCCAACCTGGAGCAGCCCAAGCAGGTCAACTCCGCGATCTACACCGAGAACCTCGTCGCCGTCGACGGCAACTACGACGACGTCAACAAGCTCGCCTCCGAGATCGCCGGCGAGGAGGAGGGCTGGGCGTTCGTCAACGTCAACGTCCGCCCGTACTACGCCGAGGGCTCCAAGACGCTGGGGTACGAGATCGCCGAGCAGCTCGGCTGGCGCCTGCCGGACCAGATCGTCATCCCCGTCGCGTCCGGGTCCCAGCTGACCAAGGTCCACAAGGCCTTCGGTGAGCTGGTCAAGCTCGGCCTGGTCGAGGACAAGCCGGTCAAGGTCTTCGGTGCGCAGGCCGAGGGCTGCAACCCCGTCGCCTCCTCCTACAAGGCCGGCGTCGACGCCATCCGGCCGGTCAAGCCCGACACCATCGCCAAGAGCCTGGCGATCGGCAACCCCGCCGACGGCATCTACGTGCTCGACGTGTGCCGCGAGACCGGCGGCGCCGTGGAGGAGGTCAGCGACGACGAGATCCGTGCCGGCATCGTCCAGCTCGCCCGCTCCGAGGGCATCTTCACCGAGACCGCCGGCGGCACGACGCTGGCCGTCACCAAGAAGCTCGTCGAGACCGGCCAGCTCGACCCCAACCTCGAGACGGTCGTCATCAACACCGGTCACGGGCTGAAGACCCTGGAGGCCATCGCCGACCAGGTCGGTCCGCGCGCAACCATCGCCCCGTCCTACGACGCCTTCAAGGCCACCGACATCTAGTCCCGACGGGCGCGACCACCGGCGGTCGCGCCCGCCGAGTCCCCACCGAGCAACCGAGAGCGAGCAGCATGAGCGTCAGCGTCCGGATCCCGACGATCCTCCGCACCTACACCGGCGGTGACTCCGAGGTGGACGCCGACGGCGCCACCCTCGCCGACGTCCTGGACGACCTCGACGCCAACTACGCCGGCATCAAGGGGCGGGTCCTGGACGAGGAGGGCAAGCTGCGTCGCTTCGTCAACGTCTACGTCGCCGACGACGACGTCCGGTTCCTCCAGGACCTGCAGACCCCCACCCCCGACGGCACCAAGGTGTCGATCATCCCCGCCGTCGCCGGCGGCTGAGTCAGTCCAGGGTGCGCAGCGTGTCGGCGACCTGCTCGACCAGCGCGGCCGAGCGGTCCGCCGATCCGGTCGTGCCCGTCAGGTTGACCACGCTGCCGTCGGCGACCACGAAGAGCGACATGCCGTGCTGCTCGCCGCGCTGGGTCGGCAGCGAGTAGGTCACCGCCTGTCCCGTGCCCAGCCACGTGTCGATCTCCACCACGTCGGTCACGGTGGCGCCGACGCGCTCGAGGTCGGCGCGGATCAGGCCGGGCTCGGGGACCGAACCCACGCCCCGCAGCGGCAGCACGTTGACGTTCTCGGCGCCGTCCGGCGAGATCGCCAGCACGTCGACCTGACCCACCATCTGCTGGAACTGCTCCAGCGGGATCCCCGACTGTGCGGCGAGCGCCTCGAGCTCGGCCTGCGAGCCGGGGTTGTCCAGCGCCTCGGGGCCGGTCACCTGCCAGCCCTCGGGCACGCCGAAGCGCACGCCGGAGGCGTCGGCCTCGACCACCTGGAGGTCCTCGGGGATCGCGGGCGCGGCCTCCTCCGCCTCGCTCGAGTCGCTCGACCCACTCGCGGTCGAGGATTCCTCGGGGTCGCCCGAACAGCCGGTGAGCAGGGCGAGGGCGGCCACCACCGCCACGAGCCAGCGAGTCAGCGCCATGGCACCAACCTAGCCGCCGACGTCGAGCAGCTCGACCGCCAGTGCGCTGCTCGCCTTGTAGTCCACCTTGCTGACCGGCGTACGCGGCACCTGGTCGACGAAGAGGACCTCCTTGGGCACCTTGTAGTTCGAGATCAGCTCGTGGCAGTGGGCCCGCAGGTCCTCCGCCGAGAGGCGGCCGCCCTCGCGCACCTGCACCAGGGCAGTCACCTGCTCGCCCCAGCGCTCGTGCGGCGTGCCCACCACGGCGGCGTCGAACACGTCGTCGTGGCGCAGCAGCACGGCCTCGACCTCCTCGGGGTGCACCTTCTCCCCGCCGGTGTTGATGCACACCGAGCCGCGACCCAGCACGGTCACCGAGCCGTCCTCCTCGCGACGTGCCATGTCGCCGGGGATGGCCCAGCGCTTGCCGTCGACCTCCACGAACGTCGCGGCCGACTTCGCCTCGTCCTTGTAGTAGCCCAGCGGCACCGGGCCGGACCGCGCGAGCATGCCCGTCACGCCCGGCGGGCAGGGCCTGCGTTCGGGGTCGAAGACCTCGACGTCGGCGTTGACCTCGAACCGCGGCGCGCCGCCGGACTCCTCCTGCCCGTCGTCGACGCGGGACCCGGCCGCCCCGGACTCCGAGGCGCCGTAGGAGTCGAGGATGAACCGGCCGGGCAGGGCTCGCCGGATCTCCTCGCGTACGCCGTCACTGAGTGGGGCGGCGCCGTTGGAGACCGCGACCAGGCTGGAGAGGTCCCACCGGTCCGGCTCGGCGAGGATCGCCTCGGCGACCGGGCGGCCCATGGCGTCACCGAGGAAGGTCAGCGAGTTCACCCCTGCGGCCTGCACCAGGTCGAGGATCGACTCGGCCGAGAAGCCGGGCTCGGTGTAGAGCGACACCGTCTGGCCCGCGACGTGGCCGTTGCCGAGGATCCACTGGCTGCCGCCGTGCATCATCGGGCCGCACGCCAGCAGCGTCATGGGCGACTCGTTGGCCGCCGCCTCCTCGCCGAGCTGCTCGACCGACTCGATCGGGGCGCCGTAGCGCGCCGCGTTCAGGGCGGCGCGGATGATGTCCTCGTGGCGCCACACGACGCCCTTGGGCTGGCCGGTGGTGCCGCCGGTGTAGAGGACGTATCGGTCGTCGCCGGTCCGGCCGGTCTCGGGTCGTAGGGAGGACGCGGCGGCCATCGCGGCGTCGTACTCCTCGCCGAGGACGATCCGGTGGCGCAGCGTCGGCAGGTCCAGGGCAGTGACCGCCTCGACGTACTCGGGTGCGATCACGGCGGCCACGCAGTCGGCGTTGTCGTAGAGGTAGGCGAGCTCGTCGTGGCGGTACTTGAAGTTGACGTTGATCGGCACGGCCCGCGCCTTGAAGCAGCCGTAGAGGGCGTCGACCCACTCGATGCGGTTGGGGGAGTGGACGGCGACGTGCTCGCCGGGGGCGACGCCGAGGTCGGCCAGGTGGTGCGCGAAGCGGTTGGCGCGCTCGTCGATCTCGGCGTAGGTGTAGGCACGGTCCATGGTGAAGACGGCGACGCGGTCGGGGACGGCGTCGGCCATGACTTCGAGGACGTCGGCGAGGTTCAGCGGTCGAGGGCTCACGAGGACACTCTGCTGGCTAGAACGTGTTCTCGTCCAGCGTTTCGCCACCTTCGTGTCACCGCCGGTTCAGCACGATCTGGTTCAACACGACCATGGGAGTACGACGTACCGCGCTCATCGCGCTCGCGGCGGCCGTCGCCGGCGCCGGGGTGACCGCCGGTGGCGCGCGGGAGCTGCTGCGCCGCCAGGCCGCGCTCGCCCGGGACCGCATCGGCAAGCCACTCGGGGAGGAGGCCATCGACGCCGACCGGCTGTGGAAGAAGTCCTTCGGGGACCCGCTCGACCTGGTGGTGGTCGGGGACTCCATCGCCGCGGGACTGGGGGCCGAGCGCCGCAAGGACACCCTCGGTGCCCGCGTCGCCCGCGGCCTGGCCAAGCAGGTACGCCGCTCGGTGCGGCTGCGCACCGTGGCGCAGGTGGGGGCGGAGTCCTCGATGCTCGCTGCCCAGCTCGACCGGTTGCCGGAGGACTACCGGCCCGACGTCGCGGTGGTGATCGTGGGTGGCAACGACGTGACCCATCGGGTCCCGACCCCCACCTCGGCCGACCACCTGGAGGACGCGATCTGCCGCCTGCGGGAGCTGGGGGCCGAGGTCGTGGTCGGCACCTGTCCCGACCTCGGGAGCCTGCGGCCGGTGCCGCAGCCGCTGCGGAGCCTGGGGTCGCGGATGTCGCGCCAGCTGGCGGCCGCCCAGGCCGAGGTCGCGGTCCGCAACGGTGCGCACGCGGTGTCCCTGGCCCGGGTGGTGGGGCCGTTCTTCATCACCAACCCCGACGAGATGTTCAGCCTCGATCGGTTCCATCCCAGCGCGTTGGGCTACAAGCGGACGGCCAAGGCGTTGCTGCCCTCGGTGCTGACGGCGCTGGGGGAGCGGGAGGAGGTGCCGTTCGGGCACCTCCCCCCGCAGACGGCCTGACCACCGGCACGGTCCGGAGGTCAGGCCGGACCACCTCAGGTGGTCGGCACCGGGGTGCCGTTCAGCGTGAACGTGCCGCCGTCGTTGAAGACGTCCGGCCCGTCCGGTGCGGTGTTGTTCTCGACCGTCATGTTCTCCGCGATGATCGTGCCGGTGCTGCTGTTCCAGATGCCGCCACCCTCGGCCGCGGCCTCGTTGCCGGTGACGGTGCCACCGTCCCAGTTCACGGTGCCCGCGCCGGTGAGGTGCAGGCCGCCACCGTTGCCGGGGTTGCCCCCGGTCTCGTTGTCGGTCATGTCCACACCGGTCAGCGTCGTCGTGCCGACGTTGGCCTCCAGGCCGCCGCCCGCGCGCACCGCCGAGTTGCCCGACAGGGTGGTGTCGGTGACGGTCAGCTCACCGGCGTTGTTGAGGATGCCGCCGCCGGAGCCGGCCTCGCCGGTGGCGTCGTTGTCCGCGATGGTGGCGCCGTCGACGGTCATGGTGCCGCCGTCGTTGAACAGTGCGCCGCCGCCCTGATCGGCCGCCGCCCCCTCGGCGACGTTGCCGCTGAAGGACGTGTTCGTCACCGTCATGGTGCCGCCGCTGGAGTTCCACAGGCCGCCACCCTCGGCGGCCGCGGTGTTGCCGTTGACGCTGCCGCCGGTGACGTCCACGGTGCCCGCGCCGGTCAGGTGGATCGCACCGCCGTTGCCCGGAGCCGCGCCGGTCTCGTTGTCGGCCATCGTCGTCGCGTTGACCGTGGTCGTGCCGACGTTGGCCTCGATCGCGCCGCCGGCCCGCGAGGCCGAGTTGCCGCTCAGCTTGGCCCGCTCGACGGTGAGGTCGCCGGCGTTGTTGAGGATGCCGCCGCCGGAGCCGGAGGCCCCCGTGGCTCGGTTGTCCTGGATCGTGCCGCCCTCGACGGTCATGGTGCCGCCGTCGTTGAAGAGCGCGCCGCCGCCCTGGTCGGCCTCGGCGCCCTCGGCGACGTTGCCACGCAGGGTGGTGCCGGTGACGGTCATCGTGCCGGTGGCGGAGTTCCACAGGCCGCCGCCCTCGGCGGCCGCGGTGTTGCCCGCCACGGTGCTTCCGTTGACCTCGACGTCGCCCTCACCGGTCAGGTGGAGGCCGCCGCCGTTGCCGGGTGCGGCGCCGGTCGTGTTGTTCATCAGCCACGAGCGGTTGATGACGGTCTCCCCGGCCACGGCCTCGACCGCGCCACCGGCGCGCTGGGCGTCGTTGCCGGCCACGGTGCTCGACCACAGGTCCAGCTCACCGCCGTTGTTGAGCAGGCCGCCGCCGGAGCCGGCCGCGCCGGTGGCGCTGTTGCCGCGCACCTGGGTGTTGGGGACGCTGAGGTCGCCACCGTCGTTGTAGAGGCCGCCGCCGCCCTGGTCTGCCTCGGCGCCCTCGGCGACGTTGTTCTTGACCACGCTCTGCGCCACGGTCATGGTGCCGGCCGCGGAGTTCCAGAGACCGCCGCCCTCGGCGCCGGCGCGGTTGCCGACGAAGCGGCTGAAGCGCACGGTGACCTTGCCGGCGTCGGTGAGGTGGAAGCCGCCGCCGTTGCCGGGCGCGGCACCGGCGTCGTTGCCCTTCAGGGTGGTGCCCTTGATCCAGGTCGTGCCGCCGACGGCCTCGATCGCGCCACCGGCACGGTCGGACTCGTTCTTGGCGATCCAGCTCTTGCGCACCTGCAACTTGCCGCCCTCGTTGGCGATCGCGCCGCCCGAGGCGCCGTCGCCGGAGGCGACGCTGCGGTTGACGTTGGCCTTGTTGACGATCAGGTTGCCGCTGCTGCGCAGCGCGCCGCCGTTCTCGCCCTGAGGGGCCTGGCCGCGGGTCAGCCGGATCTTCTTCACGATCAGCCGGCCGCCGGAGCGGACGTCGAAGATGCGGTCGACGCCGGCGGCGTTGATCCGGCGTCCCGAACCCACCACCTTGACGTCGCCCCGCACGTCGATGTCGCCACGCCACGCGCCGCCGTTGGTGGGGCGGGAGTCACTGAAGGTGATCGAGCGCTTGAGGCGGATCGTGACCGCGCCCTTGCGGTTGTTCGCCCGGGCCACGGCCCGACGCAGCTGCCACTCGGTGCTGACGCGCACCGAGCGTCGGGGTGCCGCGGCCACCGCACTGCTGGCGGGTGCCTGCGCGGCGGAGGCCGGGGTCGAACTCGCTGCTGATGCCGTGCCGCTGGGAGCTGCGGCGAGGATGCCCAGCGCGAGTGCGGCCGTGCCCACCCCGCTCAGCAGCCGGCCCCCACGGGTCGGTGTGGTTGACATGTGCGTGCCCTTTCGTCGGCGGTGCGGACCGCTGCGGCCCGCTGCGGTCGCGGGCGATCCCCACGGCCTCGTCGGTGGGTACGGCTGTGGTCCGGGCCACGTTCACCCGGCCTCGGACGGGTTCGACCGATGTCGTGAACGTCGGCGGTGCGTTCGCCGTACTGACTGGTGTGACCGGCAGACTGCGATCCGTGGGGGCGAGTGGCGTGGACGAGCGAGGTGGGGGCTCGGGCGAGCCTGCGCGATCCGTCGCCGGACTGGGCGACGAGGACCAGGTGCACGAGGCCTACCTGCGCTACGGCGCGGAGGTCTACCGCTTCGTGCTGCGCGGCCTCGGGGACCCCGGTGCCGCCCAGGACGTGACGCAGGAGACCTTCCTCAAGGCCTGGCGCCACGCGCACCGCTACGATCCGCAGTTGGCGACGCTGCGGGTGTGGCTGTTCGGGATCGCCCGCAACACCATGATCGACCACGCGCGGGCGGCGGGGGTCCGCCCGTGGCAGCAGCACCTGGTCGATCCGACCACGGCGCAGGCGATCGGCGGCGCCGCGGCCGACTCGACCGACCGGCTGCTCGAGGCGTGGCTGGTCGAGGAGGCACTGCGCCGGATCGCCGACCACCACCGGGAGGCGATCGTGCAGACGCACCTGCGGGAGCGGCCCTACGCCGAGGTGGCCGCCGAGCTGGGCATCCCCGTGGGCACGCTGCGCAGCCGGGTCTTCTACGGCCTGCGCGCCCTGCGGGAGGCGATGGACGAGATGGGAGTGAGCCCGTGAACGAGGAGCGGACGCACCAGCAGGTGCGGGAGATGTTGGGCTCGTACGCGTTGGGACACCTCGACGGGAGCGAGGTCGACCGAGTGCGCGCCCACCTGGACGGCTGCGCGGCCTGCCGGGAGGACCTCGCGCACATCGCACCGCTGGCCCCACTGCTGGACCAGGTCGACCCGGACGCCTTCGCGGCGCCGCCGGTCCCTCCGGCGGTCCTCGGTGACCTGATCCGGTCCGAGGTGGCCGCCGAGCGGGAGAGCATCGAGGCGGCCCGGCACGTGGCCCGGGTCGAGGACGAGCTGCGCGCCCGCCGCGGCCGCCGGCGGACGGGCCTGCTGGTGGCGGCCGCGCTGGTCGTGGCCGTCGGGGTCGGCGGTGTCGGCGGCGGGGTGGTCGGTCGGGTGACCGCGCCCGAGCCGGCGGCCGCGCCGTTGGAGCCGATCGCGCTCAAGCGCGCCGCGGACGGTGCCGACGTGGAGGTCGCCCGTGCCGACCTGGTCGACCACACCTGGGGCGTGGAGCTGCGGCTGGTCGCCGACGGCTTCGAGGACGGGAAGGTCTTCCGGGCAGCCTTCCGGACCTCCTCGGGCGAGCTGGTCCCGGCAGGGGAGTTCATCGGCACCGGCCCCGACCAGCTGGTCTGCAACCTGCAGTCGGCCGCCCTGCGCGAGGACGTGGTCGCCGTGGTCGTGCGCGACGCCGACGGGGCCGCGGTGCTGCGCACCTCGCTGTGAGGGTGCTCGGTGGGTGCCCGGTGAGGTCCGGGGCGTCCGCGCCGGTCTTGCACTCGCGGGGGGCGAGTGCTAAACATTGATTGGCACTCATATCATGAGAGTGCCAATACCGGACCGGTGACGTTGGGCCCGGCGCATCGGCGAGCAGGGTTCGCCGAGATCGCCGCGGTCGTGCCGTCGCGGGCAGCCCATCGGCCCGGACCACACTGAGCACCTGCGAAGGATCGCACGAGTTATGCCGAAGCTGATTGCATTCGACGAGGAGGCCCGGCGCAGCCTCGAGAGCGGGATGAACACGCTCGCCGACGCTGTGAAGGTCACCCTCGGCCCCAAGGGCCGCAACGTCGTCCTCGAGAAGAAGTGGGGCGCCCCCACGATCACCAACGACGGCGTCTCCATCGCCAAGGAGATCGAGCTCGAGGACGCCTACGAGAAGATCGGCGCCGAGCTGGTCAAGGAGGTCGCCAAGAAGACCGACGACGTCGCCGGCGACGGTACGACGACCGCCACCGTGCTGGCCCAGGCCATGGTCCGCGAGGGCCTGCGCAACGTCGCGGCCGGCGCCAACCCGATGGGCCTCAAGCGCGGCATCGAGACTGCCGTCGAGGCCGTGTCGGAGAACCTCCTCAACATGGCCAAGGAGATCGAGACCAAGGAGCAGATCGCCTCCACCGCCTCCATCTCCGCCGCCGACGAGACCGTCGGCGAGATCATCGCCGAGGCCATGGACAAGGTCGGCAAGGAAGGCGTCATCACCGTCGAGGAGTCCAACACCTTCGGGCTGGACCTCGAGCTCACCGAGGGCATGCGGTTCGACAAGGGCTACATCTCGGCCTACTTCGTGACCGACCCCGAGCGCATGGAGACCGTGCTGGAGGACCCCTACATCCTCATCGCGAACTCCAAGATCTCCTCGGTCAAGGAGATGCTGCCGCTGCTGGAGAAGGTCATGCAGTCGGGCAAGCCGCTGGTCATCATCGCCGAGGACGTCGAGGGCGAGGCCCTCTCCACCCTCGTGGTGAACAAGATCAAGGGCACGTTCAAGTCCGTCGCCCTCAAGGCGCCCGGCTTCGGCGACCGCCGCAAGGCCATGCTGCAGGACATCGCGATCCTGACCGGTGGCCAGGTCATCTCCGAGGAGGTCGGCCTCAAGCTCGACAGCGCCGGCATCGAGATGCTCGGCCAGGCGCGCAAGGTCGTCGTCACCAAGGACGAGACCACCATCGTCGAGGGCGCCGGTGACCAGGGCCAGATCGAGGGCCGGGTCAACCAGATCCGCGCCGAGATCGAGGCCTCCGACTCCGACTACGACCGGGAGAAGCTGCAGGAGCGGCTCGCCAAGCTCGCCGGCGGCGTGGCCGTCATCAAGGTCGGCGCGGCCACCGAGGTCGAGCTCAAGGAGCGCAAGCACCGCATCGAGGACGCCGTGCGCAACGCGAAGGCGGCCGTCGAGGAGGGCATCGTCGCCGGCGGCGGCGTGGCCCTGCTGCAGGCCTCGGTCGGCGCGTTCGACAAGCTGGACCTGACCGGCGACGAGGCCACCGGTGCCGCGATCGTCAAGCTCGCCACCGAGGCGCCGCTGAAGCAGATCGCCATCAACGCCGGCCTCGAGGGCGGCGTCGTGGCGGAGAAGGTCCGCAACCTCGAGCCGGGCCACGGCCTCAACGCGGCGACCGGTGACTACGTCGACATGGTCGCCGAGGGCATCATCGACCCGGCCAAGGTGACGCGTTCGGCGCTGCAGAACGCCGCGTCGATCGCCGCGCTGTTCCTCACCACCGAGGCCGTCGTCGCCGACAAGCCGGAGCCCGCGGGCGCCGGTGCCGGCGACATGGGCGGCATGGGTGACATGGGCGGCATGGGCATGATGTAAGGCCCGCGCACCCGCGCACCACCAGCAGGGCCCCGGCCGACTCGGCCGGGGCCCTGTTGCGTGTGCGGTGCCCTCAGGCGTCCCGCAGGGCGCGACGGATGACCCGGGTCGCGACGGCGATCAGGACCACCGCGAGGGCGGCGGTGAGGGTCACGCCGGCGTCGAAGGCGTGGGCCGCGGCATCGAGCAGGTCCGCGGCGACCTCGGGCCGGTCGGCGGCGGCCTCGGCCGCGACGCCGTGCGCCCCGCCGAGGGTCTCCCCGGCCTGCTCGGCCTCCGCGGCCGTGAGGCCGGCCGGCAGGTCGAGGCCGCGGGTGTAGGCGGCGTTGAGCAGGCTGCCCATCACCGCCGTGCCCAGCACGGCGCCGACCTCGTACGCCGTCTCCGACAGCGCCGCGGCACCGCCGGCCTTGTGGGGTGGCACCGCCCCGAGGGCCAGGTCGCCCGACAGGGTCTCGCTCATGCCCACGCCGGCCCCGAGCAGCACGAAGGCGGTGACGAGGAGGGGCACCGACCCGGTGTGGCCGCCGACGGCGACCAGTGCGTAGCACGCCCCGCTCAGGGCGAGGCCGAGCGTCACCACCGTCCGGGTGCCGAGTCGCCGTGCCAGGGCGACCGCCGCAAGGCCGGCGAGGATCGTCATCAGCAGTCCCGGCACCATCTGGGCGGCGGCCCGCACCGGCGACATCCCGGCCACGAGCTGGAGGTGCTGGGAGAGGAAGTAGACGAAGCCGACCATCGCCAGCACGCTGAGCAGGTTCAGGGTCAGGGCACCGCTGAAGACCGGGTTGCGGAACAGGCCGACGTCGAGCATCGGAGCGGGCCGGCGCTGCTGGCGGCGTACGAAGGTGACACCGTTCGCGAGGCCGACCGCCGTCGCGACGGCGGCGAGGGCGACCGACCCGTGGCCCGCGGCGGTCTTGATCGCGAACACCAGCGGCAGCATCGTGCCGATCGCCAGCAGCACGCTGGTCGGGTCCAAGGGGCCGGGGGAGGGGTCGCGCGCCTCCGGCAGCAGCAGCGGCCCCAGGACCAGCAGCGGCACGAGGACCGGCACGGCCAGCAGGAAGATCGACCCCCACCAGAAGTGCTGGAGCAGCCAGCCGCCCACGATCGGTCCCAGCACGGCGCCGGCGGAGAAGCCGGACGCCCAGATCGCGACGGCGGTGCGGCGCTGGTCGGGGTCGGTGAAGATGCTGCGCAGCAGCGCGAGGGTCGCGGGCATCAGCATCGCGCCGAAGACGCCCAGCAGCGCCCGCGCCGCGATCAGTGACCGCGCGTCCGGGGCGAACGCCGCGGCGACGGAGACGATCGCGAACCCGGTGGCACCCACCAGCAGCAACCGGCGGCAGCCGACCCGGTCGCCGAGGGTCCCCATCGTCACCAGCAGGCCGGCGAGCACCAGCGGGTAGCTGTCGATCAGCCACAGCAGCTCGTCACCCGAGGGCTGCAGGGCCGTGGTCAGCGTCGGCACGGCGAAGGCGAGCACGGTGTTGTCCACCGAGACCAGCAGCACCGGCAGCATCAGCACGGCGAGCGCCGCCCAGCGTCGGCGGGGGCCGAGTGGTGCGGCGCCGAGCGGGGTCGTGGCGAGGGTGTGCGCCATGGCGGGCTCCTGGGGTGGTGCGGTGGTCGTCCGCATTACTGTACCGTCTGGACGGTTTAGTTATCAGGTCGAGCCGACTGTGATCCGCGTCGCCACACCTGCGCCCTCGCCGCGGGTCGACCTCGTAGGGTGATGCGTCATGACCCGGCCCCCGCACGCACGCGAGAAGGTGCTCGACGCCTACTGCCGCCTCCTGCGCGAGGACGGCGAGCGTGCCGCGACCATGGAGGCCATCGCTGCCGCGGCCGGGGTGTCCAAGGGCGGGTTGCTCTACCACTTCCCGTCCAAGGAGGCCCTCGCCGAGGCGCTGATCGCGCGGTTCGAGGAGATCGCCGCCCTCGGCCTGGCCGAGATGGAGCACGCCGAGGAGGGGCCGGCCCGCAACTTCGTCCGCACCTCGGTCCACTCCGGGACCGAGATGGACCACTACTTCGCCGCGGTCCACCGGCTCGCGCAGGCCGCCAACGAGGCGGCGATCACCGCGCTCGAGTCCGCGCACGCCGCCTGGCTGGACCTGATCCGCGCCGAGGTCGGCGACGACCACGCCGCCGAGGCGATCATGCTCATCGGGGAGGGGCTCTACTACCACTCCACGATGCCCGGGTCATGGTCGCGCGGGACCTTCGCGGCCACGGTCGAGCCGCTGCTGGCGCAGGTCGACCGGCTGCGTTCGGGCGCATGACCCGCTGCCGACTGCGCCCTCGCTCGGTTACCGACCCGTAACTTCGCCGGTGGGACACCCGTTGGGCCCTGTGACAGCGAACACAGATGAGAGGTTCCTTGATGTCCCACCGTCCCCTCGCCTCCGCCCTCGCCGGCTTCGGCACCGTCGCCGCGCTGGCGCTCGCCGTCCCGGGCGCCACTGCTGCGCCGGCCGACGGATGGGCCCCGGCGGACTCGGCCGCCATCACGCCGGGCGTCCAGACCTACACCGAAGGCGGCCAGTGCACGGCCAACTTCGTCTTCACCGACGCCGCCGACAAGGTCTACCTCGGCCAGGCCGCCCACTGCTCGGGCACCAGCGGCTCGACCTCCACCAACGGCTGCGAGTCCGGCACCCTCCCGCTGGGCACCCGCGTCACCTTCAACGAGGGCGGCAGCCTGCTCAGTGAGGGCACCCAGGTCGGTGCCGGCACCCTGGTCTACAGCTCCTGGAACACCATGCAGGACATCAACGAGACCGACGCCGACACCTGCGCCTACAACGACTTCGCGCTCATCGAGGTCGACGCCGCCGACGTGGGCAAGGTCAACCCCAGCATCCCCTTCTGGGGCGGTCCGGTCGGGATCAACACCGACGGCACCAGTGCCGGTGACCGCGTCTACTCCTACGGCAACTCCAGCCTGCGGGGCGGACTCGAGCCGCTCTCGCCCAAGACCGGCACCAGCCTCGGCTCGAGCGGCGGTGGCTGGACCCACGCGCTCTACACGCTGAGCCCCGGTGTCCCCGGTGACTCCGGCAGCGCCTTCCTCGACGGCGAGGGCCGTGCCGTGGGCACGCTGTCCACGCTCGGCCTGGCCCCGCTGCCGGCCTCGAACAACATCGGCGACCTCTCCCGCGAGCTGGCCTACGCCCAGCAGCACTCCGGCATCGCCGGGCTGGAGCTGGTCGAGGGCACCGAGCCCTTCTCGCCGGTGCTCTGACGCACGCCACTGCTGGGGTCGAGCCCCGTCGCCTCCCGGGCGGCGGGGCTCGATCGTGTCCGGTGCAGGATGGGGGCGTGGTGCACGGACTGCTGCTCGCCGCCGGGGCCGGCCGGCGGATGGGACGACCCAAGGCGTTGGTCCGTGCCGCGGACGACACTCCGTGGCTGCTGCGCTCGGTCGAGGTCCTGCACCGGGGTGGCTGCCGCAGCGTCACCGTCGTGCTGGGGGCCGGCGGCGAGGAGGCTGCTCGACTCCTGGCCGGCGCACCGTCGCACACCGACCGGCCGGTCGAGGTCGTCCACGCCGCCGACTGGTCCCAGGGCATGGGCGCATCGCTGCGGTGCGGTCTCGGTGCGCTCGCCGACACCGCGGCCGAGGTCGCCCTGGTCCACCTCGTCGACCTGCCCGACGTGACCGCACCCGTCGTGGCCCGAGTCCGCGAGGCCGCAACCGGTCCCGCGACCCTCGCCCGGGCGGCGTACGACGGCCGGCCCGGTCACCCGGTCCTGCTCGGCCGGGACCACTGGCCCGGCATCCGTGCGGCGGCGCACGAGGACCGCGGTGCCCGGGACTACCTCGCCGCGCACCCGCCGGTCGCGATCGAGTGCGGCGACCTCGCCACCGGCGAGGACGTCGACCGGCTGCCGTAGTCCGTCGCCACCAGCGTTCTTGCTGTGGTCGTTGACGAAATTGAGCACGAACGCTTGTGACGACGAGCCAACCGCTGGCCAACGAGGGTGATCTAGGGTCGAGAGCATGGATGACCGGGTGGCCTCGCTCGCTGCACGCCTCGGTGAGACCGGCTACCTCGCTGACGAGGACCTGGCCACCGTGCTCCACCTCGCGCAGGTCATGGAGCGACCGTTGTTGCTGGAGGGGGAGCCCGGCACCGGCAAGACCGCGCTCGCCGAGGCGCTCGCCGCGGCGCTGGACCAGCCGCTGATCCGGCTGCAGTGCTACGAGGGCATCGACGCCACCCAGGCGCTCTACGACTGGGACTTCCCGCGGCAGATCCTGCACCTGCGGGCACTGGAGGCGACCGGTGGTGCGACGCCGGACCGGCTCGAGGAGGCGGAGAAGTCGCTCTACGACGAGCGGTTCCTGCTGGCCCGCCCGGTGCTGGCCGCGCTGCAGCGCAGCCCCGCGGTGCTGCTGGTCGACGAGATCGACCGCGCCGACGACGAGTTCGAGGCCTTCCTGCTCGAGGTCCTCTCCACCTACCAGGTCAGCATCCCCGAGCACGGCACGGTGACCGCGACGACCCCACCGACCGTCGTCCTCACCTCCAACCGCACCCGCGACCTGCACGACGCGCTCAAGCGCCGTTGCCTCTACCACTGGATCGACCACCCCGGGCTGGAGCGTGAGGTCGCGATCGTGCGGGCCCGGGCGCCCGAGGTGAGCGAGCAGCTCGCCCGCCAGGTCGCCGTACTCGTGCAGCGCCTGCGCGCGGAGGAGGGGCTGCAGAAGCCGCCAGGCGTCGCCGAGACGCTGGACTGGGCGCGGTCGTTGCAGTACCTCGGCGTCGCCGACCTCGACCTCGACGCGGCCGCCACCACCCTCGGCGCGCTGGTGAAGTACCGCGAGGACACCGAGCGGGTGCGGGCCGCGTTGGATCGGATGCTGGCATGAGCGTCCGGGCCGAGGCCGACCACGGTGCCGACGAGGTGCTGCTCGGCTTCGCCCGCGCCCTGCGGTCCGCCGGTGTCGCGGTCACCCAGGACCGTTCGCAGGCCTTCCTCGCGGCGGCGGCCATCGCCGGAGCCGACGACCGCCGCGCCACCTACGCCGCGGGCCGCGCCACGCTGTGCGCCTCGCCGGACGACCTGGCCCGCTACGACCGGATCTTCGTCGCGTGGTTCGGTGGTGAGCCACTGCCCACCGGCCGGCGACCGGCGGCGAACCCCACGCCCGTGCAGGTCGACCTCGGCGAGGGCGAGGGCGGCGGCGAGGAGGACTCGGACGGCGACGTCGTGCCCGCCGCGGCCAGCGACACCGAGGTGCTCCGCCATCGCGACGTCGCGAGCATGTCGGCCGCCGAACGCCGCCACCTGGCCGCCCTGTTCTCCTCGCTCCGGCCCCGCACCCCGACCCGGCCGACGGCGCGCCACGTCGCCTGGCACCGCGGGCGCATCGATGCGGCCCGCACGCTCCGGGCCAGCCTGCGCAACTTCGGCGAGCCGACGACGGTGCGCTGGCGCCGCCGCGGCACCCGGTCACGCCGCGTCGTCCTCCTGGTCGACGTCTCCGGCTCGATGAGCGGGTACGCCGACGCCCTGCTGCGCCTGGCGCACCGGATGACGACGGCCTCGCGCTGCGGCCGGGGAGCGTCCCGGAGCGCGGACCGGCCCAGCGGGCACCGGGTGGAGACCTTCACCCTCGGCACGCGGCTGACCCACCTCACCCGCGCGCTGCGAGCGCGCGACCCCGAGCGGGCGCTGGCCGCGGCGGGCGCGACGGTGCCCGACTGGTCCGGCGGCACCCGGCTCGGGGAGACCCTGGAGGCGTTCGTCGACCGGTGGGGACGACGGGGCATGGCCCGCGGCGCAGTCGTGGTGATCTTCAGTGACGGCTGGGAGCGCGGCGACCCCGCCCTGCTCGCCGAGCAGCTCGCCCGACTGCAGCGCCTCGCCCACCGCGTCATCTGGGTCAACCCGCACCGTGGCAAGCAGGGCTACGAGCCCGTCCAGGGCGGCGTCCGGGCGGCCCTGCCGCACCTGGATGCCTTCCTCGCCGGCCACTCGCTGGCGACCTATGCCGAGCTGATGGAGGTGGTCGGCGATGCGTGAGGTGCTCTCCACGCTCCGTCCGTGGTGGGAGGCCGGCGAGACCGTCGGCATGGGCACGGTCGTCGCGACGTTCCGGTCCGCGCCGCGTCCCGCGGGCGCGTCGATGCTGGTCGGTCCCGACGGCTCCGCGGTCGGCTCGGTCTCCGGCGGGTGCGTCGAGGGGGCCGTCTACGAGCTCGGCCAGTCGGTGATGGCCAGCGGCACCCCGGTGCTGGAGCGGTACGGCGTCTCCGACGACGACGCCTTCGCCGTCGGCCTGACGTGCGGCGGGATCCTCGACGTCTTCGTGGAGCGCGTCAACCAGGAGACCTTCCCCGAGCTGGGCGAGGTCGCCGACGACATCGACGCCGGCCGGCCCGTCGCGGTCGTGACCGTCATCGACCACCCGGATGCGGCCTTCGTCGGTCGGCGGGCGCTGGTGCGGCCGGGGGAGGACCTGCAGGGCAGCCTGGGCAGCACCCGGATGGACGACGCGGTCCACGACGACGCACTCGGGCTGCTGGCCGCGGGCCACCACGGCACCCTGACCTACGGACCCGACGGCGAGCGTCGTGGCGAGGGGATGCGCGTCTTCGTGTGGGCCTTCGCGCCGGCGCCGCGCATGCTGGTCTTCGGGGCGATCGACTTCGCCGCTGCCGTGGCGCGGGTCGGTGACTTCCTCGGCTACCACGTGACGGTCTGCGACGCCCGACCGGTCTTCGCCACGACCACTCGCTTCCCCGGCGCGGACGAGGTGGTCGTCGACTGGCCGCACCGCTACCTCGAGCAGGAGGTCGCAGCCGGCCGGATCGACCGGCGTACGGTCATCACGGTCCTCACCCACGACCCGAAGTTCGACGTGCCCGTCCTGACCGAGGCGCTGCGGCTCCCCGAGGTCGCCTACGTCGGTGCCATGGGGTCGCGCCGCACCCACGAGGACCGGCTGGAGCGGCTGCGGGAGGCCGGCCTGACCGAGGCCGAGCTGACCCGGCTGCGCAGCCCCATCGGACTCGACCTCGGAGCGCGGACGCCCGAGGAGACGGCCGTCAGCATCGCGGCCGAGATCATCGCCGGGCAGTGGGGCGGCACGGGGGAGCCGCTGGCGGCCACCGAGGGCCGGATCCACCACTCCGAGGGCGGTCCGCACGACGCTCCCTGAGCGCGAATCGGAATCGGATCGTTGTGTGCGTGTCGCCCGATTGCCCGCCCTCGCGGCGCGAACCGGCCTATCCTGCTGGATCTGGGGGGTGGCAACGAGGCTGCCCCGACGCCGGTGACGAGCAGTCCAGTCGCTGGTACCGAGTCCTCGGGGACGCAGCGAGCGAAGGAAGTCGAATGCGAAATCGTGTGCAAACAGTTCTCGGCACGGGCGTGGCACTCGCCCTCGGCCTGACGCTGGCCGGATGCGGTGACGACGGCGGGGGCGAGGCCTCCCCGGGCGGCGACGCGCTGTCCGGCGTGTCGGTGACGGTGGGGTCGAAGGACTTCACCGAGAACCAGATCCTGGGTGAGATGTACGTCCAGGCGCTGGAGGCAGCGGGCGCGAACGTCACCAACCAGGTCGACCTCGGTGGCACCAACGTCAACCGCCAGGCCCTCGAGGCCGGGGAGATCGACACCTACCCCGAGTACAACGGCACCGGCTGGACGGTCCACCTCGGCAACGACGACCCCAGCGACGACCCCACCGAGCTCTTCGAGGTCACCTCCGAGGCCGACCTGGAGCAGAACGACATCAAGTGGGTCGGCACCTCGCAGTTCAACAACACCTATGGCTTCGCGGCCAACGGTGACCTCGCCGAGGAGGAGGGTGGCTTCGACTTCGACTCGATGGCGGCCTACCTGAAGGCGAACCCGGACGCGACGGTCTGCATGGAGAGCGAGTTCCCCAACCGCCCCGACGGCCTGGTGCTGTTCGAGGACGCGACCGGCTACGAGCTGCCCCGCGGCCAGCAGCAGATCCTCGAGACCGGCCTGATCTACACCGAGACCTCCGACGGGGCCTGCGACTTCGGCGAGGTCTTCACCACCGACGGCCGGATCACCGCGCTCAACCTGGACCTGGTCGAGGACCCCGGCGTGATGATCATCTACAACGCGTCCTTCACGATGCGCAACGAGGTCTACGAGGAGAACCCGGAGGCGTTCGACCAGATCGCCGAGACCATCTGGGACAACATCTCCCAGGAGAAGATGGCCGAGCTCAACGCGCAGGTCGACGTGGAGGGCATGCCCCGCGAGCGGGTGGCCGAGCAGTTCCTGGAGGACGTCGGCCTCCTCTGAGGCGCCCACGCCCCGCTCCACCAACAGCGACGCCGCCGGACGATCATCGTCCGGCGGCGTCGTCGTGTTCGGCGGCCCTCAGAGTCCGCGCGGGTGCAGGTAGCGCTCCGCGAGGGCGCCGATCCAGTCGAAGGTGATGGCCACGATCGCCACCAGCCATGCCACCGAGATCAGCGCCGCGTCCACGTTGAGCTGGATCGCCGCGTAGAGCGAGACGCCCAGACCGCTGCCACCGATCAGGAAGGCCAGCGTGGCCATGCCGATGTTGATGGTCATCGCGGTGCGGATGCCGGTGAGGATCACCGGCACGGCGAGGGGCATCTCGATGCGCGCCAGCACGCCGGCGCGCGTCATCCCCATCCCGCGACCGGCCTCGATCACGCTGCGGTCGACGCTGTCGAGGCCGACCATGGTGTTGCGCAGCACCGGCAGCAGTGCGAAGAGTGCCAGCGCCCAGATCGCGGTGACCTTGCCCTGGCCCATGAAGGTCAGGAAGATGATCAGCAGGCCGTACGCCGGCAGCGCCTGCCCGGAGTTGGCGATGGTCAGGATCGCCGGGCTCACCCGTCGCAGCGCCGGCCGGGTGAGCAGGATCCCGAGGGGCACCGCCACCGCGATGACGATCAGCGTCGACCAGGCCGCGATCTGCAGGTGGTCCAGCAGCTGGGGCTGCAGCGCGTCCTCCCAGTCCAGGATGCTCTGCAGCTGGATCTGGGCGTTGTCCAGGTCCAGGCTGCGCCGGTGGAGCAGCCACAGCCCGGTCAGCACGACGATGAAGACCGGTGCGATGAAGATGCCCTTGCCGGCGAACCGCGCCCCCAGGGCGCGCAGCCCGTGGAGCTGGTCGGTCGGGTCGGGGTCCGGGCCGTCGCTGTCCGGCGTGGCGGGCAGGCGTGCCCCGGCAGCGCTGACATCGATCACGACTGCGCCTCCAGGTCCTCGTAGTGTCGCTGGGCCTCGTACTGCGCCCGCCGCACGGCCTTGGAGAGGTGAGCGATCTCGACCACGCCGGCGAACCGGCCCTGGTCGTCGACGACGCAGGTGATGCTCGCCGCGCTCTGCACCATCACCTCCAGCGCCTGGTAGAGGGTGTCGTCGGATCGCAGGACGTCGCCCATCTCCTCACCGGCGCTCGACCAGCCCGAGGCCGGACCGTCCAGGTCGTCCTTGCGGAGCCACCGCACGGGGCGGTCCTGCTCGTCGGTCAGCACCAGCCACTCCCGGCTGCTGTCGGCCAGCTTGCGGGCGCCGGTCTCCGCGGAGTCCTGCACCGAGATGCTGGGGTACTCCGCGAGGCGTACCGAGTCGACCTTGAGGAAGTCCAGCCCCTTGATCGTGGCGCCGGTGCCGATGAAGTCGTCGACGAAGTCGTCGATGGGGTAGGCGAGGATCCGCTCGGGGGTGTCGATCTGGCGGATCCGGCTCCGCTCGCCGAGGATGGCGATCCGGTCGCCCATCTTGATGGCCTCGTCGATGTCGTGGGTGACGAAGACGATGGTCTTGCGCAGGTCCTGCTGCACCCGCAGGAACTCGTTCTGCAGCCGGTTGCGCGTGATCGGGTCGATCGCACCGAACGGCTCGTCCATCAGCATGATGTCGGGGTCGGCGCCCAGGGCCCGCGCGACGCCGACCCGCTGGGCCTGGCCGCCGGAGAGCTCCTTCGGGTACCGGTTGCGGTACTGCTCGGGGTCGAGCCCGACCGTGGTCATCAGCCGCTCGACCTGCTCGGTCGTGCGCTGCTTGTCCCAGCCCAGCATCTTCGGGACGGTGGCGATGTTCTGCGCGATCGTCTGGTGGGGGAACAGGCCGATCTGCTGGATCACGTAGCCGATCCGGCGCCGCAGCTTGTCGGGGTTGACCTTGGTGACGTCCTCGCCGTCGAGGAGGATGCGCCCGCCGCTCGGCTCGATCATCCGGTTGATCAGCCGCAGGGTCGTCGACTTGCCGCAGCCCGACGGGCCCACCAGCACCAGGATCTCGCCCTCGGCGACGTCGAGGGTCAGTTCCTCCACTGCCGGGGCCTTGGTGCCGGGGTAGGTCTTGGTGACCCGGTCGAGGTGGATCTTGGGTTCGGAGCTCATGGGTTCCTCTCGGTCACTTCGATGGTCACGGGGTCACAGCTTCAGGCCGCGCGGGGTGGTGAATCGCTGGACGGTGGCGAGCACGATGTCCAGCACGAGCCCCAGCAACACGATGAAGATCGTTCCGGTCCACAGCTGGTTCTCCGAGTTGGGCAGGCCGAGGCGGCCCAGTGCGGTGTCGATGAAGGTGCCCAGTCCGTCGCCGCCGACCAGTGCCGCGATGGCCGCGATGCTCACCGCCAGCAGGGTCGAGACGCGGACGCCGGCCATGATCACCGGGTAGGCCAGCGGGAGCCGCACCCGCAGCAGCAGCTGGGTCCGGTTCATCCCCATGCCCTTCGCGGACTCCACGACGGCCGGGCTGACCGCGTCCAACCCGGCCACGGTGTTGCGCAGGATCGGCAGCAGCGCGTAGAGGAACAGCGCGGCGATCGCGGCGGAGTTGCCGATCCCCACCAGCGGCACGAACAGCGCGAAGAGCGCCAGGGAGGGGATGGTGAGGAAGATGCCGACGATCGACTGCACGGGGGCGCGCAGCAACGGGCGGGGCTGGATGAAGACCCCCAGGAGCACCGCCACCACGGTGGCCGCGGCCACCGCGGTCAACGAGATCCGCGCGTGGTTGATCGTCTCCTCGAGGATGAAGTCGAAGTTGGTCTGTACGTAGGTGAGCCAGTCAGTGAGTACGTCCACGGATGCCTTTCGGGTGGTTCCGAGTGTGTTCACCCTACGTAAGCCGTGCCCGGACCGCTCGCGGAGTCGCGGACTGGTGCCGGTTCGGGGGCCGAGTACGCTGAGTGTGATCGACCTCACTCTTGGAGGTGGCATGACCGGCGAATCCGACCTTCGCGTGCGTCGACAGGCGGCCGCGCGCGCCTGGTCCTCGCACTTCGACCGCGTCGATCCCGTCGCTGCGACGGTCCGTCCCGAGATCCTGCACAGCTGGACCCGGTCCGAGCAGAGCGTGGCGGTGAACGTCGACGCCGCGCCGCTCGCCGACGAGGGGGAGACGGCGTCGTTCTTCCACGACTCGCCGCTCCAGGTCGGGGTCGAGCGCGTCGAGCAGGAGCTGCGGCGTACGGCCGAGGACGGCGACCTGGTCATCGGGGTCACCGACAACCAGACCCGGGTCCTGTGGACCTATGGCGGCCGGGTCATGCGCCGCCGCGCCGAGACCGTCAACTTCGTCCCCGGTGGCCGCTGGGACGACTCCTCGGTCGGCACCAACGCGCTGGACCTGGCCAACCGCCACTCCTCGCCGGCGATGGTCTTCGGTGCCGAGCACTACGCGCCGATCGTGCACAACTGGGTCTGCTGGGCCGCGCCGGTCCACGACCCGGTGACGGGTGTGAAGCTCGGCGTGATCGACCTGTCGACCACCTGGGACCGCACCCACCCCATCGGGCTCGCCACCGCGCGCGTCCTCGCGACCCTCATCGAGGGGGCGATGCCGACCTCGGCACACGCACCCGCGGAGGAGACCGCCGACCCGGGCCTGGTCATGACGCTGCTCGGCACCGCCGAGGCGCGCCTGGACGGGCAGCGACTGCTGCTGAGCCGCCGGCAGACCGAGGTGCTGGCCCTGCTGTCACTGCACCCCGAGGGGCTCTCCCTGGAGCAGCTGCACGCCATGCTCTACGGCGACGCGGCGGTCACGTTCTCCACCCTCAAGGCCGAGGTGTCCCACCTGCGCCACAGCCTCGGCGGGGCGCTCGCGTCCCGCCCCTATCGGCTGATGCTCCCGGTCGCAACCGACGTCGACCACGTGCTGGCGCTGCTGCGGCGCGGCCACGTCGCGGCGGCCGTGGACGCCTACGGCGGCGACCTGCTCCCCGGCACCAACAGTCCCGCCCTGGCCGAGATGGCCGAGTACGTCGCCGTCGCGGTCCGCGAGGCGCTGCTGGCCTCCCCGCACCCCGATGCCGTGCTGCGCTACAGCGAGCTCGCGCCGTACGACGCCGAGGTCGTCGAGGTGTGCCTGGAGTCGCTGCGACCGGTCCAGGGGCGCCCCCACCCGGCCGCCGCCCTGCTGCGGGCACGGCTGGTCGTCGCGCGTGGGTGAGCTGGTCGCGAGGGACGCGCGGGTCCCTGCGTGACTAGTGGTGCTGGCCCGAGGTGTGGGGCCAGTACTGCTTGGCCTCGCGTGGGCTCGGCGGCCCGTGCCGCTTGTCGATCGCGCCCTCGAGTGCGACCGCGATCAGGATGCCGGTCGTGAGGACGGCCGTGGCGATGAGCCAGATCAGGTATCCCATCTCGGACATGTGATCCCTCCTTCGGGGCATGTCGCCGGACCTCCAGCATAGGTCGATCGGGGCGGCGTGGACAGGGGTTCGCCCCGCGTTCACCGCCGTCGGGATCGGCGCCAACCATCTGCCAACCGGGCCTTCCTATCGTGATCGGGGTCACACGATGCGTGTGTCACCGTCTCAGCGCGAGGGAGTGTCATGACTCGGATCAAGCTCACCGTCGACGGACAGCAGGTCGTCGACGACGTCGAACCCCGGATGCTGCTCGTGCAGTACCTCCGCGAGGTCCTCGGCAGGACCGGCACCGTCGTCGGGTGCGACACCAGCAACTGCGGGGCGTGCACCGTCCACCTCGACGGCCGCTCGGTGAAGTCGTGCAACGTGCTGGCCGTCCAGGCCGACGGCGCCGAGGTCACCACCGTCGAGGGCCTGGCCCAGGACGGGCAGCTCCACCCCGTCCAGGAGGCCTTCCGGGAGTGTCACGGGCTCCAGTGCGGCTTCTGCACCCCGGGCATGATCATGCAGAGCATCGACCTGCTCCGGGACAACCCCGACCCCTCCGAGGAGGCGGTCCGCGAGGGCCTCGAGGGCAACCTGTGCCGCTGCACCGGTTACCACAACATCGTGCGGGCCGTGCGCCACGCCGCCAAGAGCGGCGCGCAGACCAGCCAGGAGGTGCAGGCATGACCGCGACCCAGGAGCCCACCAGCCCCGAGATCGGACGCGACCGGCGCCGCAAGGAGGACCAGCGCCTCATCACCGGTCGCACGCGGTGGACCGACAACATGAAGCTGCCCGGGATGCTGCACCTGGCCATGGTGCGCAGCCCCTTCGCCCACGCCACGATCACCGGCATCGACACCAGCGAGGCGAAGGCCGCCCCGAACGTGGTCTCGGTCCTCACCGGCGCCGACTTCGGCGAGGAGCTCGGCGCCTGCATCAACGCCTGGCCGATCACCCCGGACCAGGTCGCCCCGGTCCACAGCCCCATGCCCGCCGACCGCGTGTCCTTCGCCGGTGAGATCGTCGCCGTCGTCGCGGCCCGCTCGGCGGCCGAGGCGCGCGACGCCGCCGAGCTCGTCGACGTCGAGTACGACGAGCTGCCGGCCGTGGTCGACCTCAAGCAGGCCGAGCAGGACCAGGTCCTCGCCCACCCCGACCTCGGCACCAACAAGTCCGCGTACTGGGTCTTCGACTCCGCCGAGATGGGCACCGGCGGCGACGTGAAGGAGGCCATCGAGACCGCCCGCACCGACGGGATCCTCATCGAGCGGGAGTACCGCCAGCAGCGCCTGATCCCGGCCTTCATGGAGCCCCGCAGCGTCGTGGTCGACCCCACCGGTGAGCAGCTCACCATGTGGTCGGCGACCCAGGTGCCCCACATCGTGCGTTTCGCGCTCGCGGCGACCACCGGCGTACCGGAGTCCAAGATCCGCGTGATCGCCCCCGACGTGGGAGGTGGCTTCGGCGGCAAGCTGCAGACGACCCCCGAGGAGTGGATCGCCTGGGCCGTCGGACGACGCCTCGGCAAGCCGGTGAAGTACACCGAGACGCGCTCGGAGAGCCTGGTGGCCGCCCACCACGGTCGTGACCAGTGGCAGCGGCTCACGCTGGCCGCCACCAAGGACGGCACCGTCACCGGCCTCAACGTCGAGCTGCTGGCCAACCTCGGCTCGCACGTCGCCGTCGTCGGCGGCGGCGTCCCCGTCCTGGGTGCCTTCATGTTCAACGCGATCTACAAGTTCCCCGCCTACCGGTTCGGGTGCCAGACCGTCTTCACCAACACCGCCTGGACCGACGCCTACCGAGGTGCCGGCCGACCGGAGGCGACCTTCGCCATCGAGCGGCTGATGGACGAGCTCGCCCACGAGCTCGGTCGGGACCCGATCGAGGTGCGTGAGCAGAACTGGATCAAGCACGAGGAGTTCCCCTTCACCACCGTCGCGGGGCTGGAGTACGACTCGGGCAACTACGAGGCGGCCACCGCGCGGGCCAAGGAGATGTTCGGCTACGACGAGCTCCGCGCAGAGCAGCAGCGGCGTCGGGAGTCCGGCGACAAGGTCCAGCTGGGCATCGGCGTCTCGACCTTCACCGAGATGTGCGGACTGGCGCCCAGCCGGGTGCTCGGCTCGCTGGACTACGGGGCCGGCGGCTGGGAGAACGCCCAGGTCCGCATGCTCGCCACCGGCAAGGTCGAGGTGACCACCGGTGCCAGCGCCCACGGCCAGGGCCACGAGACGGCGTTCAGCCAGATCGTGGCCGATCGGCTCGGGGTGCCGTTCGAGGACGTCGAGATCCTCCACGGCGACACCCAGGTGGCGCCGAAGGGCCTGGACACCTACGGCTCCCGCTCCTTGGTGGTCGGGGGAGAGGCACTGGTGCAGGCCACCGACAAGGTCGTCGCCAAGGCCAAGCGCGTGGCCGCCCACATGCTCGAGGCGTCCGAGGAGGACCTGGAGTTCACCGGCGGCCGCTTCGGCGTCCGCGGCACCGACCAGGGCGTGGCGATCCAGGAGATCGCGACCGCGGTCTTCGCCGCGCACGACCTGCCCGAGGGCATGGAGCCGTCGCTGGACGCCGACGCGACCTACGACCCGGTCAACTTCTCCTTCCCGCACGGCACCCACCTGTGCGCGATGGAGATCGACACCGAGACCGGGCGGGTGGACATCCGCAAGTACGTCTGCGTCGACGACATCGGCAACGTCATCAACCCGCTGATCGTCGCCGGCCAGGTCCACGGCGGCCTGGTCCAGGGCATCGCCCAGGCGCTGTGGGAGGAGGCGGTCTACGACGAGGGCGGCACCCTGGTGTCGGGCTCGTTCGTCGACTACCTGCTGCCCACCGCGGCGGACACCGTCAACTTCGACATCGACCACACCACGACCCCGAGCACCACCAACTCGCTCGGCACCAAGGGCGTCGGCGAGGCCGGCACGATCGCCTCGACACCGGCCGTGGTCAACGCCGTCGTGGACGCGCTGCGACCGATGGGCGTGGACGACATCACGATGCCGTGTACGCCGGACCGCGTCTGGCGAGCCATCACCGAGGCGCAGGCCTCGCGCACCCAGGAGGGACAGGCATGATCCCCGCAACCTTCGACTACGTGGCACCCACCAGCCTCGACGAGGCCCTCTCGGCGCTGGCCGAGCACGGCGACGACGCCAAGATCATCGCCGGCGGCCAGAGCCTGCTGCCGATCCTGCGGATGCGGCTCAACGCACCCGAGTGGGTCATCGATCTGGGCCGCATCGACAGCCTGCGGGGGATCAGCGACGACGGGGACCACCTGGTCATCGGCGCGATGACGACCCACGACGCGGTCCTGCGGGACCCGCTGGTCCGGGAGCACGCCCAGGTGGTCAGCGAGGCCGTCTCGCACCTGGCCGACGCCCAGGTCCGCCACCGCGGGACCTTCGGCGGGGCGCTGGCCCACGCCGACCCGGCCGGGGACCTCGGCGCGCCGGCGCTCGCCCTGGGGGCGTCGTTCGTCATCGCCGGCCCGAACGGCACGCGCACCGTGCCGGCCTCGGAGTTCTTCGTCGACCTGTTCGAGAGTGCGGTCGGCGAGGACGAGATCCTCACCCAGGTCCACCTCCCCAAGCACACCGGCTGGGGTGCGCGCTACGAGAAGTTCGTGCGCGTGGTGCACCAGTGGCCCATCGTCGCGGTGGCCGCGACCGTCCGCACCGACGGCGACACCATCGCCGAGGCGCGGGTCGGGCTGACCAACATGGGATCGACCCCGCTGCGCGCCACCGCGGTCGAGGAGGCACTGGCCGGCCAGCCCGCGACCGAGGACGCCGTGGCGGCAGCCGCCGCCCACGCCGCCGAGGGCACCCAGCCCCCGAGCGACCTGAACGGCGACGCCGACTACCGCCGGCACCTCGCCACCGTCCTCACCCGTCGTGCGGTCCTCGCCGCTGCCGGAGTCGCCTGATGGACCTGACCCACGAGTTCACCGTCCCGACGACGCCGGAGGAGACCTGGGAGCACTTCCAGGACATCGCCGCCGTGGCCGAGTGCTTCCCCGGAGCACAGGTGAGCGAGACCGACGGCGAGACCTTCTCCGGCAGCTGCAAGGTCAAGCTGGGCCCGATCGCGCTGACCTACCAGGGGTCGGGCACCTTCGTGGAGCGCGACGAGGCCGCACGCCGCTTCGTCGTCGACGCCAAGGGCAAGGACAAGCGCGGCAACGGCACGGCGAACGCGCACGTCACCCTCACCATGGCCGACGCCCCGGAGGGCACGGCGGTGACGGTGGTCACCGAGCTGGCGATCACCGGCAAGCCGGCGCAGTTCGGTCGTGGTGTGATGCAGGACGTCTCGGACAAGTTGCTGGGGCAGTTCGTGACCTGCCTCGAGCAACGCCTGGACACGCCGGCCCCGGCGGCGCCGGGGCCGGCGTCACCAGCGGGGGAGGCCGCACCGGGATCGTCCGGGACGCCTCCCGCTGCCGCACCGGCCACCGCGTCGGCACCGGTGGATCCCCCCACCGCCGGTGCCGACGCGCTGGACCTGGGCGCCACCGCGCTGCCCGTGCTGTGGCGCGCCTACGGCAAGCAGGTGCTCGGCGCCCTCGCGGCGCTGGTCGTCCTGCGCTGGCTGCTGCGCCGCCGCTGACCCGCCGGTCCCGCCGGCGGTCACCCCGCCGGCGGGACCGGCTCACCAGCTGGGTGGCGGGGTACTGCCGGGGTCGCCCTCGCCGTCACCGCTGCCCGGCTGGTTCTGCTGGTCCCGCTCCTCCTGCTGGTCGCGACGGTCCTCGCGTCCCTCGTCGTTGCGGTCCTCCAGCTCCTGCTCCTGGGGGCTCTGCTGCTGCGGCTGGTCGTCCTGCTGCTGTTGCTGCTGGTCGTCGTCCTGCTGGTCCTGCTGCTCCAGCTTCTGCCGCAGCCGCTCGTCGACGTCCTGCGCCTGCTCGGTCTGCTCCTGCCCGCGACCGGACTCCTGGGGACACCCGCCCTCGGCGAGGGCGTCGATGCCGGCCTGCCACCGGGCCGTCGCCTCCTGCCGGTCCGGCGGAGAGCCGTCCGCGGCACGGTCGCCGAGCGCCTCGTGGGCCAGGGCGAGGTTGATCCGCACCGTGCACTCCTCGACCGTCGGCACCGTCTGCAGCGCGACCTCGTAGTGCTCGATCGCGAGCGGGTACTGCTGGTTGGCATGACGCGCCGCGCCCTCGTCGAACGGGGCCACCCACGGCTCGAACCAGTTCCACGACCGGTTCTCCGCGAACTCCTCCGCGGCCTCCACGAACGACGCATCGGCGAACGCCGTCCGCCCCTCGTCGTCGTGGGACATCATCACCACGACCTTGCCCAGCACCACCAGGACCAGGATCGCGGGGATGATCCCCGCTCGCCACAGGGCGCGGCGGAGCCGGCGCTGCGCCGTCGGTGCCGTGGGCGTCATCGAGGTCCTCACGACCGCTCCACCTCCTGCGGGCGCCACCGCCGGCGGCCGGGACCGAGCGTCGTACGCGCCTCCCACAGCGTGCGCCAGTGCCCGTGCAGCTCCCACAGCAGCAGCGGGAACAGCGCCAGGCCAGCCAGCCACGTCCAGTCGATGGGGGCGGTCACCCGCTGGTCGGACTCCTCGGTGAAGCGGCCGGAGAAGTCCGCCGCCAACCGCCGCATGCCACCCGGTCCGGTGCGGGCCACGAACTCGGTGCCCGTCTGGCGGGCGACGGTCCGCAGCGCCTTGCGGTCGGTCCGCGAGATCGCGTCCGTGCCGTCGGCCTGGACGTTGCCGCGGGCGTCGGAGAGGTCGGCCGCCAGCGGCATCGGTGCACCGTCGGGCGTGCCGTAGCCCAGGACGAGACCACCGTCGAGGAACTGCTCGAGCCGCCGGAAGGAGCGTGGCTGGTCGCCGGTGGTGTTCTCCCCGTCGGAGACGAAGACCAGCATCCGACGGCGGTCCGGGTACTGCTCCTCGGCGTCACGCAGCTCGCGCACCAGCGCCCGCAGCGGGGTGTCCACCTTCGTGCCGGGACCGTCGTAGGGGTCCTGCAGCCGGGTCGTCTCCACGGCGGTCAGGAACGCCTGGTGGTCGGTGGTGAAGGGCAGCTCCAGTCGGGCCTGGGTCGCCCAGGTCATCAGCCCGAACCGGGTGCCGGGCAGCTCCTCGACCAGGGTCCGCAGGTCCTGGGTCACGCCCTCCAGCCGGGGCCGCCGGTCGCCGTAGTCCAGCGCGGCCATCGACCGAGTCCGGTCGAGCACGACGAGGACCTCCACGTCGGAGGTCTGGCTGGCCAGGCCCCGCTCACCGAACTCGGGGCGCAGCACGACCGCCACGAAGGCGATCGCGATGGCGATGCGCCGCAGCAGGACGAGCGTGGGCCGGGTCATGGCCGCCCCCGCGCCGCACGGCCGGCTCGCCACTGGGCGACCCACACCCCGACCAGGAGGACCATCCCGACGCTGGTGACGATGATCCCCAGCAACGGCCGGTCGAAGGTCTGCACCACCGGGGGCTCGTCGACCCGGGCCGCCTCGAGCTCGTTGATCTGGGCCACCATGTTCGCGGCCGAGGACTCGTCGTCGATGTGGCCGAAGAGCCCGCCGGTGCGGGTCACGGCCGCCTCGAAGTCGGTCAGGTCGGCGGCGCGCTTCTCGAACCCCTCGGTGCCGATGCCGTGCACCACCACCTGGTTCTGCACGGCGTACTGCGACGCCTCCTCGAGGGTGAAGACGCCCTGGCCGTAGGGCTCGTTGTCGCTGGCCAGGATGATCGCGCGTCCCCGCTCGCTCTCCAGGTCGCCGAAGCGCTGCACGCAGGACGCCAGCCCGTCGCCGATCTGGGAGACGATGTCGGCGCCGCCGTCGAGGCGCTGGGTGCCCGCGACGTACTCGAAGTAGCGGTCCAGGTCGGCGTCGTCGGTGAAGAGGCCCTGGATGCCCTGGAAGGCCTCCTCGGCCTCGGCCAGCCGCTCCTGGGCGTAGTCGTAGTCGTCGGTCAGCGGGAAGATGGTGATCGTGGCCTTGCTCCAGATCGCCAGGCCGACCCGCTCGCCGTCCAGGCCCGACACGACGCGCTGCATCTCCTGGAGCACCTCGACGTTGTACTCCGCCATCGAGCCCGAGGCGTCCAGGCACAGGATGACGTCACGCGCGTTGACGTCCTCGTCCAGCGCCCGCTGTTGCTCGACACGACCGCCCAGGATGATCGTGCCGGCGATCGCGATGAGCACCGCGACGCTGGCCAGGGCACCGAACGTCGCCCGCTGCCGCACCAGGTCCCGGAATCGGGGGAGTGACCGCAGCCGCTCCGCGTGCGCCACCCACGCCGGGTCCGTCGCCGCGCGGCGACGCCACGGCCGCAGCCACAGCACCAGCAGCGCCACCACCAGCAGCGACAGCGCCACCACCAGCCACGGCCACCGCAGGCCGAGCTCGCCGCCGATCCAGGTCACCTCCATGCCGACACCAACCCGCGCGCCCGCTCCACCGCGATGTCGAAGCGCTCACCGGCGCGTCCCTCCTCGCCCGGAGCGAACTCCGGGGGGTACATCAGCTCGATGGTGTCGGCCAGCTGCCCCGGCGCCGTGCGCTTGAAGTCCGCCAGCGACATCGTCCGCGCCGGCAGGTGGGTGGTGAGGTCGACGTAGGACCGCACCGTCTCGCTGAGCTGCTGGTGGCCGTCGCGCAGCGCGAGGACGCCGCTGCGCACCTCGGTCTCGATGCGGTCGATCGCGGCCAGGTGCCGCCCCTGGGCGTCCGGTGCCGGCGGCGGGGGCGGCGCGGTGTCGGCCGGCTCGCTGCGCTCCCGCGTGAGCCACCAGGTGGCCAGGTAGTAGGCGATCACCACCAGCACCGCGAGCAGCGCGAACCACAGCCACCGGTCGAAGTACCCGACGGGGCCGTTGAACTCGGCGGGGAGCTCAGCCGTGACGAGCATGGCGATGCCTCTCCAGCAGCCGGAACACCGCGGTCACCGCGGTGTCACGGTCGTGGATGCGCTCGTGGACGATCCCCAGCCGGTCCAGCTGCCGGCGCATCGTGCTCTCCTCGGTCGCGACCAGCGCGGCGTACTCCTGCTGGAGGCGGGCGTCGCCGCGCAACCACTCCGGCACCTCGCGGCCGGTGTCGACGTCGACCATCGGACCCGACCCGGCGCCCACCGGCAGCGCCGCCGCGGTGGGGTCCAGGTCGCCGATGGTGAGGTAGAGGATCTCGTGCTGCACCCGCAGGCGGCGCAGCAGCTGCACGACCTCCTCCGACAGCGCGGTCTCGTCGGAGACCACCACCATGATCGTGCGGCGGCGTACGGCGCGCCGGACGTAGTCGAGCACCGCGCCGAGGTCGCTCGCGGCGCCGGTGGGGGAGGTGGCGTCGTGGACGGTCGCCAGCAGGCGCTCCAGGTGCACCTCGCCGCCGGCGGCCCGCCGGACGTGCTGCTCGGCCGCGTCGCCGTGCACCAGGCCGACCAGGTCGGCGTGCTTGGCGGCGAGGTAGCCCACCAGGCCCGCCGCGAAGACGGCCAGGTCCCGCTTGCTCACGTCGACGTCGTTGAGGGCGGCCATGCTCCGGCCGGTCGAGACCGTCAGCAGGATGGTGTGCTTGCGCTCGGCGACGTAGCGCTTGACCAGCAACTGGCGCGTGCGCGCCGACGCCTTCCAGTCGATGTCCTTGACGTCGTCCCCGCGCACGTAGCTGCGCAGGTCGCTGAAGTCGATGCCGCGCCCCACCTGGACCGAGGCGTACTCGCCCTCCAACATGCCGCGCACCTTGCGGTGGGCGTGGAGTGACAGGTGCGTCTTGACCCGGGTGAGGTGGGAGCTCATGGCGTCGGGACGGCGCGGAACACCGCGTCGATGATCGTCTCGGGCGGGACCCGGTCGGCCAGCGCCTCGAAGGTGAGGTGCAGGCGGTGCCGCAGCACGCTGTGGCGCAGCTCGCGGACGTCCTCGGGGATGACGTAGTGGCGGCCCTGGACCACCGCCATGGCGCGGGCGGCTTGGAAGAACGCGATCGAGCCGCGGGGGCTCGCCCCGATCTCGACGTAGGAGCCGAGCTCGGGGCCCACGACCTCGCTGACGTTGCGGGTGGCCCGGATCAGCTGGACGACGTAGCGGCGCACCGCCGGGTCGACGTACACCCGCCGGACCAGTGCCTGCAGCTCACGGACCTGGACCAGGTCGGCCACCGCCTCCAGCTCCGGCGCGTGCTGGCCCAGCCGGTCGTCGTCGATGCGGTCCAGGACGCCCAGTTCGTCGGCCTCGGCGGGGTAGGTGATGACCTCCTTGAGCAGGAAGCGGTCCATCTGCGCGTGGGGGAGGACATAGGTGCCCTCCTCGTCCAGCGGGTTCTGGGTGGCCATCACCATGAACGGCTCGGGGAGCTTGTGGATCGTCCCGGCGATCGAGGTCTGCCGCTCCTGCATCGACTCCAGCAGCGCCGACTGGGTCTTGGCACTCGCGCGGTTGATCTCGTCCAGCAGCACGAAGTTGCGGTGCACCGGACCCAGCTGGGTCTCGAACTCGTGGTGGCGCGGGTCGTAGACCTGGGTGCCGATGATGTCGCTGGGCAACAGGTCCGGCGTGCACTGGATGCGGGCGAACTCCGCGTCCACCGACCGCGCCAACGTCGAGGCGGCCAACGTCTTGGCGAGCCCGGGGACGCTCTCGAGCAGGATGTGTCCCTCGGCGAGCAGCGCGACGAGCAGTGCGGTGCGCACGCGCTCCTGGCCCACGACACGGCTCGAGAACGCCGCGCTGACCTGCTCGATGGTCTCGGTGGCCCGCGCCAGCTCGGCGGCGGTCATCGTGCTGGCCGCCGAGGCGGAGGTGTCGGGAGTGGTCGTCATGACGGTCGGACTCCTGGCATTCGTGGCGGGTTCCTCACTCGGCCGGAGCCGACGCCGTGGGCGGAGACAACGGCGATGACAAAACTACCCACCCCCGTGGAAGTCACGGGAGGAGGTGAGACGGCGTCGCAGGTCCTCGTCGCGCTGGAGTCGTTGCAGGTCGCGCTCGCGCCGGACCGCGATGACCGCAGCCAGCACGTCCTCGGCCGGTGCCTGCGTCGGCGGCGCAGGGGCGACGTACGGCGACACGTCGGCCAGGAGCTGACCGGCGACCCGGTGCCGCGTCGCGGGGTCCAGCTGCGCGCGGCGGCCCAGGAACTGCCGCACCGCCAACGCCACCCCGGTGGGCAGGGCCGCGACGTCCGCGCGGTGCGCCCACCCCGCCAGGTGTGGCGGCATCGGGGTCGGCTCGGGCAGGCGGAGGCGGACGCGGTCGCGGACGACGTACGTCCCGGCGGCGTAGTCGCCGAGCCGCTTGCCGCGGCCGCTGAGCAGCATCGAGAAGAACGCAGGGACGCCGGCCAGGGCGTAGATCTCGACGAAGCCGATCAGGGCGCGGGTCAGCGCGTGGTGGAAGGTGATCGGGCCCGCGTCGTCCCGCACCGTCCGCAGCCCCATCGCCAGCTTGCCGAGCGACCGGCCCCGCGTCAGCGTCTCCAGCGTCGTGGGGAACACCAGGAAGGTGATCACGTTGGCGGCCACGGCAGCGGCCGCCATCAGCGCGTCGTCGCGGGCCGGCAGCGCGGCCAGGCCCAGCACGAGGAAGGAGATCAGCAGGAGCAGCGCCACCGCCACCACGTCGATCACGCCCGAGGCCATCCGCACGCCCAGGCTGGCCGGGGGCAGGTCGAGGGCGACGCCCTCCCCGGTGACCAGGTCGTCACGGGTGAGCGTCGCGAACTCCGGGGCCGGCGTCGACATCACCGCCCAGCCTAGGCGGCCACCGGCTGGTCGCGGCACCGTTCCGTCGGTCGGGCTCGGGCGGCTGATGATCGAGCCCGTCCCCGTTGGTCGAGTCGTCGGTCCCGTTGGTCGAGCCGTCGGCCCCGTTGGTCGAGCCTGTCGAGACCCCTACGCTGGGCGCGTGCCCCGCATCGACCTCGACGCCTACGTGATGGCGCACCACCACGAGTGGCAGCGGTTGGAGGAGCTGGTGCGGACCCGGCGCCGGACGGGGGCCCAGGCCGACGAGCTCGTCGACCGCTACCAGCAGGTCGCGACGCACCTGTCCGTCGTACGCACCGCGGCCCCGGACGGGGAGCTGGTGGCCCACCTGTCCTCCCTGCTGAGCCGGGCCCGGGTGGCGATGCTGGGCGCGCGCGTCCTGCACTGGCGTGCCGCGGGGCGGTTCTTCACCGAGCAGTTCCCGGCCGCGCTCTACCGCATGCGGTGGTGGTGGCTCGGCTGCCTGGCCGGCAACGTGCTGGTCACCGCGGTGATGATGTGGTGGCTGGTCGGCAACCCCACGGTCGAGCAGACGTTGATGTCGCCGGGCGAGGTCGACCAGCTGGTCAACAACGACTTCGAGAGCTACTACTCCGAGAACGCCGCCAGCGCCTTCGCGACGCGGGTGTGGATCAACAACGCCTGGGTCTCGGGCCTGGCGATCGCGCTCGGCATCCTCGGGCTGCCGGTGATCTGGCTGCTGTTCCAGAACATCGCGAACCTGGCCATCATCGGCTCGATCATGACCCGCGCGGACCGGGCCGACCTGTTTTGGGGCCTGATCCTGCCGCACGGCCTGTTGGAGCTGACGGCCGTGTTCGTCGCCGGTGGTGTCGGCCTGCGGCTGTTCTGGTCCTGGGTCGAACCGGGGGACCGGTCGCGCCCCGCCGCCCTCGCCCGTGCCGGGCGGATGGCCATCACCGTCGCCCTCGGCCTGGTCGCGGTGCTGGCGGTCAGCGGCGTGATCGAGGCGTTCGTGACCCCGTCGCCCCTGCCGACGTGGGCACGGGTCGGCATCGGCATCCTGGCCGAGCTGGTCTTCCTCGCCTACGTCTTCGTGCTCGGCCGCCGCGCCGTCGTCCGCGGCATCACCGGCGACGTCGCCGAGTCCCTCCTCGAGGACCGCGTCGCCACCCAGTCCTGAGCGCCGAGTCGGCGCCAACTCGGCTGTCGGGAGTGCCGAGTCGGCGCCAACTCGGCACTCGCGGCCGGGTGAGTGCCGAGTTCACGCCGACTCGCGCGGGTCATTCGCCGAGTTCACGCCGACTCGGCGCCTACAGCAGGCCGCGGGCCTTCAGCGAGAGGTAGTGGTCGGCCAGGCGCGGCGGGAGGGAGGCAGCGTCGGCGTCGAGGACGTCGACGCCGAGCCGACCCAGCACCTCGGCGAGGTCGGCGCGGCGGGCCAGCTCCGACTCCGCCGCCGCCGCGTCGTACGCCGTCGCGACGGAGGAGCGCTCCCGGGCCATCCGCGACAACTCGGGATCGCGGACGGAGGCGAGCACCACGCGGTGGTGGTTGGTCAGCACCGGCAGCACGGGCAGCAGCGACTCGGTGATCGCCGAGGGCTCCAACGGGGTCAGCAGCACCACGAGGGCGCGCTGCTTGCCGAACTGCTGCACGGCACTGGCCAGCGCGTCCCAGTCGGCCTCGACGATCTCGGCGGCCAGCGGAGCCATCGCGTCCTGGAGTCGGCCGGCCACGTCCCGGGCACCGGTCAGGCGCCGCCGCGACCGCACCTGCCGGTCGCCGGCGACGAAGTCGACGCGGTCCCCCGCGCGCGAGGCGAGGGCGGCCAGCAGCAGCGCGGCGTCCATGGCCGCGTCCAGCCGGGGGACGTCGTCGACCCGCCCGGCCGCCGTACGCGAGGTGTCGAGCACCAGCACCACGCGGCGGTCCCGTTCGGGCTGCCAGGTGCGCACCACGACCTGTGCGGACCGCGCCGAGGCACGCCAGTCGATGGAGCGGACGTCGTCGCCACGGACGTACTCGCGCAGTGAGTCGAACTCGGTGCCCTGGCCGCGTACCCGGACCGCGGCGCGGCCGTCGAGCTCGCGCAGCCGCGCGAGCCGCGACGGCAGGTGCTTGCGCGACTCGAACGGCGGCAGGGAGCGGACCGTGCCCGGCACGGGAAACGTGCGCTGCCGGGCGGCCAGTCGCAGCGGCCCCCAGCTGCGCACCGTCACCCCGTCCGCGGCCAGGTCACCACGGCGCGTCGGTCGCAGGCCGGTGTGGAGCGTGTCGTGGCCGGCCGCCGGCAGCGAGAACCGCGCCCGGTTGCCGGTCGCCCCGGCGGAGGGCTGCCACGCGTCGCGGACCTCCAGGTGGACCCGGCGGCTCGCATCGTTGCCGACCACGACCGTCGATGCCGTCTCCTCGCCGAGCCGCACGCTGCCGACCTCGCGGCGGTGCAGCGTGGTCCGCGCCGGCGACCTCGCCAGCAGCAGGTCGAGGCCCACCAGCACCAGCACGCCGAGCAGCCACAGCCACGCGGTGCCCGCCAGCGGGCGCAGCACGACCGCGCCCACCCCGAGCAGGAGCAGCAGCGGGACCCGACCGGAGATCGCCATCACGTTCTCACCGCGGCACCGGGACCGATCCGAGCGCCGACTCCAGCACCTGCGCCGCGTCGACGCCCTCGAGCTCGGCCTCCGGGCGCAGGCCCAGCCGGTGCGCGAGCGTCGCGCGGGCCAACGCCTTCACGTCGTCGGGCGTGACGAAGTCGCGACCCGACAGCCACGCCCACGCCCGTGCGGCCCGCAGCAGTGCGGTCGCGCCGCGGGGGCTGACGCCGAAGGACAGCGACGGCGACTCCCGCGTCGCCCGCGCCACGTCGACGATGTACGCCGCCACCTCGGCCGAGACCTGCACCTCGCGGACCGCACGCTGTCCGGCGGCGATGTCGTCGGCACCGGCCACGGGCGTCACGCCCGCGGCGGCGATGTCGCGCGGGTCGAACCCGTCGGCGTGCCGGGTGAGGATGGTGACCTCGTCCTGCCGCGGCGGCACCGGCAGCTCGAGCTTGAGCAGGAAGCGGTCCAGCTGCGCCTCGGGCAGCGGGTAGGTGCCCTCGTGCTCGACGGGGTTCTGCGTGGCGGCCACCAGGAACGGCCGGGGGAGCGGCCGCGTCGCGCCGTCGGCGGAGACCTGGCCCTCCTCCATCGCCTCCAGCAGCGCGGACTGGGTCTTGGGCGGCGTGCGGTTGATCTCGTCGGCGAGCAGCAGGTTGGTGAACACCGGACCCTCGCGGAAGGTCAGCTCACCGCCGCGCTGGGAGTCGATGACCAGCGAGCCGGTGATGTCACCCGGCATCAGGTCGGGGGTGAACTGCACCCGTCGGGTGTCGACCGACAGCGATGCCGCGAGGCTGCGCACCAGCAGCGTCTTGGCCGTGCCCGGCACGCCCTCCATCAGCACGTGGCCCTCGCACAGCAGCGCCACGAGCAGGCCCGAGACCGCCGAGTCCTGGCCGACCACGGCCTTGGCGACCTCTCGGCGTACGGCGAGCAGGCGGCCGCGGGGCCCGTCCTCGGCGGGCGTGGGGTCGGGGGAGACCGGCTGGGTGCCGGGCGGCGGGGGTGGGTAGGCGTCGGTCATCGGCGGATCACCTCATCGTCGAGTCGGGCGAGGGCGTCGGCGAGGCGCACGAGCGCCTCGTCGTCGGTCGGGGGTGGGGCGTCGGGGGCGAGCAGGCCTTGCAGCTCGTCGCGGTCGTGGCCGAGCCGTCGGTGGGCCGCGTCGATCACCGTGTCGGGGTGGGCGCCCGGTGCGAGCCCGAGGCCGTGGGCGAGGCGTCGTCGTGACGCGGCGCGCAGGGAGGCGGCGGCGTGGCCGCGGTCGTTGCTGTGGTGGTACATCCGGCCGCGGCTGCGCGCCGTCTCGACGGCCCGGACCACCACGGGCAACGGCTCGGTGGAGAGAGCGCCGAGCCGACGTGCGCGCCACAGGACGAGTGCGGTGGCGGCGGCCAGGGCCAGCCAGAGGCCGGGCACGATCCAGTCGGGGATCAGGTCGGTGAGGGCGGGGGCCTCGTCGCTCGCGGCGTCCTCGGCGGTGGGGACGTACCAGACGAGGCGGTCGGTGGCCCCCAGCAGCCGCAGCCCGACGGCGGCGTTGTCGGCACGCAGCACCTGGTCGTTGCTCACCGCGGTGCCCGCACCGAACAGGGCGGTGTCGTCGCCGGTGCGGTGCAGCAGCGTGACGCCGCCGGTGGTGAAGCAGCCCTCGCCCCCGCGCCACCCGACGGCCGCGTCGACGGTCACCCGGAGGCCGTCGTACGCCGGGCAGCCGGCGGCGACGCCGTCGGGCTCGACGCGGGTGCGGGTGCCGAGGTCGTCGGCGACGGCATCGGTGAGCGCGCGGGAGGGGTCGAGGAGGACGAGCCGGCCGGGGGCGGCGTGGTCCAGCAGCCGTTCGGTGGTGCTGGGCGCTAGCTCGTCGCTGCCGGTGACGACCACGGTGGTGTCCGCGTCGACGGTCGCGTCCTCGAGGGCGGCGGCGTCGCGGGCGACGCTGACGTCGACGCCCTGCCCGTCCAGCACGGCGGCGAGTGCCTGCGCGCCCTGCGGCCCGGGGTTCTGCGGGTCCAGCGGATCGTCGTACTCGCCGTCCCCGCTGCTGGCCCAGGCCGAGATCGCCACCGCCACCACCAGGGCGAGCGCGACGGCGAACCAGATCCGGTTGCGCTGCCAGAAGCCGGTCGGTGGGGGCGCCGTGGTCGTGGTGGTCACCGGCGGACCCCCGCGAGGAGGTCGTCGAGGGCGAGGGCGTCCCGTGCCCGACCGCCGGTCGCGGTGTGGTCGCCGTAGAGGACCGCGTCGAAGGTGTCGGCGAGCGCGGCGATGGCCGGGCCGTGGTCGGGGAAGCGGCCCGCCAGCTCGTGGGCGAGCTCGTGGGCGGTGGCCTGCGGCACGTCGGCGATGCGGCCGTGCTCGATCTGGCGCACGGCCAGCGCCCGGAAGCCGTCCACGAGGGCGTCGTCGTGGCGCTGCTCGGCGAGCGCGGCCTCGGCGCGGTCCCGCAGTTCGGCGGCGGAGACCCGCTCCCGGGGCAGGGCGGCCCGGTCGGCCCGCTCGAGCCGCGTCGTACGCCGCGCCCGGCCGGCGAGGAGCAGCAGCGCGGTGAGCAGGGCGAGAGCGACCACGATCGCGAGGAAGGCGCTGAGCCCGTCGGCGCGGGTGGCGGTGTCGACGAGTCCGTCCAGCCAGCGCGAGATCCAGGTCAGCGCCCGCTCGATGAGGTCGTCGGAGTAGTACTGCGGGTCCGCGAGCTCGTCGCGCAGCAGGGAGCGGCCCCGGTCGCCGTCGGGGTCCAGGGGCGGCTCGGTGACGCGCAGCAGGGCTCTCACCGGGGCATCAGTCCGGCGTCGCGCATCAGCTCCACGTCGTGGGCCTCCTTGCGCATGCGCTGGTCGAGGTACTGCAACGCGACGACCGCGGAGGTGAACGGGGCGACGAAGGCGTAGAGCAGCACGTAGGCCAGCGAGTTGGTCAGCACCAGCACCAGCCAGCCGTACTCCGGCACCGCGAGGGCGAGCAGCTGCCCGACGAGGCTGACGGGGGTGCTGAGCACCTGCCCCGCGATGGTGGTGAGGAGCCAGGTGAGCAGCGCGATGCCGAAGGTGCGCCAGAACTGCCGGGACGTGAGGCGGTAGCCGCGGCCGATCGCCCCGAACACGCCGACGTCCTCCAGCATCAGCGCGGGCACGGGGAGGTAGTAGACGCGGATCCAGAACCAGAAGAGCGCGACCAGCAGGGCCGGCACGCTCACCAGGCCGAACCCGAGGAGCAGCAGCGGATCGGTCCCCGCGACCACCAGGACCACCCACAGCAGGGCGTAGGCGGTGAAGCCGACGAGCAGGCCGAGGGAGAGCACGACGTTGAGCCCGACCAGCCGCCAGCGCTTGCCGCGGGTCGCCCGCCACGCCTCGCCCAGGCTCAGCCGGCGCCCCACGGCGGCGGCCCGGGCGACGTGGGCGACCATGCCGGTGACGAAGACCATGCCGAACCAGGTCGCGACGGCGCCCAGGAACAGCGAGCTCACCAGCGCCACCAGTCCGGCGACGTCGGCGGTGCTGATCTCGTCCAGGGTCTCGGGGTCCTCGGTCATGACCCCCTCGAAGGGCACCGAGAGGGCGAAGGTCATCGCCGCGGTCACCAGCACCGGGATGAGGTTCGCGATCGCGGTCACCAGCACCGCGGCGCCGACGGTCGCCTTCGGGTTGAACCGGATGATGCGGAACGCCCCGTCGTAGATGGCGCCCAGGGTGAGGGGGCGCAGCGGGATGGCGCCGGGCTTGTGGGCGGCGCCGAGCATCTCGCCGTACGTCCGTGGCGGCCCGCCCGGGGGTGGCGGTGCGTACGCCGGCGGGGGCGGGTGGCCCGCGGCGCCGTACGACGTCCCGGACGGCTCGGGCGGGGGCGTGGCACCCGGTGGCGGGAACTCGGGCGTGGGGCCGTCGCTCATCCCACTCCTTCGGCTCGTCTCGGGGGTGATCGGGGGCCTGCACATCCTCGCACTGGCTCGGTGGACGGTCGGGCGAGGCACTAGGGTGTGACGGAGACGGTGGCCCTCGACCTCCCCGGTCGACGCCCCCGCGGGCCCCTCCGCGGACCGATGGTCCCGGAGATTTGGCGGGCCGCGCGTTCTCTGCCAAGATATTCAGGTTGCTCCGACGGGTGCGTCGGGTGCGACACACATTTGACTACTGAATCGCGTCTCCCGAAGCAGCCCCTCCGGGCTGCCTCGTGACTGGGTCCGGTGGTCGACGTGTGTCACCGCTGCACCTGGAGACCCGATCAGTCCGACGAACCGTCGGACGCCCCACAACACAGCACGACGATCAACGCGGTCACGCGTGTCACGACTTGCCGACACGCCCGACCTCGGGGGTCGGTGGGGTGGACAACAGGGCGGGACCGTTCCAACCCGGACGGCCTCGATACGTGACGCGGACTACAGAAGGACGAGAGAGACCTATGGCGGGACAGAAGATCCGCATCAGGCTCAAGGCCTATGACCACGAGGTGATCGACACCTCGGCGCGCAAGATCGTCGACACGGTCACCCGCACGGGTGCGAAGGTTGCCGGCCCGGTGCCGCTGCCGACCGAGAAGAACGTCTACTGCGTGATCCGCTCGCCCCACAAGTACAAGGACTCCCGCGAGCACTTCGAGATGCGCACCCACAAGCGCCTCATCGACATCCTCGACCCGACCCCGAAGACCGTCGACTCCCTGATGCGGCTCGACCTGCCGGCCGGCGTCGACATCGAGATCAAGCTCTAGTTCAGGGGAGCAACGATGACTTTGAAGACCGAACGCAACGTCAAGGGACTGCTGGGCACCAAGCTCGGCATGACCCAGCTGTGGGACGAGGACAACCGGGTCGTCCCGGTGACCGTCGTCTCCGCCGCGACCAACGTCGTGACCCAGGTCCGCCAGCCCCAGCCGGACGGCTACAACGCCATCCAGGTCGGCTACGGCGAGATCGAGGGCCGCAAGGTGAACAAGCCGCGGGCCGGCCAGTTCGCCAAGGCCGGCATCACGCCGCGCCGCCACGTGGTCGAGATCCGCACCGGTGACGCCGCCGAGTACACCCCCGGCCAGGAGCTGGGCGTGGACACCTTCGAGGCGGGCGACCTCCTCGACGTCACCGCCACCAGCAAGGGCAAGGGCTTCGCCGGCACCATGAAGCGTCACGGCTTCGGTGGCGTCGGTGCCTCCCACGGTGCCCACCGCAACCACCGCAAGCCCGGCGCGATCGGCGCCTGCGCGACCCCCGGCCGTGTCTTCAAGGGCATGCGCATGGCCGGTCGCATGGGCAGCGAGACCGTGACGACCCAGAACGTCGCCGTGCACGCGGTCGACGTGGAGAAGGGCCTGATCCTCCTCAAGGGCGCCGTTCCCGGCCCCAAGGGCAGCGTCGTGGTGCTCCGTTCGGCTGTGAAGCTGAAGCAGAAGCAGGAGGCCTGAGCATGACCACCAACACCGTCAAGGTCGATCTCCCCGCCGAGATCTTCGACGTCGAGGTCAACGTCCCGTTGATCCACCAGGTCGTCGTGGCCCAGCAGGCCGCAGCGCGCCAGGGCACCCACGCCACCAAGACCCGCGGCGCCGTCCGCGGCGGTGGCCGCAAGCCCTACCGTCAGAAGGGCACCGGTCGCGCCCGCCAGGGCTCGATCCGTGCGCCGCAGTTCGTCGGCGGCGGCACCGTCCACGGCCCGCAGCCGCGCAGCTACGAGCAGCGCACCCCGAAGAAGATGAAGGCCGCCGCCCTGCGCGGTGCCCTCTCTGACCGGGCGCGCAACGACCGCATCCACGTGGTCGACTCGCTGGTCAGCGGCGACACGCCCTCGACCAAGGCCGCCGTCGCGGCGCTGGCCGGCATCAGCGAGCGCAGCCACTTCCTGGTCGTGCTCGAGCGTTCGGACCGGCTCACCTGGCTCTCGCTGCGCAACGCGCCCGAGGTCCACCTGGTGGCGGTCGACCAGCTCAACACCTACGACGTGCTCGCCAGCGACGACGTCGTGTTCACCAAGGCTGCCTACGACGCGTTCGTCGGCACGAAGGAGGGCGAGAAGTGAGCACCCTGCACAAGGACCACCGCGACGTCCTGATCGCGCCGGTCGTGTCGGAGAAGAGCTACGGCCTCCTCGACGCGAACAAGTACACCTTCGAGGTCCGTCCCGACGCGAACAAGACCGAGATCAAGATCGCGGTCGAGAAGATCTTCAACGTCCGGGTCACCGGCGTGAACACGATCAACCGCAAGGGCAAGCAGCGTCGTACCCGCTACGGCATGGGCAAGCGCAAGGACGTCAAGCGCGCCATCGTGAGCCTCGCCGAGGGCGACCGCATCGACATCTTCGGAGGCCCGGCCTGATCGGCCGGAGCGGACAAGAGGACTGAACACACATGGCTATCCGCAAGTACAAGCCGACCAGCCCGGGTCGTCGCAACAGCTCGGTGGCGGACTTCGTCGAGGTCACCCGGACCACGCCGGAGAAGTCGCTCACCAAGCCGCTGCCCAAGAAGGGCGGCCGCAACAACCAGGGGCGGATCACCACCCGTCACCAGGGTGGTGGGCACAAGCGCGCCTACCGGATCATCGACTTCCGTCGCTATGACAAGGACGGCGTGCCGGCCAAGGTCGCCCACATCGAGTACGACCCCAACCGCACCGCCCGCATCGCGCTGCTGCACTACGCCGACGGCGACAAGCGCTACATCATCGCGCCCAAGCAGCTCGAGCAGGGCATGAACGTCGAGGCCGGTGTCGGCTCCGACATCAAGCCCGGCAACAACCTGCCGCTGCGCAACATCCCGGTCGGTACGACCATCCACTGCGTGGAGCTGCGGCCGGGCGGCGGCGCGAAGATCGCCCGCTCCGCCGGCAACAGCGCCCAGCTGGTCGCCCGTGAGGGCAGCAAGGCCACGCTGCGCATGCCCTCGGGCGAGATGCGCCACGTCGACGTGCGCTGCCGCGCCACGGTCGGCGAGGTCGGCAACGCCGAGCAGACCAACATCCGCTGGGGCAAGGCCGGCCGCATGCGCTGGAAGGGCAAGCGCCCGACCGTCCGTGGTGTCGTCATGAACCCGGTGGACCACCCGCACGGTGGTGGTGAGGGCCGGACCTCCGGTGGTCGTCACCCCGTGTCGCCGTCGGGCAAGCCCGAGGGCCGCACGCGCAAGCGCAAGGCCAGCGACGCCCAGATCATCCGACGCCGCAAGACCGGCAAGAAGCGCTGAGAGAAGGAAGCCACCAATGCCTCGCAGCCTGAAGAAGGGTCCCTTCGTCGACGACCACCTCATGAAGAAGGTGGACGCCGAGACCGAGAAGGGCTCGCACAACGTCATCAAGACCTGGTCGCGCCGTTCGATGATCGTCCCGTCGATGATCGGCCACACGATTGCGGTCCACGACGGCCGCAAGCACGTGCCGGTGTTCATCACCGACTCGATGGTCGGCCACAAGCTGGGCGAGTTCGCCCCCACCCGCACCTTCCGCGGGCACGTGAAGGACGACCGGAAGGGCCGCCGCCGCTGAGCGCGGCCGGTCCGAGAAGAGACTGGAGACAACGAGCATGAGCGTTACTGAGCGCCGGCGCACCAGCGCCCGCCGCGAGTCGCTGCTCGGCGACCAGCCGGGCGCCTTCGCGAGCGCGCGTCACCAGCGCATCACCCCGATGAAGGCCCGTCGCGTGGCCGACCTGGTCCGTGGCCGGTCGGTCGACGAGGCGCGCGCGATCCTCGAGTTCGCCCCCCAGGGCGCCTCGCAGACCATCGCGAAGCTCCTCGAGAGCGCCGTGGCCAACGCCGAGTCCACCGAGGGCCTCACCGCCGATGACCTGGTCATCACCGTGGTGCGGGTCGACGAGGGGCCGACCATGAAGCGGTGGCGGCCGCGTGCGCAGGGCCGGGCGACCCGGATCAACAAGCGCACGAGCCACATCACCCTCGCGGTCCAGCCCGCAACGATCGAGGAGAACGCCTGATGGGTCAGAAGATCAACCCGAACGGGTTCCGGCTCGGCATCTCCACCGACCACAAGTCGCGGTGGTACGCCGACAAGGACTACAAGGCCTACGTCGGCGAGGACGTCGCCATCCGCAAGCTGCTGTCCAAGGGCATGGAGCGCGCGGGCATCGCGAAGGTCGAGATCGAGCGCACCCGCGACCGCGTCCGCGTCGACATCCACACCGCCCGGCCGGGCATCGTCATCGGCCGTCGCGGCGCCGAGGCCGACCGCATCCGCGGTGACCTGGAGAAGCTGACCGGCAAGCAGGTGCAGCTCAACATCCTCGAGGTCAAGAACCCCGAGACCGAGGCGCAGCTCGTCGCGCAGGGCGTGGCCGAGCAGCTCGCCGGTCGCGTGCAGTTCCGCCGCGCGATGCGCAAGGCGATGCAGACCGCGATGCGCTCGGGCGCCAAGGGTGTCCGCATCCAGTGCTCGGGTCGCCTCAACGGTGCCGAGATGTCGCGCACGGAGTTCTACCGTGAGGGCCAGGTGCCGCTGCACACGCTGCGTGCCGACATCGACTACGGCGCCTACGAGGCCCGCACGACCTTCGGCCGCATCGGCGTGAAGGTCTGGATCTACAAGGGCGAGGTCGCCGGCACCCGTGCCGAGCGCCAGGCCCAGGCCGCGGCCCGCGCGGGCGTCCCCGGTCGTGGTGGCCGCGGTGGCGGCCGCGGTGGCGCACGCCGTCCGGCTCGCGGTGACCGCCCGACCCGTTCGGGTCGCGCGGACTCCTCCTCCGCCGGCGCCGAGGCGCCCGCGGAGCAGACCGCAGGAAAGGAGTCCTGAGCCATGTTGATGCCCAAGCGCACCAAGTACCGCAAGCCCCACGCGCCCAAGCGCAAGGGGATGGCGAAGGGCGGCACCAAGCTGGCCTTCGGTGACTACGGCATCCAGGCGGTCGAGGGTCACTACGTGACCAACCGCCAGATCGAGGCTGCTCGTATCGCCATGACCCGCCACATCAAGCGTGGCGGCAAGGTGTGGATCAACATCTTCCCCGACATCCCGCTGACCAAGAAGCCCGCCGAGACCCGCATGGGTTCGGGCAAGGGGTCGCCGGAGTGGTGGATCGCCAACGTCAAGCCCGGTCGCGTGATGTTCGAGCTGTCCGGTGTCGAGGACGAGGTGGCTCGCGAGGCCATGCGCCGCGCGGTCCACAAGCTGCCCATGAAGTGCCGGATCATCTCGCGAGAGGCTGGTGAGTTCTGATGGCCGCCACCAAGGCACACGAGCTGGACGAGCTCAACAACATCGACCTCGAGACCAAGCTGCGCGAGGCCAAGGAGGAGCTGTTCAACCTCCGCTTCCAGGCGGCCACCGGCCAGCTGGAGAGCCACGGTCGGCTTCGTGAGGTCAAGAAGGACATTGCCCGGATCTACACCGTGGTGCGTGAGCGCGAGCTCGGCATCCGGGTTGCCCCGGCTGGGGAAGAGGAGAGCGCATGAGCGAGCAGCTCGAGCAGGCCGGGACCGAGCGCAACTCGCGCAAGGTCCGTGAGGGCCTCGTCGTCAGCGACAAGATGGAGAAGACCGTCGTCGTCACCGTCGTGGACTGGGTCAAGCACCCGAAGTACCACAAGGTCATGCGCCGCAACACCCGTCTGAAGGCGCACGACGAGCACGAGTGCGGCGTCGGTGACCGGGTCCGCCTCATGGAGACGCGCCCGCTGTCGGCCACCAAGCGGTGGCGCGTCGTGGAGATTCTGGAGCGTGCAAAGTGATTCAGCAGGAGTCGCGACTCAGCGTCGCCGACAACACCGGTGCCAAGGAGATCCTGTGCATCCGGGTGCTCGGTGGTTCCGGGCGTCGGTACGCCGGGATCGGTGACATCGTGGTCGCCACCGTCAAGGACGCGATCCCCGGCGGCAACGTCAAGAAGGGCGAGGTCGTCAAGGCCGTCATCGTCCGTGCGGTCAAGGAGCGCCGTCGTGCCGACGGTTCCTACATCGCCTTCGACGAGAACGCCGCGGTGATCCTCAAGGCGGACGGCGAGCCGCGTGGCACCCGCATCTTCGGCCCCGTCGGCCGCGAGCTGCGCGAGAAGAAGTTCATGAAGATCATCTCGCTGGCACCGGAGGTGCTCTGATGGCGAAGCTCAAGATCAAGAAGGGCGACACCGTGAAGGTGATCGCCGGCAAGGACAAGGGCGCTGAGGGCAAGGTCATCGGCGTGCTCCGCGAGGAGCAGCGCGTGATCGTCGAGGGCGTCAACCGCATCAAGCGGCACACCAAGGTCGTCGACCAGGGCGGTCGCGCCGGCAACACCGGCGGGATCATCACCACCGAGGCCCCGATTCACGTGTCCAACGTGATGCTCGTGGAGGGTGACGGCGTCACCCGTGCGGGTGCCAAGCGGGTCGAGGTCACCAAGCGTCGCCCTGACGGCTCCGAGTACGCCGCCCACCGCAGCGTGCGCATCTCGCGCAAGACCGGCGAGGAGATCTGATGACCACTGAATCCGTCGAGAAGGTGCAGCCGCGACTGAAGACGCTGTACCGCGAGGAGATCCTGGGCTCGCTGAAGTCCGAGTTCGACATCGCGAACGTGATGCAGGTGCCCGGCCTGACCAAGATCGTGGTCAACATGGGCGTCGGCGACGCGGCCAAGGACTCCAAGCTGATCGAGGGCGCGATTCGCGACCTCACCGCGATCACCGGCCAGAAGCCGGCCGTGACGCGGGCGCGCAAGTCCATCGCGCAGTTCAAGCTGCGTGAGGGCATGCCGATCGGTGCGCACGTCACGCTGCGTGGCGACCGCATGTGGGAGTTCCTGGACCGCCTGCTGACCCTGGCGCTGCCGCGCATCCGCGACTTCCGTGGCCTCTCGCCGCGGCAGTTCGACGGTCGTGGCAACTACACCTTCGGCCTGACCGAGCAGGTCATGTTCCACGAGATCGACCAGGACAAGGTCGACCGCTCGCGGGGCATGGACATCACGATCGTGACCACCGCAACCGATGACGAGCAGGGGCGCGCGCTGCTGAAGCAGCTCGGCTTCCCGTTCAAGGAGAAGTGAGATGGCCAAGACTTCGCTGAAGGTCAAGGCAGCCCGCAAGCCGAAGTTCAAGGTGCGCGCCTACACCCGCTGCCAGCGGTGCGGTCGTCCCAAGTCGGTCTACCGCAAGTTCGGCCTGTGCCGGATCTGCCTGCGGGAGATGGCGCACCGGGGCGAGCTGCCCGGCGTGACCAAGTCCAGCTGGTAATCGGCAGTGCGGGGTGCGCTCCCGGCGTACCCCTCACCTCCACCCCGCAATGAAGTTGCAGGTCCGCACCGCCGCAGAGCGGGCGGAAACCACAGCAGAGAGAGAACACGCATCATGACGATGACTGACCCGATCGCAGACATGCTGACGCGTCTGCGCAACGCCAATCAGGCGTACCACGAAACGGTGTCGATGCCGTCGAGCAAGGTCAAGCAGGGCGTCGCCAAGATCCTCGAGCAGGAGGGCTACATCACCTCCTTCGAGGTCGCCGACAGCGACACCGGCGTGGCCCGGACCCTCACGATCACGCTCAAGTACGGGCGCAACCGTGAGCGGTCGATCGCCGGCGTGCGGCGCATCAGCAAGCCCGGTCTGCGGGTCTACGCCAAGCACACCGGACTGCCCAAGGTGCTCGGTGGCCTGGGCGTGGCGATCATCTCGACCAGCCACGGCCTGCTCACCGACCGCCAGGCCAACCAGAAGGGCGTGGGTGGGGAAGTCCTCGCCTACGTCTGGTGACGAGACCAGGAAGAGAGGAAAAGCTATGTCGCGCATTGGCAAGCTCCCCGTCCCGGTCCCGGCCGGCGTGAACGTGACGATCGACGGAGCCGTGGTGACGGTCAAGGGCCCCAAGGGCGAGTTGAGCCACACCGTGGCCGACCCGATCGTGGTCGAGCAGGGCGATGGCGTGCTCGACGTCAAGCGTCCCGACGACGAGCGTCGCAGCAAGGCCCTGCACGGCCTGACCCGGACGCTGGTGAACAACATGGTCACCGGCGTCACCGACGGCTTCGAGAAGGACCTCGAAATCGTTGGTGTCGGGTACCGCGTCGTGCCCAAGGGCCCGACCCAGCTGGAGCTGCAGCTGGGCTACTCGCACCCGATCACCTTCAACGCCCCCGAAGGCGTCACCTTCGCCACCGACGGTCCGACGAAGCTGACCGTCCAGGGCATCGACAAGCAGGTCGTCGGTGAGGTGGCAGCGAACATCCGCAAGCTCCGCAAGCCCGAGCCCTACAAGGGCAAGGGTGTCCGGTACGCCGGCGAGCGCATCCGTCGCAAGGTCGGAAAGGCTGGTAAGTGACCATGGCGATCACCATCAAGCAGCAGCGTCACCTGGCGCCGAAGGCCCGGCAGCGCCTGCGTCGCCAGGTCCGGGGCCGCAAGAAGATCTCCGGCACCGCCGAGCGTCCGCGCCTGGTCGTCACCCGCTCGTCGAAGCACATCACCGCACAGGTGGTCGACGACGTGGTCGGCAAGACCCTGGTTTCGGCCTCGACCATGGAGGTGGACCTCCGGTCCGCCGACGGGGACAAGACCGCCAAGGCCAAGCAGGTCGGCGAGCTCGTCGCTGCTCGGGCCAAGGAGCAGGGGATCGCCTCGGTCGTCTTCGACCGAGCCGGCAACAAGTACCACGGTCGCATCGCGGCCCTGGCCGACGGCGCCCGCGAGGGCGGCCTCAGCCTCTGAGACAAGGAACCGAGGAGACTTACTCATGAGCGAATCCCAGCGCGGACAGCGTTCGGGTGGCGGCCGTCGCGGACGCGACGACCGGCGCGGCTCGGACAGGAACCAGTACGTCGAGCGCGTGGTCACCATCAACCGCGTCGCCAAGGTGGTCAAGGGTGGCCGCCGGTTCAGCTTCACCGCCCTCGTGGTGGTGGGTGACGGCGACGGCCTGGTCGGTGTCGGCTACGGCAAGGCCAAGGAGGTGCCCTCGGCGATCGCCAAGGGCGTGGAGATCGCGAAGAAGAACTTCTTCCGCGTTCCCCGCATCCAGGGCACGATCCCGCACACCGTGCAGGGTGAGAAGGCGGCCGGCGTGGTCCTGCTGCGTCCCGCCTCGCCCGGTACCGGTGTGATCGCCGGCGGTCCGGTGCGTGCGGTCCTGGAGTGCGCGGGCATCCACGACGTGCTCACCAAGTCGCTGGGCACCTCGAACCAGATCAACATCGTCCACGCGACGATCGAGGCCCTGCGCATGCTGGAGCAGCCCGAGGCCGTCGCGGCGCGCCGCGGCCTGGCGGTCGAGGACGTCGCCCCGGCGGCGCTCCTCAAGGCCAAGGAAGAGGGCGAGCGCGAGGCTGCCGAGGCGGCCAAGACCGACGGCGAGCACGCAGGGGTGAACTCCTGATGGCACAGCTGAAGGTCCAGCAGAAGAAGTCGACGATCGGCTGCAAGCCCAACCAGCGCGAGACCGTGCGTGCGCTCGGGCTGCGTCGGATCGGCGACACCGTGATCAAGGAGGACCGCCCGGAGATCCGGGGCATGGTCCGGACCGTCAGCCACCTGGTGACGGTCGAGGAGGTCGAGTGACATGACGCTGAAGCTGCACCACCTGCGGCCGGCGCCGGGCGCGAAGACCGCCAAGAACCGCGTGGGTCGCGGTGAGGCGTCCAAGGGCAAGACGGCCGGTCGCGGTACCAAGGGCACCAAGGCCCGCGGGCAGGTTCCGGCCGCCTTCGAGGGTGGCCAGATGCCGCTGCACATGCGGCTGCCGAAGCTCAAGGGCTTCAAGAACCCGTTCAAGGTCACCTACCAGGTCGTCAACCTGGACCGCATCAACGAGCTCTTCCCCGAGGGCGGTGACGTCACGCCGGCCGAGCTGGTCGAGCGCGGCGCGGTCCGCAAGGGCGAGCCGGTGAAGGTGCTGGGCCAGGGTGACCTCACGGTGAAGGTCGCGGTGAGCGCCCAGGCGTTCTCCGCGTCGGCCAAGGAGAAGATCGAGGGCGCTGGCGGCAGCGTCACGGTCCTCTGAGGCGCACCACCCGAGGCAGATGAGGGGCGCGATGGTCGGTCACGGCCGTCGCGCCCTTTGCCACATCGGCCACCGTGCCGCACCCGCGGTGCGCACTGGCCGCCCTGTTAGGCTTCCCCGCGTCGTCCGGTGGTGACCGGACCGGTTGACCGAGGACCCGTACGTCGGGTCGACTGCACCGCGGGAAGCGGACGAACCAGTACGAAATGAGGATCGCGTGCTCAGTGCGTTCGTGAACGCATTCCGAACTCCGGACCTGCGGCGCAAGCTGCTGTTCGTCCTGATGATCGTGGTGATCTTCCGGCTCGGGTCGCAGATCCCGGCCCCGGGCGTGAACGTCTCCAACGTCCAGGCCTGCCTCAGCGACGCCCAGAACCAGGAGGGCGTCTACACGCTGATCAACCTGTTCTCCGGTGGCGCGCTGCTCCAGCTGACGATCTTCGCGCTGGGGATCATGCCCTACATCACCGCGAGCATCATCCTGCAGCTGCTGGTCGTGGTGATCCCACGTCTGGAGGCCCTCAAGAAGGAGGGCCAGAGCGGCCAGGCCAAGATCACGCAGTACACGCGCTACCTCACCCTGGGGCTCGCGGTCCTGCAGGCGACCGGCATCGTGGCGCTCGCGCGCACCGGCAACCTGCTGCAGAACTGCAACACCGACGAGTTCCCCCTGCTGCACGACAACAGCATGTCGACCTTCCTCGTCATGGTCGTCACGATGACCGCGGGCACGGCCGTCATCATGTGGCTCGGCGAGCTCATCACCGAGCGCGGCGTCGGCAACGGCATGTCGATCCTCATCTTCTGCCAGGTCGTCGCGACCTTCCCCTCCGCCCTGTGGCAGGTCGCCAAGACTCGCGGCTGGTGGACCTTCGCGGTGGTGATGGCCATCGGACTGGTCATCGTCGCCGCCGTGACCTTCATCGAGCAGTCCCAGCGCCGCATCCCGGTGCAGTACGCGCGCCGGATGGTCGGTCGCAAGATGTTCGGCGGCTCCTCGACCTACATCCCGTTGAAGGTCAACCAGGCCGGCATCATCCCGGTGATCTTCGCCTCGTCGTTGCTCTACCTGCCCGCGATGGCGACGCAGTTCAACCAGAACGCCGACTCGGCCTGGGTGCGCTTCCTCGGTGACTACTTCGTCTCCGGTGACCACCCGGTCTACATGGCGACCTACTTCGGTCTCATCGTCTTCTTCACCTACTTCTACGTGTCGATCACCTTCAACCCAGAAGAGGTGGCCGACAACATGAAGAAGTACGGCGGCTTCATCCCCGGTATCCGCGCGGGGAAGCCCACCCAGGACTACCTGTCCTACGTCCTCTCCCGGATCACCTTCCCGGGTTCCATGTACTTGGGGCTGGTCGCTCTCGCCCCGCTGATCGCCCTGGTCCTGATCGACGCCAACCAGAACTTCCCGTTCGGTGGCACCTCGATCCTGATCATGGTCGGTGTCGCGCTCGACACCGTGAAGCAGATCGAGAGCCAGCTCCAGCAGCGCAACTACGAAGGATTCCTGAGGTAGACGACCATGCGACTGATCATCATGGGTCCCCCGGGTGCCGGCAAGGGCACGCAGGCGGCGTTCATCGGCGAGAAGTTCGAGATCCCCGCCATCTCCACCGGTGACATCTTCCGTGCCAACGTCGCCGACGGCACGCCGCTCGGCGTGGAGGCGAAGCGGTACATGGACGCGGGGGAGTACGTCCCCGACGAGGTCACCAACTCCATGGTCCGCAACCGGATCGCCGAGCCCGACGCGGAGCCGGGCTTCCTGCTCGACGGCTACCCCCGCACGGTCGCCCAGGTCGAGGAGCTGGACCAGATGGTCCAGGACTCCGGCCACCGCATCGACGCGGTCGTGGTGCTGACCTGTGACGAGGAGGAGCTCATCGCCCGGCTGCTCCAGCGCGCCGAGACCGACGGCCGCGCCGACGACACCGAGGACGTGATCCGTCGGCGCCAGGAGGTCTACACCGAGCAGACCGCCCCGCTGATCGACGTCTACCGCAGCCGTGGCGTGCTGCAGGAGGTCGACGGCATGGGTGAGGTCGACGAGGTCACCCAGCGCATCTTCGCGGCGCTGGACAGCGTCTCCGAGTCCTGAGCCGCGGTCGCGATGTTCGGTGCCAACCGGCTCCAGCTGAAGTCCCCGGACGAGCTGGAGGTGATGCGGCGCGCCGGCCTGGTGGTCGCGCGCACCCTCGCCGCGGTCGAGGACGCCGTACGGCCGGGCATCACGACCGGTGAGCTGAACGACCTCGCGGAGGACGCGATCCTGTCCTCGGGTGCGATCCCGTCGTTCCTGGGCTACAGCGAGCCGCCGTACCCGGCCAGCATCTGCACCTCGGTCAACGACGAGGTGGTGCACGGGATCCCCGGTGACCGGGTGCTCGCCGAGGGCGACATCGTCTCGGTCGACTGTGGCGCGATCGTGGACGGCTGGCACGGCGACGCGGCCGTCACGATCGCGGTGGGTGAGACCAGTCCCGAGGCGAGCGAGCTGATGCGCGTCACCCGCGAAGCGCTGTGGGCCGGACTGGCCGCGGTGCGGTTCGGCGGTCGCGTCGGCGACATCGGCGCGGCCGTGGAGGCCCACGTGCGGTCGCAAGGGGCCTACGGCGTGGTCGAGGACTACACCGGCCACGGGATCGGCACCGAGATGCACATGCCACCCGAGGTGCCCAACCTCGGCGGCACCCGCGGACCCCGGATGCGTCACGGCACGACGCTGGCCGTCGAGCCGATGGTGACGACGGGGGACCAGGCCACCACGGTGCGGCCCGACGAGTGGACCGTCGCGACGCGCGACGGCGGCTGGGCAGCCCACCACGAGCACACCTTCGCCCTGACCGAGCGCGGCGTCTGGGTCCTCACCGCGCTCGACGGCGGGGCCGCGGAGCTGGAGCGACTCGGCGTCCCGTACGGCGGTCCCGACTAGGGCAGTGACCCGGTCCGTGCAACAATCGAGGCCACCACGAGGGGAGTATTCCTCCGCTGCGGTTCTCGTCATCACGACCGGCGCACCGGTCCGGGTCCGCAGGTCGCGGCGACGCGGCGGAAGAGACCTCGGGCGATCCAGCCACCGATCAGCCTGAAGGAGTCCCGTGGACGTCTCGACCCTGGAATGGACCATCACGCTCACCGTGACGGTCGCCGTACTGCTCTTCGACGTGGTGATGATCGCCCGCGATCCGCACGAGCCGTCGATGAAGGAGTGCGTGATCGCCTTCGCCGTCTACGTCGGCGCGGCCGTCGCCTTCGGCATCTGGACGATGGTCTTCCACGGCCACTCCTACGGCGTGGACTTCTTCACCGGCTTCGTGATCGAGAAGAGCCTCTCGGTCGACAACCTCTTCGTCTTCCTGATCCTGATGTCGGCGCTGAACGTGCCGCGCAAGTACCAGCAGGAGGCGCTGATGGTCGGCATCATCCTCGCGCTGGTCTTCCGGGGCATCTTCATCGCCGTCGGCTACCAGCTGGTCAACAACCTCAGCTGGATCTTCTACGTCTTCGGCGCCTTCCTCATCTACACCGCCTACAGCCTGGTGAAGTCCTACACGACCCACCACGAGGAACACCCCGAGGACAACGTGATCGTGCGGTTCGCGCAGCGGCGCCTCAACGTCGGCACGGAGTTCCACGGCCTCAAGCCCTGGTACCACTCCGCGGGCGTCCGCGTGGTCTCGCCGATGGTGATCGTCATCATCGCGCTCGGTGTCACCGACATCATGTTCGCCGTCGACTCGATCCCCGCGATCTTCGGCATCACCCAGGAGCCCTACCTGGTCTTCACCGCGAACGTGTTCGCGCTGATGGGCCTGCGCCAGCTGTACTTCCTGCTCGGCGGGCTGCTGGAGCGCCTGGTCTACCTCTCGCTCGGCCTGGCCTTCATCCTCGCCTTCATCGGCGTGAAGCTGGTGCTGCACGCCCTGCACGAGAACGAGCTGCCCTTCATCAACGGGGGCGAGCACGTCGGCGTGCCGGAGGTGAGCTCGCTGATGAGCCTCGCGGTGATCGCGGTGACCCTGGTGGTCACGGCAGTCGCGAGCCTGTGGTCCTCGCGCAACGAGCCGGCCACGGAGCCGGCCGGTGCGGACACCGACGCCCCGTCGGGCGACCAGCGCTGACGTCCCGGCCGGGGGAATGCCGAGCGGCCGCGACGCCTTGACCCAGTGATGACTTCGTCTCCCACGCTGTCCGTGCTCGACCTGGTGCCGGTCCGCTCCGACCAGCACACCGGTGACGCGTTGGCGGCCTCGGTCCGTCTGGCCGCGACCGCCGACGAACTGGGCTACCGGCGCTACTGGGTCGCCGAGCACCACAACATGCCGGCCGTGGCCGCCACGAACCCACCGGTGCTGATCGGCATGCTCGCGGCCCACACCCAGCGGATCCGCGTCGGCTCCGGTGGCGTCATGCTGCCCAACCACGCCCCGCTGGTGGTGGCCGAGCAGTTCTCGCTGCTCGAGGCGGCGTACCCCGGCCGGATCGATCTGGGCATCGGTCGCGCGCCCGGCACGGACCCGGTCACCCGGTTCGCGCTCCAGCACGGCGCCGGGGGAGTGGACGACCAGGCGGTGGAGCGGTTCCCGAACTACCTCGACGACGTCCGCGCGATGATGGCGCCCGAGGGCGTCGGGATGCGGGTCGGGCCCCGCACCCACGAGCTCCACGCGACGCCGTCGGCGGCAGGCATCCCGGAGATGTGGCTGCTGGGCTCCTCGGAGTACTCCGCCCGGCTGGCCGCGGAGAAGGGTCTTCCCTACGTCTTCGCCCACCACTTCAGCGGCCAGGGCACTGCCGAGGCGCTCGCGCTCTACCGCGAGAGTTTCGTGCCCTCCGAGCACTGCGCGGAGCCGCGCACGTTCCTCACCGTCAACGCCGTGGTCGCCGAGACCCGCGCCGAGGCCGAGCGCCTCGCGCTGCCCAACCAGCTGCAGATGCTGGCGCTGCGGACCGGCGGCCCGCTGACCGCCCAGCGCCTGGTCGAGGACGCCGAGCAGGTGGCCGAGGGCCTGCCCGAGGACCACGAGCGGCTGATGGCGGCCATGCAGCGCCGCTGGGTGGTCGACGAGCCCGGGGCGGCACGCGAGCAGGTCGCGGACCTGGCCGCGTCGTACGGCGTCGACGAGGTGATGGTCCACCCGGTCGGGGGAGCGACCCGCGGCACGGATCCGGCGGTGGCACCCTCCCGCGAGACCACGCTCCGGCTGCTCGCGAACGCCTGAGGGCACCCGCCGGGTGCTCGCGAATTGGTGATTCTCACCGGGGACGTCCTAAACTGGCGTGTCGGCCCAACGTGGGCTCGTGTCGTGCTGCCTCGCGGCTGCCCGGACACCGATCGACCGCCAGCACCAACGGTAGGTCATCCGTGCCCGGGGAGAGGCATGCGACACGGCTGCACGAGGTCCACCACGGCGCAGGCCGTGGAGGTTCCCGGGCCACCGGTGGACAACGATCAGATGGGAAGGCATGGCGAAGAAAGAAGGCGTCATCGAGATCGAGGGCGCAGTGATCGAGGCGCTCCCGAACGCGATGTTCCGCGTCGAGCTGACCAACGGCCACAAGGTCTTGGCCCACATCAGCGGCAAGATGCGACAGCACTACATCCGGATCCTCCCCGAGGACCGCGTGGTGGTGGAGCTCTCGCCCTACGACCTCACCCGGGGTCGGATCGTCTACCGCTACAAGTAAGCATCGAGCCGCGATCTGAAAAGGACCTGACATGAAGGTCAACCCGAGCGTCAAGAAGATCTGTGACAACTGCAAGGTGATCCGTCGCCACGGCCGTGTCATGGTCATCTGCTCCAACCCGCGCCACAAGCAGCGCCAGGGCTGAGGAGTGAGGCGAAGGCAGGCCGAGGAGCGAGGTCTGCCGGAGCCGAGCCCCGCAGGCCCTGGCACAGACAAGCACCGCCAGGGCTGAGCAGCAACAACAACATCACAACTGAACACTTCTGCAGCGTGACTGCACCCGCGTCCACGGACGCGGCCCACCGCCGGCACTGGGGCCGGCGCCGGGATCCCCGGGGGCACGACCAGCGGTCGGCCCCGACCCACGGGAGACCGGGCGCGTCACGCACGACACCCCAGCGAAACACAAGGAGAACGCCGCATGGCACGCCTCGTCGGTGTCGACCTCCCGCGCGACAAGCGCATCGAGGTCGCACTCACCTACATCTACGGCATCGGCCGTACCAGCGCCCAGAAGGTGCTGGCCGCCACCGGGATCAGCCCGGACCTCCGCGTCCACGAGTTGGGCGACGCAGAGCTGGTCAAGCTCCGCGACGAGATCGAAGCGAACTTCCAGACCGAGGGTGACCTCCGTCGCGAGGTGCAGGCCGACATCCGTCGCAAGATCGAGATCGGCAGCTACCAGGGTCGCCGCCACCGCCAGGGCCTTCCGGTCCGCGGGCAGCGCACCAAGACCAACGCCCGGTCCCGCAAGGGCCCCAAGCGCACGGTTGCCGGCAAGAAGAAGGCCTGACGGCCCTTCCTCGACCGAGATCTCATCACCAGTTCACAGGAGATACTGAATGCCTCCCAAGCCCCGCGCGGCCAAGGTGCGCCGCAAGGAGAAGAAGAACGTCGCCCAGGGCGAAGCCCACATCAAGAGCACGTTCAACAACACCATCATCACCATCACCGACCCGACCGGTGCGGTGATCTCGTGGGCCTCCGCCGGCACCGTCGGCTTCAAGGGCTCGCGCAAGTCCACGCCGTACGCCGCCCAGATGGCCGCCGAGGCCGCCGGGCGTCGCGCCCAGGAGCACGGCATGAAGAAGGTCGACGTCTTCGTCAAGGGCCCCGGCTCGGGCCGTGAGACGGCGATCCGTTCGCTGGGTGCCCTCGGCCTCGAGGTCGGCACCATCCAGGACGTGACCCCCAACCCGCACAACGGTTGCCGCCCGCCCAAGCGCCGGCGCGTCTGAGCCGACCGAGACCGAAAGAAGGAGCGTAGGAAATGGCCCGCTACACCGGCCCCATGACCCGCAAGTCGCGCCGCCTCGGTACCGACCTGGTCGGCGAGGACAAGGCATTCGAGAAGCGCCCCTACCCGCCGGGCCAGCACGGCCGCGCGCGGGTCAAGGAGAGCGAGTTCCGCAACCAGCTGCACGAGAAGCAGAAGGCCCGCTTCACCTACGGCGTGCTGGAGCGTCAGTTCCACAACTACTACGTCGAGGCCGCGCGTCGGCAGGGCAAGACGGGTGACAACCTGCTGCAGATGCTCGAGGCCCGCCTGGACAACGTGGTCTACCGCGCCGGGTTCGCCCGCACGCGTCGTCAGGCCCGCCAGCTGGTCGTCCACGGCCACTTCCTGGTCAACGGCAAGAAGGTCAACGTGCCGTCCTTCCAGGTCAGCCAGTACGACATCATCGACGTGCGCGAGAAGTCGCTGGAGATGACGCCGTTCATCGTGGCCCGCGAGACCCACGCCGAGCGCGTGGTCCCGGCGTGGCTGCAGGCGCTGCCCAACCGGATGCGGATCCTGGTGCACCAGCTCCCGGTCCGTGAGCAGATCACGGTCGACGTCCAGGAGCAGCTGATCGTCGAGTTCTACTCGAAGAAGTGATCCCCGGGGCGTCCTGCCCCATCAGTTCCACCATTCGTCCACGCATCACATCTGGGTCTTCAAATAGCGGTCGACCCGGAAAGGAACGAAACCAGTGCTCATTGCACAGCGCCCCACCCTGTCGGAGGAGACCGTCGACCAGTTCCGGTCGCGGTTCGTCATCGAGCCGCTCGAGCCGGGTTTTGGCTACACCCTGGGCAACTCGCTGCGTCGTACCCTCCTCTCCTCGATCCCCGGTGCCTCGGTCACGAGCATCAAGATCGACGGCGTGCTCCACGAGTTCTCCACCGTGGAGGGCGTCAAGGAGGACGTCACCGAGATCATCCTCAACCTCAAGGGCCTCGTGGTCTCCTCCGAGCACGACGAGCCGGTCACCATGTACCTGCGCAAGTCGGGTGCCGGTGACGTGACCGCCGCCGACATCGCGCCGCCGGCCGGTGTCGAGGTGCACAACCCCGACCTCAAGCTCGCCACCCTCGGTGAGGACGGCAAGCTCGAGATGGAGCTCGTCGTCGAGCGTGGCCGTGGCTACGTCTCGGCGGTCCAGAACAAGGGCAGCGAGAACGAGATCGGCCGGATCCCGGTCGACTCGATCTACAGCCCCGTGCTGAAGGTCACCTACAAGGTCGAGGCCACCCGTGTCGAGCAGCGCACCGACTTCGACAAGCTGATCATCGACGTCGAGACCAAGCCGTCCATCATGCCGCGTGACGCGATCGCGTCGGCCGGTACGACGCTGGTCGAACTGTTCGGCCTGGCCCGCGAGCTCAACATCGAGGCCGAGGGCATCGACATCGGCCCGTCGCCGGTGGACGAGCAGCTCGCCGCGGACCTCGCCCTCCCGGTCGAGGACCTGCAGCTGACCGTCCGGTCCTACAACTGCCTCAAGCGCGAGGGCATCCACACCGTGGGTGAGCTCATCGGTCGCTCGGAGCAGGACCTGATGGACATCCGCAACTTCGGCGCGAAGTCCATCGACGAGGTCAAGGGCAAGCTGACCGAGATGGGCCTCTCCCTCAAGGACAGCGCACCGGGCTTCGACCCGCACGCCGCGCTGGCCGAGATGGGCGAGGACGACGACACCGCGTTCGTCGAGGACGAGCAGTACTGATCCCGGGCTCGCAGTAGCCCCGACTACCCCGGTACCTGACACGGCCGGGGAGGAAAGAGAGACGACATGCCCAAGCCCAAGAAGGGCCCCCGCCTCGGCGGCAGCCCGTCGCACCAGCGGCTGATCCTGGCCAACCTGGCCACCGCGCTCTTCGAGCACGGCCGGATCACGACCACCGAGACGCGGGCCCGCACGCTGCGGCCCTACGCGGAGAAGCTGATCACCAAGGCCAAGAAGGCGCACCTGGGGGAGAACCCCCTGCACCAGCGCCGTGAGGTCCTGAAGGTGATCCACGACAAGTCCGTCGTGCACGAGCTCTTCACCGAGATCGCCCCGGCGTACGCCGAGCGTCCCGGTGGCTACACCCGCATCACCAAGCTCGCGCCGCGCAAGGGCGACAACGCCCCGATGGCGGTCATCGAGCTGGTGACCGAGGCCTACAGCCCGAAGGCTCCGGCCGCGCCCGCCCAGGAGGCCCCGGCGGCCGCCGAGGAGGCGCCGGTCGAGGAGACCACCGACGCCGTCGAGGAGGCCCCCGTCGAGGAGGCCGCCGAGACCACGGAGGAGGCTCCCGCGGAGGAGGCCACCGAGGCCACGGACGAGGCTGCCGAGGAGGCTCCCGCCGAGGAGTCCGACGAGGACAAGGCCTGATCGAGCACTCGATCACCACCCACCGAGCCGCCCGGTACGCCGGGCGGCTCGGTGCGTTTTCGGTGGCCCTCGCCGCGCCCCTACACTTGGCGCCATGACGATCGACCTCGGCACGCCCCGCCAGTTGGACGACGCGGAGCGGGAAGTCCTGCTGGCCGACCCCCGCGGCTACTGCGCCGGCGTCGACCGCGCCGTGATCACCGTCGAGCAGGCGCTCGACCTCTACGGCGCACCGGTCTACGTGCGCAAGCAGATCGTGCACAACAAGCACGTGGTGCAGAACCTCGAGAAGCGAGGCGCCATCTTCGTCGAGGAGATCGGCGAGATCCCCGAGGGTGAGACCGTGGTGTTCTCCGCCCACGGCGTCTCCCCGCAGGTGCACCGCGACGCCGAGGCGCGGTCGCTGAAGACCATCGACGCGACGTGCCCGCTGGTGACCAAGGTCCACAACGAGGCCAAGCGGTTCGCCCGCGAGCAGTACGAGATCCTGCTGATCGGGCACGACGGTCACGAGGAGGTCGAGGGCACCGCAGGTGAGGCGCCGGAGTCGATCACCCTGGTGGAGCGGCCCGAGGACGTCGACCACCTCGAGTTCCCGCCGGACGCGAAGCTGTCCTGGCTCTCGCAGACCACGCTGAGCGTGGACGAGACGATGGAGATCGTGCGTCGGCTGCGGGAGAAGTTCCCGCAGCTGGAGGACCCGCCGAGCGACGACATCTGCTACGCAACCCAGAACCGCCAGGTCGCGGTCAAGCAGATCGGCGCGGAGGCCGACCTGGTGATCGTGGTCGGTTCGGGCAACTCGTCCAACTCCGTACGCCTGGTCGAGGTCGCGCTGGAGGCGGGCGCGAAGGCCTCCTACCGCGTCGACGACGCCAGCGAGATCGACGAGGCCTGGCTCGAGGGCGTCGAGCGCGTCAGTGTCACCTCCGGCGCCTCGGTGCCCGACGACCTGGTGCAGGGCGTGCTGGACTACCTCGCCGACCGGGGGTACCCGGCCGCGAAGGCGGTCAACACCGCCGAGGAGTCGCTGGTCTTCTCACTGCCCAAGGAGCTGCGCCGCGACATGAAGGCCGCCGGCAGGGCCTGAGGCGCGCGATGGCACGCTTCCTCGACCTCCACCCGGACAACCCGCAGCCCCGCGGGCTGCAGCAGATCGTCGACGCGCTGCACGACGACGCCCTGATCGCCTACCCGACCGACTCGGGCTACGCCCTCGGGTGCCGGGTGGGCAACCGCGAGGGCCGGGACCGGATCCTGCGGATCCGCGGCCTGGACGACAAGCACCACTTCACGCTGGTGTGCCGCGACTTCTCCCAGATGGGGCAGCTGGTCCACGTCGACAACGCCGCGTTCCGCGCCATCAAGGCCGCGACGCCCGGTCCCTACACCTTCATCCTGCCCGCGATGCCCGAGGTCCCGCGTCGGCTGATGCACCCAAAGAAGCGCACCGTCGGTGCCCGGATCTCCGGCCACACCTTCGTGCAGCACCTGCTGGAGAAGCTGGAGGAGCCGCTGCTGTCCAGCTCGCTGATCCTCCCCGGCGAGACCGAGCCCCGCACGATCGGCTGGGAGATCAAGGAGGAGCTCGACAACGAGGTCGACATCGTGGTCGAGTGCGGCGAGACCTCGGCCGAGCCGACGACCGTCGTCAGCTGGGTGGACGGCGTACCCGAGGTCCTGCGGCGCGGCGCGGGCGACCCCGACCGGTTCGTCTGAGCCCAGCCCGAACACCGGGGAGCACCGCGTGAGCTGAGTGCACCCGATCCTCCCCGATCTGGGCTTGGTGCGATCTCGGCCACGTGCTTTCATCCACACTGCGCGGTCTGATGGCTTGTCGGTGCCCTGCGCGGGTCGCGCTCGTGTCGAAGAAGGCGCCGCGGACGCGGTCGGCGAAGACGGGTGAGCCGAGGACGACGATGCGCAGGCCGCGGTTCAGCTCGAAGCGTTGCCGGTAGTGGTCGAAGTAGACCGTGCGCGCGAGCAAAGCTCATTGGTATCGGACGTCATTCGCCCCGAAAATGATGCGGTGGACTCCGACCGAATGGCCCGTGTAGTCGCTCTGCTTGAAGATTGCGTGCGGACTGAGATTGAGGTGATGAACGCCGCCAACAATCTTGGCCTCACGGACGATCAGGTCGAGAAAGTGATGATGGGAGTCACCAGCGGAGTCCTGCACGGGTTCTCGGTTGACTGGCACCCAGACTGGGTGAAGGCGGGTGGACTGCACTCATGGGCGGAGAGCGATGGCCACTTTGCTCGTTGTCCCGTCTGTCTCCTGGACTCGCCGGCCCGTGACGGCAGGGAGGAAGCGGAGCAGTGGGTACGTCGGCACATGGCCGACCACCCTGAGGCGGACATCACTCAGCCAGATCCACGATGACCGGCGCGTGGTCCGACGGCTTGTCGTGCCCTGCGCGGGGTTGCGCTCGTCGGTGTCGATGAAGGCGCCGGTGACGCGGTCGGCGAAGGTGGGGGAGCCGAGGACGAAGTCGATGCGCAGGCCGCGGTTCCGCTCGAAGCGCTGCCGGTAGTAGTCCCAG